>NZ_JBWKUZ010000024.1:0-76098 GCF_059421435.1 Janthinobacterium sp. GW821-FHT03A03 | reverse complement strand
GACAAAGCGTTGTGTTTGTCAGCTGCGAAGAAGGAAGAGTATGAAGCATTTCGCTACATCCGTCAACTCCTTCTTTTTTGCCGTTTCCGGCGCCCTTTGTTTCGCTAAAACCGCTGCGTCTCATTGGGGAGGCGAACTATAGCCAAATCCGTGCTACTAAGCAAGCTTTATCCCGATAAATCGTCGTGCGCAGCGTAAAATGGCTGTTTTCCCCGATTCGCACCCGTCATGACCATCCTGCTCTCCACCCTGAACGCCCGCTATACCCACGCTTC
The DNA here is from genome assembly GCF_059421435.1 of Janthinobacterium sp. GW821-FHT03A03. Lineage (NCBI taxonomy): Bacteria > Pseudomonadati > Pseudomonadota > Betaproteobacteria > Burkholderiales > Oxalobacteraceae > Janthinobacterium > Janthinobacterium sp. GW821-FHT03A03. The sequence goes on along the minus strand of NZ_JBWKUZ010000024.1, from coordinate 75,823 downwards.
CCTGGGCTTGCGCTATCTGCTGGCCAATATGGGGCCGCTGCAGGCGCAGACGCGGCTGCAGGAATTTGTCATCGGCACCAAGACCACGGAACTGGTCGAACGCATCCTCATCAACAAGCCGCGCATCGTCGGTTTTGGCGTATACATATGGAACGTCGAGGAAACAACGAAACTGGTGGCCATGCTCAAGCGCGTGGCGCCCGAGGTCATCATCGTGCTGGGCGGGCCGGAAGTGTCGCATGAGGCTGGCGAGCAGGAAATCGTCAGGCTGGCCGACTACCTGATCACGGGCTGGGGCGACGTCACCTTCCCCAAGCTGTGCGGCGAAATCCTCAACGGCCCGAAACCGCTGATGAAGATCCATGCGGGCGTGCAGGCGCCGCTGGCGGAACTGCAGCTGCCCTACTCCTTGTATACAGACGACGATATCCGCCACCGCACGATTTACGTGGAAGCGTCGCGCGGCTGCCCGTTCAAGTGCGAATTCTGCCTGTCGGCGCTGGACAAGACGGCCTGGCCCTTTGCCCTGGAGAACTTCCTGGCCGAGATGGAATCCCTGCATGCGCGCGGTGCCCGCCTGTTCAAATTCGTCGACCGCACCTTCAACCTGAACATCAAGACCAGTTTGAAGATCATGCAGTTCTTTCTCGATAAGATCGAAGCTAATCCCAACGATCCCATCTATGCCCACTTCGAGCTGGTGCCCGACCACCTGCCCGACGCCTTGAAAGAAGGCATCAGCAAGTTCCCGCCCGGCGCGCTGCAATTCGAGATCGGCATCCAGAGTTTCAATCCGGACGTGCAATCGCTGGTCAGCCGCAAGCAGGATAATCAAAAGGCGGCCGATAACATCCGCTGGCTTTGCGAAGAATCAAACGCCCACTTGCACGTGGACTTGATCGCCGGCTTGCCGGGCGAGGATGAGGCGAGCTTTGCGGCCGGATTCAACAAGCTGGTGGCCCTGAAACCGCATGAAATCCAGTTCGGCATCTTGAAGCGGCTGCGCGGCACGCCCATCATCCGCCACACGGAGAATTTCGGCATGGTGTTCGACCCGCACCCGCCGTACACCATCCTGGCCAATAAGCAGCTCGATTTCATGAGCATGCAGCGCCTCGTGCGCTTCGCCCGCTACTGGGACCTGGTGGCCAACTCGGGCCGCTTCGCCAATACGGTGCAATGGATGCTCGGTGACGCGCCGTTTGAAAACTTCATGGACTTTTCGAACTGGCTGTACGCCCACACGGACGCCACCCACCGCATCGCCATGGAACGCCTGGCCAAGCTGGTGGCGCAATGGCTGCAGACGCGCGGCATGAGCGCGCTCGAGGCCAATGCCCTCGTGGCCAGCGACTACGCGGGCGGCGCGCAGGCGGCCGCGCACGTCAAACCGGCCGAAACAAGCAAGGTGCGCCCGGACGTCGCCCTGCCGCAGCGGCAGGCGCGCCACCTGGCGTCCTGAGCGGACGGCGATTGAACATCGGTGGCGGTCTGCGCCATTCTCCCTTAAACTGGCACGATGCCGACTGTACAATCGCCGAAACTGACCCTCTCCCAGACCAGCTCCCAACAGGGAGCCCTGGTCACTGCCAGCGGCACCTGGCAGGTGCACGCGCTGGCGCATGACAATGCCATCAAGGCCATCGACGCCCAGCTCAAGCCCCTGCAGGGCGACGCCAATGCCCACTGGGATCTGTCGCAGATCGACAGCATGGACCATATCGGCGCCCAGCTGTTCTGGAATGCGTGGGGCAAGCGGCGCCCCGCGCAGCTGACCCTGGCGCCGTCGCTGGAAGAGTTTTTCCGGCGCATCGAAGCAACGGGACCGCTGCAAACGCCGCCCTCGCGCGCCAACCGCCTCACGCCCGTGATGAAGCTGGGCATGGCCATTTTGCTGTTTTTCGAACATTTGAAGGGCTTTATTGCCCTTGTCGGCCAGGTGACGCAGGATATCGGCCGCTTCGCGCGCCATCCCATGCGCGGGCCGTGGCGTGAAATTTCCGCCAATATCTTTCATGCGGGCTTCCAGGCGCTGGGCATCACGGCCCTGGTCGGCTTTCTGATCGGCGTCGTGCTGTCTTATCTGTCGGCGCAGCAGCTGCGCGCCTTTGGCGGCGATATTTATCTGGTCAACCTGCTGGGCATGAGCGTCATCCGCGAACTGGGGCCGCTGTTGGCGGCGATCCTCGTGGCCGGCCGCTCCGGCTCGTCCATCACGGCCCAGCTGGGCGTCATGCGCGTCACGGAAGAGCTCGACGCCATGCTGGTGATGGGCATTTCGCACGGTTTCCGCCTGATCATGCCGAAAGTGCTGGCCCTGGCCATCTCCATGCCCCTGCTCGTCATCTGGACGGATACGGCCGCGCTGATCGGCGGCATGGTGGCGGCCAAGGTGGAATTGAATCTGTCGGCGCGCTACTTCATCCAGAAGCTGCCCGACGCCGTGCCGCTGGCCAACTACATGATCGGCCTGGGCAAGGGCGTGATCTTCGGCATGCTGATCGCCCTCGTCTCCTGCCACTTCGGCCTGCGCATCAAGGCCAATACGGAAAGCCTGGGGCGCGGCACCACCACCGCCGTCGTCACGGCCATCACCGTGGTGATCCTGGCCGACGCCGTGTTCGCCATCGTCTTCAATGGAGTGGGATATTGATGCCCGATAACGATACCGCTTGCAAGGCGAGCGAGGGCAAGGAAGGCCAGTTCAACCTGCACGGCAGCGCGCCCGTGGTGGAAATCACCAACTTGTGGACCAAGTTCGGCCGCACCGTCGTGCACCAGGACTTGAACCTGGAAATCGAACGGGGCGAAATCCTCTCCATCGTGGGCGGCTCCGGCACGGGCAAGACGGTGCTGCTGCGCCAGATGCTGGGCCTGGAACATCCGGCGCGCGGCTGCGTCAAAGTCTTTGGCGAAGATATCAACAAGGCAAGTTCCGACCAGCTGCAGCAATTGCGCAACCACTGGGGCATGCTGTTCCAGCAAGGCGCCCTGTATTCGGCGCTGACCGTGTTCGACAACGTGGCCCAGCCCATGCGCGAATTGCGCGTGCTGCCCGAGGCGCTGATCCACGACGCGGTACTACTGAAAATGAATATGGTGGGCCTGGGCCCGGAACATGCGCTGAAGATGCCGTCGGACTTGTCGGGCGGCATGATCAAGCGCGTGGCCCTGGCGCGCGCCCTGGCGCTGGAACCGAAATTATTATTCCTCGACGAACCGACGGCGGGCCTGGACCCGGACCTGTCGGAAAGTTTTGTATCGCTGATCCAGTCACTGCACCGCGAGCTGGGCTTGACCGTCGTCATGGTCACGCATGACCTCGACACCTTGTTCGCCCTGTCCACGCGCATCGCCGTGCTGGCGGAAAAGCATGTGATCGCCATCGGCCCCACGCGCGAGGTGATCGAAGTGGACCACCCGTTCATCAAGCAATTTTTCCTCGGCGACCGCGGCAAGCGCGCACTGGCCGTCCTGGACGAAAAACAGGCGGCAGCCAAGGCCGCACAGCCAGGCGACGACGCCGGCACTGACAAGAAAGCGGAGAAGTAATGGAAAACAGATCACATGCCCTGATGACGGGATTTTTTACACTCACCCTGCTCGTGGCCGCCATCCTGTTCGGCGTCTGGTTCAACCGCGACCGCGTGGAACGCGTTCCCTACCTGCTCGCCACCACCCTGTCCGTGCCGGGCCTGAACCCGCAGGCGACCGTGCGCTACCGGGGCCTGGAAGTGGGCAAGGTCGACGCCATCGATTTCGACACGCAAAAGGCGGGGCAGATCCTCGTGCACATCAGCGTGGCGCCGGATACCCCCGTCACCAACACCACCTTTGCCACCCTCGGCTACCAGGGCGTGACGGGCATCGCCTACATCCAGCTCGACGACGAGCACGTGGGCTCAAAACTGCTGGGCACCAGCAAGGACAAGCCGTCGCTGATCCCCCTGCGCGCCGGCTTGCTGGACCAGCTGGAAAAACGCGGCAAGCGCATCCTCGACCAGGCCGAGCAGATCACCAACAAGGTGAATAATCTGCTGAGTCCGGAAAACCAGGCCGCCATGCTGGGCGCCTTCACTGAAGTGGGCAAGGCAGCCAAGGCCTTTGGCGCCATACCGCAGCAGCTGGAACCGACCCTGACGCAACTGCCGCAACTGACGGAACAGACGCGGCAAACCTTGACGGCCGTCAGTACGGCCAGCAAGAACGTGTCGGACCTGACGGCCACCTGGAAAAAACTCGGCAACGACATCCAGGCGCCAGGCGGCGTGCTCGAGAAGGTCAATGGCACGGTCGACCGGGTCGGCCATTCCGTGGAAACGGTGGCCAATGGCGTGTCGCTGGAAGTCCTGCCCCAGGTAATCGAGCTGAGCGGCGAGGCGCGTTCCTCGATGCGCGCCCTGAAAACCACCATGAGCACGCTCAATGAACAGCCGCAGAGCATCCTGTTCGGCGCCCCAGACATCCCGCCCGGCCCGGGCGAGCCCGGTTTTTCGGCACCCGGCAAATAAGGAGAACACCGCATGCCTATCCCACGCCATCTCAGCGCACTCATCCTGGCCGGCGCCGTCCTGCTGGGCGGCTGCGCCAGCCGCGGCCCCGTGCCCACTTTCTATGATTTCGGCCCGGCCGCGCCGCAGGCGGCCGCACCGGCGACCGCGCCAGCCGTGCCCGTGCTGGTCATCGCCGACGCCAATGGCCCCTCGTGGCTGGACAGCCAGCGCATGTATTACCGCCTGCTGTACGCCGACGCGCAGCAATCGCGGCCCTACGCCTACAACCGCTGGAACACGCCGCCGCTGCAACTATTGAGCCAGCGCCTGAAGACGCGCGTGGCGCAGAGCGGCGTGAAAGTCCTGTCGACCACGGACGCGGCCGCCGGCATCCCGCTGCTGCGCATCGACGTTGATGATTTTTCGCAAGCTTTTGACACGCAGACGCAAAGCAGCGGCCATGTGTCGCTGCGCGCCTCGCTGTTTCGCGGCCACCGCCTGATCGACCAGAAAACCTTCAGCCGCAGCGGCCCGGCCGGCAGCGCCGACGCGCAAGGCGGCGCGCAGGCGCTGGCGGCGGCCTCGGACGCCATCGCCGCCGACCTGCTCACCTGGCTGGGCACGCTGAATATCCCGAAAGAATGACCGACCCCGCCCCCCCAGCCAGCCCGGCGGCGGCGCTGCCGCCCGTCCGTTCCTCGCCCGTGTCGCGCGCGACCCTGCTCGCCTACGTCTTCCTGATCGTGTATGCCAGCTGGTTTCCGTTCACGGGCTGGCACAGCAATGGCCTGTCGCCGCTGACCTTCCTGGAAAACACGCGCATGCCCCGCTACTGGACGGGCTTTGACGTGGGCGTCAACGTCGTCGGCTACATCCCCCTGGGCGCGCTGATCGTGTACTCGCTGTTTCCAAGGATCACTGGTTTCTTTGCCGTTATCGTCGCCAGCCTATGCGGCATGCTGATTTCCGGCAGCATGGAAGCCGTGCAAACCTATCTGCCCAGCCGCGTCTCGTCGAACCTCGATTTTTATACGAATGCGGCCGGCTGCTGCCTCGGCTCCATCATCGGCGCCTTGACGGCGCGCAAACTGCTCGACCACAGCCATTTGTACCGCCTGCGCCAGCGCTGGTTTGCCCAGCACGCGAGCCAGGGCCTGGTGCTGGTGGCGCTGTGGCCGCTGGCGCAAATCTATCCGCAAGGCTATCTGTTCGGCCTGGGCCAGCTGCTGCCCATCCTGTCGGACTGGGCCTCCACCCTGATGGGCATGGACATCGACCTGGCCGCCTACCTGCGACCCGATCTGGTATTGACGGTCGAGCAATACTGGCTATCGGAAACCATCATCACGGCTTGCGGCATGACGGGCGCCGTACTCACCTTGCTGTGCCTGCTGCGGCGCGCCGCGCCCCGCGCCATCCTGATGCTGACCCTGATCGCCGCCGCCCTGGTCGTGCGCTCGATGGCCAGCGCGCTGCTGTTTTCGCCGCAAAACGCCTTCGTCTGGATCACGCCGGGCGCCCAGGGCGGCTTTTTGATCGGCCTGATCATGCTCGGCGGCCTGGCGTTCGCGCCGCACGTGGCGCAGCGCCGCATCGCGGCCGCCACCTTGCTGCTGAGCCTGGTAATGGTGAATACGACGCCGATCAATCCGTATTTCATGTCAACCTTGCAAGGCTGGGTGCAGGGCAAGTTCCTCAACTTTAACGGCGCGGCGCAATTTCTCGCCTTGCTGTGGCCCTTCATGGCCCTGTGGTTCCTGTGCCTGCCCTCGCACCGCCTGAACCGGCAGGACGATGTGCAGCGCCAGCGTCGCGAAGACCACCCATAAGCGCTATCATGGCGCATTGATGAATCAGCAGGAGATCAGTATGAGCGACGCACCGTATTTTGAACGCCACGTTTTTTTCTGCATGAACAAACGTGAAGACGGCCGCAACAGTTGCGGCGACCATGGCGCGGAAGCGGCGCAAAAGCATTGCAAGCGCCGCATCAAGGAACTCGACATGAATGGCGCGGGCAAGATCCGCATCAACCAGGCCGGCTGCATGGACCGCTGCGAAGAAGGCCCGCTGCTGGTCATCTACCCGGAAGCGACCTGGTACACCTATGTCGACACCAGCGATATCGATGAAATCATCGATACCCACCTGGTGGGCGGAAAAATAGTCGAGCGCCTGAAGATTTAATGCCAATTTAAGAGATAGCCACCAGTATGAGCATCATGAACAGAAACTCGGAAAAATTTACCCTCGCCGGCCATGCGGGCAGCATGGAAGGCTTGCTCGATTTCCCGGCAGACACTCCGCGCGGCATCGCCCTCGTTGCCCATCCGCACCCGCTGTACGGCGGCACGATGGACAACAAGGTCACGCAAACCCTGGCGCGCGCCTTTGTCGCCCTCGGCTACGTGGTGGCGCGCATCAACTTCCGCGGCGTGGGCGCTTCCGAAGGCGTGCATGACCATGGCGCGGGCGAGACGGATGACATGCAACTGTTATACGAACACATGGTCGGCCTGTACCCGGGCTTGCCCGTGGCCCTGTCCGGTTTCTCGTTCGGCACCTTCGTGCAATCGAAACTGCAGGAGCGCCTGGCCGCCGCCGGCACGCCCGCCGAGCGCCTGGCGCTGATCGGCAGCGCGGCAGGCAAATGGGCAATGGCCGACATTCCGGCCGACACCATCTTGATCCACGGCGAACTGGACGACACGATTCCCCTGTCCGCCGTTTTCGACTGGGCCCGTCCACAAGACATCCCCGTGATCGTGATCCCCGGCGCCGACCACTTTTTCCACCGCAAGCTCAATCACATCAAGAACCTCGTGATTGCACTGTGGCATGGTGACAAACCCGCAATAGCAGCAGATGATCATTGAAGTGTGGGCTTACTCCTGTCTCCACGGCTATAATTGATCCGTTTTTTCCACGCGGCCACGTACGCAGCAACTGCGTGGCCCTCAGCCTTCATCTTTTTCGCAGACCAGCCTCCATGAAAAAACTTTTAGCGGCACTGGCCTCCAGTGTACTTTTCCTATCCGCCGCCTTCGCCCAGAGCGTTCCAGCCCCGACCATCGCCGCCAAGTCCTGGCTGCTGCTCGACGCCACCAGTGGCCAGATCATTGCATCGCAAGATCCGGACGCCCGCATTGAGCCGGCATCGTTGACCAAGATCATGACGGCCTACCTGACGTTTGCCGCCATCCGCGAAAAGAAACTGGCGCTGGACCAGAAAGTAAACGTGTCCGTGCGCGCATGGAAAGTCGATTCGAGCAGCTCGAAGATGTTCATCGACCCGGCCACGCCCGTCTCGATCGACGACTTGCTGCACGGCCTGATGATTCAGTCGGGTAACGACGCCGCCGTGGCGCTGGCCGAAGCCGTTGCCGGCGATGAAGGCACGTTCGTCGTACTGATGAACCGCGAAGCCCAGCGCATGGGCCTGAAAAACACGCGTTTTGCCAATCCGCATGGCTTGCCCAGCCCCGATAACTATTCCACCGCGCAAGATCTGTCCGTGCTGGCCCAGCGCGTGATCGCCGATTACCCGGAATTCTACAAAATCGATTCCATCAAGAGTTTCACTTATAACAAGATCACCCAGCCTAACCGCAACCGCCTGCTGTGGCTGGACCCGACCGTCGACGGCATGAAGACGGGCCACACGGAAGCGGCCGGCTATTGCATGATCGCCTCGGCCCGCCGTCCGGGCGGCACCGGCGAGCGCCGTTTGATCTCCGTGGTGCTGGGCACCTCGTCCGACCAGGCGCGCACGCAGGAAAGCCAGAAGCTGCTGAACTGGGGCTTCCAGAACTTCGATACGGTCAAGCTGTACTCGAAGGGCCAGGCCGTGGCCACGCCGGAAGTGTGGAAAGGCTCGAAAGGCACCGTGAAAATCGGTTTCGCCCGCGACGTGCTCGTCACTGTGCCAAAAGGCACGGCTGCCAAGATGAAACCTGTGCTGGAACGCAAGGACCCGCTGGTCGCGCCGCTGGCTGAAAACGCGCCTGTCGGCAAGCTGAAAATGATGGTCGACGACAAGGTCCTGCTGGAACTGCCTGTCGTGGCGCTGGAACCGATCAACCAGGCAACCATCTTCGGCCGCGCCTGGGATTCGATGCGTCTGTGGATGAAATAAGCAGTCAGCACTCCCCATAAAAAATGCCCGCAGATGCTGCGGGCATTTTTTTCGTCTTGCGCTATGTCAAATTACTTCTGCGGCGCATCCTTCAGGTGCGGCTGGCGCGCCACGGGCGGGAAGGTGCCGTGGCGGCCAGCGGCAAACGTCGCTTCCGTCTGCGACGCCGTCACCGGCACGGCCACCTTGCGCACCTTGGCCACCTGCGCCGCCGTCACGGGCGTGCCGCGGTTGCCCCAGCTGGTCTGGATGAAGGTCACCACCTGCGCGGTCTGCTCATCATTGAAAATATCCGCATACGGCGCCATCGTCAGCGCCGACGGCGCCGTGCGCGTGGCCGGCACGGCGCCGCCCGACAGCACGATGTTGATCGCCGAGGTGGGATCATTCGTCTGCAGCACGGCGTTGCCGGCCAGCGCAGGGAAGGCCTTGTCGTAGCCCTTGCCGTCGGAGCGGTGGCAGCCGGCGCAGCGGTCCAGGTACAGCTGCGCGCCCTGCGAGTTGACGATGCCGCTGAACAATTGCTTGCCCAGTTTCTCGTCCGCCACGAAGGCCGGCGTGCCGGGCTTCGACGGCGGCAGGGACTTCAGGTATTTCGCCATGGCCGCCAGGTCGCCATCCGTCATGTGCTGCATGGAATGGGCCACCACGTCGTTCATGGCGCCGAACGACGCCGTATGGCCGTTGCGGCCCGTCTTCAGGAATTCGACGATATCGTTCGTGCTCCAGCGCGCCAGACCGCCGCCATGCTCATTGCGCAGGGAGGGTACGGACCAGCCGTCGATCACGCCGCCGCCCGCCAGGAAGGTGGTATTACCCGCATCCGTCAGCGATTTTTCCTGCATGCCCACGCCGCGCGCAGTGTGGCAGGCGCCGCAGTGGCCCAGGCCCTGCACCAGGTAGGCGCCGCGCAGCAATTGCGCGTCGCCCGTGGCCGGCGTTTTATACGGCTGCGGCGTGGGGGCAAACGCCCAGCGCCAGATGGTCAGCGGAAAGCGCATCGACAATGGCCACGGAATGTCGGCCGCCTTGTTCGGCGTCGGGTCCGCCTTCACGCCATGCATGAAATAGGCGTACAGCGCCTGCATGTCCGCCTCGCTCAGGCGCGAATACGAGGGATAGGGCATGGCCGGATACACGGTGTAGCCGTGCTTGGTCACGCCGGTGCGCATCAGCTTGTCGAAATCGGCAAAGCTCCAGTCGCCGATGCCGGCCTTTTTATCGGGCGTGATGTTGGTGGAATACACCTTGCCGATCGGCGTTTCCATGCCCAGGCCGCCCGCGAACGGTTTACCCTGCGTGCCGGCCGTGTGGCAGGCGATGCAGTCGCCGGCGCGGGCCAGGTATTCGCCCTGGCGTATCAGCTGGGCATTCGGAGTGGTGGCGGCCGTGGTGGCAGACAGGACGGTGCCGGAGGCGAGCGCCAGCAGCAGCGCGCCCACGGTATGGGTGAATGTGTTGTTCATCTTCTTGTTCTTTATCAAGCGACCAGGGGACGGGGATCTTGCAGGTATTGCTCGCGGATGGCCTTGGCCGACCAGTAGGTCAGCGCGCAGGCCAGGCCCGTCGGGTTGTAGCCTATGCCGACCGGGAACACGCTGGAACCGACGGCAAACACGTTGTGCACGTCCCAGCTTTGCAGGTAGCGGTTGACGACGCTGGTCCTGCGGTCCGCCCCCATGGCCGTGCCGCCCGCCCAGTGCGTGGTCTGGTAGTTGCGCAGATCGAGGTGGTCGCCCACGCTCTTGACGGCAACCTTGATCGATTCCGGATTCATGGCCTCGGCCACCTTCATCATCTTGTCGGTGACGAAACGGCTCATCTTGATGTCGTTTTCCTTCCAGTCGAAGGTAAAGCGCAGCAATTGCTGGCCATACTTGTCCGTGTAGGTCGGGTCGAGGTCGACATAGCAGTCGCGGTAAGTCATGTTGGCGCCATGGCAATCGAACGAGACCGTGTTCAGATAGCTCTTCTTGACGGCCTTCTTCCAGGCCGCGCCCCAGGCGGGCGTGCCGTCCGGCGTGGCAATGCCCGAGATCGGCTTCGAGCCGGCCGGGTTGCACCAGGCGGGCGAGCCACCCACGAAGCCCAGCGGGCCATGGTCGAAATTGTCGCCATTCCAGTCATCGAGCGCGACGCCCGTGCCGCCGGCGCCGATGAACGGGTTCGTGTTTGTGTCTTCCTTGAAGAAAGTCTGGATGGTCGACATCATCTGGTAGGCGATATTGCGCCCCACCACGCCCTCGTTGCTGACGGGGTCGTACGGCTTGCCGATGCCCGACAGCAGGAACAGATGCGCATTGTTGTAGGCAAACGCGCTGGCGATGACCAGCTCGGCCGGTTGCTCGACGGCCTTGCCGTCCGCATTGATATAGGTCACACCCGTGGCGCGTTTTTTGCTGTCGTCGAGGTTGATGCGCACCACGTTGCAGTTGGCGCGCAATTCGAAATTGGCCACCATGCGCAAGGCCGGCATGATGTTGACGTTGGGCGAAGCCTTGGAATAGTTATAGCAGGCGTAGCCGGAGCAGAAACCGCAGAAGTTGCACGGCCCCATCTGGCAGCCATACGGGTTCGTGTACGGGCCGGACGCGTTCGACGAGGCGTTGACGAAGGGGTGGTAGCCGACGGCCTTGGCGGCGCGGCGGAACAGTTCTGCCGTGTACGGCACTTTTTGCGGCGCCAGCGCGTAATTGTCGGAGCGGTCGCCCTCGAACACATTGCCGTCGCCGACGACGATACCGTTGACCTTGTACGCCTGGCCCGAGGTGCCGAAGACTTTTTCGACGAAATCGAAGTGCGGCTCCAGCTCGGCGTAAGTCACGCCAAAGTCCTGGATCGTCATGCCTTCGGGAATGAATTTCTTGCCGTAGCGGCGTTCGTAGTGGCTGCGGATCTGCAGTTCTTCCGGCAGGACGCGCCAGTGCATGCCCGACCAGTGCAAGCCCGCGCCGCCCACGCCCGTGCCGGGCTTGAAGGCGCCGATCTGGCGGTAGGGGACGGCCACGCCCGTGATGCTGTGGCGGAAGGTGAACGTGCTCTTCGACATATCCTGGAACAGCTTGCTGCGCTGGATATAGGTCAGCTCGTCGAGGGTCTTCGGATAGGCGCCGTCGGGATAGGTGTCGCGGTACTCGCCGCGTTCCAGCGCGACCACGTTCAGGCCCGCTTCCGTCAATTCCTTGGCCATGATGGCGCCGGTCCAGCCGAAGCCGACAATCACGGCATCGACAGGCTTCATTGTTACATCGGGTTTGATATCACTCATGATGGTTTTTCTTTTTCTTTGATCTGCTACGAATAACTGAAAAGGTTCAGGGCAAGGCGCATTGCCGCAGGCAGTACGCTAGTACGACCAGGCAGTGCAACGCCGCCATGGACGTTTTCAGGCGATGGATACTGGAGGCAACGGGTATTTCTTGCCATACTGTTCCACCCAGTCCATGTAGTCGGCGCGCGCGCCAGGAAAGCCCACCATCTTCCAGGCCAGCATGTCCTTGTTGCCGCCGTGCACGGGGTCGCAAAAATAGCCTTCGCGCGTGTTTTGCAGCAGCTGGTTGAAAAAGACCTTGGCCGGCACTGCGCCGATGTCCAGGGTGCCCTTTTGCAATTGCGTGATGACGGCGTCGCGCTCGGCCGCGGCCAATTGCACGAAAGGCTTGCCAAACTGCCGGTTGACGGCCGTGTTGACGCCGGCCAGGGCGCTCTGGTACAGCTCGCGCGGCGCCATGTGGAACTGGTAGCCGAACTGTTCGATCGACGGCACGAACGGCCCCTGCATGTACCACAGCGCGCCATACGCGTAAGGCGTGTTCATCTGCGCGTCGATGAATTCATGCGCGCCCGCTTCCAGCGCGCCCGGCCCTTCGGCGTCGGCCGGGATCAGCCGGTCGACCAGCGCCGTCAGGGTGGCCCATTCGGTGGCGTCGAAAAAACGCGGTTTGTAGGCCGGCTGGTCCTTGGAGACGGCCATGGCCAGGCCGCCGCCGGCGCCGGCCAGCAAGGCCACGGCAGGCGCAGCGCCGACGGCCTTGCGCAAGAAGTTACGCCGATGGGGCGAAATCCCGATGATTTTCATAGGTTTTCCTCAGGCGGCGCGAGCCGCCACAGTGATGGATGTGGGAGTCAGAAAGAAAATGCGGGCACGCGCCGCGCAGATGGCAGATTTCACGTAGAGATGACTGGGGTATCGCGGCGCGGCACGACAATCTGTTGGTTAATTGACCAACGTGATTGACAAGCGCTAGCTTTGCATTTACGGTGCGCATCGTACCATAATTAAAAGAAACCTTCAGAGACAGGCTAGACGTGATCAAAAAAGAGGCAGTGGCGCGTGGCCGCCCGCGCAAGGCGGGCGTGGAAGATGCGGTACTGGAAGCGATCGTCATGCTGGTGCGCCAGCATGGGCTGGAAGCGGTGACGATACAGATGGTGGCCGACGTGGCCGGCGTGGGGCGCCAGACGATTTACCGGCGCTGGCCGCGGCGCGAAGACATGCTGCTTGACGCGCTCGTCAAGCGCACGGCGGAAAAGCTGCAGCGCGCGCTCGACATGCCGGACGGCCAGGAAATCGAGGCGATCTGCGCGCGCATCTTCGACAACCTGAACGCCGATGGCCGCTTCACCTGCGATTTACTGGTGCTGATCCACGACGATGCGGCGGCGCAGCAGCGCTTTCGCGAACAGATCGTCGCGCCGTGGATCGCCCTCGTGGTGCAGCGCCTGACGCAGATCGGCGTGCGCGCCGACCTCGACCTGCGCCTGTTTGCCTTCATGCTGCAATCGGCGCTCGTCTACCAGATGCAGCTGGGCGGCGTGCTCAACGGCGCCCTGCAGGAGCGTTGCTGCCGCTTTATCCGCAGCATGCTGTAGCGTAGCTGGCTATAATCGTGGCGAGTCCTTCCTCTCCACTACCAGAAAGCCAGCCCATGAGCCATGCATCTCCCGCCAGCCTGCAAGCGCCGCGCAGCCGTTTGAGCAGCAACGGCCCCGACCTGTCGCGCATCGTTGCCGGCATGTGGCGCATCGGCGAGTGGAATATGTCGGCGCAGCAGCGCCTGGCCTTCATCGAGCAATGCCTGGCGCTGGGCGTGTCCAGTTTCGACCATGCCGACATCTATGGCGATTACAGCGCCGAAGGCCTGTTCGGCGAAGCGCTGGCCCTGCAGCCGGGCTTGCGCGAGAAGATGGAGCTGGTCAGCAAGTGCGGCATCAAGCTGCTCTCGCCGCACCGCCCCGGCCACGCCATCCAGCATTACGACACGAGCGCGGCGCACATCACCAGTTCCGTGGAGCACACCCTGCGCCAGCTGCACACGGACCGCCTGGACTTGCTGCTGATCCACCGTCCCGATCCGCTGATGGATTTCGACGAAATCGCCGGCGCCTTCACGCAATTGCGGCGCGACGGCAAGGTGCTGCACTTTGGCGTGTCGAACTTCAGCCGCCACCAGTTCGAGTGCCTGCACCGGCGCTTCCCGCTGGTGACGAACCAGGTGGAATTTTCGCCGCTGCATGTGGCGCCCCTGTTCGACGAAACCTTCGACGGCTTGCAGGACGTGGGGGTGGCGCCGATGATCTGGTCGCCGCTGGCGGGCGGCCGCCTGTTCCAGGGCGGCGACGCGAACGTGGAGAATTTGCGCAATGTCATCAAGCAGATCGCCGACCAGCTGCAGCGCCCGTTTGCCAGCGTGGTGTTCGCCTGGATCATGCAACTGCCTTGCCGGCCCCTGCCGCTGACGGGCACGGGCCGCATCGAAGCGGTGGGCGTGGCCGTGGAAGGCACGCAGTTCACGCTCAGCCGCAGCGACTGGTTCGCCATCCTGCGCGCCGCGCGCGGGCATGAGGTGGCTTAACGTTTAATCAATCTCGTCCGGGTCGTTGAATACTTGAGGTAGCGCAATGCCGCGCCAGCCCAGGTGCCACGCCAGGTTCAGGGCCAGGGTGGCGGCGATGTAGACGGCGAAGAAGAGCGCGAAGAAACTGGTCTTCAGCCAGACCAGCAGGGCGACGGCGGCGATCAGCACCAGCAGCGCGGCCAGGCTTTTCTTTTGCTTGGAGCTGGGGAAGCGCAAGGTCGACACCATCAGGCTGCCCACGCCGACGAGCAGCAGCATGATCAGATAGCTGTGCAAGGTTGAATCGATGGGCGCCGGCCAGGCCACCACCACGGCCGCCACGCAGGCGGCGCCGGCCGTGATCGGCATGCCGACAAAATACATGGGGTCGGTATGCCCCACGTTCACATTGAAGCGCGCCAGGCGCATGGCGCCGCAGGCAACAAAGAAGAAGCTGGCCATGCCGCCAAAGCGCAGCAGCAGCGGATCATGCACGCCCATCTGCACGAAGCCATAGCAATACAACAAGACTGCCGGGGCGCAGCCGAAATTCATCACGTCGGCGATGGAATCGAGCTGCACGCCGAACTGCGAGCTGGTGTTCGTCAGCCGGGCCACGTAGCCGTCGAGGGCGTCGAAGACGCCGGCCAGCACCAGCAGCGCGGCGGCCAGCCGGTAGTCGGCCGGGTCGCCGGTACCGGCGTTATCGACGGAAATGACGATGCTGGCAAAACCGCAGGCTATCGACAGCAAAGTCACCATGCTGGGCAAGGCGTATTTGGCGCGCTGCAGGCGCGACTTGGGCAATGTATTCAAATTTATGGGCAATCAAGGTAGCGGGAATAAAACGGCGCAAGAGCAAACGGTGCATTATGCTCATTCTACCCTGCGCGGCCGCGGCGCCGTCGGCGCACGGGCGCGCGACATATCTTTTCATGGATGCTCTACGGCATATAAAAATGCCTTAGAATCGTTTCACGGGGCGGCATGACGTCCCACTCACCAGACAGGAGTCAGCTTGATAGCCTCGTTATCGCGTTGGAAACACAGCCTCCCCGCCTTCCTGGTCGTAGCACTGCTGAGCGCCTGCGGCGGCGGCAGCGGCGACAATCCGTCGGTGGGCACCTCGACGCCGGCAGGACAGCTGACCCAGGAACCGGGCGCGCCCGTCCTCAGCAATAATATCGCCACCGATGGCTTCAACTGGTTCAATTACCGGCGCGGCCAGACGGGCCTGGCACCGCTGGCGCGCAATAGCCTGATCGACAGCGCCGCCCTCGGCCATTCCAACTATCTTAACCTCAACAATGTTGTGGCGCACGAGCAAGTCCTGGGCAAGCCCGGCTTTACCGGCGTCAAGCTGGGCGACCGCCTGGCCAAGGCGGGCTACGTCGTCACCACGCTGCAGGGCGAAGTCATCGCCGGCGCCGCGAATACCTCGGGCTTTTACCTGGCCGAGGAATTGATCACGGCCATCTATCACCGCTTCGTCATTTTCGAGCCCCTGTTCAAGGAAGGCGGCGCGGGCGCCGCCGTCAACAACAGCGGCTATGCGTATTTCACCACGGACCTGGCCGGCAACAGCAGCTACGGCCCCGGACTGACGGCGGGGCAGATCGTCACCTACCCGTTCAGCGGCCAGCAGAAGGTCGCCGTTAGCTTTTCCAGCGATAACGAATCCCCCGATCCCGTGCCGAACCAGGACGTGGTGGGCTACCCGATCAGCGTGCACGCCAACTATGGCGCCGTCGTCAACGTGGCCACGTTCAGCGTGCGCCAGCGGGGCAGCGCCACGGACCTGCCGGTGCGCCTGCTCAGGAGCGACAGCGATGCGCATACGCCCGTTTCGGCCGCCGCCATCATCCCGCTGGCGCCCCTGAACGGGGCCACCACCTATGACGTGAGTTTCATCGGCAAAGTCAATGGCGCCGACCTCACGCGCACCTGGTCCTTCACGACACGCTAGGCGGCAGGCTGGCGTCAAGCGGGCGCAGTGCCGAGTACGACTGGATGTAAAATAGTGCTTCCTGCTTTATTGCCATTGACAAGTTTTGGGGCTCTCTGCACACCGGGCATGATGAAACCACACGCCACTTGCGATGATGAGGCCGCTGTTGCGGCTTCCGACATGGTCCGCGTTCTCGATGTCGAGAACGGACTGGGCCGTATCATGGGCGACCGCCTGCTGTACCTGAAAATCCTGCGCCGCTTCCTGCATGACCACGGCACCACGCCGTGCCAGATCCGCAGCGAATTCGACGCCGGCAATTACGCCGCCGCGCGCCTGAGGGCGCATACCCTGAAGGGCGCGGCCGGCATGATAGGCGCGCGCCAGGTGCACAGCCTGTCGGCAAGCCTGGAGGCGGCCCTGCGCGCGCAGGCGCCGGACCTGGCGCGGCAAATGCTGCAGCTGGAACTTGCGCAAGATCAATTACTAAGAGCCGTCAGCTCCATGCTGGGCACGCCGGAAGCTAGCCATACGGCGGCGCAGGACGTGGCGCCCAACCCGGCCGCGCCGGCCATCCAGCTGCTGCTGGCGCGCCTGGCCAGCCATCTGCGCGAAGGCGACGGCGCCGCCATCGACATCCTGGAAAACTCGGCCAGCCTGCTGGCAGCCAGTCTCGGCGTCAACGTCTACCAGGAAGTGGCGGCCGCCGCGCACGAGTTCGACTTCGACGGCGCCCTGGCGGCGCTGCTGCGGCGCCGCTAGCGCACAGTTCGCTACCGCTCAGCTGTTGTACAGCGCCTCTTCCGCATACGCCACGCCGCAACTCTTGCAACAGAAACGGCGCACGGCGTCGAGCGGCTTGTCGCAATACCAACACGCACCTTTTGGCGGCAGCGCTGCGATCAATTGCGGCAGGGAGGGCAACGGCGCCGCCACCTCTGCCCTGCTTTCCACGACTTCCGGCTGTTCGCTGTCCATGGCGCTTCCTTTCCTAGCGGCACTTCAGGGCCGCTCAGCAAGATTACGTCAGTGCAGTTTGGAGCCTATGACATTTCTCAACGGCGGCCATGCTTGCCGCATCGGCACCTTGAAATTTCCAAACGACAACGTTGTCTCTTAACACTACAATCGGTGTTCCGCTCACTCGCCGCGCGCCCACCATGAAACACATTCCCCTGCTGCTGTCCTGCCTGCTGCTCAGCGCCTGCGCCACGCGCCCGCCCACCGCCTACACGCTCAATTCGGGCGCCGAACGCACGCCGGAACAGCTGGCGGTGGTGTTCGAACACGCCGACCTGACCCTGCGCATCGACCCGGCCAAACGCAGCATTGCCGGCGACGCCCGCCTGACCTTCCTCGCCACGCGGCCAATCACGCGTTTCGCGCTGGACCTCGACCGCAACCTGCCCGTCGACGCCGTCGAAGTCGACGGCAAGGCGCTGCCGCCGCGGGACTATGCCAACCCGGACGGGCGCCTGAGCATGACCCTGCCGGCCACCATCGCGGCAGGCGCGCGCACCACCATCCGCGTCGTCTACCACGGCGTGCCGCACGTCGCCGTGAAAGCGCCGTGGGATGGCGGCATGGTGTGGTCGAGCACGGCCGATGGCGCGCCGTGGATCGCCAGCGCCGTGCAAGGCGAGGGCTGCGACCTGTTCTGGCCCTGCATCGACCACCCGATGGGCAAGGCGCAGCTGATCGACCAGCACATCCAGGTGCCGGCGCCGCTGGTGGCGGCCGGCAACGGCGTCGCGCTCGGCATGGATGAGGCCGACGGCTGGCGCACCTGGCACTGGCGCGCCAAACATCCGAGCACCTACGGCATTGCCCTCAACGTGGCGCCCTACCGCAGCCTGCAGGGCGACTATGCGAGCCGCTACGGCAACCGCATCCCCCTGCAATTCTGGTATTTGCCGGAAAGCGAAGCCAAGGCGGGCGCCCTGTTCGCGGAATTGCCGCCCATGCTGGACTTTTTTGAAAGCGTCATCGGCCCCTACCCGTTTGGCGATGAAAAAGCCGGCATCGCCGAAACCCCGCACAAGGGCATGGAACACCAGACCATCAATGCCTATGGCAACAAATTCGCCAAGACCAGCTATGGCTACGATGAATTGCTGCAGCATGAGTTTGCCCATGAATGGTTCGGCAACCAGCTCACCAACAGCAACTGGGACGACATGTGGCTGCACGAAGGCTTCGGCACATACATGCAAGCGCTGTACATGCAATATCTGCGGGGCGAGCAGGAATATTTTGCTTCATTGCAGCACATGCGCGCCGGCATCGTCAACAAGGCGCCCATGGTCTCGGGCAAGCCGAAAACCGAGGAGGAAGTCTACGACCTGAAGAAGGGCGGACCGGGCGGCGATATTTATGTGAAAGGGGCGCTGGTGCTGCACACCTTGCGCGGCCTGATCGGCGACGACGCCTTCTTCCGCGCCGTGCGCCTGCTCGTCTACGGCACGGAACAGCCGCGGCCGGGCCAGTTCCAGCCCCGCTACGGCAGCACGAAGGAATTCATGGCCATCGTCAATAAAGTCACGGGCAGCAATTACGACTGGTTTTTCCAGGCTTATCTGTACCAGGCGGCGCTGCCGGAGCTGTCCGCCGTGCGTGACGGCGGCACCTTGCGCCTGCTATGGAAGACGCCGGCTGACATCGCCTTCCCGATGCCGGTGGAAGTGCGTATCGGCAAGGAAATCCATACGGTTTCCATGTCGCTGGGCATAGGCGAACTGCCCCTGCCGGCTGGCGCCACGTACACGCTCGACCCGCGCTCGCGCGTGCTGCGCCGCGCCGAGCATATCGAGGCATTCCAGAAATTCAGGGAAGACCAGGCGAAGGGGAGGAAGGGGTGACGCGGCAGTGAATTCATCAAACCCGGCATTTGCTTTGGGGGTCGAAGCTGGCAGCATCACGGATGCCTGCCACCTATTTCCGGAAACTGCGCACCGCGTCATTGGCATTGTCAGCAATGACTTTTTGCAGCTTAGGCTGCTTCGCGTATTTCACGCGCAAGCGCTTCAATTGACGCTGCGCGGCACCGCACGACTGCTCGATGGCTTGCGTGATCTCGCGCTGGCGCGCCTTGTCATTCTCATCCCACTCGCCGGCGAAGTGCTCGCACATCTGCGCATTTTCGACGAACCGCGCCACATCCTGCGGCATTTTTTCCTGCGCGCCAGCCAGCAGGGGCAGGCAGGCGAACATGACAGCTAGCACCAGTTTCATCCGCTTCTCCTTATTTGCCGATGCAGAAACGGCTGAAAATCACGCCCAGCAGATCGTCAGGCGAGAATTCTCCCGTGATGCTCGACAGCTGCACCTGCGCCAGGCGCAGCTCTTCGGCGAACAGGTCCAGCGACTGGTCGTCCTGCGCCGCATGCTCGGCGGCGATATGCAAGTGCTTGCCGGCCGACTTGAGCGCGATCAAATGGCGTTCGCGCGCCAGGTACAGCGATTCGCCCGTCTGCTGCCAGCCGGCGATGCGCAGCAGCTCGGCACGCAGCAGGTCGATGCCGATGTGCTCATGGGCCGACAGGTACACATGGGTGGCGTCCGGCATGCTGTCCACGCCGGGCTTGTGGCCAGAGAGATCGATCTTGTTCCACACGCGCACCACGGGCACGCCTTCGGGGAAGGCGGCAACGATGGTTTCATCGGCCAGCGTGGGGCCGTGGTCGGCGTCAAGCAGGTGCAGGATGACGTCGGCCTTGCCGATTTCGCCCCAGGTGCGCTCGATGCCGATGCGCTCGACGGCGTCGATGGTGTCGCCCGCGCTGCGGATGCCGGCCGTGTCGATGATGTTGAGCGGAATGCCCTCGATCTGGATGGTTTCGCTGACCTTGTCGCGCGTGGTGCCGGCGATCGGCGTCACAATTGCCACGTCGGCGCCCGCCAGCGCGTTCAGCAAGGACGATTTGCCCACGTTGGGCTGGCCGGCCAGCACGACATTCAAGCCTTCGCGCAGCAGCGCGCCCTGCGCCGCCTGGGCAAACACTTTATTTAACGCTGCGATGACGGCCTTTAACTGGCCGCGCGCATTCGATTTTTCCAGGAAATCGATTTCTTCCTCCGGGAAGTCCAGCGTTGCCTCGACCAGCATCCTCAAACCCGTCACCTGCTCCACCAGCGCGTGGATGGTGTTGGAGAACGCGCCCGACAGCGATTGCGAGGCGGACTTGGCGGCCGCTTCCGTGGAAGCGTCGATCAGGTCGGCCACGGCTTCGGCTTGCGCCAGATCAAGCTTGTCATTCAAAAACGCGCGGCGCGTGAATTCGCCCGGTTCGGCCAGGCGCAGGCCGCTGTCCTTGCCCGCTTCCAGCACGCGCGCCAGCAGCAGCTGCAGCACGATGGGGCCGCCATGGCCCTGCAATTCCAGCACGTCTTCGCCCGTGTAGGAATGCGGACCCTTGAAGTGGATGGCGATGCCCTGGTCGATGATGGCGCCATCGCTTTCCGTGAACGGCAAATAGGTGGCGTGGCGCGGTTTCAGCGTTTGCGCGCCGAACAGGGCCGTCATCAACGGTGCAAGGTTTTTGCCGGAGGCGCGTACCACGCCGATGCCGCCGCGTCCCGGTGCGGTGGCGATGGCGGCGATAGGGGAAGAATCAAGTTTCATGGCGTAATTGTAGTGTATTCGGGGAAGGCTGCAGGGGCCGCGCTATTGTCAGCGACAAAGCGGGCGCACATGAAAAGGGAGGTCTGTGGAAAACCGGCAAAACCCACCTTTTTTGACATCGGACCCACTGGGTCCGATGTCAAAAAAAAGCCCGCGCGAGGCGGGCTTTCTGTTCGCTGGCCGAAATTACTTGGCGGCAGGCGCGTATTTCTTGGTGATCACCCATTGCTGGCCGATCGACAGGACGTTGTTGACGACCCAGTAGAGCACCAGGCCCGACGGGAAGAAGAAGAACATCACCGAGAATGCCAACGGCATGAACAGCATCATCTTCGCCTGCATCGGATCGGCCGGGGCCGGGTTCAGCTTGGTCGTGATATACATCGAGATCGCGTACAGCACGGGCAGGATGCACCATGGGTCATGCTGGGCCAGGTCGGTGATCCAGCCTATCCATGGCGCGCCGCGGATTTCCACGGACGCGTTCAGCACCCAGTACAGGGCGATAAAGACCGGCATCTGGATCAGGATAGGCAGGCAGCCGCCCAGCGGATTGATCTTTTCCGTCTTGTACAGCTCCATCGTGGCCTGGTTCATCTTTTGCGGGTCGCCCTTGTAGCGCTCGCGGATCGCCTGCATCTTCGGCGTGACCAGTTTCATCTTGGCCATGCTGCGGTAGCCGGCGGCCGACAGGGGGAAGAACGCCAGTTTGATCAGGATCGTGAAGGCGATGATGGTCCAGCCCCAGTTGCCCAGCACGCTATGGATGTGTTCCATGACCCAGAAGATCGGCTTGGCGATGATGGTCAGCCAGCCGTAATCCTTGACCAGTTCCAGGCCAGGCGAAACGTTTTCCAACAGGTGCGCGATTTGCGGACCCGAGTACAGCTTGCTGTCCATGCTGGCCGAGGCGCCGGGCGCCAGAGTAGGCAATGGCAGCACGTTGCCGATGGCGTACAGGTTGGTGTCGAGTTTTTTCGTGAAGATGTCGCGCTTGACGTTCTCGGGCGGCACGAAGGCCGACACGAAGAAGTGTTGCGAAATCGCAAACCAGCCGCCGTTCGCCGATTGCGGATGCAGGCCCTTCATGGCGTTGTCGTTGCCCTTCTTCTCATCTTCCACGGCAGCTTTTTCGATCTTCTCGAACGTCATCTTCTGGTACTTGTCCTGTGGCGTGTACAGGGTAGGGCCGGTGAAGCTGCTGTTGAAGAAGGAGTCGCCGACCGGCTTGTTGCCGTCATGCGTCAGTTGCAGGTACAGCTGCGGCGTGACGGGCGCGGCGCCCACGTTGGACACGTCGTGGCGCACGTCAATGACGTAGTCGCCGCGCTTGAACGTGAACGTCTTGGTCAGCTTGACGCCGCCTTCGACCGCTTCCATGACCAGCTGGATCTGCTTGCCGTCCGCCAGGGTGCGTACGCCAGGCTGTACGGTAAAGCCCGAGTTATGCGTGGGGAACGGACCGCCGACCAGGCCCGACTGCGCCAGGTAGGTGTGGTTGGCGCCGACGTCGAACAGCACTTCGTTTTGCTTGCCTGCGTCAGGCTGGCACCATTTGAACAGGCCGAAGCAGCCGCCGAACCAGCCCGGATTGCCCGCGCCCTTGAATTTCAGCAATTCCAGACGCTTGACCTGGCCGCCCAGGGTGTCGATATCGACCTTGATGACGTCGGTGGTGATGGTAATCACTTCGCGCTTGAACGCGGCGGGATCGGTCGCTTCGCCAGGCACGGCGGTCGCGCCGGCAGCAGCCAGGGCGGCCGTCTTGGCCGGGGTGACAGGCGCCTTGGCGGTTTGTTCCGTGTTCGCGGAGAACATCGACGGCTTGCCGTTCGAGATCATCCATTCGTTCCAGAGAATTACCAGCGAGACGGAAAACACGATCCACAGGATGGTACGTTTATTGATATCCATTAGGGTATTTGTCAGGAGTGGTTGCAACCGCAAGCGGTCGTTGAAGATTGTTTGCAATCGGCCGGCGGCACCGGGTCGACGCCCCCTTCATTCCAGGGGTGGCAACGGCACAGGCGCTTGGCAGCCAGCAGGCTGCCCTTGGCAGTACCGTGCACGCGCAGCGCTTCCATCGCGTAATGCGAACAGCTCGGATAGAAACGGCAATTCTGTCCCAGCATGGGGCTGATCAGCAACTGATAAGCGCGCAGCAGGAACAGCAGCAGGGTTTTCATGGCGCGGATGGTGGTGGCGCAGCAACAGAACGGGCCTGGGCGGCGATTTGCGCCGCGAACAGGCGGCCCAATTCCTCACGCAGCTCGGCTTTGAGCCTGGTCGTGGTGGCCGGGCCATCCTTGCTGTTGACGGCGCGCGACAGACGCACCACGCAGTCGACCGGCGGCATCGCGCTGTTGCGAAACAGCTCGCGCGTGACGCGCTTGATCGTGTTGCGGGTCGCCGCGCGCGGCGCGAAACGCTTGGCCACAACGACGCCCAGCCGCGCATGCGGCAATTGATTGTGTCGGGTGTACAGCACAAAATGCGCTGTTTTTTGCGAAGGGCGCAAACGAAAAACGGATGAAAATTCATCCGTTTTAACGATACGCCGAAAGCGCGCGAAGTCGTGTGAACCTTCGCGTTGATTGCCGACTGGAGTACAGCTAGCCACGCGATCAGCTGTCAACGACAAGCCTAGACGGCCAGACGTTTGCGGCCTTTTGCGCGACGTGCGTTGAGCACATCACGGCCACCACGGGTAGCCATACGAGCGCGGAAGCCGTGCGTACGCTTGCGGCGAACGACGGAAGGTTGGTAAGTACGTTTCATGTTGGTCTCGCTAAAAACAAAAAAAATGCAAAATCGGGTCTGACGTCCCGTCAGTTTTTGGTGCCAATGACAATCGCGCACTTATGCCAAGGCACAAGCTGGCCAATCTCATCGCCCGCTGGAACGCGCACCAAATCGACTACGCGGAGCGATTTGCGGCCTCCGGTGCTCACTGTGCCTTCGCACAGTTGCGCGCCTCAGCCACAACTCATCACCGCTCGCTACGATTTGGCACTGCGTCGTTAATCCACGCTTAGTCCATATTGTCGTTCCAAATGAATAAACACGGAATACGGGCGGGGAACCCTGAATTATTCAGCATATGCCCCCCTCTTGTCAAGGATTGCCGTGATCGCCAGGAAATTTGCGCGCCGCTCCCCATCTGCCGCCAAGCCCGCACCAGCACTGCCTGAGACGGGATAACCGGGGGATAAGTCTGCTCTTATGCACACGGCGCCCCACCCTGCCGCAGAAAAATAACAGTCGTGCCTGTGGATAACTTTGTCAGTCGGGAGTAGAATAGCGCGTTACGTGTGGCGAGCCCTCGCGCGACGCCGGCCTTGCAACACGGTGACCGCAGGGCAGAATCGATACGCCCTCCCACACCTTTTCACATAGACATACATGGATAATTTCTGGCAGGCCTGTTCCGCGCAGTTGGAACTGGAGCTGACACCGCAACAATTCAGTGCGTGGATCAAACCGCTTATCCCTCTCGACTACGAGGAGGGCAAGCTGCGCATTGCTGCGCCCAATCGCTTCAAGCTCGACTGGGTCAAGACCCAGTTCGCCAGCCGCATCACGGCGCTGGCCATACAATACTTCGAAGCGCCGACGGAAGTGCAGTTCGTGCTCGACCCGCGCCTGGCCCTGCCGAAGAAGCCCGTTGCCGCCAGCACCCCGGCCAGCGATCCGAATGGCGGCGCCCCCAGCGCGCGCGCCGCGGAGCCGCAGCCGAGCGTGCCGGAACTGAGCATCGGCGCCGCGCCGCGCCGCGAGCAGAGCCGCATCAACACCGACCTGACCTTCGACAGTTTTGTGACCGGCAAGGCCAACCAGCTGGCGCGCGCCGCCGCCATCCAGGTGGCGAACAATCCGGGCGTGTCGTATAACCCGCTGTTCTTCTACGGCGGCGTCGGCCTGGGTAAAACCCACTTGATCCACGCCATCGGCAACCAGGTGATGGCTGACAATCCGGGCGCGAAAATCCGCTACATCCACGCAGAACAGTACGTTCGCGACGTAGTGACCGCTTACCAGCGCAAGGGTTTCGACGATTTCAAGCATTACTATCACTCGCTCGACATGCTGCTGATCGATGATATTCAATTCTTTGGCGGCAAGAGCCGCACGCAGGAAGAGTTTTTCTATGCGTTCGAGGCATTAATTGCCGCAAAGAAACAGATCATCATCACTTCGGATACCTATCCGAAGGAAATCACGGGCATGGACGACCGTTTGATCTCGCGCTTCGACTCGGGCCTGACGGTGGCCATCGAACCGCCGGAACTGGAAATGCGCGTGGCGATTTTGCTGAAGAAAGCCAAGCAGGAAGGCGTGACCTTCTCCGACGACGTGGCTTTCTTTGTCGCCAAGCACTTGCGCTCGAACGTGCGCGAGCTCGAAGGCGCGCTGCGCAAAATTCTGGCGTACTCGCGTTTTCATGGCAAAGATATAACGATTGATATCGTCAAGGAAGCCCTGAAGGACTTGCTGTCGGTGCAGAACCGCCAGATTTCCGTGGAAAACATCCAGAAAACGGTGGCGGACTTCTTCAATATCAAGGTGGCCGACATGTATTCGAAGCGCCGTCCCGCGAATATCGCCCGGCCGCGGCAGATCGCCATGTACCTGGCCAAGGAATTGACGCAGAAGAGCCTGCCGGAAATCGGCGAGCTGTTCGGCGGCCGCGACCACACCACGGTGCTGCATGCCGTGCGCAAGATCGCGCTGGACCGCACCAAGAACCCGGAATGCAACCATGAACTGCATGTGCTGGAGCAAACATTGAAAGGCTAAGAACGCCTGACCAAACCTGCTGCGCGTCGCGATTCGCGGCCTGCGATGCTCACTGTGCCAAAGCACGGCTCCGCGTCTCGGCCACGACTCACTGCCGCTCGCTACGGTTTGCTCAGGCGTTGCAAGCACGACTTGGCAAGGCTGGCTCAAAACGTGCTTTACCCTTATTATCTGGGAGGGCGCCGCAGCCGGTCTGTCGGGGCTCCCCATGGCAAGAATTGTTAAATTAATACGTTAAACGTCGTACTGTTCAACCTATACATTGAGGATAAATATGCAATTGGTCAAAACCACCCGAGATACCCTTCTCCGGCCACTGCAGATCGTGAGCGGTATTGTCGAGCGTCGGCACACTATGCCGATTCTGGCCAATATCCTCATCCGCAAAGACGGTGAAAATGTCTCCTTCCTGTCGACCGACACCGAAGTGCAGATCACCACGCACGCGGAAATCGGTTCCGGCGCGGACGTCACCGGCACCACCGTGGCCGCGCGCAAGCTGCTGGACATCCTGCGCGCGCTGCCCGAATCGGGCGACGTCACGATGACCCTGCTCAACAAGCGCCTGACCGTGCAAACGGGCAAGTCGCGCTTCGCGCTGCAAACCCTGGCGGCGGAAGAGTTTCCTACTGTGCAACAGGCGGAAAGCTACAACGCCTCCGTCACCCTGCCGCAGAAAACGCTGAAGCACCTGTTCAACATGGTGCATTTCTCGATGGCGCAGCAGGACATCCGCTATTACCTGAACGGCTTGCTGCTGGTTCTGGATGGCAATCATGTCATCGCCGTGGCCACCGACGGGCACCGCCTGGCGTTTTGCCAGGTGGCCACCGAGCAGACGTTCGCGCGCCAGGAAGTCATTATTCCGCGCAAGACCATCATCGAACTGCAGCGCCTGCTGGAAGAGAACGACGAGCCGGTGCAGCTGGACATCGCCGCCAACCAGGTGAAACTGACCTTTGCCGACATCGAACTGATCTCGAAGCTGGTGGAAGGCAAGTTCCCCGACTACACGCGCGTGATTCCTAAAGGCTACAAAAACGACTTCACCATCGGCCGCGATGAGCTGCTGCGCTCGCTGCAACGCGCCGCCATCATGACCAGCGACAAGTTCAAGGGCGTGCGCTGCATCATCACCCCGGGCAGCATGAAGATCAGCTCGACCAATGCGGACCAGGAAGAAGCCGTCGAAGAGCTGGAAATCGACTACGGCGGCGACTCCGTCGACATCGGCTTCAACGTGACCTACCTGCTGGACGTGCTGAACAACCTGAAGTGCGAATACGTCAATATCGCGCTGGGCGACTCGAACTCGTCCGCACTCATCTCCATCCCTGACAATGCGGACTTCAAGTACGTTGTCATGCCGATGCGCATTTAAGCGTAACCCAATGCAAAACTGGGGCCAGGCCTACAAGGCCCGGCCCCGCAATCAGCAATCGTTATTTGAGAAAGCAGTCCATGTCCGAGAATCCACAAGACACCCCGATCCAGGCCAAAACGGAAGAATACGGCGCCGCCTCCATCCAGATCCTGGAAGGCCTGGAAGCCGTACGCAAACGCCCGGGCATGTACATTGGCGACACCTCGGACGGCACCGGCTTGCACCATCTGGTATTCGAAGTGCTGGACAACTCCATCGATGAGTCGCTGGCAGGCCATTGCACGGAAATCCACGTCACCATCCACAGCGACAATTCGATCTCGATCACCGACAATGGCCGCGGCGTGCCGACCGGCCTGAAAATGGACGACAAGCATGATCCGAAGCGTTCGGCGGCGGAAATCGTCATGACCGAGCTGCACGCGGGCGGCAAGTTCGACCAGAACTCGTATAAAGTATCGGGCGGTTTGCACGGCGTGGGTGTGTCCTGCGTCAATGGTTTGTCGAAATTGCTGAAACTGACCATCCGCCGCGACGGCAAGGTCCATTACATGGAATTCGTGCGCGGCGTGCCGCAAGACCGCCAGATCGTCATGGCCGGCGACGTCGCGACGTCGCCGATCAAGGTCATCGGCGAGACGGACAAGCGCGGCACGGAAGTGCACTTCTGGGCCGACGAAGAGATTTTCACGCACGTGGAATTCCACTACGAAATCCTGGCCAAGCGCATCCGTGAAC
The DNA here is from genome assembly GCF_059421435.1 of Janthinobacterium sp. GW821-FHT03A03. Taxonomy (NCBI): domain Bacteria; kingdom Pseudomonadati; phylum Pseudomonadota; class Betaproteobacteria; order Burkholderiales; family Oxalobacteraceae; genus Janthinobacterium; species Janthinobacterium sp. GW821-FHT03A03. The sequence goes on along the minus strand of NZ_JBWKUZ010000024.1, from coordinate 47,870 downwards.
TGTCCTTCCTGAACAACGGCGTCAACATCAAGCTGTCGGACCAGCGCACGGGCAAGGAAGAAGTCTTCGCCTTCGAAGGCGGCACGCGCGGCTTCGTCGAATACATCAACAAGGCCAAGTCGGTCTTGCACCCGACCATTTTCCAGGCCACGGGCGAGCGCCTGTCGGACCAGGGCACCAACATCACGGTCGACGTGTCGATGCAGTGGAACGATGCCTACAATGAACAGGTGCTGTGCTTTACGAATAACATCCCGCAACGCGACGGCGGCACCCACCTGACGGGCTTGCGCGCGGCCATGACGCGCGTGATCAACAAGTACATCGACGAGCAGGAATTCGCCAAGAAGGCGAAAGTGGAAATCAACGGCGACGACATGCGCGAAGGCCTGACCTGCGTGCTGTCGGTGAAAGTGCCGGAACCGAAATTCTCGTCGCAGACGAAGGACAAGCTGGTGTCGTCGGAAGTGCGCGGCCCCGTCGAGGAAATCGTCGCCAAGACCCTGGCCGATTACCTGCAGGAAAAACCAAACGACGCCAAGATCATTTGCGGCAAGATCGTCGAAGCGGCGCGCGCCCGCGAAGCGGCCCGCAAGGCCCGCGACCTGACGCGCCGCAAAGGCATCATGGACGGCCTGGGCCTGTCGGCCAAGCTGGCCGACTGCCAGGAAAAAGACCCCGCCCTGTGCGAACTGTACATCGTCGAGGGTGACTCGGCAGGCGGCTCGGCAAAACAGGGGCGCGACCGCAAGTTCCAGGCCATTTTGCCGCTGCGCGGTAAAGTCCTGAACGTGGAAAAAGCCCGTTTCGAGAAAATGCTGTCGTCCGAGCAGATCACCACCCTGATCGCCACCCTGGGCACCTCGATCGGACCGGACGAATTCAACGTCGAGAAACTGCGCTACCACCGCATCATCATCATGACCGATGCGGACGTCGACGGCGCCCACATCCGCACCCTGCTGCTGACCCTGTTCTACCGCCAGATGCCGCAGCTGGTCGAGCGCGGCCACATCTACATCGCGCAACCGCCGCTGTACAAGGTCAAAGCGGGCCGCGACGAGCGCTATCTGAAAGATGACGCCGAAGAAGCGAGCTACATGATGACGGTGGCGCTGAACACGGCCGTGCTGGTGCCGCGCGAAGGCGCGGAAGGCATTTCCGGCGAGACCCTGGCCGAGCTGGTGCGCAAGTTCAACCTGTCGAACACCATCATGACGCGTTTGACCCGCGTCATCGACCGCGCCGCCCTGACGGCCATCATGACGGGCACGCAGCTGGACCTGTCGACCCTGGAACAGGCGGAAAAATCCGCGCTGGCCCTGCAGACGGCCATCAACGATACCGCCGTGCAAGTACACGTGCGCTCCGATGACTTGTCGGAAAAACACATGCTGCGCATCGAGCGCATGCACCACGGCAACGTCAAGGTCAGCGCCATCGACGCCGACTTCGTGCAAGGTCCGGACTACGCCGTGCTGAGCAACGGCGCCGCCACCTTCGAAGGCTTGATCGGCGAAGGCGCGTTCGTGCGCCGCGGCGAAGGCGAGCGCGTCAAGGAAATCGCCGTCGTCGACTTCCACCAGGCCATGCAATGGCTGCGCGACGAAGCCGAACGCACCGTCTCGAAACAGCGCTACAAAGGTCTGGGCGAAATGAACCCGGATCAATTGTGGGAAACGACGATGGACCCGACCGTGCGCCGCCTGTTGAAAGTGCAGATCGAAGACGCCATTGCGGCGGACCAGATCTTCACGACCTTGATGGGCGACGACGTGGAACCACGCCGCGCCTTCATCGAAAACAATGCGCTGCGCGCGGGGAATATTGACGTGTAAGCCAGCTGTTCCGGTTTGCGTTACAGCCAAGGCGGCCCTTCCGGGGGCCGCTTTTTTATGTCCGCAAAAATCTCAGCCTGCATTGACATGCTTGCCAAAAGCAATCAATAATCTGCCATAAGCAAGTAAATGAAGGCTGCACATGCATACGGATCAACTCAGCGAACGCACGGAGATCGTGCGCCGGTTTAACCGTTTCTATACGCGCCAGATTGGCGTGCTGCATGAACACCTGCTGGACAGCGCGTTTTCGCTGACGGAGGTGCGCATCCTGTACGAATTGGCGCATCGGGAGCAATTGACCAGTGCGGACCTGTGCCGCGAACTGGGCTTGAACGCGGGCTACCTGAGCCGTGTCATTGCCGGGTTCGAAAAGCAGGGGCTGATCGCCAAGACGCGTTCGCCCACGGATGCGCGCGCCACGCAATTGCAGCTGACCGAACAGGGACAGCGCACCCTCGCACCCTTGGTCGAGGCGTCGCGGCGCGACGTGGCGGCCATGCTGGAACGCTTGCCGCCGACGGCGCAGCAGGATCTGGTCGCGGCCATGGAGCAAATCCAGGGATTGCTGGGGGAGCCATCGCCCAGCTCATCGCCCAGCTATATCCTGCGCAATCCGCAGCCGGGCGACATGGGCTGGATCATCCACCGGCAAGCCGTGCTGTATGCGCAGGAATATGGCTGGAACAGCGAGTACGAGGCGCTCGTTGCCGAGATTCTTGCCAAGTTCGTGCGCGAATTCAACCCGGCCCGCGAGCGCTGCTGGATCGCCGAGAAGGACGGCAAGGTAATCGGTTCCGTCTTCATCGTCCGCCAGGACGACACGACGGCCAAGCTGCGCCTGCTGTATGTCGATCCCTGTGCGCGCGGCCTGGGCATCGGCAGCCGCCTGGTCGATGAATGCCTGCGCTTCAGCCGCCAGGTCGGCTATACGAAAATGGTGTTGTGGACCAACAGCATCCTCACCGATGCCCGGCGCATCTACGACAAGGCAGGCTTCCATCTGGTCGAGGAAGAGGCGCATCACAGCTTTGGCAAGGACTTGCTCGGCCAGGTGCTGGCGCGCGACCTGTGCCGCCCCGTGCCGCCGCATGTCACTGTGGCGGCGACAGGACAGTAGCCGCCGTTTTCCTGGCCCATCTCCCCACTGTCCCCAAGAAACCAGTACACTAGTTCCTGAGCGCAACTAATTTTGTACGCGCGCCATGCCGCCTGCCGTTGCCGGGAGGCGTCCCTGCCGCAAGGCCTGTTGTCCGCCTGGACGAATGCAATGTTCACTTCGCGCAGCCTGTCGCCTGCCTTCTATTACCTGTTCTTTTCAGGAGAACGGGAGCAGCAGCAGCGCTTTTTCAAGGAACTGCGTTTCATTTCGATAGCCATCCTGACGTTTGGCCTGGCTTGCTGGCTGGTCACGTTCAGCCTGACCTTGCCGCGCGCCTCGCTCGATCATGCGCAGGCGGCGCTGGGCGTGGCGGGCATGCTGGCCGGGCTGCTGCTGACCGTGTATGCGAGGTCGCTGCAGGCGATTATCGCCAGCGGCACGATCAGCGTGCTGTTCATCGCTTTCAGCTTTCGCGTGCTGATGCTGGGCACGGAAGATCCCGCTTTCTGGGTGTTGCCGCTGGGCGTGATGATCACGCTGACGACGGCGCCCATCTTCAGCGGCATCGCGTATTACCTGGGCGTGTCGCTGTGCGTGTGGGCCATCCTGGGGCTGGGGCAGTTTCCCGTGCATGCGGGCCAGGCCGACCAGCATTGGCCCGTGCTGGCCGTCATCATCAGCGTGATCATCGGCCTGGCGCTGAACATCTATTTTCTCGTCTTGCGCATTCACAACTACCGCGCCCAGCGCGAGCTGGCGACGATGGCCTACAAGGATGGCTTGACCGGGCTCAACAATCGCCGCATGTTCACGCAAGGCGCGCGCGCTGCAGCGCACGGCGCGCACGCCCGCCTATTTCCTGATGATCGACATCGACGACTTCAAGCAGATCAACGACGTGCATGGCCATGACGTGGGCGATGAAGTGCTGAAAAAGACGGCCGAAGTGATCGCCGGGCTGTCGGGCGAGCACCTGTGCGGCAGGCTGGGCGGCGAGGAATTTGCCGTCATCTACGTGGGCGAAAAGAACGCGGCCTGCGCCTTTGCCGCGCAGCTGGTCGATGCCGTCGAGGCGGCGTTCGTGCCGGAACGCAAGGTGTCCGTCAGCATCGGCGTCGCGGAACTGATCAAGGAAGCGGACCTGTCGCACAGCTACCGGCGCGCCGATGAATCCTTGTACCAGGCCAAGAAAAGCGGCAAGAACCGCTACTTGCTCAACGCCGCCTGAACGCCGCCGTCCGGGTGGGCATCGAGCAGCGCCAGCAAGGCTTGCGGCGCAATCTTCCACGGCTCGCGCTGCTCGGGGTCCACCTCACTCCAGCTGTCCTGCGCGCCGATCTTGAGAATGGTCAAGGGAATGTCCTTGCTCTCAAAGAAGGCCAGCATGCGGCGGATCAAACGGCTCACCTTGGCGTGGTCTTCCTGGTACAAAGAACAGGTATAGAAGCAGCCCTTCTCTCCCATGCGCAATTTCCTGGCCGCGCCGTCACGCGACTGGAGCACGTACTTGTGCAGGAACTCGGTCACGACCTCATCGTCAACAGGAATACGGCAGGAAATGGTGATCTTGGCCATGGCAAGGGGGACAGTGATTCAATAGACTAGCTTAGCAGAAAGCGTTTCATTCCTGAAATGTTAAGATCGCCCCGCGCGCATGCCGGCGCCCGGACCGGCATGGCGTCTCGACCAGGATTGCCATTGAACCTACGCCTCATCTATCCCCTGCTGTCGCTGTGCGCGGCCCTGGGCACGTCACCGTTTGCGCTGGCGCAAACGCCAGCGACTGAAGACGCCGCCTTCGTGGCCGCCACCGTGCCCGTCAGCGTGCCGTCGCCGCCGCTCAGCCTGAACGAGCATCCGCAAATCCGCGCCAGCGTTTTCAAGCTGCTCGGCTATGCGCGTGGCGACTATACGCAGGGCGATACCCTGATTGCGCTGCAGGTACTCGACAGCATGCGTTCGCTGGAACACATCCAGCGCACCATGCTGCCCGACGGGCGTTCCGTGCTGGCGTCCATCAACCCCGGCACGCACGGCGCGCAGCGCGCCGCCATGCTGTTCGATCCGCAACGCAAGCTGTTGGCGCTGGCCCTCGTCAACGGCCATTGCCAACACGACATTGGCGACGCCGTGCCCGCCTGCCTGCCGTCCACGCACGCCGTGCTGACGGTGTTTTTACCGCCGGACGCGGACGACGAGATGGCCGCGCCGCTGCTCGTGTGGGCGCGGCAGCTGCCGCCCATGCTGGCGCAGGCGGCGCCGGTACAACGGCAAAGCATTGCTGCGGTGGAATACATCACCACGCGCCCCGGCCAGCCCGGCTGGGAGCCGCGCGACGTGCCGCCCGGCTTTCCTGCCAGTCTGATGCATTTGCTGCTGCCGGCCGCCGAGTTGACGGGCAGCGCCAGCGGCGGCAGGGTCATCGCAGCGGCCGGCCCGGCCGGCACGCCCGCGGAAGCGGCCGAGGCCGGCGACGCGCCCCTGCCCGACACCAGCATCACCCTGCGCAGCTATGCCGATTTCCACTGGGTGCTCAATACCTATGCCAGGCTGGCCAAGGGCGCGCAAGTGAAGGGACATGACGACAAGGTCGTCTTCACCGGCAACGACGCGAGCGGCCGCTACACGGTGACCCTGCGCGAGCCGGGCACGAAAGATAGCGTACTCATCACCGTAGCCAGCTGGCGCACAAAATAAGGAAGGCGAACAGGGAAAGCATTGCCATTACGCATAAGAACATGGCATTTTGGCATTTTGCGGTATGATTTCCGGCCGTGCGGCGTGGCCTCATCCCTGCCTCGCCCACCCAGCCCTTCAAGCCAGCCACGCTTGCGTAGCATCCTGTCCTAAGGAGTCATATGTTCGGTTTTAACCTGCGCGTCGCCAAGATGGTGTGGACGGCTTTTCTCGTCGCTTTTTTGTTATTTCTCACCTACAAGGTCTCGTCGACCCTGATCGTCGTGGTGTTTGCCGTGTTCTTCAGCTACCTCGTGTATCCGCTGATCGGGTTGCTGGAACGCCATGGCCCGAAGCGCTTGCCGCGCACGGCCAATATCGGCATCGTCTTCCTCGTGGTGATCTTGCTGGTGGCGGTGCTGGGCTCCATCTTCGGGGCGCGCATCGAGGAAGAGGCGATCAAGCTCAGTGATCAGTTGCCGACCCTGCTCAAGGGCAATAACTTTGCCGAACGCATCCCTTTGCCGGAATTCATGGAACCGTTGCGCGCGCGCCTGCTGTCCTTCATGCAGACGCAACTGAGCAGCGGTACGGGACAAGCCATGCCGCTGGCGAAGGAACTGGGCTTGACCGTCATGCATGCGGCCAGCAACCTGATCTATCTGGTGCTGGTGCCCGTGCTGAGCTTTTTGCTGATCAAGGAAGGCCCGGACATGCGCGACGGCTTGCTGTCCCTGCTGAACCGCCCGAACAAGAAACTCTGGGGCGCCATCATCGATGACCTCGACATCCTGCTGTCGCGCTATGTGCGCGCCCTGCTGCTGTTGTCGATCGCCACGTTTGTCTCCTACAGCATCGCGTTTTCCCTGATGGGCGTACCGTACAGCCTGCTGCTGGCCGGTGCCGCCGCCTTGCTGGAATTCATCCCGTTTGCCGGCCCGCTGGCGGCCGCCGTCATCGCCGTGGTCGTGGCCGGTTTCAGCGGCTTCGAGCACGTATTCTGGCTGATCGGCTTTATCGCCGCCTACCGTCTGTTCCAGGATTACGTGGTCAACCCATATCTGATGAGCGAAGGCGTGGAAGTGAGCCCGCTGATGGTGATCGTCGGCTTGCTGGCAGGGGATCAGCTCGGGGGCGTGGTGGGCATCTTCCTGTCCGTGCCCGTGATGGCGGCCATCAAGATCGTCTTCGTCCGTGCCCGGGCGGCCTTGCAGGCGCGCCACGATGCACTGGAGAAAGCCGAACAGGCGGCGGAAGAAGCGCGCGCCCAGGCCCTGGCCGAGGCGGCGCGATTGCAGGAACAGGGCAGCAAGGTGGCCCTGGAACCTCGCTAGCTTAGAACTCTTCCCATTCGCCGCTGTTGTCCGCGGCGGGCTTGGCAGCACGCGGCTGGGCCGGAGCGCCTGCCGAGGCGCTGCGGCCAGGCGCCAGGCGCAGGGCCGGGCGTTTCAAGGCCGTGCCGGCGGCAGCCACGACAGGCTTGCGCAAGGCGGGCTTGGCCGCTGCCGGGCCGCTGTGGGCGGCGTCGAGCTTGAAGATGCTGACCATCTCGGCCAGCGCCGCCGCCTGTTCCTGCATCGATTCCGACGCGGCCGCCGCTTCTTCCACCAGCGCCGCATTTTGTTGCGTCACGGTATCCATTTCCGCCACGGCCTGGTTGATCTGGCCGATGCCCAATTCCTGCTCGCGGCCGGCGGCGCTGATTTCACCCATGATGTCCGTCACGCGGCGGATGCTGGAAACGATCTCATCCATCGTCGTGCCCGTCTGGCTGACCAGCGCGCTGCCGGCGCCCACGTTCTGCACCGATGCTTCGATCAGCATCTTGATGTCCTTGGCGGCGGAAGCCGAGCGGTGCGCCAGGTTGCGCACTTCCGTGGCGACGACGGCAAAGCCGCGTCCCTGCTCGCCCGCGCGGGCCGCTTCCACGGCCGCATTCAGGGCCAAAATATTCGTCTGGAAGGCGATGCCGTCGATCACGCCGATGATGTCGGCAATCTTTTTCGACGATTCGCTGATGGTGCCCATGGTATCGACCACTTGCGCCACCAGCGCGCCGCCTTTCACCGCCACGTCCGAGGCGGAGACGGCCAGCTGGTTGGCCTGGCGCGCATTGTCGGAGTTCTGCTTGACGGTCGAGGTCAGCTCTTCCAGCGACGAGGCCGTTTCTTCCAGGCTCGACGCCTGCTGCTCCGTGCGGCTCGACAGATCCAGGTTGCCCGACGCGATTTCATTGCTGGCCGTGGCGATGGCGCCGCTGCCGTCGCGCACGCCGCGCACGGTGGTCGACAGGCGCTCCTGCATCTGTTTCAGGCCGCCCAGCAGGGCGCCCATTTCGTCGTTGCGCGTGATGACGATGTCGTTGGCCAGGTTGCCGTCGGAAATGGCGCCAAAATGGCGCAAGGCCTGGTCCAGCGGGCCGAAGATGGCGCGCAGCAGCAGGAAGCTGGAAATAATCGTCAGCAAGGCGCCCACCACCATGCCGGCGATGGCCATGGCCACCTGGCTGTGGTAGCTGGACTGGCTGTCCGCATACATCCTGGCGGCCGAGGTAACCTGGTATTGCGTCAAGGTTTCAGCGGCCTGGTCCAGGGTGCGGTACAGCGGTGACAGACCCGTCATCATCAGCTTGTCCGCCTGCTCGATATTGTTTTCGCGCAAAGCCTTGCCCATGGCCAGCACGCCATTATTGATATAGTCGCTGCGCTTCTTGTCCATGTCGTCGGACAGGCGCTTTTCGTCCGTGCTTTGCGGCAAGGCCAGGTACACCTTCCAGGACTTGTTCGACGCTTCCAGGAATTGTTCCGAGCGCGCCAGGGTATCCTTGGCATCAGGCGCATCGGGGTGCACCATCACGCGATCCATCGTAAACCGGGCGCGGCCCAGGGCGATTTGCGATTCGCCGATGGCCTGCGTCGACGCCAGCTGATTGCTGTAGACCTCGTTGAGGCTGTTGTTGGCCGATTTCAGGCTGATGATACTCATCACGCCCAGCAAGGCGATCAGCACGCCCAGCACGCTCATGGTAGCGATCAGGCGCATTTTTATTGTTATATTCGACAGCATGCAGTTTTCCTTGGTAAGGGCGCGACCGTGCCACCGCCTGCCAAGTAGGGTAGCGGCAAACGCCAGACGGGCGGGTCACGTGAATTGTTCAGGACAGGTCGATACGGCGTGTGCGGCGGCAGGGGGGAAGGCGGCCCGCGCATATCGTCAGGAGTGCAAGACAGGGCAACGAGGTCGAGGTTTCCTGTACTTTTAATTTCCTGACTGCAAGATACAGGGAAAGATTACTAGTAGCAATATCCGTCTGGAATTTTCACGCTTTGTAACAAGCGGATGATGTTTTTTGCGCAGAACTGGCACTCCGCTGACGTGCGCGGTCGCGTGGGAATGCCATTTATGCTAGTCAACCAGTTAATACTCGGTTTCTTCGATCAGCTGGCCATCGTCGCGGAAATACTGAAACCGGCCCGTTTTCTTGCCCATGTCATAACTGCCAATCTGCTTCGGTTTTCCGTTCTGGAAATTCTCGATGTTGACGCCATGCAGCACGCCCTTGTTCCAGTTGCGGTGAAACTGCGGCAGTTCGCCGTCCGGATAAAACAGGGTTTCCGCGCCATCGCGCTTGCCGTCGGCAAAGCTGCCCTGGTAACGCCGCTTGCCATCCGGATAAAAACTGTCCATCGTGCCATTGAGCACGCCCAGGCGGTAGTGCTCGACCAGTTCCAGCCGGCCATCGGCCGCATACTGCTCCAGCTTGCCGTCAGGCTTGCCATCGACCATCGTCAACGCTTGCCTGCCGCCGTCGGGCGTCGCCCTCTTCCATGGCCCTTGCTTGATGTCATCGACATAGTTGCCGCCACCGCCAGGTTCCACCCACTGGCCCTGCCTCTTGCCATTTTTGTAATTTCCCTGCCATTGCACCACGCCACCGGCGCGGCGCTCGCTGGGACCGTCCAGGCGGTCTTTCACAAAATGGTCGTAACCGGTGAAACTGTGCATGTCCGCTGCGCGCCATTCGGCCACGCCCGGACTCACTTCCCAGCGGCCCGTGCGCTGGCCACGCTGCATCTGGCCCGTCGTCGTTTCGTCGCCGCTTGCATACGTCCATGGTCCCTCGGCCTTGTCGTCGACAAAGGCGCCGGACGAGCGGATGGTGTTCGGCTCTTCGTAATGCCATACTCCGGTACGCTTGCCCTGCGCATACAGGCCGCGGGCAAACACGTTGCCCACGCAGCAATTGACGTCATACTCGATGAATAGCCCGTCCTGGCTGGCGGCAAAGCGCTGCGGCTGCGTTTCCCAGGTGATCCACTTGACGTGGTAGCTGGGCGCGCGGCCGCCTTCCCAGCCCTTGCCCAGCAGATAGGTCACCGTGAGGAAGTGGCCATCCTTTTCCTGGAACGTTTTTTTATAGGCAAACGCCGGGGCATCGGGCGGCTTGCCTGGCAGTAACTCACCGTCGATATTGAAATAGCCGGCCAGGGTGCCGTGCGCATGCTCGATGGCGTCGAACTCGGCCACGCCCGTGGGCGCATAAGCGATGCTGTAGTCGATCAGTTGCAAGGAGGCCAGCGCCGCGCGCACCCGCGCCTCGTCCATGGCCCTGGCGCCGCGCACGATGGCGTCCAGCGCAGGCTGCCAGGCCGCCACCTTGACCATCTTGCCGCCGCTGCGCTCGTAGCGGTAGGCATGCAGGCCGTAGGCTGCGCCACTGTCGGCACTGCGGCTGAGCACGAACGTGGTTTCGCCTTCGCTGTCGAGATCCAGCTGGAACACGGCCTCGATGCTGGCCTGGCCGTACCTGTCCAGGTTCATGCGTTTGTCGCTATCCCCATTGCACTGGCAGTAGTAGCCGTTGACTTCGCCGTTTTCCCGCAGGAAAGCCAGCACCACGCCGCCGTCGCGGCGCTCGACGGCGCTGGCGTAAGCCATGGACGCGCCCGCATAAAAACGCGGCGCGGCCTGTGCCGGCGCCAGGGTGCCCCAGGCCAGCGCCATGGCCATCGTGCTCATCCAAAATGTTTGCCGCATGTCAACCCCACTGCCGAAAAACCGCCATTATGCATGGCCGTTCAGGCAAGACCCGACACCCCAGGACGCTGGCGCCACAGCGGCCGCTGCACCGTCTGCGCCAGCAGCACGCCCAGCAGCGAGATGCCGCCGCCGACCAGGTGATACCCATGCATGCTTTCGTGCAGCCAGACGATGGCCAGCAAAGCCGTCAGCAGGGGCAGCAGGTTGACGTAGATGCTGCAGCGGTTCGGCCCCAGCAGTTTGACGCCCTCGATCCACAGGTAGGACAGCACGATGGACGAGCCGATGCCCGCATAGCCGATCAGCGGCAAGGTAGTGGCGTCGAGCCTGGCGCTGCCGGGCGGCAGCAGCAGGAACAGCGGCAGCATGCAGGCCAGGGCCGCCAGCGCCTGGCAATAAATGGCTTGCCAGGCGGGAATCGTCAAACGCCAGCGGCGCAGCAGCACGCCGTACAAAGCGAAGATCAGGCAGGCCAGCAGCATCAGCGCATCGCCCGCATGCACGCCCTGCCGCAGCAAGGCCAGCACGTCGCCGCGCCCCACCAGGTACAGCAGGCCGCCGAACGACAGCACGCCGCCGGCCGCCATGCCCACCGTCAGGCGCTCGCCCAGCAGCAGCACGCTGAGCAGGGCCGTCATCAAGGGTGCCAGCGCCGTGACGATGGCCATGTTCGTCGCCGTGGTGCTTTCCGCGGCGCGGTAGGACAGGCTCTGGAACAGCGCCATTGACATCAGGCCGCACAGGGCCAGCTGCCACCACTGGCGGCGCAGCGCATGGCGGTTGCGCCACAGGGGGCGGGCGATAAACGGCGTCATCACCAGCAAGACCAGCACCAGGCGATAAAAGGTGATGGCCGTCGGCGCGATGCTGGACGCGGCCAGCTTCGAGACGACGACGTTGCCGGCCCACAGCAGCATGGCCAGAAACGGATACAGATAGGCGCGCACAGGCATGTATAGCTCCAGGAATAGTTGCGGGGAACCATCATGCCGCAGGTGCGCCGCGCCTTCTCGCGCTAAGATGTCCCTACCTGTCGCAAAACTGACCATATTGATGGATTGTACCTCCCCCGCCTTTCAGGAATTGCTGCCCGTCACGGCGCGCGCCATGGCGCTGGCCGTCGACTATGCGCATGGCCACGTGATTTCCGTGCACCGCCACACGCATGCGCAATTGCTGTACGCCATCGAGGGCGTGATGACCATCGAGGCGCAGGGCGGGCGCTGGGTGGTGCCGCCCACGCGCGGCGTGTGGCTGCAGCCCGGCATCGCGCACCAGGTGCGCATGAGCGGCGCCGTGAAAATGCGCACGGTCTTCATCGATTGCGCCAGCTCGCCATTGCTGCCGCGCCACAGCTGCGTGCTCGACATCAGCCCCCTGCTGCGGCAATTGATCGTCGCCGCCGTCGACATCGCGCCCGATTTCGCGGAAGGCGGCCGCGACTGGCATCTGCTGCAATTGCTGTTGCACGAACTGGGCAGCCTGCCCGTGCTGCCCCTGTATCTGCCCTTGCCCGTGGATGCGCGGCTGCGCGGCATCTGCGCGCGGCTGATGGCGCAGCCGGGCGAGCAGCTGACGGTGGCGCACTGGGCGCGGGAACTGGCGATCACCGAGCGCAGCCTGCACCGCTTGTTCCAGAAGCAGACGGGCATGCGCTTCGGCCAGTGGCGCCAGCAGGCGCGGCTGCTGCGGGCGCTGGAACAACTGGCGCGCGGCGGCAAGGTCATCGACGTGGCCATGGACAACGGCTACATGAGCCAGAGCGCGTTTACGGCCATGTTCAAAAAGCATTTCGGCACTACGCCGACGGCGTTTTACCAGGCAAAAGTCATCGCCGCGTAAAAAAAATGCTGCTATGCATCAATAATCATGGGCGATAAGCGCCGCTCTTGTTATCATCGCAAGCCTTATCGCACCGCGCCCATCCTGGCAGCGGGGTTGACCTCAATCACACCACCATGACACAGAATTTCTTCCAGACATTTATCCTGCTCTTGCTCGTCACCGATCCGTTCGGCAACGTTTCCCTGTTCGTCAATGCCCTGAAACGGGTACCGATCGAGCGGCGCTGGAAAGTCGTGGTGCGCGAATGCCTGATCGCCTTCGGCATCTTGCTGCTGTTTATGTTCTTCGGCCGCCATTTCCTGAACGCCTTGCAATTGTCGGAAGTGGCGCTGCGCATCGGCGGCGGCGTGATTCTGTTCCTGATCGCCATGCGCATGGTGTTTCCGCAACCAAATGCGGGCAATAGCGACCACGAAATGGGCGGCGAGCCGTTCATCGTGCCGCTGGCCATCCCCGCACTGGCCGGCCCGTCGGCCCTGGCCACCGTGCTGCTGTTTTCCTCGCATGAAGTCAATGAAGTGATCGCCCACGTGGCGGGATTGACGGCCGTGGCCGTCGTCTGGCTGGCCGTCTTCCTGTGCGCCGAACGCCTGCAGCGGGCGCTCGGTCCAAGGGTCATGACGGCGTTCGAACGCCTGATGGGCTTGATCCTCACGGCGATGGCCATTGAAATGCTGCTGGCCGGCATACGCGCGTTCCTGAAGTCCGTTTAATATTGTCATTCATCCACTGAAGGAGTCCAGCATGAGCCGTTGCGCCCACATATGCCTGATGGCCGATTACAACCAGTGGATGAATGCCAAGGTCTACGCGGCGGCGGCCAGCCTGCCGCCCGGCGAGCTGCAGCGCGAACGGGGCGCCTTTTTCGGCTCCCTGCTGGCCACCCTGAACCACGTGATGGTGGGCGACACCTTGTGGCTGCAACGCTACGCGCAACATCCGGCCGGCTTTCCCCTGCTCGCCCCCATCCGCGCCATCACGCCGCCCGCGTCGCTCACGCAGCCGCTGTTCGCGGCCGACGATTTTGCCGCCATGCATGCGCACCGGCAATGGCTGGACCAGATCATCGTCGACTGGGCCGCTTCCCTCCGCGAAGAAGACCTCGACCATTTGCTCGACTACCGCAACAGCAAGGGGCCGAACCGGCGCGAGTTCTTCAGCCTGCTCATGCATTTCTTCAATCACCAGACGCACCACCGGGGCCAGGCCAGCACCCTGCTGTCGCAGGCGGGCGTGGACATCGGCGACACGGATCTACTGTTTCGCATCCCCAACCATATCGAGGACTGAGGGCAGGCGGTAGCGCCACGCCTTGATCCCGATCAAGGCCAGCGCCAGCGCCCCCAGCAGCGCGCCGCAAGCCAGCGCGCCCTGCATGCCGTAGGACTCGATGGCCATGCCGCCGGCCAGCGCGCCCAGCGTCACGCCCAGGTTGATGGCGGCGATATACACGCCGATGGCGAACGCGGGCGCCTCGCGCGCTTCGCTGCTGAGCCACACTTGCGTGACGATCAGCCCGCTCGTATGCGCCGCGCCCCAGAACAGCAGCAAGACGGCCAGCGCCGCCCAGCCGATGCCGCCGCCCGCATATTCATACAGCAGCCAGTACGCCAGCCCCAGCAGCAGGGGCTGCAGCAAGACCGTGCGCAACACGTGCGTGCCCAGCTGGCGCCCCGCGAACAGATTGCCCGCCACGCCGCCCACGCCAAACACCACCAGCGCCAGCCCCGTCTGGCGCGCCGACAAGCCCGCCTCCTGCTGCAGATAGGCGGCCGCATACGCATACACGGCAAACATGGCGGCAAACACCAGCACGGCGGCGGCGATCGTGAGCCACAGGGCCGGTTTGCGCAGCACGGCCAATTGACGGCCATACGCCAGCGGCGCCTCCTGCGGCGCGTCGGGCAGGAACACATATAAGCCCAGCGCGGCCAGCGCATTGACGAGGGCGCAGGCAAGAAACGACGCCTCGTAGCCATACTGGGCGGCGATCCACGTGGTCATCGGGATGCCCAGCACCATGCCCATGCTGGTGCCCGTGAACGCATGCGCGCCGGCCCGCGCCGCCTGCTGCGGCGGATACAGGGCGGCGGCCGCCACCATGGCCAGCGAGAAATACACGGGGTGGAACAGGGCCGGCACCACGCGCAGCGCCAGCAGCAGGCCGAAGCGCAGTGCATACGCCGAGGCCACGCTGGCCAGCGCAAACACCAGCAGGGAGACGATCAGCACGCGCTTGCGGCGCCAGCGCGTGGCCAGCAGCACGAGCAAGGGACCGCCCACGGCGATCACCAGGGCGAACAGGCTCACCAATGAACCCGCCTGCGCCGCCGTCACGCCATGGCGCTGCATGATCATCGGCAAGATGCCCACCACGCCAAACTCGATGCAATACACGCCGAACAGGCCCAGCGCGAGGAAGACGATGGGATGCGGACGCGTCATGACATGTCCTTGGCGCCATACACTGCCTGGCACAGTTGCGTCACGAACGGCCCCGCCATGCCCTCCAGCGCCGTATTCGTGAACGCCACCACGGAGAGTTCTTGCGCAGGATCAACAAACCACGAGTGGCCATACGTGCCGCCCATGCGCCAGCTGCCCGCCGCTTCCGGCGTGGCGGCGGCAAGCGGGTCCGTCAATACCGTAAACCCCAGGCCGAAGCCCCGTCCCGGCCAGAATGGCAGCGCGAAGCCGCCCGTCTGGCTTTCAGCCATCTGGCGCGCCAGCGCCGGCGGCAGCAGCGGCGCGCCGCCCAGGCGCAAGGTTTCCAGCAGGCGCATGAAGTCGGGCGCGGAGCCGAGCATGCCGGCGCCGCCGGACGGGTACGCCTGCGCGTCGAGCGCGCGCGCCGGAGATAACGCAAACCCTGCCATGCCGTCGAGAAACGGCAGATGGTCGTCCCCCGCATCCAGCAAACGGCGCGGCCGGGCTTCTCCTGCTGCGCGGTCCGCATAGGCGACGGCCAGGCGCGCCGCGTCCGTGCTGATAAAACCCGTGTCGCGCATGGCCAGCGGCGCCGTCACCAGCTGTGCCACGGCCTGCGCCAGCGGCAGACCCATCACCGCTTCGATCACGGCGCCCAGCACGTCGGTGGCGATCGAATACGCCCAGCGTTCGCCCGGCGCAGACGCGAGCGGCACCGTGGCCAGGCGGCGCAGGTTGTCTTCCAGGGAAATACGGGACGCATCCATGCCGTCGGACACCCCCGCCCGCGCATACGCGCCGCCCGGCGGCTGGAAAAAACCGTAGTCGAGTCCCGCCGTATGCGTGAGCAAGTGGCGCACGGTCATCGCCGCCACGGCGCCGTCCGGCTGGCGCGGCGTGAAATACGGCAGCCAGCGCGCCACCCGGTCGTCCAGGCCCAGACGGTCCTGTCCCACCAGCGCCAGCGCGGCCGTCGAAACGATGGGTTTGCTGACGGATGCCAGGCGGAAGACGGCGTCTTCCACCATGGGCGTGCCCGCCTCGCGGTCCAGGTGGCCGGCCGCGCGGCGGTACACGTCCTGGCCACGGTGGCGCACCAGCACCACGGCGCCCGCCAGGCGCTGCTGCTGCAGCACGGCGTCGAGCAGGGGATCGATACGGGCGGACAGGGCCGCGGGAGAGAAGTTGTACATCATGGCGTAGCCTTTCAAATGATCAGGCTGCCAAGGTAAGCCAGGCGCAATCAAAGAAAAACAGGCTATAGTTTCAGTCTGTGCGGACGTTGACATCCGCAATCAAAAGGAAAACCATGGACAACCTGGCGGGATTCACGGCCTTCGTGCAGGCGGCGGAGCTGCGCAGTTTCGTCGCGGCGGGCCGGGTGCTGGGCATTTCCGCCTCGGCCGTGGGCAAGAGCATCGCGCGGCTGGAAGAGCGGCTCGGCGTGCGCCTGTTTCACCGCAGCACGCGCAGCATCGCGCTCACCAGCGAGGGCACGGTGTTTCTCGAACGCTGCCGGCGCATCCTGGGCGAGATCGAGGCGGCCGAACTGGAGTTATCCAGCAGCAAGAGCGCGCCCCAGGGCCGGCTGCGCGTCAGCCTGCCGCAGGTCGGCAGCCTGCTCAACCCCGTGCTGGCCGCGTTCGCGCGCGCCTATCCGCAAGTGGAGCTCGACCTCGATTTCAGCGACCGCCGGGTCGACGTCATCGAAGAAGGCTATGACGCCGTCGTGCGCGCGGGCGAAAGCGCCGACAGCCGTTTGATGAGCCGCCAGCTGGGCCAGTTCCAGCTGCAACTGGTGGCCGCGCCCGCCTACCTGGCGCGGCACGGCACGCCCGTGCTGCCCGCCGACCTGGCCCGTCACACTTGTCTGCTGTACAAATTTCCCAGCAGCGGCAAGGTGGAAGCGTGGCCCCTGCCCGAGTGGCCTGCCTTGCACGCGGCGGGCTTGCCGACTGTGCTCAACTGCAACAATGTCGACACCCTGCTGCACTTCGCCGAAAACAGCCTGGGCATCGCCGCCCTGCCCGACTTCGCCGCGCGCGCCGCACTGGCGGCGGGCCGCTTGCAGCCGGTGCTGGACGCGCACCGCCGGCACGACGGCGCCTTGCGCATCCTGTGGCCCAGCAGCCGCCACCTGACGCCGAAACTGCGCGCCTTCATCGACTTCCTGGCCGCGCACGTGTTTCCGCAAAACTAAGCCCGCATCCGGCGCCGCGCTCGTTGTTTCCACACGACAACTTATTTAATTTGCTACCATTTTTTAAACTTTTCGCGGACTTGATACAAGTTTTTGTATTGCAGTGCGGAATTTTGAGGAACAATTACAGGCTGGTCGCCCTTACGTATAAACCCGTAGCCCCGGCCTGTCGACGTTTCCTCACCACACCGCAATACGAAAGCAATCATGTCACTCACACAATACAAAATCGGCACCCGGCTCGGGATCGGGTTTGCTGTCGTCCTCGGCCTGCTGGTGGCCGTCTTGCTCGTCGGCCTGTACTCGATGGGGCAGCTGAGCGCGCGCACGCACGACATCGTGGCCGACAAGAACGT
Organism: Janthinobacterium sp. GW821-FHT03A03; assembly: GCF_059421435.1. Taxonomy (NCBI): domain Bacteria; kingdom Pseudomonadati; phylum Pseudomonadota; class Betaproteobacteria; order Burkholderiales; family Oxalobacteraceae; genus Janthinobacterium; species Janthinobacterium sp. GW821-FHT03A03. The sequence goes on along the minus strand of NZ_JBWKUZ010000024.1, from coordinate 30,386 downwards.
CAAGATGGCGGCGGCCAATACCATGAGCGACAACGTGCGCAACATTACCCTGGCGATCACCAGCATTGTGGTGGCGCCGACGGAAGCGCTGGTGCAGGCGGAACTGGCAAAGATCGGCGAAGCGCGCAAGAAATACGGCGCCGCCAAGGAAACCCTGCAAAAGAAGATCTCGACGGACAAGGAAACGGCCTTGATGGCCGAACTGGACGCGGCCCTGAAATCGGGCGCGCCGCTGAACAACAAGGTCATCGAGCTGCGCAACGCGGGCCAGACGGAAGAAGCGATCGCCTTTTTGACGCAGCAGGCGGCGCCGAGCCTGAAGATCGTGCTCGGCGCGCTCGACAGCCTGGTCGCGTATGAAGCGCAGCAGGCGGCGCAGGCGGCGACGGACGCCGAGACCCTGAGCACGAGCGCGCGCGCCTACATGATCATCCTGGGCAGCGTGGCCGTGCTGCTGGGCGCCTTCGTGGCCTGGATCATCACGCGCTCGATCACCCGCCCCATCAATGCTGCCGTGGGCGTGGCCGAAACCGTGGCCTCGGGCGATTTGTCCTCGCACATCGTCGTCGATTCCAGCGATGAAACGGGGCGCCTGCTGGGCGCCCTGAAAGCCATGAACACCAGCCTGCTGGGCGTGGTGGCGCAAGTGCGCCACGGCACGGATGCCATCTCCACGGCATCGAGCGAAATTGCCGCCGGCAACCTCGACCTGTCATCCCGCACGGAAGAGCAGGCCAGTTCGCTGGAAGAAACGGCCTCGGCCATGGAAGAACTGACCTCGACCGTGAAACAGAACGCGGACAATGCGCGCCAGGCGAACCAGCTGGCGAAAAGCGCGTCCGAAGTGGCCGTGCGCGGCGGCAGCATCGTCTCGCAAGTGGTCGACACCATGGGCACCATCAACGAGTCGTCGAAGAAAATCGTCGACATCATCGGCGTCATCGACGGCATCGCCTTCCAGACCAACATTTTGGCCCTGAACGCGGCCGTGGAAGCGGCCCGCGCGGGCGAGCAGGGCCGTGGCTTCGCCGTCGTCGCCACCGAGGTACGCAACCTGGCGCACCGCTCGGCCTCGGCCGCCAAGGAAATCAAGGAACTGATTGCCGCCTCCGTCGCCAACGTGGACACGGGTTCGCGCCTCGTCAATGAAGCGGGCCAGACCATGGGTGACATCGTCGACAGCATCGTGCGCGTGACCGACATCATGGGCGAAATCACTTCCGCCACGCACGAGCAGACCATCGGCATCGAACAGATCAACATGGCCATCGCCCAGATGGATGAAGTGACGCAGCAAAACGCGGCCCTGGTGGAAGAAGCGGCAGCGGCCTCGCAAAGCATGCAGGAGCAGGCGGGCGAGCTGGCGCACGTGGTGGGATTCTTTAAAACCGGCAACCATGTCGCCAGCGCCCCCAAGCCGGGCCCGGTGCGCGCAGCAGCGGCAGCGCCAGCCATCGCGCGTCCCGCCGCCCGGCCCGCCCCCGCGCGCAAGGCCGTGGCCGCCGCGCCGGCGCGCCGCAGCAACGCGGCCGCCGAGAGCGAATGGGAAGAGTTTTAACCCATAGCAACATCCTCGCCACACGAAAGCCAGGCAGGAAGTTGCTGCCTGGCTTTTTTTCGTCCGCCATCGCCACTTTTTTTGCCGCAAACCCCGCGCAATAGACAAAAGTGCAAAACGTGCAGCGTGCATACGCTTTACAATCCTCGCTCGCTTTACAAAATAATTGGTCATCATGAATCAGGCAGAACAGCAGCGCCTCCTGGCTATCCTGGAGTATTGGCACAAGATCGAATTCTTTATCCCGTTTGACCTGAATCAAATCACGGACGTTGAAGACCCGTCCACCGTGCGCCTCCTGCAGCGCGAACAGCTGGCGCAATTGCCGCCGCAGTTCGCCACGCAATGGCAAGTGCCGTCCGACCGCGAGATCGACGGCTTTAGCCTGTTCCTCGGCGTCTTCGACAAGGCGGAAATCAACAAGGCTTGCCCGCCGGCCAGCGGCCCGGAAAACATTGCCGAAACAGAAAAAACAGAGCTGCTGGGACGCTCGTGCTTTGCCCGCCTGAACCTCAATGCGCTGGGCGAGCCGCAGTTCGATCCTGTCTCCGTGTCAACCTTGCCGTGGGCCCTGGGCCGCGCCCGCACGCCGGACTGGTCGGGCCTGAGCCTGGACGCCTTCAGCGACAGCCAGCTGGCGCTGCAGGACAGCCTGCGCAACTTTGCGGCAAGCCGCGCCCCGCAGCCCGTGACGGACGAGACAGGCAATGTCTCGTCGCCCCTGTCCGGCATGGAAATCGCGGCCCTGGCCGACCTGCTCATGGACTGGGCCGGTTTCCGCCCGTCGGCAGGCCAGCCGCTGGCCGTGCTGGAATTGCGCACGCGCAAGAAGCGCGCGGCCGTGGCGGACGCAGACCTGGCCGAGGCCAGCCAGAACCGCAGCCTGGACTTCAGCGACGCGGTGGAACCGTCGATCGATATCCTCAACAGTTTTTACCTCGATGACCTGGAACAGATCATCCGCGCCTTGCGTGGAGGCAAGTTGCCCGCCACCGTCGCCGCCTATCTGACGCCGCTGGCCCAGGACGAGCGCATCGACCTGTACAGCCCGGCCGGACGCCAGGCGCTGGCCGCCATGCTCAATCCGGCGAACATGAACCGGGGCCACTGGCTGGAGGACGCCAGCTACGCCATGAGCCTGATGCAGCAATTCGCCATCCACGGCGCGCGCACCAGTTTGCATGAGCGCGGCATCTTTTCCGTCAACGGTCCGCCCGGCACGGGCAAGACGACCTTGCTGCGCGAATTGTTTGCCGACAACATCGTGCGCCGCGCCGCCGTGCTGTCCTGCCTGGACCGCGCCGGCGACGCCTTCATCGGCAAGGTGGCCGTGGCCTTCGAGGGCGTGCGCGACCCCATCACGATTGCCCGCTTGCGCCCGGAACTGACGGGCTTTGAAATGGTCGTCGCCTCGTCGAACAATGCAGCGGTGGAAAACATTTCCGGCGACCTGCCGAAACCGAAACAGCTGGGCAAGGAATGGGCGCGCACGCGTTACTTTGAAAGCGTGGCGCGCCGCGTGGTGGCCGACGGCAATGGCGCCAACCGCGCCTTGGCCGAGCAGGACGCGCCATGGGGCCTGATGTCCTGCGCGCTGGGCAACAGCGCCAACCGCCGCCGCTTCGTCAGCAATTTCTATGACGACGACTGGGATAAAACGACGGCGCGCAAGACGCCGAATGCGCAGAACATCCGCCAGTGGCTGGCCAGCTACCAGGGCGTCAGCTTCGCCCAGGCCGCGCGCGAGTTCCGCGAGACGGAACACGTGGTGGAAAAGGCCCTGGCCGAGCACGCGCAATATGCGGCCCTGTGGCAAGCCGTGGGCACCTGCACGGAAACCGATTTTATCCAGGCCAGCCAGCAGGCGCTAATTGCAGCCGAGCAAGAAATGGATGCGGCCAACGGCGCCCTGGCCGGCGCGCTGGCGCAGCAGGACACCTTGCTCGCCAGCAAGAAAGAATTGCTGGAAGAAGAACGCCTGGTGGCGCTGACGCAGCCCGGTTTCTTTGCCCGCCTGTTCCGCACGGCACCGGCGCGCGCCTACAAGGATGCCGTCATCGCCAATGCCGAGGCACAGCGCCAGGCCGCGCGCGACGTCTCCGCCATCAAGCTGCTGCTGAAGGGCGAACTGGAGCCGCGCTGCGAACGGGCCCGCCACGGCCTGCACATCGCGCTGCGCACGGCGCAGTCGCGCCAGCGCGAATGGGATGACAGCACGGAACTGCTGCGCCGCGCGCGCATGCGCTTCCCCACCATCATCGCGCCGGCCACGCTGGACGAGCTGGATGGCGACGCCCTGCAGATAGGCGGCTTGTGGCATGAGCCGGCGCTGGCGCGCTTGCGCTCGCGCCTGTTCGCCAAGGCCCTGGCCCTGCACGAAGCGTGGCTGGCGGAAGTGGCGAAGAAGGGCGGCCCCGGCTTTGGCGGCAACTTGCTGGCCGTGTCGAAATTGCTCAAAAACAAGCGCGCCTACGACCAGTCGCATATCGCCATGGTGTGGCACAGCCTGTTCATGGTCGTGCCCGTCGTATCGACCACGTTCGCCTCGTTCGCGCGCCAGTTCCAGGGCATGGGTCCCGAATCGCTGGGCTGGCTGTTCATTGATGAGGCGGGCCAGGCCGTGCCGCAGGCGGCGCTGGGCAGCCTGTGGCGCGCCAGGCGCGCCGTCATCGTGGGCGACCCGCTGCAGATCGAACCCGTGTTCACGGTGCCGGGCCGCCTCGTGCAGACCCTGTCCGCCCTGTCGTCGCATACGCAGGACGGCAGCTACGCGCCGACTGCCGTTTCCGTGCAGACCCTGGCCGACAAGGCCAACCGCCATGGCGCGACGGTGGCGGCCAGCAGCGCCCAGCCCTTGTGGATAGGCAGCCCCCTGCGCGTGCACCGCCGCTGCGTGGAACCGATGTTCTCGCTGGCCAACAGCATCGCGTATGAGGACAAGATGGTCTACGGTTTACCTGACCGCACGCCGCCGGCCGGCGCGCGCGGCCTGACGCGTGGCCCCAGCCGCTGGATCGACGCCGTCGGCCCCGTCAGCTACAAGCAGGTGGTGCCCGTGCAGCTCGATTTCGTGCTGGAAGTGTTATTAAAGCTGTACCGCCGCGACGGCAAGCTGCCGGACATGTATGTGATCACGCCATTCAAGGCCGTGCGCAACGAATTGCGCTCGCGCATCGTCGACATGGACTGGGACCGCCGCCTCGGCTACGGCAAGGCGCCGACGGCGCGCGAACTGCGCCAGTGGAGCAGCCAGATGGTGGGCACCGTGCACACCTTCCAGGGCAAGGAACAAAGCGTGGTGATGCTGGTCCTGGGCGCCGACGACAGCACGGTGGGCGCCGCGCAGTGGGCGGCCGCCACGCCGAATTTGCTCAACGTGGCCCTGACGCGCGCGCAGCATTATGTGTACATCGTCGGCAACCCGCTGCTGTGGGGGCAAATGCCGCATTTTGCTCCCGCCTGTGCGCAGCTGCCGCACACGGGCATGCATGAATTTTTGGTGGAAATGGGGTAGATCACCGGATCAAACCTGCTGCGCGTCGGTACAGGTGGCCTGCGATGCTCACTGCCTCGGCGGCCCCGTGCAAAGCACCGTTGCGCTTCTCAACCACCTCTCCCTTGCGTTCGCTACGGTTTTATCAGGCGTTCTCAACGGGGAAAACTAGGGTAAACGTCGTGGCGGCCGCGTCCGACGCCACCGTCGCGCTGCCGCCATGCAGCTGCATGATGGCCGTGACGATGGCCAGCCCCAGCCCTGTGGAGGCGGCCGAGTCGCTGCGGGCCGGGTCGGCGCGGTAAAAGCGTTCGAACAGGTGCGGCAAGTGGCGGGCGGGGATGGCGGGGCCCAGGTTGCTCACGCTCAGTTCCACACCCCCGTTCGCCGCGTGCGAGCGCAGCAGGATCGTGCTGCCCGGCGCCGCGTGGCGGATGGCGTTCGACAGCAGATTGCCCAGTGCGCGGCGCAGCAGTTGCGGCTCGGCCGTCACCGTGCCGCTGCCGTGGCAAGCCAGCGCCAGCTCGCGCTCCTCGGCCAGGCCTTCAAAGAAATCGGCCAGGCGCAAGAATTCGTCCTGCACGGGCAGGGCTTGCTTGATCAGGATCATCTCGTCCTGCTGCGCCCGCGCCAGGAACAGCATGCTGTCGATCATGCGCGACAGCCGTTCCAGCTCTTCCACATTCGACGACACCAGCTGTTCATACTCGTGCGCGCTGCGCGGGCGGGCCAGCATCACCTGGCTTTGCCCCAGCAAATTGGTGACGGGCGTGCGAAATTCATGCGCCAGGTCGGCGGAAAACTGCGACAGCCGCGCATACCCCTCCTGCAGGCGCGCCAGCATGGCGTTCAAGGCCTGGATCAAGGGCAGCAATTCCGTCGGCGCGCCGCGCGCCTCCAGCTGCTGCCCGAGCTTGCCGGGCCGCACGAGGGCCGCATGGGCGGCGATATTGCGCAGCGGCCGCAATCCCCGCAGCAGCATCACGCTGGCCAGCAGCGCCGCCACCAGCGCGCTGACGGCCACGGACACGACGATCTGCCAGCGGTAGGCGGCAAACATGGCCGTGCGGTCGCCGTAGACCCGGGCCACGAAAATATCGGCCATCTGCGCCGGCTCGCCGATGCGCGCGCTGGCCGCCACCACCCTGGCCGGATAGCCGTCGCGGCTGGTCCAGCTGACGATATCGCTGGCCGTCACGGGCGCGTCGACAGCCACGGGAACAGCATGCGCCACCATCTCGCCGTTCGGATTGACATCGATCAAACGCGTGCCATCGGCGCGCACGATGCGCACCAGGGAATTTTCTTGCCCGCTCATGGTGTCGCGGAAATACTGGGGCCGCTCGCGGATGATGTCGAGGGTGCCGGCATTGCCTAAGAGTTGCTGGATCTGCCGCAATTTGCCCAGCAATAAAATATCGTCGCGGCGCTCGATTTCCGCCACGAAAGAACGGTACAGATGCATGCCCAGGCCGGCCGACACGAGGGCCACGATCAATACGAACACGAGCGTGACGCGCAGGGTCAGCGAGCGCCGCAGTTGCGCCAGCTTCATGCGGCGGCGCCGTGCTCGGGCGCGGCGGGCGCGCGCAATTCGCAGACATAGCCCATGCCCCGCAAGGTGTGGATCAGCTTGGGCTCGAAGGGGTCGTCGAGCTTGCTGCGCAGGCGGCGGATGGCCGCGTCGATGACGTTGGTGTCGCTCTCGAAATTGATGTCCCACACTTGCGAGGCGATGATGGAGCGCGACAGCACTTCGCCCTGGCGTCGCGCCAGCAGATGCAGCAAGCCGAATTCCTTGGCCGTCAGGGTGATGCGCTGGCCTTGCCGGCTGACCTTGCGTTTCATCACGTCGATTTCCATGTCGCCGATGCGGATCACGTCGTCTTCACGGGGCGGCCCGCGCCGCAGCAGGGTGCGGATGCGCGCCACCAGTTCCGCAAAGGCGAACGGTTTCACCAGATAATCGTCGGCGCCCAGTTCCAGGCCCTTGACGCGGTCCTGCACCTCGTCGCGCGCCGTCAGGAAAATCACGGGCACGTCGGCGCCGCCCTCCTGCAGGCGCAGCGCGCGCAGCACTTGCCAGCCATCCATGATGGGCAGCATCACGTCGAGCACGATCAAATCGGGCGCGTCCGTACTCGCCATGTGCAGGCCGTCGCGGCCATTGCGCGCCAGGCTGACCGTAAAGCCGGACTCGGCCAGGCCGCGCAGCAAATAGTCGCCCGTCTTCGGTTCGTCTTCAATGACCAGGATGCGCATGGCGGCTTTCTAAGGGAAATATACAACCATTTTACGCCGCGCGCCGGGCGCCGCGGATGATAAAAATGTCATGCGGCGATCATCTTCTCGTAGGGCAAGACTGGCCATACTGGCGCCATTCTTTGACATGGAGGCCAGATGAAAACCCTGATGTTCTGCAGTACCCTGCTGTGCCTGCTGGCCAGCCCGGCACAGGCCCAGTTGCGCAATATCAATGACATCTCGCTGGCGGCGGCCAACAAGCTGGCGAATGCGGCCATGGCCGCGTGCCAGGCGCAGGGCCGGCACATCGCCGTCACTGTGCTCGACCGTGGCGGCAATGTCGTGGCCGTGCAGCGGGCCGACGGCGTCGGCCCGCACAACACGGACGCCAGCCGGCGCAAGGCGTACACGGCCCTGTCCACCAAAAGCGACACCTACACGCTGGCCGTGGCAGCGAACGCCAACCCGGACATGCGCAACCTGGCCACCGTGCCGGAACTGTTGCTGCTGGGCGGCGGCCTGCCCTTGCGCGCCAAGGGCGAAGTCGTCGGCGCCATCGGCGTGGCCGGTGGCGGTGGCGGTGGCGCCCTGCCAGACCGCGCCTGCGCCCTGGCCGCCCTGGCCGCCATCCCTGAACTCGATTCGCCCACCCTGTGAAAGCCACGACGATGACTTATTTGAAAAAAACCGCTGCCGCCCTGGCCTTCGCCAGCCTGTCTGGCATGGCCCTGGCCGCCAATCCCCTGAGCGTGCACATCCTCGACCTGCAAAGCGGCCAGCCGACGGCGGGCGTGACGGTCACGCTGGAGCAAAAGAAAGGAGATGCTTGGCAACCATTGGGCAGCGCCGTGACGAACGCGCAGGGGCGCATCGCGGCCATGTATCCAGCCGAGACGCCCATGCAGGCAGGCGACTACCGCATCGTGTTCAAGACGGGCGAACACTATGCGCGGCTGAAACAGGAAACATTCTTCCCGGAAATTCCCGTGCAATTCCACGTAGAAAAGACCGAGCAGCACTATCACATTCCGCTGCTGCTCAGTCCTTTCGGCTTTTCCACGTATCGCGGCAACTGAGGGGAACTAAGCCTAGCCGAGCGTCTTCGCCGTCTGCCCGAACAGCACGCTTTTCGCGTCGCCGCTGACGGTGGGCTGCACATTGATTTCGGCCGCGCGGGCATACGCGCGCACCGTGGCGGGACGGGCGGCGATGGCCGCGAACCAGCGCGCCAGGTGCGGGAAATCCTCCAGCTTCTGGCGCTGGCGCGCGTGCGGCACGATCCACGGGTAGATCGCCATGTCGGCGATGGAATAGTTGTCGCCGGCAACGAATGCGCGGTCCGCCAAACGCTTGTTCAGCACGCCGTATAGACGGTTGGTTTCATTGACATAGCGCGTGATGGCGTAATCGATGGGTTCGGGCGCGTACTGCACGAAATGGTGGTTCTGTCCGGCCATGGGGCCAAGGCCGCCCATTTGCCAGAACAGCCATTGCATCACTTCGGCGCGGCCGCGCACATCCATCGGCAGGAATTGCCCGCTTTTTTCAGCCAGGTATTGCAGGATGGCGCCCGACTCGAACAGCGACAGCGGCGCGCCGCCGTCTGCCGGCGCCTGGTCGACGATGGCGGGGATGCGGTTGTTCGGCGCGATGGCGAGAAACTCGGGCTTGAACTGCTCGCCCTTGCCGATGTGTACGGGAATGATGTTGTAGGGAATGCCCGCTTCTTCCAGGAACATCGTCACCTTGTGCCCGTTGGGCGTGGTCCAGTAATACAGGTCGATCATCGTCGTCTTTCAGCTCGTTGGCATGGGGTGGGCGTAACTATTGTCGCGCCGCAACTGGTGTGCATGGATATAATGCCACGTCAGCGGAAAACAAGACGCCGGGCGACGCACGGGCCATGCAAGCAAGCGCCCACTCTCGCCACAGGCACTCCATTCCGCCATTCCCGAGAACCACCAAAGAAAGCCGACCATGCGCAAACTCCTGATCGTCATGCTGTCCGTCCTGCTGTCAGGCTGTGTCCAGGACTTCGCCATCTATATGTTCGACGGCCAGGAGCATTCCCTGACCGTGCGCCGCCAGCAAAGTTATTTTTGGCAAGATACGGTGGAAGTGCAGCTGATGGCGACCAATCTGCCGCACTGCCAGCGCCTGCATACCCTGTCGACGGCGGCCCGGCCCGACATCAAGGTCGAGCTGTTCTCGGCCGGCGATGGCCTGTGGAACATCCGCATGGGCAAGCAGCTGTGGCAGGCGGAAACGAATACCTGCAATGAGCTGACGGAAATGGAAAACGACCCGAGAGCCGACCTGGGCCAGCCGGTCGGGCAATTCGTCGTCGTCGATGACAAGCTGGAATTCGAGCCGGCACCGCAAGCGGCGGCGCCAGCCCAGTAAGACCTTAGTGCGCGGCCAGGCTGCGCGCCGGCTTGCGGGCCACGGCGCGCGGCGCGCCAGCCGAACTGGCCGCCAGGCGCGGCGCCGCGGCGCCACCCTCATGCGCCGACAGCTTGAAGCGCGCCACCAGCTGCGCCAGCACGGCCGCCTGGTCCTGCATGCTCGACGCCGCCGCTGCCGCCTCTTCCACTAGGGCCGCGTTTTGCTGCGTCACGCTGTCCATCTCCGTGATCGCCTGGTTGACGTGGCCGATGCCCGTGCTTTGCTCGTGCGAGGCGGCCGTGATGTCGGCCATGATGTCGGTCACGCGCGAGACGGAAGCGACCACCTGATCCATGGTCGTGCCCGCCTGTGCGACGAGGGTGCTGCCGGCCGCGATGCTGTCGACGGAAGCGCCGATCAGTTCCTTGATTTCCTTCGCCGCGCCCGCGGACCGTTGGGCCAGGTTGCGCACTTCGGAGGCGACGACGGCGAAGCCGCGTCCCTGTTCCCCGGCGCGCGCCGCTTCCACGGCCGCGTTCAGGGCCAGGATGTTCGTCTGGAAGGCGATGCCGTCGATGACGCCGATGATATCGACGATCTTGCGCGACGAGGCGTTGATGGTGTCCATGGTGCCGATCACTTGCGCCACCACGGCGCCGCCCTGGCGCGCCACGCTGGACGCCGACTGCGCCAGTTCATTCGCCTGCACGGCGTTGCCCGTGTTTTGCGATACGGTCGAGGTCAGCTCCTCCATCGAGGCGGCCGTTTCTTCCAGCGAGCTGGCCTGCATTTCCGTGCGCGCCGACAAGTCCATATTGCCGCTGGCAATCTCGCTCGACGCCGTGGCGATCGTCTCGGCGCTATGGCGGATTTCGCTGATCGCATCGACCAGGTTGGCCTGCATGGTTTTCATCGCATACAGCACGCTGTGCTTGTCGCTGGCGTGCGTGCGCACGCTGCCGCTCAGGTCGTTGTTCGCGATTTTTTCCGCCACCTCGGCCGCATACTCGGGGTCGCCGCCCAGCGCATGGCGCAGGCTGCGGTTGATCACGACGACAACGGCCGACAGCAAGCCGCACACGAGCACCAGCACGCCCAGCGAAGTGAGCAGCGACTGGCGGAAGGCGGCGTCGATATCGTCCATGTACACGCCCACCACGAGGGTCCAGCTCCACGGCTTGTAGGCGACCACGCGGCTCATCTTCGGTTCGGCGTTCTTCTGGCCGGGACGGGGGAAATGATAGTGGACAAAGCCCTTGCCCGCATCGCTCTTGCCGACGGCGACAATGTCGCGGTACAGATAGGTGCCGTTGGCGTCCTTGAAGTCCGACATGTTCTTGCCGTTCGTTTGCGGCGCGGCGGGATTCATCACGACGACGGCGTCGAGGTTGATGATGGACAAATAACCGGTCTCGCCAAAGCGCATGCTCTTGATGACGGCGGTCGCCTGCTTCTGCGCCTCTTCCTGCGTCAGGGCGCCGCTGGCGGCCAGGTCGCCAAACATCTTCACGGCGCCCAGGCCCAGGTCGGCAGCATTGCTCAGGTCGGCGCTACGTTCCTCGATGCGGATCTTGCGGATTTCCAGGGCGTTATAGACAAAGATGACAGTGATGCACAACAAGCTGCAAATCAGGGGTATCCATAACTTCTGCCGGAACGTCAATTTCTTCATGTGCTGTCTCCAACTGTATATGTGCGGCGAAGGGGCATGGTCCGTACCCGGCGCTGCGGCCGGGAATGCGGCGGCGACGGCGCTCTGGCGGCACCGTTCAGACATATCCAGCATACGCTTGATCTACCGATATTTACAATGCCGGAAGGCAATGATTTTGCCCGGTGTTGTTAATGCGTTGCGACAATTGATGAGAATTGATGTTGCGTTGCAATAAGTTATTGCCAGCACCCGCCGTTCTTTTGCGCTACAGTCACTGCAGTTCCCCACCGCGCAAGGAGCCCCATGTCGACACCCCTTACCTGGCAAGGCTTTGCCATCCTGTCGGCCGTCTTCGCGGCCCTGACGGCCATCCTGGGCAAGCTGGGCGTGGCCCACCTGAACAGCAATATGGCCACCCTGATACGCACGGGCGTCATCCTGCTGGTGACGGCCGCCATCATTTCGCTGCGCGCGGAATGGCAGCGCCCCGGCGGCGGCAACTGGGTGGGCTGGACTTGCCTGATCGCCTCGGGCGTGGCCACGGGGCTGTCGTGGCTGTGCTATTTCCGCGCGCTGCAACTGGGGCCCGTCTCGCTGGTGGCGCCCGTCGACAAGCTCAGCGTGGCGCTGGTGATGCTGGCCGGCTGGCTGGTGCTGGGCGAGCCGTTCACCGTGAAAGCGGCACTCGGCGGCGGCCTGATCGTGCTCGGCTCGCTGATTTTGCTGCTGTGAGGCGATACACGGCACGCGGCGGCGCGCCTGTGTCAGAATGCACGCCGCATAGAATGAATCACGAAAGAACAGCATGACCAAGAACGAAGCCATGAAACGCATCAACGACCGCCTGGGCAAACCCACGCTGACGGACAAGAACACGCACTTTGCCAGCGTCGCCAGCTACGGCACGGACGAAGGCTGGTGGCTGAAGATCCCTTTTCTCACCTTCAAGCAGGAATTGCATTTCATCCTCAACAATGAAAAGACGAAAAGCTTCCAGCACCTGAAAATCGGCGCCAACCAGATCCTCAGCCCCGGCATGAAGTTCCGCAGCACGGGCGGCGCGGCCGACGCCTTCATGTCGGCCTCGGCGCCGAAGCGCCTGGTCGACCTGCTCGACGGCGGCAGCAAGTACAACTTCACCAAACATTTCGTCAACGACTACCGCTACTAAAACACCTGACCAAACCTACTGCGCGGCGCGCTTTGCGGCCTGCGATGCTCACCGTACTAGAGTACGGTTGCGCTTCTTAGCCACAAATCACTACCGCTCGCTACGGTTTTGTCAGGTGCTCTTCATGTCGTTAGTCTTCCCTTGGCGGCAGCCACACCCTGAGCAAATGCCGGGCGATGTCGAGCGCGTCGTCGCGGCTGGTGCCAAAGTGTAAAGGGTAGCCCCAGAACTGGCCGAACGTGGCGGCAAAGGCCTTGCCGGCCAGGCGCTTGGCCGCGCTCGGCTCGACGAGCACCATGCCCTGGATGTAGGCGCGCAGGGCGGCCTTGTGCCGCTTCATCCACAGCACGGCGCGCTTGCGCGCTTCCTGCGGATGGTCATGCCCGTCCTCGTCGAGGCCTTGCTCGCTGAGGATGACGAACGCCTGGCGGCGCGCCAGCAAGTCTTCGAACTGGGCGAACAGGGCCTCGTCCGGGCTGCCGGCGGCAGGGTCGCGGCGCATCCAGACGAGGGGGAAATCGGTGATATCGAGTTGCATGGGGGACTCCTTCAAAGGGGGTTGCCGTTCCTCCTGGCCTTCATCAGAACACGGGCGGCGGCGGTTGCCGTTGAAGCGGGGCTGCGGATAGCCATACGATACCGATGACGGCGCCCGGCGTCATTGCATACAATAGCCACAATATTATTCAATCCAGCCAAAGCCCCCGCCATGCCCTATCCCTTGCTGCCGAGCATGCTCTCCACCCAGCTGGGCCTCGACGCCGCCGCCTCCATCATCGATTTCGACGTCGATGGCGTGCTGCGCCCCGTACTGGCGCTGGGCCTGGCCAGCGTGCGCGAGGAATGGGAACAGGCGCCGCACCAGCACCGCAAGGGACAGCTGCTGTACGCCATACGCGGCGTGATTCATTGCGAGGTGGAAAGTGGCGTGTGGATCGTGCCGCCCCAGTGCGCCGTATGGATACCGGGCGGCCTGATGCACGCGGCCCAGGGCGTGGGCGAAGCCGAGTGCTATTGCCTGTTCGTCGAGCCGGCCATGGCGCCGGCCTTGCCGGCCGTCTGCTGCACCCTGGCCGTCTCACCGCTGCTGCGCGAACTGATCGTCAAGGCGGCCGGCTTTCCCACCCTGACCACCTTGCATGGCGCGCAAGAGCGGCTGGTGGCGACCCTGCTCGATGAACTGGCGGCGGCGCCCGTGGAAGACCTGCATCTGCCGATGCCGCGCGACGCGCGCCTGCGCCGCCTGGCCGCCCTGCTGCTGGCGCAGCCGGCCGACAAGGGCACGCTGGCCGAGTGGGCCAGCCGCATCGGCATGAGCGAGCGCAGCATGACCAGGCAGTCATTGGCGGAAATGGGCATGAGCGTGGGCCGCTGGCGCCGGCAGCTGCATGTGATCATCGCCCTGCAACGGCTGGCGCAGGGCCACAGCGTCAAGAAGATCGCGCTGGAACTGGGCTACGAAAACACCAGCGGTTTCGTCACCATGTTCCGCAAGGCCGTCGGCAAGCCGCCGGCGCGCTACCTGGCGGAACGGGAAACCCATTAAAAAAGGCGGCATATGCCGCCTTCGTCACGCATCGTCGCTTAAAACGATCAGCTTTCGCGTGCCAGCGCCAGAAATTCCGTGCGCAGCGCCAGGTTCGGCTGCATCTCGCCCAGCATGGCCGAGGTGATGGTTTCCTCGCCCGGCGTGCGGATGCCGCGGCTTTCCATGCACAGGTGGCGGCAGCGCACGACCACGCCCACCGACTTCGGTTCCAGCACTTCCATCAGCGCGTTGGCGATCTGCATCGTCATGCGTTCCTGCACCTGCAGGCGCTTGGAGAAGCAATCGACGAGGCGCGTCAGTTTCGACAGGCCGACGATCTTGCCATTTGGCACATAACCGATGGTGGCCTTGCCGAAGAACGGCGCCAGATGGTGCTCGCAATGGCTGTAGACGGGGATGCCGCGCACGACGATGAGCTCGTTGTACTGTTCCGCGCCGTCTTCAAAGGCTTTCAGCAAGTCCACCGGGTCCTGGCCATAGCCGGAAGTCCAGTGCTTCCAGGCTTTCGCCACGCGCGCCGGCGTTTCCAGCAAGCCAGGACGCTGCGGGTCTTCGCCAAAGCTGCTGATCAGCCGGCGCCAGTCGTTTTCGGAGAATTCTTCTTGAGACATGCTAAAACACCCTAAAATTTTCAATTGCCGCCAGTATATAGAAAATGTGGCAGGCTGCCTGAGCCGCCCTACTTTCCCGCTACGCCGGCGGCCGGTGCGCGCCGACCAGCAACGCGGAGATCGACACGCTCGAACTCGCTTCCGGCCAGACATCACCGGGGCCGAACCAGCGCGCCTCGGCAATCTCGTTCTCGTCGAGGCGGATCTCGCCGTCGAGGTAGTCAGCCGTAAACGCGATCATCAGCGAATGGGGAAACGGCCAGGATTGGCTCATGAAGTACTGCAGATTGTGCACGCGCAAGCCCACCTCTTCCATCACTTCGCGGTGCACGGCTTCCTCGATCGATTCGCCCGCTTCCAGGAAACCGGCCAGCGGACTGAAACGCTGCGACGGTGAATGCCTGTGCATGGCCAGCAGCACGTGCTGGCCCTTGCGGATGAGCACCATCATGGCCGGCGAAATGCGCGGATAGGCGAGCATGCCGCAGGCGGCGCAGGTAAAGCAGCGTTCGCCGCGCGTGCGCTGCATGGGCGTGGCGCACACGCCGCAATGGCGGTGCGTGCGCGCCCATTCGGCCAGCTGCGCGGCGCGGCTGGCCAGGCCCAGGAAGGCGTCGTCGACGGCATGGAACAGCGAGCGCATGGGGTGATACGCCAGGCCGCTGTCGGCCGGCAGCTGCTCCACATCCGTCCAGACCGTCTGGCAATAGCGGCCTTGCCACAGGCCGACGGGCTGGGCACGGCTCAGGTCGATATCGAGCGCCGCCGCCTCGGCGGCAGTGGGCAGGGTCAGCCCGGGCGCACGCAGCAGCAGGCGTGCGCGGTGGAAGACAAAGGTCAGCGTCTGCTCGGCGGCCGGGGCCGGTTCGGGCGCATCGATCAGGGGGACAAAGGCATCGGGAGTCTGCAGCATGCTTGGCGGTCAATTGTAAAGGTTGCTCATCATACTCCCGCCGCCCGACGCTTGCGCGCGTAGCAGCGGCCGGCCAGCAAAGCAAGCACGCATGCGGCATGACCGTGTTTTTTTTGCGGCACGCCCAATTCGTTGCGTAAACGAGACTGATAACGATTCTCATTTACGAATAAGCGCCCAATAATTACAATGTCGCTCTATTCGTCCACCGCCAGCCACTTGCCCGTGTGCCAACGCACCGCCGCGCAGCGCCAGCCAGGAACCACTACCCTGACCTTATCGAGAGAGCAAGATGGCAATCAAGAGCCGCAAACACGCCCCATCCCGTTTCAACCAGCACGTCGGCGCCGCCCTGGCCGTGATGCTGCTGCCCGTCGCCGCCCAGGCGGCCGACCCGGCAGGCCAGAGCGCGCCCGCATCGCAGCAAACCCTCAATGAAATCAAGGTCGTCAGTTCCAAGGAAAATGATTTCAAGGCCGAGAAAGCCTCGTCGCCGAAGTACACGGAAGAGCTCGTCAACACGGCGCAAACCATCGTCGTGATCAAGAAAGAATTGATCGAACAGCAAGGCGCGCTGACCCTGACGGATGCGCTGCGCAACACGCCGGGCGTGGGCACCTTCTTCCTCGGCGAGAATGGCAACACGAACACGGGCGACGCCGTCTACATGCGCGGCTTCGACGCCTCGGGCAGCATCTATGTCGATGGCGTGCGCGACGTCGGCTCCATCTCGCGCGACGTCTTCAACATCGAACAGATCGACGTGCTGAAGGGCCCGGCGGGCACGGACAGCGGCCGCGGTTCGCCGACGGGCTCGATCAACCTGGTCAGCAAGACGGCGACCATGGAAAACAAGTTCAATTCCCTGCTGACGGCCGGCAGCGGCAAGCAGAAACGCGCCACGGCCGACTGGAACCGCATCCTCGACAGCGATACCGGCACGGCATTGCGCCTGAACCTGATGACGCAGGACAGCGGCAATCCGGCGCGCGATGAAGTCAAGAACAAGCGCTGGGCCTTCGCGCCCACCGTCACCTTCGGCATCGGCAAGCCGACGCGCGTCACGGCCAGCTACCTGCACGTGGATCAAAACAACGTGCCCGACGGCTTCGTGCCCACCATCGGCCTGCCCGGCTACAGCACGCCGGACAGCATCACGCCGACGAACAAGGTCATCCGCACCTTCCTGAACGGCGCGGCCAGGGTCGATCCGAAGAACTTCTACGGCTCCACCGCGGACCACGACAAGGTCAAGGCCGACATGGGCACCTTGCGCATCGACCATGATTTCTCGCCCACGCTGCAGCTGCAAAACACCACGCGCTACGGCAAGACCCAGCAGGATTACCTGCTGACGGCCTTCATGGGCAGCACCGCCAACCTGAAGACGCCGGTCGCCACCGACCCGTCGACCTGGACCCTGGCGCGCTCGCTGCGCACGGTGAAGGACCAGGAAAACACGATCCTGACCAACCAGACCGTCATCAGCGCGCAATTCGACACGGGCGTGCTCAAGCACTCCGTGGTGGCCGGCGCCGAGTTCACCAGCGAAAAGCAGACCAACTACGGCTATGTGCCCGCCAGCCTGGGCACCATGCCGGACGCCAATCTCTACCATCCGAACCCGCGCGACCCCGTCACTGGCTACCAGCCCGTGCGCAGCGGCGCCTACAGCCAGGGCGAAGTCAACACGCAAAGCGCGTATGTCTTCGACACCATCAAGTTCGGCGACAAATGGATCTTCAACGGCGGCGTGCGCTTCGACCATTTCAACACCAGCTATGACTCCGTCACCCTGCAAACGGCCGTCGCCCCGGGCCAGGTGCAAAAATTGCCGGTGGGCACGCCTATTCCTGTTCACATCACCCTGAACGACACCTTCGCCAACGGCAAGATCTCGGCCCTGTACAAGCCGACGCCGGACAGCAGCGTGTATGCGCTGTGGGCCACGTCGAAGGCGCCGCCGGGCACCAACTTTACGCTGAGCACGGGCGCCAGCAGCGCGCAAAATCCGATCTATGATCCGCAGGAAACCACGACCAAGGAAATCGGCACCAAGTGGGATTTCCTGAAACAAAAACTGTCGCTGTCGGCCGCCATCTACCAGACGGACGTGAAAAATGAAGTGGAACAAGATCCCGTCGACCTGGTCTACTATCAGAATGGCAAGAAACGCGTGCAGGGCGTCGAAATCGGCATGGTGGGCGAAATCATGCCGAACTGGCTGGTCAGCGCCGGCTACACGCGCATGAATACCAAGGTCGAGTCGGGCAAGGTCGTCACGGCCAGCGGCATCAATAACCTCAGCTACACGCCGAAACAGGCGTTCACGGGCTGGACGTCGTACACCCTGCCCTTCGGCCTGAAGATCGGCGGCGGCGCCCGTTACGTCGGTGAAATGCTGCGCGGCACCGACGGCGCCGTCGGCACGCCGGCCCGCGTCGATGCCTACTGGGTCTTCGACGCCATGGCAAGCTATACCGTCAACAAGAACCTCGACTTGCAGTTGAACGCCTACAACCTGGCCGACAAGACCTATGTGGCGGCCATCAACAAGTCCGGCTTCCGCTACACGCCCGGCCAGCCCCGTTCGTTCAGCCTGACGGCCAATATCAAGTTCTAAACACGCATTGCGCCATATCAAGCCCCTCTTCGGAGGGGCTTTTTTATTGTCCTGATAATCTTGTCTTTTTGGCGCAGCGCCACCCTGCCGTGACTAGCGTATGAAAAGTCATACAGCGATGGCCTGCCGCGTCCAATATTTCGCGCAAACGTGCAAAGTTGCGACATCTAAGCAACAAAAAAAGCTTCCTCAAATCAACAACTTAAGAAGTTCGGTCCCAAATTCCCATTTCAGGCATATCCTTTGCTATGTACAGGTTTTGCTGCAAATAATCGCTGGCACGCAAGGGCTTGTTTTTGAGAAATATTGACTCCAAGCTTGAGTTGCTCGCAATCAATAATCCGCTCACAGCGGCGTTTCACCGGAGGAGTCATAATGAAAAAGAAACGGCCATTAACCCTGTACATCCTGATTGCCATGATCCTCGGCATTGCCGTGGGCTATGGATGCAACACCGCCTTCCCTGATGCCAAGCTCAGCGCTCAAATCGCTGGCAATATTTCCATCGTCACCGACGTCTTCTTGCGCCTGATCAAGATGATCATTGCGCTGCTGGTGTTCTCCACCCTGACGGTCGGCATCGCCCACATGGGCGACGGCAAGACGGCCGGCCGCATCGGCCTGAAAGCCATGTGCTGGTTCGTCGTCGCCTCGCTGGTCTCGCTGGCGCTGGGCATGGTGCTGTCGAACCTGATGCAGCTCGGTACCAACCTGGGCTTGCCATTGCCGGACGTACACGCTTCAACGAATTTGAAAACGGCCGCCTTCACCTTGAAAGATTTCTTCACGCATCTGGTGCCGAAGTCGCCGATCGAGGCCATGGCCAACAATGAAATCCTGCAAGTGCTGGTGTTCTCGATCTTCTTCGGCGGCGCACTGGCCGGCCTGGGCGAATCGGGCAAGACCCTGACGGCCGTCGTCGATCAGCTGGCGCAAGTCATGCTGCGCATCACCGGCACCATCATGAACCTGGCCCCGCTGGCCGTGTTCGCCGCCATGGCGTCCGTCATCACCACGCACGGCCTGGGCGTGCTGGTCACGTTTGCCAAGTTCATGGGCGGCTTCTACCTGGGCCTGATGTGCCTGTGGGCCCTGCTGATCGGCGCCGGCTTCATCGTCATCGGCCCCCGCGTCTTCAAGCTCGTGGGCCTGATCCGCGAACCGTTCCTGCTGGCATTCTCGACGGCCAGTTCGGAAGCGGCCTATCCAAAACTGCTGACGGCGCTCGACCAGTTCGGCGTGGACCGCAAGATTTCCAGCTTCGTGTTGCCGATGGGCTACTCCTTCAATCTGGACGGCTCGATGATGTACTGCACCTTCGCCGTGCTGTTCATTGCGCAAGCCTATGGTATCGACCTGTCGATCGGCACGCAGATCACCATGCTACTGCTGCTGATGCTGACCTCGAAAGGCATGGCCGGCGTACCGCGCGCCTCGCTGGTAGTCATTGCGGCAACATTGAACCAATTCAACATCCCGGAAGCGGGCCTGCTGCTGCTGATGGGTGTCGACCAGTTCCTCGACATGGGCCGTTCGGCTACCAATGCGGTCGGCAACGCCGTCGCCACGGCAGTCGTCGCCAAGTGGGAAGGTGGCCTGGCCACGGAAGAAGAAGCAGCCGCGGCCAACGCCGCCAACCAGAACACGGAAAGCCATTGGGGCGAAGCTGACCACGCTAGCAAAGCCTGATAGCGCCATGGCCCGCCACAAGCGGGCTATTTATTTGTTGTCCATGTTGAGTAACAAGCAGTCAGGTAGTGCGATCAGTAGTCATTCCAACCTATTAGAGAGATTTTCATGAAAAAAGTCCTGTTTACCCTGTTGGCCCTCGGCGCAGCTTCCGGCGGCGCATTGGCACAATCGAGCGTGACCATCTACGGCGTGGCAGACGCCGGCCTCGTGTTCGACAAGGATGCGGCCGGCGACCGCCTGAACCGCGTCGCTTCCGGCGTCGCCTCCGGCTCGCGCATCGGCTTCAAAGGCAAGGAAGACCTGGGCGGCGGCCTGGCCGCTACCTTCGTGCTGGAAAGCGGTTTCAATATCGATACCGGCACCTCGGGCCAGGGCGGCCTGCTGTTCGGCCGCCAGGCCTATGTCGGCCTGACCGGCAGCGCCGGCGCCGTCACCCTGGGCCGCCAATATTCTCCGTACTACCTGGCCCTGCGCGACGTGGCCGATCCGTTCGTCATCGGCCTGGCCGGCACGGCGTCGAACCTGATGGTGACGAATATCCGCGTCGATAACATGGTGCAATACAGCACGCCGACCTGGAGCAAGCTGTCGGCCGACCTGGCGTACGGCTTCGGCGAAGTGGCCGGCGACAACGCGAAAAACCGCAGCATGGGCGGCGCCGTGCACTACATCGACGGTCCGCTGAACGTGACCCTGACGCATCACCGCAAGGAAAATTCGCTGGCGACCCAGCAGACCCGCAACACCCTGCTGGCCACGCGCTACGATTTTGGCGTACTGCAAGGTAACTTCGGCTACGCCGACAACCGCGCCCTCGACGACAGCAAGAGCAATGACATCCTGGTCGGCTTCAGCGCCCCGTTCGGCGCCACCAAGCTGGTCGCGTCGTACATCCGCCACAACGACAAGAGCAGCCTGAACCGTGACGCCCAGCAATGGGCCATCGGCGCCTTCTACGCCCTGTCCAAGCGCACCGACCTGTACACCGGCTACGGCCACATCAGCAACAAGAACGGCGCCACCTTCGTCGTCGGCAACGCCACCGACAATGGCACCGGCAACAGCGGTTTCAACTTAGGTATGCGTCACACGTTCTAAGGACGTCGGCCAAAATCTACTGCGCGGCGCGCCTTGCGGCCGGCGATGCTCACCGGCTCGGCGCCACCGTACTAGCGTACGGTGGCGCTTCTCGGCCACAAGGGGGCGCCGAGCCCCACTGCCGCTCGCTACGGTTTTGTCGGACGTCGGAATGTCCGTGAAATATAAGCGTGAGCCGCCGGATGCATATCCGGCGGCTTTTTCTTTTGACGCAATATTTAAATGCGATACTGTGGGTTCTTGCAAGTTGGCAGCTGATTTTATGAATAGCAGTACTACCAAACCCTCCCTTTCCTGGCGCCAGCGCCTGTCGCAACGGTCGGGCCGCGAAACGCTGGCCTGGGGCGTGGTGCTGGCCGCCTGCCTGGCCACCGTCTGGCTCGTGTACTTCTGGACCGAACGCATCGCCATCGGCAAGCTGCAGGCCAGCGGCGCGCAGCGCCTCGAGGTGTATGTGAGCAGCCTGGAAAATGCGCTGGAGAAATACGACTTCCTGCCCAAGACCCTGGAGCTGAACCGCGACGTCATCCGTTTGCTGCAGCACCCGGAAGACCCGGTGCTGGTCGACACGGTCAACCATTACCTCGAGCAGATGAACGCCCAGGCGAAATCGTCAACGATTTTCATCAGCAACCTCGACGGCAACACGCGGGCCGCCAGCAACTGGCAGGGGCCCGACAGCTTTATTGGCGACAATATCTCATTCCGCCCGTATGCCCAGGATGCGCTGCGCGGCACGCCGGGGCGTTTTTATGGCGTCGGCACGACGCGGCTGGAGCCCGGCTACTTCTTTGCCCACGGCATCTACCAGAATGGCCACATGCTGGGCCTGGCAACGGTGAAGGTCAACCTGGAAACGCTGGAAAAGCGCTGGGTGCAGGGCGCCGACAAGGTCATGCTGGCCGACGAACACGGCGTCATCTTCCTCAGCTCCATGGCGGACTGGAAATACAAGACCCTGGCGCCCCTGTCGCCCGCCGTGCTGGCCGAACTGAACCGCACGCGCCAGTATTACTCGAAACAGCTGGAAGCCATCCCCTTCGTGTCGGACCGCCAGTTGGGCAATGGCGCGCGCGTGATCAGCGTGCGCGAACACGAGCATGCCGACGCGCCGCCGAAGATCAGCTCCAGCGTCATGACGCAGATCAAGCTCAAGTCGCCGCAAGGCTGGACCTTCATTTACCTGTCCGACCTGGCGCAAGCGAAGGCCAGCGCCCGCGCCGCGGCCGCCTTCTCGTGCGTGCTGCTGGGCTTTTTCATGCTGCTGTTCTTTTACCTGCGCCAGCGCCGCGCCGCCGTGGCGCAAAAACTGCGCGCCCGCGAAGACTTGCAGCACGCCTATGACAACCTGGAAGCCATGGTCGAGGAACGCACGTCGGAACTGAACGCCATGACGCAAAGCCTGAGCCAGGAAATCGAGGTGCGCAGCAAGGCCGAGCAAAAGCTGCACATCACGCAGAATGAACTATTTCAGGCCGGCAAGATGGCCGTGCTGGGGCAGATGTCGGCCAGCATCACGCACGAACTGAACCAGCCGCTGACGGCGCTGCGCACCATGTCCGACAATGCCGTCATCCTGCTCGAACGGGGCCGGCTCGACGACGCGCGGCGCAATCTGGCGAAGATCTCGCAAATTGCGGCCAGGATGGGGACAATTACAGGCCAATTGAAAGTTTTTGCGCGCAAATCGACGACCAGCCTGACTTCCGTCTCGATTCCCACGGCGATCAGCAACGCCCTGTTCCTCGTCGAGCGCCGCCTGCAGGTGGAAAATGTGCGTTTTACTTTGCAACTGCCGCCCGACGACATCTTCGCCATGTGCGAAAGCAACCGCCTGGAGCAGGTGCTGGTGAACCTGTATGCCAATGCGCTCGACGCCATGAACGGCAGCGACGTGCGCAGCCTGCGCGTGTCCGTCGAATGCACGCAGGAGCATGTGCTGATCCACGTGGCCGACACGGGCCCCGGCCTGTCGACGGAAGTGTATGAACACCTGTTCGAGCCGTTCTTCACGACCAAACCGCAGGGGCTGGGGCTGGGCCTGGGACTGGCCATCTCCGAACAGATCACGCGCCAGTTCGGCGGCGTGCTGCGCGCCGAAAACGCCCCCGGCGGCGGCGCCGTCTTCACCATCGAACTACAGATTGCAACGCAGGAGGAAAAACATGTTTGACGGCTTGAAGGTCTTGCTGGTCGAGGACGACCCCACCGTGCGCGAGGGCAGCGAGCAGGCATTGCAGCTGGCCGGCCTGGACGTGCTGGCGTTTCACTCGGCCGAACTGGCCTATAAACTGCTGACGCCGGATTTTCCCGGCATCATCGTCAGCGACGTGCGCCTGCCCGGCATGAGCGGCCTGGAGCTGCTGCAAGCGGTCAAGACGCTGGACCCGCACCTGCCCGTGATCCTCGTCACGGGCCACGGCGACATCACCATGGCCGTGCACGCCATGCGCACGGGCGCCTACGACTTCATCGAAAAACCGTATTCCTCCGACCAGCTGGTCGACGTCATCCTGCGCGCGCTGGAAACGCGCAGGCTCATGCTGGAAGTGCACAGCCTGCGCCGCCAGCTCGAGGACGGCGGCGGCATCGAAGCGCGCTTACTGGGCAATTCCGTGGCGATGCGCGACATACGGCGCTTGATACTCGACGTTGCCGACGAACCGGCTGACGTGCTGATCTACGGCGACACGGGCACGGGCAAGGAAATGGTGGCCCGCTGCCTGCACGACTTCAGCCACCGCCGCAAGCACAACTTTGTCGCCGTCAACTGCGGCGCGATTCCCGAAAGCATTTTTGAAAGTGAAGTCTTCGGCCACGAACCGGGCGCGTTCACGGGCGCGGCCAAGCGGCAGGTGGGCAAGATCGAGCATGCCGACCACGGCACTTTCTTCCTCGATGAAATTGAATCGCTGCCCCTGTCGCTGCAAGTCAAATTGCTGCGCGTGCTGCAGGAGCGCTATATCGAGCGCCTCGGTTCAAACGTGCCCACGCCCGTCGACGTGCGCGTCATCGCGGCTGCCAAGCTGGACCTGGAAGACTTGTCGCAGCAGCAGAAATTCCGCAGCGACCTGTACTATCGCCTGAACCTGATCGTGCTGCATCTGCCGCCGCTGCGCGAACGGCGCGAGGATATTCCCATCCTGTTCGAGCACTTCGTGCTGGCCGCCGCCGCCCGCTACAACCGCGCCGCACCCGTGGTTTCCAGCGCGCAGATGCGCAACCTGATGGCCCATTCCTGGCCCGGCAATGTGCGCGAACTGCGCAATATCGCCGACCGCTTCGTGCTGGGCATTGCCGGCGGCGCCTCGAGCCTGCTGGCGGGCGGCCAGGCCAGCCCCCTGTCGCTGGCGGAACAGGTGAACGGCTTTGAGCGCGCCCTGATCGAACAGGAACTGCGCGCATATTCGGGCAACGTCAGTGACGTGAGCGCGGTGCTGGGCTTGCCGAAACAGACCCTGTATCACAAGATGCAGAAGTACAACCTGGTGGCGGAAGAGTTCCGCTAGGGAACGGCACGGTGACAGGCTTGTCAAAAAGAGCAGCAATGTATTGCCTTATGGTATATATTGTTTCTTTTTGATAATTTTTTGAGCCAATGAAAAAACCTGCTTTCCTCTTTTCCCTCTTGCTCAGCGCCACCAGCTTTGCCCAGGATATCGCCACCACCGAAGCACCCGCTGCCGCCGCCGAGGCGGCCAGCGCGCCGGCGGCGCCGGCAACATCCACCGTCAGCCGTCTGCGCCTGTTCGGCCAGAATGGCGCCACCGCCTTCCTGTACCGCGACAGCAGCTGCATCCGCGGCATGTTCAGCGATGGCGTGGAAAAGGCCAGCGGCGGCATGAGCTCCGCCTTCGGCTCCCTGATCGGCACGGTCAGCAATACCAGCCTGGGCATTCCGGAAACGGCAACGTCGCAAAACCTGGCGCGCAAGGACGGCTTCTTCTCGAAGGCCTATTTCCGCGAATATGAGATTCCTGCGGGCAAGCCCAGCAGCCTGCGCCTGGGCTTCCAGGATGTCTCGCCGTTTTACGTGGCCAACGGCGTGCGCTTTGACAGCGTGTCGCCCAGCTGCCATGGCGACATCACCTTCACGCCGCGCGCCGGCGAGGATTACGAAGCGGCTTTCTCTTGGGAAGGCAAGCGCTGCAGCATCAGCATCAACCAGGTGATCGCCAGGGAAGGCAAGACGGAACTGGTGCCCGTGCCCGTCACCCGCGCACCGGGCTGCTGATACACCTCAGGCGGCGCCGACGTAGCCCGTGCGCAAGGGCGTAACCCAGTCGGGCCGGCCGTTGGCCAGCGCCAGCCGGGCCGCCTTGTCCCAGTCATACTCGACCGCATGCAACTGCGCCGTCCAGGCGCCGTCCGCGCCCTGCTCGGCGATGGCGTAGCGCGCGTGCGGCGTGCCGTTCTCCATCAGGTGCGGATAGCCGTGGTCGTCGTCATACGCCTGCAAGCCCACGCTGCCCGGGTTGAGGACCAGCCGCCCATCGGCCAGGCGCAGCATGCGCGGCATGTGGGTATGGCCGCACAGGATCAGGGCCGCCTCGGCCGTCCCGGCCCGTTCCGCCACCTCCTCCGGCGTGGCGGCGCGGCTGCCTTGCGGCGTGACGCTGTCGAGAAAATACACGAGGTCGCTTGTCGGCGTGCCATGCACGAGCAGCACGTCCTTGCGCAAGCGCAAGGTGGCGGGCAGCGCGTCCATCCACGCGAGTTGCTCGGGCAACAGTTGTGCGCGCGCAAAGGCGTCCGACGCGCCCATGCGGGCCGGATCGCCGAACAGCTGGCGCTCATGGTTGCCACGGATGGTGGGCAGGTCCAGCGCCATCAGCCGCGCCGCCGTGGCGCGCGGCTGCAGATGGCCCGAGACGATATCGCCGAGGTTGACGGTCACGTCCACGCCCCGTTGCGCAATGTCGGCCAGCACGGCCTCGAGCGCGTCGAGGTTGCCGTGGATATCGGAAATGGCGGCGATTCTCATGTGGTGTCTCCTCCTCTGGCACACCATTCTGCGCGCGTCAGACGATACAGGCAATGCGCGCGCAAGCGGTGGCCGGGCGGCAGGGCCGGATGCTCGAAGGTGGCTTGCTCGCGGCGCATGCCCAGGCGCGCCATCAGGGCGCTTGAGCGCACGTTGGGCAAGGCGGTGAAGGAGACGATTTCCGGCAGTTGCAAGCGTTCGTATCCCGCCTGCAGGGCGGCCTGCGCCGCTTCCTGGGCGTAACCTTGTCCCCAGTAGTCATGGGCCAGGCGCCAGCCGATTTCCACGCATGGCGAACACGGTAATTGCACGGCGGGAATATGCAGCCCCGTCATGCCGATGAAGGCATTGTTTTCGCGCAAAGCCACGGCCCACAAGCCCCAGCCCCGCCCGGCGATCAGGCTACGGCAGCGCAGCGCCATGGCATCGCTGGCCTCGCGCGACAGGGTGGACGGGAAAAACTCCATCACGCGGGGATCGGCATTCAGGGCCGCGAACGGCGCCAGGTCGCTGTCGCGCCATTGCCGCAGCAGCAGACGCGGCGTGTCCAGTTCCATGATTTCCTGCATCGTTGACTTCCTCTCATCACCAGTCTTGACATGCGGTTTAGCTGCGGTAGGACAAATCCGACGGCCACTTGCGCCGTGCGGCTACGTGATCCAAAAGCAACAATTGCTACCATTTCCTCATTGCATTTCCGTACCAGCCGCCCCGACGTCGCGGCCGTTTTCACTTTATTTTTGAGGAGTAGCCCCATGTTTGCCACGCCCGTCCCCGCCCGCCTGTCGCCACCACGTTTGCGCCATCTTGCCTTGCGCAGCGTCATGATGCTGGGCGTCATGGGCATTGCCACGGCCGCCGCCACGGCGCGGGCGGAACCGTCGCCCGCCCTGGACCGCGTCAGCATCTCGGTAGGCGCTTTTTCGGCCGAGCCGCGCATCAATATCGGCGCCGACACGCAGTTTGGCCGCATCGACGCGCCCGAATCCAAGCAGAGCCACACCACGATTCCCCGCGTAAAAGCGGACTTGCTGATCGGCGACCGCCACGGCCTGGCATTCGACTACTACCGCTACGACAAATCCTACACGCCGACGCTCACCGGCGAAACCATCATCAATGGCCAGCCCGTCACGGGCACGGCCACGGCGAACGCCGATCTGAAGCTGGACCTGGCCAAGCTGGCCTACAAATGGTGGCTCGGCAGCGGCAACGACACCTTCGGCATCGGCCTGGGCGCCGCCTACTACCATGCCAGCCTGAACGGCACGGCCACCGGCGTCGTCAATGGCGAGACGGCCACGGCGCGCGATTCCATCGGCGAGCACGCGTTCGCGCCGCTGCTGGAAGTGGGCTGGCGCCACGCCTTCACGCCGGACTTGCGCATGTACGCGGAAGCGTCGGGCATCAAGAAAAACGGCGGGCGCATCAACGGCCACATCTACGGCGGCAATATCGGCGTGGAATGGTTTCCGTTCAAGAACATCGGCTTCGTGGCCGACTACGGCATCTCGAAAATCAAGCTACGCCGCGACAGCGAACGCAGCGCGGACCTGAACGTGCGCCTGACGGGCCCCTCCGCCTATGTCAAGGTCCGCTTCTAAGGCAGCTCAGGCCGCCGGTTTCAGCAAAGTCAGCTGGAACTGCGGCAAGTCCGGATCCTCGTACGCCTCGATCCTGGCAAACGGCAGGCACGCAAGCGCCTGCCGCCAGAATGCCTGCGCTGCGGCATCGGCGCGGAACACTGCCACCATCCACGTGTGCGCGCTGCCCAGCAGTACCCGGCGCACCACTTCCAGGGCCACGCCCCGGCGCCGGTATTTTTTCAGAATAAAAAAGTCGCTGAACTCCCGCACCGGCAACGCGCCCGCGGTGGCCGGCTCCGTCATGTAAAAACCCGCCAGTTCGCCATCGACCTCGATCCAGTGCGCCGTGTGGCCCGCTGCATGCACATACGACGCCAGGCCCGCATCGCACACATCGTAGCGGCCGTCGGCCAGCACGTCTTCGCCGCTCCAGGCGCTATTGTCGTAACAGTACAGCTGGAACAGCCGGGCCAATACCGCCTCTTCGCCAGGGGCAATGGGGCGCAAGGCGATGAGCTTGTTTATTGCATGCATGATGAACTTTCCCGCGCGGTGGCGTTGATCCAGTCTGCGATCTTATCACCCCGGCATCCGTGCAATGAAACCTTGATGCAAAGCAAACAGGCGGCGCATTCCATGAGTGCGCCGCCTGTTTCTTATGCGCGGTCAATACATCAGCGGTATACGAGGCCACCATCGATCAGCGGCGCCTGGCCCGTCATGTAGTCGGAATCCGGCCCCGCCAGGAAGGAGACCAGGCCCGCCACGTCGTCGGGCGTCTCGGCGCGTCCCAGCGCAATGCCGTCCACGTATTTTTTATACGTCGCCCCCAGCTCGGCGCCCGTCACTTCGGCCATGCGCTTGTCGATCTCGACCCACATGTCGGTGCCGACGACGCCTGGGCAATACGCGTTGACGGTGATGCCGTCGGCGGCCAGCTCCCTGGCCGCCGCCTGCGTCAGCGCGCGCACGGCAAACTTGGTGGCCGAGTACACGCCCAGCAGGGCAAAGCCGTCATGCCCGGCGATGGAACAGGCATTGATGATCTTGCCCTTCTGCCGGCGCTTCTTGAAAGTCCTGGCGGCCGCCTGGATGCCCCAGAGCGTTCCTTGCACATTGATGCGCATGATGCGGTCGACCTCTTCCGGCGTAACATCGAGCAAGGGCTGCACTTGCGCGATGCCGGCATTGTTGACGATGATGTCGAAGCCGCCCAATTGCTTCTCGGCAAACGCCACCGCTTCAGTGACCTGATCGAGTTGCGACACGTCGGCAATGAAGGTGACGGCGCGGCGTCCCAGCGCGCGCACTTCGGCGGCGGCCGTGTCCAGCTTCTCCTGGTGCAGGTCGACCAGCGCGATATCGGCGCCATCCTTGGCCAGGCGCAAGGCGATGGCCTTGCCGATGCCTTGCGCGGCACCCGTGACCAGTGCGACTTTTCCGGAAATACCCATTTGCGTTCCTTTCAATACAGGGAAAAAGACTTGCAAAACCGGTCCGGCGCAGCGGCGCCCGCGGCCGGTTCCGCAGCATGGAGACGCGTCAGCCTACCTGAAACTGGCATTTGGCCGCCGCTTGAAACGTGCGCAGCCCAAAAAAAGTACATGGATCAAGAAAGGTGGAAAAACCGTCCTCGATGCGGCCATGCGCGCTGGCGTACAGGCGCCTGGCAGCCGCCGGCGTAAGATGGGCGGCAGCACCATCGCCTGCCTGTCAATCCACGTGCAAAGGAAATTCATATGCCGCGTCGTCACCTGTCCCTCCGCGCCAGCCTGCTGCTGGCGGCCCTCGTGTTTGCCACGCCCGCCTGGAGCGCCGATCCTGTCCACAAGGAAACAGTGGAATTGACGGCAGGCCAAGCCGCGTACAGCGTGAAAGGCAAGATCAAGGGCTACGCCACGGCCGAATACACGGTCACGGGCAAGGCGGGACAGACCCTCAGCGTCAAGCTGAAAACCAATCAGGCGTCGAATTACGTCAATATCCGCCAGGCCGGCCAGGAGGAAGCGCTGTTCGTCGGTGCGCGCAGCGGCAACAGCTTCCAGGGGGCGCTGCCAGCCGATGGCGCGTACACGGTGCAGGTGTATCTGATGCGCAATGCGGCGCGCAGGAATGCCGTGGCCAGCTACAGCCTGGAAATGCGCTTGCGCGATTAAGCCAGGGACAGGCCAACGCGGTCGATGCGGCCCGCATAACAGCCCCGCTTGGCATTGTGGACGTGGATATAACTGACGTCCGCATTGCCGAATAATCGTGCAATGACGGCCTCGATGGCGGTGCCTTCCACCACCTCGGCATCGAGCATCATGCCATCGGCGCAATAGGCGCGCAGCGACAACAGACGCAGCCGCATCGATTCCGGCACCTGGTTGACGGCATCGTACGCTTGCGTGGCCCCCTCGCGGACAAAAATGGCGTGGCAAGCCCGGTAGGGCGTCATGGCCGGCTGGCACACATGATTCAACAACAGCACGGTTTCGCCCAGCGCGGCTTCCACCATTTCTATACGGTCAGGAAATCCGGGATGCTGGTCGACCACATGGCGCCGCATGCCGCGCGCCGCCAGCTCGGCATCGGATAAAGCAAAAAAAGGCAGAAAAGGTTCGGGCGACAGCCCCGTGATGCGAAAATCCATGCGGTTCTCCTGCGTCGTCAACACTGCCATCAGACCAGCATCGGAACTGCGCCGCCATCCGTTTCTTGCTGTGGAATGTGACGATCCGACCCGGATGGCCTTCTGCAGCCCCTGCTGTCCAGTCCTAAAATAGGTTGACAGTATTTATTGCTGCACAAACGCCCGATGCACCGCATCGGGCGTTTTGTAC
>NZ_JBWKUZ010000023.1:0-81105 GCF_059421435.1 Janthinobacterium sp. GW821-FHT03A03 | reverse complement strand
GTACAAAACGCCCGATGCGGTGCATCGGGCGTTTGTGCAGCAATAAATACTGTCAACCTATTTTAGGACTGGACACAGAATGCCGCGCGGTTTTTCCAACCCGCGGCACCCTCCCCTTAATTGCCCAGCGCCGCCTTCACCGCTTCGGCCAGCGTCGTCGTCGGACGGCCTGTCAGCGCGCTCAATTGCCTGCCATGGTCTTCCAGGCCTCCCTTGGCCGCGCCCGCATCGGAATCGGCCAGCAGGTCGGCAAAGCCGTCCGGCACGCCCACGCCCACCAGCGCCGCCTTGAAGTCCGCCTGCGGCATATCCTTGTACACGATCGCCTTGCCCGACTGGCGCGCCACTTCGGCCGCGTACTCGGCCAGGGTAAAGCCGTGGTCGCCTGCCAGCTCATAGATGGCTTGCGGCTGGGCCGCCGTCAGCACGGCAGCGGCGGCGGCCGCATAATCGGCGCGCGCGGCCGACGAGAAACGCCCGTTTTGCGCCGCGCCCAGCACGACGCCATGCTCGAGCACGGGCGCCAGGTGCTCCGTGTGGTTTTCCAGGTACCAGCCGTTGCGCAGGAAAGTGTATGGCAAGCCCGAGGCCCGGATGGCCGCTTCCGTGACGACGTGCTCGGCGGCCAGGCCCAGCGGCGAGGTATCGGCGCGCAAGACGCTGGTGTAGGCCAGCAGGGCCACGCCGGCGCGCCGGGCCGCATCGATGACGTTCTGGTGCTGCTGCGCGCGCTGGCCCACTTCGCTCGACGAAATCAGCAAGATTTTCGTGGCGCCCTTGAACGCCGCGTCGAGGCTGGCGCCGTCGTTGTAATCGGCCTGGCGCACCTGCACGCCCCGGACGGCCAGGTCGGCAGCCTTGGCCGGGTTGCGCACGGCGGCGACGATGTGGGCGGCGGGGACGGATGCGAGCAGGCTGGTGATGACGTGCTGGCCCAGATTGCCTGTGGCGCCGGTAATGACGATCATGATTTCTCCTTGGAGGGTGGGTCGTAAAACCCTATAATAGGACTATTACTTACCTATTGTAAGTACGTACCTTTTGGTAAGTATGAATTGCCAGACACTTTCAGGCCAACTATCATGTCCACAGACACTCCCGGTGCCAGCCTGCGCGCCGCCCTCGCCCGCCAGAACCAGGGCGCGCACCTGCTGGCCGCCGCCTGCCCGTCGCGCGCCGTGCTCAGCCACCTGACCAGCCGCTGGGCCGTGCTGGTGCTGGTACTGTTGCTGAGCGGCACGCGGCGCTTCAGCGAACTGCGCCGCGAAGTGGGCGGCGTCAGCGAAAAGATGCTGGCGCAAACCCTGGAAGCGCTGGCCGGCGACGGCTTCGTGCTGCGCCAGGCCTATCTCGTGATTCCGCCCAAGGTGGAATACAGCCTCACGCCGCTGGGGCGCGAGGCGGCCGAACGCCTGGCCGTGCTGGTCGACTGGATCGAGGATAATTACCCGCGCGTCGAACAGGCGCGCGCCGCCCTGGCGGCGACGTCGCAGGCGCAGGACGCGGCATGAACGGCTGGCGCTGCGGATTGCTTTTAGTAATCACTAATTATCGTTTACTCCTTCTTGCCTTGATGTAATACTAGCCTGACGCTACGCGCAAGGGACGCGCCCCCATGAATCAGTTGATATCCTCCATCGCCGACCGGGCCAGAGTTTTACTGGTCAGCAATTCGCCCAACGATGTGCGCGAACTGCTGTATGTGCTGGACCGGCATAACCTGGGCACGGGCCTGGCGGGCGATATCGACGAGGGCGTGGAACTGGCGTCCGGCGGCACGGACCTGATCCTGCTCGACGCAGCCCTAGCCGGTTCGAATATCGGCGCCACCTGCATGCGCCTGCGCAATGCGGGCGGACGCCACGGCGTGCCCCTGCTGCTGATGTCGTCCGCCCCCAGCGCCGAGGAACAGGGCCGCAGCGTGGGCGCCGGCGCTTCCGACTACATCAAGATGCCGTTCAATGCGCGCGACGTGGCGGAAAAAATCCTCATGGAACTGGCGCTGCACAAGGCCGAGGCGCCCGCGCTGCTCCCCACGGCGCCGCCGCGGCCCCTGCATCCGCAGACGCTGGAAGTCAATTACCACTCGATCCTGGCCGGCTCGCCCGACGCCGTGCTGCTGTTCGATATCGACAACAGCCTGCTGATCGACGCCAACCACCTGGCCGAAGAGCTGTTCGGCCTGCCCCAGACCCAGCTGCTGCAAGGGGGCATGGAGCCGCTCTTCCCGCAACAGCAGAACGATGGCGTGCCTTCGCCACAATTACTGGATGACAAGATTCGCGATACCCTGCAAGGCAAGATCGTCGTCTTCCGCGCCACCTGCCGCCACCGCGACGGCCATCCCATCGAATGCGAAATCCGTTTGATGCGCCTGTCCGTGCCGGGCCGCCAGCTCGTGCATGCGCGCATCATCGACTTGACCGAACGCAACCTCGCCGAAGCCATGCGCTCGGGCCAGAGCGCCCTGCTGGAAATGGTCGCCAAGGGCGCGCCACTGATCCCCACCCTGAACCAGCTGCTGCTGCTCATCGAGGGCCAGTCGCGCGGCGTGTACTGTTCCATCATGCTGCTCGACGACGACGGCATGCACATGCACAGCGCGGCCGGCCCCAGCCTGCCGGCCGAGTACATGGCCCTGCTCGAAGGCGTGGAAATCGGCCCCGGCGTGGGTTCCTGCGGCACGGCCATGTTCCGCCGCGAGCAGGTGATCGTCAGCGACATCATGCAGGACCCGCTGTGGGCGCCCTACCGCGAACTGGCCGCGCCGTTCGGCCTGCGCGCCTGCTGGTCGCGCCCCATCTTCGGCCAGGAAGGCAAGGTGCTCGGCTCGTTCGCCATGTACTACCGCGAAGTACGCAGCCCCGACGCGCACGAGCAGGGCCTGATCGACACGGCCACCGACCTGGCCGGCATCGCCATCGGCCGCATGCGCCACGAACGCGAATTGCAGCGCCACCGCGCCCACCTGGAAGAACTGGTGGCCGAGCGCACGGCGGCCTTGACGCAGGCCAAGGAACAGTCGGAACAGGTCAACCGCGAGCTGGCCGCCGCGCTGGAAAACCTGTCCATCACGCAGGAAGAACTGGTGCGGCGCGACAAGCTGGCCGCGCTGGGCGCGCTGGTGGCCGGCATCGCGCATGAGCTCAATACGCCGATCGGCAACGGCCTCGTGGTGGCCACCACCATGGCCGAGCGCACGCGCGAACTGCAGGCCTCCTTCCTCGACGGCCTGCGCCGCTCCGAGCTGGGCGCCTACCTGGCCCAGGCCAGCGAGGCCGACGCCATCATGCTGCGCAACCTGCAGCGCGCCGCCGACCTCGTCTCCAGCTTCAAGCAGATCGCCGTCGACCGCGCCAGCTCGCAGCGCCGCCATTTCCTGCTGCACCAGTTCGTCGCCGAGCTGATGCTGCCCCTGTCCACGCCGCTCAAGACCGCCGGCCTGACGCTGACGCAGGACGTGCCCGAGGACCTGGCCATGGACAGCTATCCCGGCCCGCTGGGCCAGGTGCTGGGCAACCTGCTGGAAAACTGCCTGCGCCACGCCTTCGACGGCCGCAGCGGCGGCAGCATCGCCGTCACCGCGCGCGCCAGCGACGATGGCCAAGGCATCGTGCTGTCCGTGGCCGACACGGGCGTGGGCATCACGGCCGACGACCTCACGCACGTCTTCGATCCCTTCTTCACCACCAAGCTGGGCTCCGGCGGCTCGGGCCTGGGCCTGCACGTGGCGCACAACATCGTCACAGGCGTGCTGGGCGGCCATATCGACGCCAGCAGCAGTCCCGCCGGCAGCACCTTCACCCTGCTGCTGCCGGCCGTCGCACCCCAGTCGCCCGCCGCCTGAACGCCGGTAACGCTACAATGCAGCCATCGCTTTCTGATGGAGCATTGCCATGAAATACATCCTCGCCACGGCCCTGCTGGCCATTTGCGCCGGCGCCTCGGCCGGCCCCGCCCCCTGGTACCAATGGCGCAGCAAGATCGACGGCACCCTGTCATGCGCCCAGTCCACCCTGGGATTTGGCTGGGAACTGGCCTCGGGACCGTACAAAGATAGCCGTTGCGAAAAACCGGCGCTTGTTAAATAATGGGGCCATGACCACACGGGGCACCGGCTTGAGATCAAGCGATGGCATTGCGGCGTCGAAAGAGTATGGAACGATAAGAACGTATCTATTCAAACCGAGGAGACCACATGTTTACGAATCCCGAACAATTCGCATCGGCCACCAAGGCCTTGTTTGAATTCCAGCTGATGACCTTCAACACCCTCACTTCCAAGGCCGTGCAAGGCGTGGAACAGGTGCTGGCATTGAACATGGCCACCGCCAAGTCCGGCATCGAGGATAGTCTTGCCGCCAGTAAGGAAATCAGCCAGGCCAGGGACCCGAAGGCCGCCATGGCCGCCGCCGCCGCCCAGCTGCAACCGGGCGTGGCCGGCGCGAAAGCGTATAAACAGCAGCTCGACGACATCATCAAGGAAATCCACACGGAATTCACGACGGCCGCCGAAGCCCATGTGGCCGAAGCGAAAAGCAATCTGAGCGCCCTGATCTACGACGTCACGAAAAACGTGCCGCCCGGTTCGGAAAACGCCGTGGCCATCGTCAAGGCCGCCATCGACAACGCCTTCCTCGGCTACGAGCAAGTGACCAAGGCCACAAAACAGGCCGTGAAAACCGTGGAGGAACAGATCGCCAAGGCCAGCGCGCAAGTGGCGCAGGCCACGGAAAAGGCGACGAGCAGCGCCGCCGCGGCGGAAAAGGCGGCGCCTGCCGCCAAGCCGAAAGCGGCTAAAAAGTAACTGGCCCCAAGCGCAGGTACCGGGGTCGTGCCCTGCAGGTGACGACCCCGGCCTTTGCGGGGAGTCACCCGACCGGCACGATCCGGTACACGCAGCGCCTGCCCCCCTCCAGCAGATATTCGCTGCGCTCCACCGTGCAATCGCCCCCCAATACCCGCTGGAAGATGGCCAGCTCCGAGCGGCAGAAATTCTGGCATGCCGTGGCCGCCGCGCAGATGGGGCAATGGTTTTCCACCAGCAAGACACTGCCATCGTCGCGCGCCTCGGCATGGGCCATGTAACCCTCGCCATCGCGCGCCTGCGCCAGAGCGGCCACTCTTTGCGCCAGATCAAGCCGAGGATCGACCAACTGCCTGTAGGCCGCTTCGCTGCCGCGCTCGCGCGCGCCTATCAATTGATCGAGGCCCGCGTCGCCGAACAGGGTTTTCACTTGCGCGATCAATTCCAGGGTCAGGTCGGCGTGGCGGTCGGGAAAGCGCGCATGGCCCTCCCGCGTCAGCGCCCAGCGCCGCGACGGGCGTCCCACCTTGTCGGCCACGTCCTCAAAAGCCACCAGGCCACGCTCAAGCGCCGCCTCCAGCTGGCGCCGCGCGCCCATGGACGTGATGTCGAGCAAGGCCGCCAGCTGCTGCGCCGTCTGCGGCCCGCGCATCTTCAGCAGGAACAGGGTCTGTTCCGACGTGTTCATGCTGCCGCTCA
This sequence comes from Janthinobacterium sp. GW821-FHT03A03, assembly GCF_059421435.1. Lineage (NCBI taxonomy): Bacteria > Pseudomonadati > Pseudomonadota > Betaproteobacteria > Burkholderiales > Oxalobacteraceae > Janthinobacterium > Janthinobacterium sp. GW821-FHT03A03. Next base: position 75,599 of record NZ_JBWKUZ010000023.1, on the reverse strand, counting down.
CGCCACGGCTTTCACGTCAACCTCGCCGGCCAGCTGGCGGCGCCAGGCCGCCATGCGCCAGGCGGCCCAGGCGGCGGAACAGGCGCCGGCGACGAGGATCAGGCGCGTGTCGATCAGGGTCAGCACGGAGCCGCTCAAGGCCACGACGATGTTGGCGATGCAAAAGGTGGTGGCCAGCAAGCCCATCACGGCGCCCTGGCCATGCGCGCTGAAGCGCTCGGCGCACCAGCCCTGTATTACCGTGTTGTACAGCGCGTTCGGGATGCCGAACAGCACGATGGCGGCGATGCCCACCCAGATATTACCCAGCGCCAAAATCCCCACGGCCAAGGCCACGCCGCAGGCATACCAGCTGGCGCGCAGCAGCGGCGCATGGCGGCTGGGACCGCCCGCCAGCAGCGAGGTGATGGTCATCGTGCCGCACAGGCCCACGTTCACCCAGGCAATCGCCTGTGCATGGTAGTTGGCCGTCTCGACCAGCCACAGCGGATAAAACTCATAGAAACTGGCCGCGCCGCACGTAAATGCCAGCTGCACGATGAACAGGGTACGCAGCTCCTCGTGGCGCAGCAGGTTCAGCGAATGGCGGTCGCGCGCCACCTGCCACCACGACGTCGTCAATAGCGAGGGCGTTTCGCGCGGCAAGCCGACGGCCACCAGCACGGCGACGAGCATGAGCGCAGCGGCGGCGATCCAGAACGGCACCGTCACGCCCCAGCCCAGGGTCGCGCCCGCCAAAATCGGCCCCACCAGCCAGCCCAGGTAAAACGCGCCATTCAGCCAGGACATGGCGCGCAGGCGCAGCGCTCCCGTCAACTGGTCGGCCAGCATGGCGCGCGCCACGGCGCCATTTCCTTCAAGCAAACCGGTGATGAAGCGGGCGACGATGAACAACGGATACGACTGGATCACCAGCGCCCAGGCCGTGATGGCATGGCCGATGGCGGCGCCCACGGCCGTGCGCATCAGCAAGGGACGGCGGCCATAGCGGTCGGACAAGGGACCCAGCAGGGCCGAGCCGATCAGCAAGCCCAGCGGATTGATGGTGAGCGCCAGGCCGAACAGCAGTTTTGACGGCAAGCCGAGGAAATTATTGAAGGCGTTCGGCGCCTCGGCCGCGAACAGCGGCGGCAGAATCGGGTAGGGCAGCGAGGCGCCGATGGTCGACAGCAGCGCCAGCAGGCAGGCGGCGGAAATCAGGATGATGTTTTTCATGCGGCCTCGGCGGATTGTGTCTGGCAAGCATACGGGGACATGCCATATAAGTAAACTAAAAAGTTTATCAATTGCGGCCATCATTGCTGCCGTGCGCGCCATTGCGTCGGCTATCATTGCCCGATGAATCACCTTGAACAGGACACACATGACATTGTCAGAAATTGAACGGCAACACGGCTGCACCTATCCGGCTCTGTACCGGCAACTGGAACGCGACGGCATGCTGGCCGTGGGCGAATACGGCCCCGACTGGTACAAGCTGGTCTATCCCACCCTGAAGGATAAACCCACCCTGCTGCTGCATGCCGATGATTTCGAATTGCTCAATATCAAGGCCGTTGCCGAAGCAGCGGACACCTTGCGCGACGCGGACGATTACCGGCAGATCGACCCGGCCTTCCGGTTCATCCCGTTCGCGCAAACGGGCGCCGGCGACCACTACTGCTTTTTCGCTTCAGACCAGCAGGACGGCGAGATGCCCGTCGTGCTGCTGTGGCACGACCAGAATGCAGCCCAGTACCTGGCGAAGAACCTGCAGGATTTCATATTCCTTATGCTGCTCAACAGCATGGCTGACCAGGATACGTACAACGACGTCAGCGACGAGGAATTCAGGCAGCAGCTGGAAAAAACCCTGCTCACCCATGCGCGCTACCTGACGGCGCCGCAAGCCGAAGTACTGCAAACCTTGCTGGCCAGGGACATCATCGATTACGAGGTGGCGCTGCCGAAGGGACGCAAGGAAGCGCACCGGGGCTTGCTCACCGATATCGAAGTGGCCGGCCTGCGCGCGGAATACATTGCCTACGAAAAGTTCGACAGCTGTTTTGCCTACAGCACGGCTGACGAAACATAAAATAGCTGGGCAAGCGGCGGATGAAGGTTTAAACTGTATATAAACACAGTAAAAATCTGTCCGAGTGACGTCTTGCCCCACTATTACCATGCTGAGAGTCCTGGAAAATCCCCTGTACTATCTGGACAATTTCCAGGATGTGCTGAGCTGGATCAGCGCGCGCTACGCCGACCTGCTCAGTCTTGAGGAAACGCAATTCATCGCCGGCTTCGGTGCGCTGCCGCAGCCGTCGCGCGCCCTGTTCGTGCGCCTCGTCATGCGCAAGGGCTGTCTGTTCCGCGCCAGCAAGCTCAATTACCCGGAAATCGGCGACACGCGCGCGGCCGCCCTGCCCTTGCTGGCATCGGGCTGGGTGGAAGCCGACCCCGTCATCTCGCTAGCCGAACTGTTCGAGCAACTGCTGAAAGCGGAAATCGCCCAGGCGTTCGGCCTCGCCCCGTCCCTGAAGGCGGCGCGCAAGGCGGAGCAGCTCGATGCCTTGCGCGGGCAGCATGCGGACAATAAACCGTTTTCCGCCTGGCATCCGGCCTCCGGCGACGTGCTGTACCGCATCGGCCTGCAAGCGCTGTGCGACCGATTGCGCCTGATTTACTTCGGCAACCATCACCAGGACTGGTCGGAATTCGTGCTGTCCGACCTCGGCGTGTACCAATATGAAAAAGTGGAATTCTCGCCCGAGTCGCGCGGCTTTCGCACGCGCCAGGATATCGAGCACTATGCAGTGCTGCAGCAGTGCCGCGAACGCTATGACGCCAGCGCGCCGGCCGACGAGGTGCTGCAGGAACTGGCCGCGCTGCCCTTGTCCCAGGACAATACCTGGCTGGCCAGCCGGCGCGACAAGCTGCGCTTCCAGATCGCCCGGCACCTGGAAAAATGCCAGGACTGGCCCGCCGCCTACCGCGCCTACGCCGATTGCCGCTATCCGGGCGCGCGGGGCCGCGCCATCCGCGTGCTGGAAAAAGATGAACAGCCGCAAGCGGCCTACGACCGCCTCGCGATCGCCCTGGCGGCGCCGGAAAGCGAGGCGGAACAGCAATTGCTGCTGCGCATGGCGCCCCGTTTGCGGCGCAAGCTGGGCCACGCCAGGCAGGCGGCCCATGTTCCCGCCGCCGTGGAACGCATCGACCTGCTGCTGCCCTGCCCTGAACAAGCGTGCTACGTGGAAGGGGTGGTGCAGCAACACCTGATGCGGGACGACGCGCCCGTGTACTACGTGGAAAACACCCTGATCAACTCGCTGTTCGGCCTGCTGTGCTGGCCCGCCATCTTCAAGGCGATACCGGGCGCCTTCTTCCACCCGTTCCACCGTGGCCCGGCCGACTTGCACAGCGCCGATTTCTACCTGCGCCGCAACGGCGACTTCGCCGCCTGCCTGGCGCAGCTGGACGACGGCAGCTACCACGCCGCCATCCGCGCCACCTTTGCCGCCAAGCACGGCATCGTCTCGCCCTTCGTCAGCTGGGATATGCTGGGCGACGGCTTGCTGGACCTGGCGCTGGCCTGCATGCCGGCCTTTCATCTGAAAAAGGCGTTTGAACGCATCTTGCTCGATATCAAAAGCAACCGCAGCGGCTTGCCCGACCTGATCCAGTTCTGGCCGACAGAACGGCGCTACCGCATGATCGAAGTCAAGGGTCCGGGCGACCGCCTGCAGGACAACCAGCTGCGCTGGATCGCGTATTGCGCCGAGCACGCCATGCCCGTCAGCGTGTGCTATCTGCAATGGCAGGCGGCAGCATGAAGTACACGGTTGCCGTGCGCGCCCTGTGCGAGTTCACCGCCAAGGTGGGCGACCTGGACTTGCGTTTCACGCCCTCGCCCACGGCCCAGGAAGGCATGGCCGGCCACGCCACCGTCACGGGCCGGCGCGACGACGATTACCAGCGCGAAATGAGCCTGTGCGGCGACTTCGGCCCCCTGCACGTGCGCGGCCGCGCCGACGGCTACGACCCGGCGCGGCGGCAGCTGGAAGAGATCAAGACCTACCGCGGCGAGCTTGGCGCCATGCCCGCCAACCACCGCCAGCTGCACTGGGCGCAGGCGCGCATCTACGGCCATTTGCTGTGCCAGCAGCTGAACTTGCCCATGCTGCGCGTGGCGCTCGTGTATTTCGACATCGCCAGCCAGAAGGAAACGGTGATGCACGAAGAATGCACGGCCGAGGCGCTGCGCATTTTCTTCGAGCAGCATTGCGCGCTGTTCCTGGAATGGGCCGGGCAGGAAATGGCGCACCGCGCCAGCCGCGACGTCCAGCTCACGGCCATGACCTTTCCCCACGCCGACTTCCGCCCGGGACAGCGCCAGCTGGCCGAAGCCATGTACAAGGCCAGCAGCCGCGGCTGCGCCTTGCTGGCGCAGGCGCCGACCGGTATCGGCAAGACCGTGGGCAGCCTGTTTCCCATGCTGAAGGCGACGGCGGCGCATGGCCTCGATAAACTGTTTTTCCTCGCCGCCAAGGTGCCGGGACGGCAGATGGCGCTCGATGCCTGCGCCATCCTCAAGGAAAGCGCGCCGCTGCTGCCGCTGCGCGTGCTGGAACTGAGCGCCAGGAGCAGCGCCTGCGAGCATCCCGACAAGGCCTGTCATGGCGAATCATGCCCGCTGGCCAAGGGTTTTTACGACCGTTTGCCGCTGGCGCGCGCAGTGGCGCTGGCCAGCGGTTTGATTTTGGACAAGGAAGCCGTGCGCGCCATCGCCTTGCAGCAGGGTATTTGCCCATATTACCTGGGCATGGAACTGGCGCGCTGGAGCGATGTCGTCATCGGCGACTACAATTACTATTTCGATCTCAGCGCCATGCTGTACGGCATGACCCTGGCCCACGACTGGAAAGTCAATGTGCTCGTCGACGAAGCGCACAATATGGTGTCGCGTGCGCGCAGCATGTATTCGGCCGAACTGGCGCAAATCGACCTGAAAATGCTGCGCAAATTCGCGCCCGAAGGTTTGAAAAAGCCGCTGGACCGCCTGGCGCGCCAGTGGACGGCCCTGCTCAAGGAGCAGGATGGCGACTACCGCGTGCATGCGGCACTGCCCGACAAATTCTTTGGCGCGCTGCAAGGCGTGGCCACGGCCATCGGCGACTACATGGCCGAGCACGCTGCCGCGCTGGACGAAGACTTGCAGCGCTTCTATTTCGACGTGCTGCTGATCAACCGCCTGGCGGAAAGTTTCGGCGCGCATTCGCTGTTCGACGTGAGCAAAACGGACACGGGCTCCACCGTCTGCATCCGCAATATCGTGCCGGCGCCGTTTCTCAAGGAGCGCTTCGCGGCCAGCCACAGCACGGCCCTGTTTTCCGCCACCCTGAGTCCGTGGAATTACTACAGCGACACCCTGGGCATGCCGGAGAACACGGCCTGGGTCGACGTGGAATCGCCGTTCCAGGCGGCGCAATTGTCCGTGCGCGTGGCCGATACCATTTCCACGCGCTACCAGCACCGCGCCGCCTCGCTGCTGCCCATCGCGCAATTGATGGCGAAGCAATACGCGGAAACGCCGGGCAACTACCTGGCCTTCTTCAGCAGCTTCGATTACATGGAAAAGACGGCCCAATTGTTTGCCCAGCATTACCCGGACGTGCCCCTCTGGCAGCAGCCGCGCCGCATGGACGATACTGCCCGCGCGCAATTCCTGGGCCGCTTCGGCCTGGACACGCGCGGCATCGGCTTTGCCGTGCTCGGCGGCGCCTTCGGCGAAGGCATCGACTTGCCCGGCGCGCGCCTGATCGGCGCCTTCATCGCCACCCTGGGTTTGCCGCAGATCAATCCCGTCAACGAGCAGATCCGCCAGCGCATGGGCGACATCTTCGGCGCCGGCTACGACTATACGTATCTGTATCCGGGCATGCAGAAGGTGGTGCAGGCGGCCGGCCGCGTGATCCGCACCACGTCGGACAAGGGCGTCGTCTACCTGATCGACGACCGTTTTTCACGCCCGGAAATCCGCCAGCTCTTGCCGACTTGGTGGGATGTGCAGCTAGCCAACCAGTAACTTCAGCTTCTGATAGCCCGCCTTGCTCACGGGTATCCGCGTATCGTCGCGCAAGATGGCCACGTGGCTGTCCTTGGTGGCCGCCTCGATGCGGCGGATGCCGTCGATGTTGAGCAGGTACGAGCGGTGCACGCGCAGGAACTTGGCGGGATCGAGCTGGGCTTCCAGTTCCGCCAAGGTCTGGCTTTTCAGGTAGGACTTGCCCTCGGAACGGATGCTGACGTAATCGTCCTGCGCCTCGATGTAATCGATCCGGGCGCTGGCGATCACATGGACCTTGGCGCCGTCGCGTATCAGCACGCGGTCCAGGGGCGCGGCGCGCGTGGCCGCCTCGCGCGCCGCCGCTTGCACGGCAGTCAACTGCGCGGGCGCGCTGCGCTGGGCGCGCGCATGGGCCAGCGCCTGCTCGAAGCGCTGTTCGCTGAACGGCTTGAGCAGATAATCGAGCGCATGGCAGTCAAACGCCTTCAAGGCGTACTGGTCGTAGGCCGTGACAAAGATCAACCTTGTCTTCGCGCCGATCAGCTCGGCCACTTCAAAACCGTCCAGCCGCGGCATCTGGATGTCGAGGAACACCAGTTCCGGCTCCAGTTCCGCGATGGCCTTGACGGCTTCAAAGCCGTTGGCGCACTCGGCGACGATCTCGATATCGTCGTGGCGCGCCAGGTATTCGCGCAGCACGCCGCGCGCCAGCGCTTCATCGTCGACGATGGCCACGCGCATTCTTGCCTGCATCATTCGTCCTCCGTGTCGCCGGTCCGCGCCGGCATGGAAATCATCACGTCGAAGTAGCCGTCGCGCCGGCCCCAGTGCACGCCGGCCTCGTGGCCATGGGCGCCGGCCAGGCGCTGGCGCACGTTCTCCAGGCCCACGCCCGTGCCGCGCGATGCCGTTTGATCCGCATCCACCGGGTTGCGCACGGCAATCTGCAGCAGGCTGCCCGCGCGCCGGGCCTTGATCTCAATCAGCCCGCCCTCCGTCAAATTGCAAATGCCGTGCTTGACGGCGTTTTCCACCAGCGGCTGGATCAGCATGGGCGGCAGCAGGCATGCCAGCGCGTCCGCCTCGACGGCTTCCGCCACCTGCAGGCGGGCGCCGAAACGCACTTGCTCAATAGCAAGAAAATGGCGGATCAGCACCAGTTCCTGTTCCAGCGTGATTTTCCGGTGCGCTTCCAGGCTCAGGCTCTGGCGAAAAAAACTGGCCAGCTGCAGCGTCATCTGGCGCGCGCCCGCCGCATCGATAGACGTCAGGGCGCTGATGGAGTTCAGGCTGTTGAACAGGAAATGCGGATCGATCTGCGTGCGCAGCATGCGCAATTGCGCTTCCTGCGCCGCCAGCTGCGCTTGCAGGCCCCGCTGCTCGGCCATCCTGGCGCGCACGAATTCGAGCAGCAGGTAATGCACAGCAGCAACGAGACAATACAGCAGCACGCCCAGGCCGAAGAACAGGGCCAGCAGCGATGGCGTCAGGTTCACGCCCAGCCAGCGCACGTCCAGCAGCAGGCTGACGCTGTTCAAAAATTGCAGCAAAGTGGCCCACAGCAAGCCCGCGCACAGGGCCGCCACGCCCATCACGCCGGCAACGGCGGCCGGATGGCGGGCGGCCAAAGGATAGGCGCGGCACAGGTAAAACGCGGAAAAGCCCGTGCCGATCGCATACACGAGCGTGGCCGGCACCACCAGCAAAGCCGCATTGAGCCACGGTGCATGGGCCACCCTGGCCAGGACAAAGGCCAGGGCCAGGCCCAGCGCCATGCAGGCCAGCAAGACCGCCACGGCGCCGCGCCGCTTCGACAAGGGTCCCGACATGCGCGCCTAGTTGCGGATTTCCAGGCCGCCCATGATGGCGTAGCCCGTCACGTACAAACGCTTGGCCTGGTTCGGCGGCACGATGGTCTTCTCCTCGAAGCCGCCGAGGATGGGCGTGCCCTGCAGCACGACGCTCCAGTCGGGCGGAATCTTGATGGTGACGCCGCCGCACAGGGCAAACACGTTGAGCACGGCCTCGCCTTCGATCGACGCCTGGCGCAGATCGATTTCGCAGCCGGCCATGATGACATTGATATCGCCGCCCCTGAAGCGCTGCGAGGACACGCGCCGCACATAGCCGCCGAGGATGGCCGTCACTTCGATGATGCTGTCGTCGTCGGCCTGGCCGCTGGCGCCGGGCGCCGCCGCGTCGGCCCCCGCATCCGCGCCTGCCTTGTCGAGGGAAACGGCGCCATGGCGGGGCTGGCCGAATGGGTCGGGCGCGGCAGTACTATCCTGCTGCGCGGCAAAATGGCGGCGGCGCTGCCGCTGCTGCGCGCCGGGCAGCGATTTCGACACCACGGCCACGCCGGCGGCAATGATGAGCAGCGGCCACAGCATGCTCCAGTTGATATGGAACAAACCCATGGCTTTCAGGGTCCAGCTCAGGCCCAGCAAGACCATGACGCCGCCGAGCACGTAGCCGGAGCGGGTATGGCTTTGCGATAGCTTCAGCAAGCCGAATATGATGAGGATGGTGGGCCAGAAGCGGAAGGTATAGCGCACATCGATGAAGCCGAGGTTATCGAGCAGGAACAGCAGCCCCAGCCCGATAACGATCACGCCCAGCAGGATCTGCGACGGCGAGTGCGGCGGCGGTCTATTTTTCATGCTCGGACTCCCGGTAGGCAATAAAATGCTTGTTCAGCAGCGGTTCGAGCACGAGGCCCACGCCCCAGGCGATCAGCAAGGCTGGCCAGCTGTTGTAGAAATTCAAATTCCATAGTTCCTCGTACGACACATACCACCAGGCGGCGAAAAAGATCAGCCACAGGCCGCTGAGCACTTGCTTGGCGGACACGGGCGCGAGCAGCTTGTTCAAGCCGAAGAACGCCATGATCACCGGCCAATAATGCCATAGTGCATAGTAATCGTGGAGGTAGATCACATCGAGCCGGTCCAGCAGGATGACGACGCCGATGGCAATGAGCAGCACGCCCCACAGCAGCTGGGTACGCCGGCAATACGCTTGTTCGGATTTCACGATAGCCCCTTGGTTTTGGATGATAGGCAAGATACGCGCGATCGGCGCCCGGGAACAGCCTTCTTCGGCGAATGGCGGATACGGGCGGGTGAATGGCGCGAGGGCCGGAAAAAGACGAAAAAAAGACCGGCAGGCGCCGGCCTCAAGGGGTAATGCAGAGTAAGGGTCATGCAGAGCGCCACTGGCGCATCCCGCCAACAGCCTCTCGCGAGATGTCAATGGGAAAGAAATCTGGTGCCGATCCTTGAGGCGACCGGCTGACCTGCTGGAAGATCGAACATGCCGCCAACTTCACGGCAGTGCGTCTCAACCAAGCAAAGCCATCATACTCCCGATCGGCAAAAAGCACCGTTCGCTAGCACACACAGATGTGGTTTTGCTGAGCTGCATCAAACAGCCGTGGCGTGCGGCGGCTGCTGCATGTCGTTCCTGATCCATTCCAGCACGGACGGCCCCTGCGGCTGCCAGCCCAGCAACTTGCGCGACCGCTCACCGCGCACGCGGCTGTTGGAACCGAGGCCATACGACGCCATTTCATAGCCCCATTCGGCAATCGCCTCGGCCAGCGGCCAGTCCTGCGCGGGAGCCAGGTCCAGTGCAGTGGCGATGGCGGCCGTCATGTCGCGGAAAGCCGCCTCGCCCGATACGACAAAGTAAAACGTGCCGGCCGGCGACTTGTCCAGCGCCAGCAGATACAGGCTGACAACGTCGTCGATATGCACGTTCGACCAGATATTGCGGCCCGGCCCCACGTGGCGCACGATACCGCTCTTGCGCGCCTGTTTCAGCAGGCGCGGCAACTGCACGCTGTCGCGCGGCAAGGCGCCGTGGCCGTAGATCAGCGTGTTGCACAGCACGCTGGCGCGCACGCCCTGGCCTGCACTGGCCAGCACCAAGTCATCGATGGCGACCCGCGCCGCCTTGTCGGCCGTGGGCGCCGGCAGCTTGTCTTCATAATAAATCTGTTCCGTTCCTTCGCCGCCCGAGGCGTCGCCCACGATGGACGAGCCGCTGGTGTGCAGAAACACTTTGTTCGTGCCTGCCAGCGCTTCAATAATGGCTTCCACGGCGCCCCGATGGTCGCTGCTGGCCGCATTGATGACGGCGTCCGCCGCCCTCGCCTGTTCGATGAGCAGCTCGCGGTCGTTCAAGGTGCCGACGATTGCTTGCACGCCGATGGCGGCCAGTTCGGCCACCTGCTCCGGCTTGCGCACGAGACCCGTCACCTGATGGCCGGCGCGCACGAGGCCCGCCGCGATGGAACTGCCGATGAAACCTGCCGCGCCTGTCAAGAATATTCGCATCATTACTCCTTTGTTGGTTCAGATTGCAATCAATCACAGCAACAAAGTATGCGCGCTTTCGTCTTTCGCAAAAAGCGGCCGCGCGGCAAAAGATTTATGACTTGGGCGCAACAATCTTGAGCTGCAGGGCGGCGATGTAGCGGCTCCGCCAGGCGGGGTCTTCGGGCGTCAGCAAGGTGAGCCTGTCGCGCGCGCGCGTGGCGGCCACATAAAAACGGTTTTCCTCTTCCAGCGGGTCGGTCTTGCTGCGCGGGAATTCATCGACGGCCAGGTAAGGCAGGATGACGTGGTTATATTCGAGGCCCTTGATCTGGTCGATGCAGGCGATGACCAGCCTGGCCTTGCCGGTCGAGACCGTCACAGCCTCTTCCATCTCGCCCAGCCAGCCGGCAAAGCCGCCCAGCGCCACACCCGCCTCGCGGCACACGGCGATAAAACCGTGCAGGGAACGGGCCACGACCCGCGCCTGGGCCGGGTCGACATAGATGCGGCGCGCCGTCTGTTCCAGCTGCATCAGGCCAAAGATGTGCTGCAGGGCATCGCCGGCCAAAGCGTCCGGGGGCAGCGCGCGCAGGTAGTCGACGGCGGCCAGGGTCAGCGCCGCCTTGTCCTGGTTCTGCGACTTGGCCAGCTGGTTGGTCAAAAAGCCTTCCAGCAAGTCCGGGTAGTTGGCCACGTCGGCCTTGGCTTGCTGCAACTCCGTGCGCGTAAACGGGATTTCCGCGAAGGCCACGAGGGCTTCGAGGATCTCGCCGCGGCGCGGACCGCTCTTGATCGCATGTAAATCCTTGCGGGCGATGGCGACCATGCCGCGCAGCATCAGTACTTCCTGGCTCAGCAGATAGCTGTTCATGTCCACCAGGCCGTACGCGATACCGCTCTGGAACAGCGCCGTTTCCACGCGGATAGCCTGGTCGCGGTCGCGCAGCAGGATGGCCGTGGTGCCCGCATGCGCATGTTCGAGGGCGGCGATCAGCTGGGCGCTGCAGGCCTGCGGCTGTGCATGGTCGTATTCGAGCAGTTCGATGTGCGTGGCGCGCGACAGGGCCGACACGCTGGCCTTGTTTTTCAGCACGCCCACGGCCTGCGCCAGCTGCGGCCCGTAGCGGTAGGACGCCGTCAGCGGCAGGCGCTGCAGGGCGGGGAATTCCTGCTCGAAGCGCTGGCGCAGGAAGCGGTGGTCGGCGCCCGACCATGTGTAGATCACTTGATCCTTGTCGCCGGCGCCGCAGAAAAAAGCGTTGCCGCGGCGTATCAGCATGGTCAGCAGGCGAAACGACGCTTCGTTCAGGTCGTGCAATTCATCGGCCACGATGATCTGGAAGGCCGGCAACTGCTGGCGCAGCGGCTCGTCGCCGTCGAGCATGCGCACGAGGTCATAGGTGGCGTCGAACGGCGCGCGGAACTGGATGTCGCCCGTGTCGGCGCCGCGCAAGCCTTCATATTCGCGCAGCCACAGATAATGCGTGCGCGACATGCCCAGCATTTCCAGGTTGTCATCAAGCGAGTTGCTCTCGAAGTCGGGGTTTTGAAAATCCAGGCGCGCCTTGGTGCGCAATTGCAGTTTCAGGAATTCGGCGATGGCGCCGTTGGTCGTGTTGATTTCCAGCGGATAGCGGTGGGCGTATTTCTCGGACACCACTTCCAGCGCTTCCCAGGCCACGGGGCGCAGCTCTTCATCGCTGCGCATGACCGCTATTTGCATGTTTTCCAGCTGCAACAGTATTTTGGCGGCCAAGGCGTCGAAGGTGTCGATGGTCAGGCGCTTGACGACGCCGAGCGGCACGCCCACGTCCAGCAGGCGCTGGCGCAGGGCCACGCGCGCCGCTTCCGTGAACACGAGGGCCAGCATGCGTTCGGGCGCGCGGCCCCGGTGCAGGGCTTCGGCCAGGCGCAGGGCCAGGGTGGTCGTCTTGGCGGCGCCGGCATTGGCGTCGATCAGGACGACTTTCTTTTGCGCCGTCTGGATGGCGATCTGCTCCGGCGTCGGCGTGATGCGTTTGGGAATGAACTGCGGGGCGTTATCTGTACTCAAAGGAATTCCTGAAATGGTTGCTGCTTTTCACGCTGTTACCAGGCGCAGGTGCGCAAGCCGGCAAAGATATCACCCCGCTCGGGCGCATGGAAGGCACGCAGGCGCGCTGAACGCAGGCGCGGCGGCGTGGCGAACGACGCCCCGCGCAAGACCTGGTACTGCATGAAATATGGCGCCGAATATTCGCGCCAGGCGGCGGGGGCAAAGCCCGGATACGGCTCGAACGGCGTCGCCGTCCACTCCCACACCTGTCCCCACTGGAACAGCGGATGGCGGGACAGCGCAGCATACTCCCATTCCGCCTCGGTCGCCAGGCGCCGCCCGGCCCAGGCGCAATACGCCTGCGCCTCATACAAGTTAATGTGGCGCACGGCTTCATTCGGCGGCAAGGTGGTGCGCCGGCCGAAGCGCATGGTGCGCCACTGCGTCGCTTCGCGCAGCCAGTAGCGGGGCGACGAGCGCTCCTGCTGCATCAGCCAGGCGCTGCCGGCCGCGCTCCAGAACTGGCGGTTCTGGTAGCCGCCATCGGACACGAAATCGGCAAACCGGGCATTCGACACGGGCACGGCATCGATGGAAAACGGCGCGACATAGCAGGCGTAGGCGGGCGATTCATTGTCGAAGGCGAAACCGTCATCGCGCGGCGAGCCGAGTTCGATGGTGCCGCCAGGAAAGGCAATCTCGCCCGCCCCTGCCGGCAAGGCGAGGCTGGCCGCCAGGGTTTCCGGGCCTTCCAGCCCCAGCCATTGCAAGCCGGCCAGCATTTCCTCGCCGCACAGGTCTTCATGCGCCAGCGCCAGCCGGTACGGCGCCAGGGCGCTGTCGACATTGGCCTCACGCGAGAGTTTATCGAGCACCCGGTCCAGCACTTCGTGGCAATACGTCTTCACGGCGCCCGGGCTGGGCAAGTCCAGCTTCCAGCGCGCGCGCTGCTCGACCATGTTGGCGTCGAACAGATCGTCGCCGCGCGTCAGCAGGGAGTTATACACGGCGTCGGCCGGATGGCTCGACGGGGCTTCGCGCAGGATGAACCACTCGGCAAACCAGGCGATATGCGCGAGTTGCCACAGCGGCGGATTGAGTTGCGGATGGTGGGGCAGGCGCTCGACCACGTCCAGTCCGGCACAGACATAGCAGTCAAACAGGGACAAGGTGGCCTGGCGCGCGGCCACCAGCGACTGGGCCAGTTGCTGCGCGCCGGCATGGCGAAAAGAAGCGTTGATTAAAGTCATGGCCTGATTGTAACGACTTATGCCAACATTGCACCAGCCGCAAGGAAAACCGGGGGCCAGGCGCCCCCTTTCCCTCTATTTGACCAGCAATTCGCCCTGCAGCGGCGTGACGACGGATTTGGGCATGCTGACGATAAAACTGCTGCCCTTGTCGGCCACGGACTGGATGGCCAGCGTGCCGCCATGGCGCAGCAGCACGTGCTTGACGATGGCCAGGCCCAGGCCCGTGCCCTGGGTTTCGCGCGAACGGCTCTTGTCGACGCGGTAGAAACGTTCCGTCAGGCGCGAGATATGCTCCTGGCTGATGCCGATGCCCGTATCCTGCGCGATGAATTGCGGTCCGGCCGGGCCGTCCTGCCAGCGCAGGGTGATGGTGCCGCCGGCCGGCGTGTAGCGCACGGCGTTCGAGGCCAGGTTGCCGAAGGCGCTGTACAGCTCGTCGTAGCTGCCCAGCACGTCGGGACCGTTGCATTCCATCTTGATGTCATGCTTGCCTGCCGACAAGCCCTTGGCGTCGCGCAAGACTTGCTGCATGAGCTTTTTGATGTCCACCGGCTCGGGGCGCAGCGGATAGTCGACCGATTCCAGGCGCGACAGGGTCAGCATGTCCTCGATCAGGTGCTGCATGCGGTGGCCCTGCTCCGTCATCAGCTTGATATGGGCGGCGCGCGTGGCGGCGTCCAGGTCCAGCTCGGTGGAAGCGATTTCCAGGAAGCCGACGATGACCGTCAGCGGCGTGCGCAATTCGTGCGAGGCGTTGGCGATGAAGTCGCGGCGCATCATTTCGATGCGTTCCGTCTCCGTCACGTCGTGCGTAACGAGGATCTGGCGGCGGTTTTCAAACGGGATGATCTGCACGATCAGCTTGCGGTTGCGGAAAGTGATCGTCAGCGGCTGGTCGTAGCGGCCCAGGATGATGTAATCCATGAACTCGGGGCTGCGGATCAGGTTCGTGACGCGCATGCCCTTGTCGCGCTCGTGCGTGAGGCCCAGGTGCTTCTCGGCGGCCGGGTTGCACCATTCGAGGAACAGCACGTCATCCATGATGACGACGCCGTCCGGCAGCAGATGCATGGCCTGGCGGAAACGCGCCAGCCATTCCGTCAGCTCGGCCTGGTTTTTCTCGTCATCGCGGCGCATGCGGTACAGGCGCGCGAAAATGCTGGTCCAGGCGCCCCAGCCGTCGGGCAGCTTGGCGCTTTCCGGGTTGTCCAGCCAGTTACTCAGCTGAAACAGATACGACAGTTGCACGAACACCATCATGGCCATCAGCACGAAGGCGATGCCCAGCGCATAGATGGCGCCAAACAGGTACCACACCACCGCCACGCCCACCAGCGCCAGCACCATGCGCAGTGCGGCTGGCACCCAGAACAGCAATTTCGGATTCATAGAGTGAGGCTTTACTTTTCAGACAACATGTAGCCGACGCTGCGCACGGTCTTGATCAGGCTTTCCGCCTCTTTCAAGGCTTTGCGCAAGCGCAATACGTGGACATCGACCGTGCGTTCCTCGATCACCACATGGTCGCCCCACACCTTGTCGAGCAGCTGGCTGCGCGAAAACACGCGCTCCGGGTGGGCCAGCAGGAATTTCAGCAGCTTGTATTCGGCGTGGCCGATATCGATCTTCTGTTCATCCATCATCACCGTGCAGCTGACGGGGTCCAGCGCCACGTTGCCGGCGCGCATGGGCGCCTGCGCGTGTTCCGGACTCTTGCGTCGCAACAAGGCCTTGGCCCGGGCCAGCAGTTCGCGCGGCGAGAACGGCTTGGTGACGTAGTCGTCGGCGCCGCTGTTCAGGCCGGCCAGCTTGTCCTCTTCCATGCTCTTGGCGGTGAGCATGATGACGGGAATCGATGCGAAATTGCGGTCGGCGCGGATGCGCGACAGCAGGCGCAAGCCCGTTTGATCCGGCAACATCCAGTCCAGCAGGATCAGATGCGGCGTGCGGTGCTGGATGAATTCCCAGGCATCGGCGACGTTTTGTACGGAACAGCAATTCCAGCCCGATTCGCGCAGCGAATAGGTCACCAGTTCAACGATGGCCGGCTCATCTTCAACAATCAATACCGTGGTTTTATCAGATGCCATAAAGCTTACTCAGGGAGCTCCTCGGAAATGGCGGGAGCAGCCACCTTGGTGTGGCGGATGTCCTTGCCTTCAACCACGTAAATCACGTATTCGGCGATGTTTTTTGCATGGTCGCCGATCCGTTCGATGGCCTTGGCCACCCACAGGGTATCGAGCGCCGCCGAAATCGTGCGCGGGTCTTCCATCATAAAGGTGATCAAGTTGCGCATGATAGACCGAAACTCGTGGTCGATGATGGCATCTTGTGCAATTAATTGTAAGGCCAGCTTGCCATCGTTGCGGGCAAACGCGTCGAGCGCGTCATGCAGCATGTCGGTGGCCGTGTTGGCGATGCCGCGCACCATTTCGTAATGGTTGACGACGCCGTTGCCGCGCTTGTGCAGATTCTTCGCCACGCGGGCGATTTTCGTCGCCTCGTCGCCTACGCGCTCAAGGTCGGTAATCACCTTGATGGTGGCCATGATGGTGCGCAAATCGTTGGCGGCCGGCTGGCGGCGCACGATCAGGTGGCTGCAGGCGTCGTCGAGCGACACTTCCAGCTGGTTGACGACGTCGTCTTCGCGCATCACGCGGTCGGCACGCTCGGCATTGCCGATGCGAAAGCACGTCATCGCGTCGAGGAACTGGGTTTCAACGATGCCGCCCATCAGGAGCACTTTCGAGCGGATCGCTTCGAGTTCGTTGTCGTATTGCTTGGATGAATGTTCGCCTAACATGCTGTCTCTCCGTATTCAGTTGTCTTGTATGTTGCCATGCGGGATGGATCAGCCGAAGCGGCCCGTGATGTAATCCTGCGTTTCCTTGCGAGCCGGATTCATGAAGATCTGGTCCGTTTCGCCGAATTCCACCAGTTCGCCCAGGTACATATAGGCAGTGTAATCGGAGCAGCGCGCCGCCTGCTGCATGTTGTGCGTCACGATGGCGATCGTGTAATCCTGCTTCAGTTCGCTGATCAGCTCTTCCACCTTCGACGTCGAGATGGGGTCCAGCGCCGAGGTCGGCTCATCGAGCAGCAGCACGTCCGGCTTCACGGCCACGCCGCGCGCGATGCACAGGCGCTGCTGCTGGCCGCCCGACAGCGACAGGCCGCTCTTGGACAGCTTGTCCTTGACTTCGCCCCACAGCGCGGCCTTTTTCAGGGCCCACTCGACGCGCTCGTCCATCTCGCCTTTCGACAGGTCTTCATACAGGCGCACGCCGAAGGCGATGTTGTCGTAGACGGACATGGGGAACGGCGTCGGCTTCTGGAACACCATGCCGACCTTGGCGCGCAGCATGTTGACGTCCTGGTCGGCGTCGAGCACGTTGCGGCCGCGGTACAGGATGGAACCTTCCGCGCGCTGGCCAGGATACAGGTCATACATGCGGTTCAGGGTGCGCAGCAGGGTTGATTTACCGCAACCGGACGGCCCGATGAAGGCGGTAACCTTCTTCTCGTGGATGTCCAGGTTGACGTTATGCAAGCTTTGCGTTTTGCCGTAAAAAAAGTTCAGGCCCGAAATCTCGATGGTTTTTTTCTTTGGCGCCAGGTCTTGGGCTGGATTCATTTGCGTATTCATATGGGTTCGCTTCGCTCGGTATCTGTTTAATTAGGGACTTTTTGGCTGAACACGGTGCGCGACAGGATATTCAAGGCCAGCACGCTGAAGGTGATCAGCAGTGCGCCGCCCCAGGCCAGCGAGCGCCAGTTGTCGTACGGGCTCATGGCGAACGAGGCGATGACGGACGGCAAGTTGGCCATCGGCGCATTCATGTTAAAACTTTGGAACTGGTTATTCAGGGCCGTGAACAGCAGCGGCGCCGTTTCGCCGGCGATGCGGGCCAGGGCCAGCAGCACGCCCGTGATGACGCCGGCCTTGACGGCGCGCAAGCGCACCAGGGTAGCGACCTTCCAGCGCGGCGCGCCGAGGGCAAACGCGGCCTCCAGCAGGCTGTTCGGCACCAGGCGCAGCATATTGTCCGTCGTGCGCACCACCACCGGCACGGCGATCAGGGACAGGGCGATGGCGCCGGCGTAACCGGAAAAGTGTTTGACGTGGGCCACGTACAGCGCATACACGAACAGGCCGATGACGATCGATGGCGCCGACAGCATGATGTCCGTCACGAAGCGCGTCACTTGCGCCAGCTTGTTTTCTTCGCCGTATTCGGCCAGGTAGATGCCGGCCAGGATGCCGATCGGCGTGCTGACCAGCGTCGCCAGGCCCACCATCAGGGCGCTGCCGACGATGGCATTGATCAGGCCGCCGCCTTCGCTGCCGGGCGCCGGCGTCGTTTGCGTGAACAGGTCGACGGACAGGGCGCCGAAGCCCTTGATCACCAGCGTGAACAAAATCCACACGAGCACGGCCAGGCCCAGGGCCATGGCGGCCACCGACAGGGCGATGCCGACGCGGTGCATCAGCAGGCGCTTGCGGTAGACGGGATTCATGGCCGGCTTGGCCGGGGCTTCGGTGCTGACTTGGCTGAGTTGGCTCATTTCGTGCCTTCCTTGCGGGACATGCCGGCCAGCATCAGCTTGGCGGCGGATAAGACGATAAAGGTGATGACGAACAGGATCAGCGCCAGCGAGAACAGCGACGATACGTGCAGCGACGATTGCGCTTCGCCAAATTCGTTGGCCAGCAGCGAGGTGATGCTGTTACCGGCGGCAAACAGCGACCACGACAGTTTATTCGCGTTGCCGATGACGAAGGTCACGGCCATGGTCTCGCCCAGCGCGCGGCCCAGGCCCAGCATGACGCCGCCGACGACGCCAGTCTTGGTGTATGGCAAGACAATCTTGCGCACCACTTCCCAGCGCGTGCAGCCCAGGCCGTAAGCCGATTCCTTCAGCACGGCGGGAACGATCTCGAACACGTCGCGCATCACGGAAGCGATGAAGGGGATGATCATGATGGCCAGCACCAGGCCGGCCGTCAGCAAGCCGATGCCCATCATGGGGCCGCTGAACAGGGGGCCGATGAAGGGCACGTTGCCCAGCGTGGCTTTCAGGACGGGCTGGACGTGGTCGGCAAACAGGGGCGCGAAGACAAACAGGCCCCAGATGCCGTAGATGATCGATGGCACGCCGGCCAGCAGCTCGACAGCCGTGCCCAGCGGGCGGCGCAGCCAGGCCGGGCAAATTTCCGTGAGGAACAAGGCAATGCCGAAGCTGACGGGAAAGGCGATCAGCAGGGCGATCACCGACGTCACCAGGGTGCCGATGATGGGGATCAGGGCGCCGTACTGGTCATTGACGGGATCCCACTCGGCCGACACGATGAAATGCAGGCCGAAGGTCTTGAAGGCCGGGATCGACTCCATGATCAGCGAAATGATGATACCGACCAGGACGATCAGCACCGACAGGGCGAACAGCATCGTCACCTTGTGGAACAGGAAATCCTGGATGCGCTGCTTGCGCATGGTGGAAAGCATTTGCGCGTGACTGATGGAATCGGTCATGGTGCCGCCTGGCATGGGGATCGTGGAGGAGGTAGATTGTGCGCTCATATTGTGCCAGATGTGGGTGGTACTGCCGGTACTACTGTTTGCAGCTGCTGCTGTTGTTGTTAACTCTTGTTTTATTGTTGCTTCTTAGCCAGGACCGCCTGCAAGGGCTTGCGGGCGGTCCTGGCTAACTCCCTGCCCCGCCGTGCTGCTGGCGGGGCAAGGACATTCTTGCTTGAATAAACCGTAGCGAGCGGCAACTAGTTGTGACTGAGAAGCGGAGCTGTGCTTTAGCACAGTGAGCATCGCTGGCCGCAAATAGCGCCGCGCAGTAGGTTTATTAGTAGATCGACTTGCCGGAAGCATCTTTCAGATTGGCTTTCCACGATTCCTGCACCAGTTTCACGACCGATGCCGGCATCGGCACGTAGTCCAGTTCAACGGCAGCAGGGCCGCCGCTCTTGTAGGCCCAGTCGAAGAATTTCAGGACTTCTTTTGCCTTGGCTGCGTCAGCCTGGACTTTGTGCATCAGGATGAACGACACGCCGGTGATAGGCCAGCTGTTCTTGCCAGCCTGGTCGGTCAGGACCACGCCGAAGCCTGGGGTTTGCGTCCAGGGTGCCGAAGCGGCGGCTGCCTTGAAGTTTTCGTCGTCAGGCTGCAGGAAATTGCCGTCCTTGTTTTGCAGCTGGGTGTGCGACATCTTGTTTTTCTTGGCGTAAGCCCACTCGACGTAGCCGATCGAACCCTTGATACGCTGTACGTTGGCGGCGACGCCTTCGTTACCCTTGCCGCCCACGCCCACGGCCCATTTCACGGCCGAACCGGCGCCGATCTTCGATTTGAATTCCGGGTTGGTTTTCGACAGGAAGTCGGTGAACAGGAACGATGTGCCCGAACCGTCGGCGCGGTGCACCACGGTGATTTCCGTGTCCGGCAGCTTGACGCCGCTGTTCAGGGCGGCGATCTCAGGCGCGCTCCATTTGGTGATCTTGCCCAGGTAGATGTCGCCAACGACCTTGCCCGTCATTTTCAGCTGGCCCGGGGTCACGCCGTCCAGGTTGACGATGGTGACGACGCCGCCCATGATGGCCGGGAACTGCATCAGGCCAGCTTCTTCCAGCTCTTCCGCCTTCAAAGGCATGTCCGAAGCGCCGAATTCAACAGTCTTGGCCTTGATTTGCTTGATGCCGGCGCCGGAACCGACGGACTGGTAGTTCAGGCCGTTGCCCGTGTTGGCTTTGTACGTCTCAGCCCATTTGGCGTAGATCGGGTACGGGAAGGTTGCACCAGCACCTGTCATATCTGCCGCCATGACGGAAGCGGAAGAAAATGCCATCGCTGCCGAAGCACCCACGACGATAAATTTGAACATTTGCTTCATTTGCATATCAAGTCCTCAGGGTTGTTAGGGCTCAAAGTCCCGGTTGAATGCTGCGCAGTCTAGCAAGCGAATATGACAGCTTTATGACATGCTGAAAAAATCCTGAAATATTTGCCTACGCCCGGGAAACAGCTCTTTTCGACGGGAAAAATGACATCCGGAACAGTGTTATATGACAGCCGATGTCACGCTTACGTCATATTTCATGATTACACTCACAGCGCGTCATACAATGAGAAATACGGCTAGAATTAACTATCTGCAAAGACAAAAGAATATGAAACCTGAACTGCACACGGAAGTGACCAAATCGGGCATCCTGCTTGACCGCGAGCTGTCGCAACTGACTTTCAACCGGCGCGTGATGGCGCAGGCGGAAGACCCAGGCATTCCCCTGCTCGAGCGCCTGCGCTACCTGTGCATCGTCAGCAGCAATATGGATGAGTTCTTCGAGGTGCGCGTGGCCAGCCTGCTGGCGGCCGGCAGCATCGGCGGTTCGCTGGCCGGCCACCCTGCCCTGGCGGCCAACCTGGAACGCATCGGCAAGGAATGCCATGCGCTGGTCGAACGCCAGTATGAGATATTAAACAGCGAAGTCTTGCCGGCCCTGCGTGAAGCGGGCGTGCATTTGCTGCGCGACAGCGACCGCAACGAGGCGCAACGCGCCTGGGTCAAGCAGTATTTCGACCGCGAAGTGCGCCCCCTGCTGACCCCGATCGGCCTGGACCCGGCCCACCCGTTCCCGCAAGTGGTGAATAAAAGCCTAAATTTCATCGTTTCGCTGAGCGGCAAGGATGCCTTCGGGCGCGGCACGGCCATCGCCATCGTCAAGGCGCCCCGCGTCTTGCCGCGTGTCATCAAGTTGCCAGACGACATATCCGGTGACGGCGTGTCCTTTTGTTTGTTGTCTTCCGTCATCCATGCGCACATCTCGGACCTGTTCGCCGGGCGCGAAGTCATTGCGTATTCGCAATTCCGCGTCACGCGCGACAGCGACCTGTGGGTGGACGAGGATGAAGTCAAGAATCTGCGCCAGGCCCTGAAGGGCGAACTCGTGGGCCGCCAGTTCGGCACCTCGGTGCGCCTGGAAGTGGCGCGCAATTGTCCACCTGAATTGTCACAGTTCCTGCTCGACCAGTTTAATCTGGATCAAAGCCGCCTCTACCGCGTCAACGGCCCCGTGAACCTGGTGCGCCTGTCGGAAATGATCGACCACGTCAAGCAGCCCGAACTGCGCTTCCCGCCCTTCTTCCCCGGCCTGGCCCATAAAGCCATCGGCAACGACATCTTTGCCGCCCTGAACAAGCACGACATCCTGCTGCACCATCCCTATCAGTCGTTCCAGACGGTCATCGACTTCATCCGCAGCGCCGCCTACGACCCGTCCGTCGTGGCCATCAAGCAGACGATCTACCGCACCGGCATGAATTCGGACCTGATGGAGTCGCTCATCACGGCGGCGAAGATGGGCAAGGAAGTGACGGTCATCGTGGAATTGATGGCGCGTTTCGACGAAGAAGCCAATATCAACTGGGCCGACAAGCTGGAACAGGCTGGCGCGCAAGTCGTGTACGGCGTGGTGGGCCTGAAAACCCACGCGAAGGTGGCGCTCGTCATCCGCCGCGAAGAAGGCGCGCTGCGCTTCTACGCCCACTTGGGCACCGGCAACTATCACCCCACGACCACCAAGCTGTACACGGATTTTGGCTTGCTGACGGCCAACCAGGACCTGGCCGTGGAAGTGAACGAAGTGTTCATCCACCTGACCAGCCTGACCAAGCCGCACAATCTGAACCATCTATGGCTGGCGCCGTTCGGCCTGCAAAGCGAGATCATCAAGGCCATCCGCAACGAGGCGAAGATCGCCCGTTCGGGCCGGCGCGGGCGCATCATCGTGAAAGTCAACGCGCTGGTCGATGAATCCGTGATCCGCGCCCTGTATGCGGCCTCGACCGACGGCGTGAAGATCGACCTGATCGTGCGCGGCGCCTGCACCCTGAAGCCGGGCGTGCCGGGCCTGTCGGAAAACATCAAGGTGCGCTCCGTGATCGGCCGCTTCCTCGAGCACAGCCGCATTTATTATTTCCGCAACGACCTGGCGCACGATGTCTACCTGGCCAGCGCCGACTGGATGAGCCGCAACCTGTTCCGCAGGGTGGAGGTGGCCTTCCCCGTGCTGGACCGGGCGCTGAAGCGGCGCGTGATCGCCGAGGGCCTCAATCCGTATTTGAAGGATAATACAAATGCATGGGAACTGGAGCCGACGGGCCACTACGCGCGCCGCAAGCCGCGCGGCAAGCAAAGTCCGTTCAGCGCCCAGCAATACCTGATGCACACACTGGGCACGCCGGGCGCGGAGGTCGGCGAATAGACAGCTTTCGACTTTCAACACAGAGGAGTACAACATGGACCTCATCTTGTGGCGACACGCAGAAGCCGAGCCGGGCATCCCCGACCTGGAACGCGCACTGACAGTCAAAGGGCAGAAACAGGCACGCCGCATGGGTGAGTGGCTGGCTTCGCAATTGCCGGAAAATTGCCGCATCCTCGTCAGCCCCGCCCTGCGCACCTTGCAGACGGCCGAGGCGCTGGGGCGCAAGTTCAAGCTGATGCCCGAACTGGCGCCCGGCGCCGAGGCGGAAGACATCCTGAAGGCGGCCAACTGGCCCGGCGGCAAGGAAAGCGTGCTCATCGTCGGCCACCAGCCCACGCTGGGCCAGGCCGCCGCCCTGCTGCTGACGGGCGACGAACAGGAATGGGAAATGCGCAAGGCCAGCGCGTGGTGGTTCTCCCAGCGCGAGCCAGGCGACCCCGTCAGCGTCTATCTGAAGGCCGTGATGGCGCATGATCTGGTGGTGAAATAAGGAAAATGCGCAAACAGTGCGCTGGGACAAATACTGGTAGGAATTACAACTCGGCAGCCTTGTAAAGCGCTGCCGATCTGCTAGAGTTTAATTGCATCAACTACGTGCCCGAGCACCGCTCCGGCACATTGAGCAACCCAGCGGACGGCCGTCCAACGGCGGCTGAAAGACCATGTTAATCACCTTCCTCGTTTTTCTCTTCATCGCCATCTTCGCCGCCATCATCGGCTTCGTCGCCTTTGAACTGGTCGAAGAAATGCGCGGCAGCCACCATAAGCTGATGGACCGCTACCACGAGTAGCGCTCACTTCGGCACTATCGCATGGCGCCAGCGACGGCCTACCGGCCCGTCCCTCGCGCCATCCTTGTATCTCCCGACAAAACTTACTGCGCGTCGCGATTTGCAATCTGCGATGCTCACTGCCTCGGCGGCCCCGTGCAGAGCACAGTTCCGCTTCTCGATCACGACTCCCTGCCGCTCGCTACCGTTTTGTAGGGAGCTAGTATCTCAAACTCCCGTCTTGAACTTCGTATAGATGCGCGTCATCAGGCGGCGGATGTCGGCCGTGGTCGCTTCCGGCGCGGCCATGCGCTGCTTGTCGGCGTCCGACAGGAAGATGGCCTTGTTCTCGCCGATATCCTTGCGCACGTACTTGATGCTGGCCGGGTTCGGGTTCGCGTAGAACACCTTGTTGCTCAGGCTGGCATGTACTTGCGGGCGCAGGATGTAGTTGATGAACAGGTGCGCATTGTTCGGATGGGGCGCGTCGGCGGGGATGGCCATGGTGTCGAACATCAGGGCGGCCGTCTTCGGCACCAGCACCTGGATCACATTGCCGTTTTTCGCATCGATGGCGCGCTGGCGCGCGATATTGATGTCGCCCGACCAGCCCAGCGCGACGCAGACGGAACCGTTGGCCATGTCGTTGATGTAGCCGGACGAGCTGAACAAGGTCACGTAGGGACGGATCGCTTGCAGCACCTTGCCCGCTTCCTGGTAGTCGGCGGCCGCTTTCGAGTACGCAGGCTTGCCCAGGTATTGCAGGGCGGCCGGCAGCACTTCGGACGGCGAGTCGAGGAAGGACACGCCGCACGATTTCAGCTTGGCCGCGTACTTCGGGTCGAATACCAGGTCCCAGGCGTTGTCGGGCATGGCCATGCCGCCCAGCGCCGCCTTGACCTTGTTGACGTTGATGCCGACCGTCGTGTAGCCCCACAGCCAGTCGACCAGGTAATCGTTGTTCGGGTCGATCTTCGACAGCTTGGCCTGCAGGTGGGGGTCGAGGTTGCCCAGGTTCGTCAGCTTGCTCTTGTCGAGCTTGCGCAGCAGGCCCGCGTCGATCTGCAGGCGCGCCCACTGGGCCGTCGGCACGACGATGTCGTAGCCGGACTTGCCCGCCACCAATTTCGCATTGAGGATTTCGTTGTTATCGAAAACATCATAGCGTACCTTGATGCCCGTTTCCTTCTCAAAATTCTTGATCGTATCGTCGCCGATATAGTCCGACCAGTTGTAGATGTTCAGGACCTTCTCTTCCTGAGCCTGGGCTTGAGCAGACAATGCCAGCATAGCCGCCGCCAAGGTCAGTCCCAGTCCAATGCGCCGTCCTGCTTGCCATGTGTTTGCCATCGTACCGCCTCCGAAAATTAGTCAGAAAATAGTGACGATGATAGCAAGAAGGGCGGCATCAGGTCTAGCCTGATACCGCCCTGCCTGAGGACGTCTAACAAAACCTACTGCGCGTCGCGCGTTGCGGCCTGCGATGCTCACCGTACTAAAGTACGGTTGCGCTTCTCAGCCACAAATCACTGCCGCTCGCTACGGGTTTGTTAGACGTCGCTCTTCCTCACTGCAAATGCCGTGAAATTGGGGTCAGACCCGACGCGGGAAGCTGCCCCGATGGGGGGAGCTTCCAATCCCGCAGGAACTGACCAGCCAACATTACACCTTGTCCAGCGCCACCTGCGCCCCCGTAAACACGAGGTTGCCGTTCTGGGCGTCGATGCGGATCTCGTCTTTCGGGCCGAAGCGGCCTTCGAGGATCAGCTTCGACAGCGGATTTTCGATCTGCTGCTGGATCGCCCGTTTCAAAGGACGCGCGCCATACACCGGGTCGTAGCCCGCTTCGGCGATTTGCTGCAGTGCAGCGTCCGTCAGGCTCAGCTGCATGTCCATGCGCTCCAGGCGTTCTTCGAGAATTTTGAGCTGGATCTTCGCGATCGCGCCGATGTTTTTCTCGTCGAGGCCGTGGAACACGACGATTTCGTCGATACGGTTGACGAACTCGGGGCGGAAGTGCGCGCGCACCTCGGCCATCACGGCCAGCTTCACGACACCGGGATCATCGCTTTCCATCGCCTGGATCTTGTGCGAACCGAGGTTCGAGGTCATGATGATGACGGTATTCTTGAAGTCCACCGTGCGGCCCTGGCCGTCCGTCATGCGTCCGTCGTCGAGCACCTGCAGCAGCACGTTGAAGACGTCGGCATGCGCCTTTTCCACTTCGTCGAGCAAAATCACGCTGTACGGCTTGCGGCGCACGGCTTCCGTCAGGTAGCCGCCCTCGTCGTAGCCCACATAGCCGGGCGGCGCGCCGATCAGGCGGGCCACGGAATGCTTCTCCATGAACTCGCTCATGTCGATGCGGATCATCGATTCTTCCGTATCGAACAGGAAGGTCGCCAGCGCCTTGCTCAGCTCGGTTTTACCGACGCCCGTCGGTCCCAGGAACATGAAGGAACCATACGGCCGGTTCGGGTCGGCGAGGCCGGCGCGCGAGCGGCGGATGGCGTCGGCCACGGCCGTGATCGCTTCATCCTGGCCCACGACGCGCTCATGCAGCTTCTCTTCGATGTGCAGCAGCTTGTCGCGCTCGCCCTGCATCATGCGCGACACGGGAATGCCCGTCGCGCGCGACACCACTTCGGCGATTTCCTCGGCGCCCACTTCCGTGCGCAGCAGCTTCGGCTGGTCAGGATCGAGCTTCGGCATGCCGCTGTCGGCTTGCCTGAGCTGGGCTTCCAGCTGCGGCAGCTTGCCGTATTGCAATTCCGACACTTTCTGCCAGTTGCTTTCGCGCGTGGCCTGCTCCATCTGCAGCTTGACTTGCTCGATCTCTTCCTTGATGTGCGTGCTGCCCTGCACCACGGCTTTTTCCGCCTTCAGGATTTCCTCGAAGTCATTGTATTCACGCTGCAGCTTGACGATCTCTTCCTCGATCAGGGCGAGCCGGCGCAACGATGCTTCGTCTTTTTCCTTCTTGACGGCTTCGCGCTCGATCTTGAGCTGGATCAATCGACGTTCCAGCTTGTCCATCACTTCCGGCTTGGAATCGATCTCGATCTTGATCTTCGCCGCCGCTTCATCGATCAGGTCGATGGCCTTGTCCGGCAGGAAGCGGTCCGTGATGTAGCGGTGCGACAATTCCGCCGCGGCAATGATGGCCGCATCCGTGATTTCCACCTTGTGATGCAGCGCGTATTTATCCTGCAAGCCGCGCAGGATGGCGATGGTCGCTTCCACGGTAGGCTCGTCGACGAGCACTTTCTGGAAGCGGCGTTCCAGCGCCGCATCCTTCTCGATGTACTTGCGGTACTCGTCGAGCGTGGTTGCGCCCACGCAATGCAGCTCGCCGCGCGCCAGCGCCGGTTTGAGCATATTGCCGGCATCCATCGCGCCTTCGGCCTTGCCCGCGCCCACCATGGTGTGCATTTCATCGATGAAGACGATGGTTTGCCCTTCATCCATGGCCAGTTCCTTCAGCACGGATTTCAGGCGCTCCTCGAATTCGCCGCGGAATTTCGCGCCGGCCAGCAAGGCGGCCATGTCCAGCGAGAGTACGCGCTTGCCTTTCAGCGATTCGGGCACTTCGCCGTTGACGATGCGCTGCGCCAGGCCTTCGACGATGGCCGTCTTGCCCACGCCCGGTTCGCCGATCAGCACGGGATTGTTCTTGCTGCGGCGCTGCAGGATCTGGATGGTGCGGCGGATTTCATCGTCGCGGCCGATCACGGGGTCGAGCTTGCCCTTGCGCGCCCGCTCCGTCAGGTCCAAGGTGTATTTTTTCAGGGCTTCGCGCTGGCCTTCGGCCTCTTGCGAGTCGACCTTGTTGCCGCCGCGCACGGCGTCGATGGCCGCTTCCAGGGCCTTGCGGGTCAGGCCGTTTTCGCGCGCCAGCTTGCCGCAGTCGGACTTGTCGTCCGTCATGGCCAGCAAGACCATTTCGCTGGACACGAACTGGTCGCCCGCCTTTTGCGATTCCTTGTCGGCCAGGTTCAGCAGGGCCACGAATTCGCGGCTCACCTGCACGTCGCCGCCCGTGCCTGACACTTTCGGCAAGCGTTCGATCGAGGCGCCCAGGGCCTTGGACAGGCCGCCCACGTTGACGCCGGCCCGCTGTAACAGCGAGCGGGCGCCGCCGTCGTCCTGGTTCAACAGGGCCGTCAGCAGGTGGACTGGTTCGATATAGGGATTGTCGTTGCCCACGGCCAAGCTTTGCGCATCGGCCAGGGCTTCCTGTAACTTGGTGGTCAGTTTATCTTGTCGCATGAAAAGCGCTCCCGGTTAATTAGTTGTCAACCAAATTGGGGTGAGGCAGTACTTTTCAAGCATACACAAAGCAGAAAACCGCTGCATTTTGGCAAATGCTGGCGTGCGCGGCAGATACAACTCAAACGGGGCTGGCTTTTACGGCCCATTTGTCCAGGGCCGTCTCGTCGCTGTCGCGCGCATCGACCCAGCGCGCCCCTTCGGGCGTGTCTTCCTTCTTCCAGAACGGCGCTTCCGTCTTCAGGTAATCGATGATGAATTCGCAGGCGGCAAAGGCCTCGCCCCGATGGGCCGACGAGACGGCCACCAGCACGATCTGCTCCTGCGGCAGCAAGGGCCCCACGCGGTGGATCACCAGCGCGCCGGACAGGGGCCAGCGACCGCGCGCCTGCTCCACGATGGCTACAATGGACTTTTCCGTCATGCCCGGATAGTGCTCGAGCTCCATGGCAGCCACGTCCAGCCCCTCGTTCATGTCGCGCACCGTGCCGACGAAGCCGACGACGGCGCCCACCTTGGGGTTTCCTGCACGCAATTGTGCGATTTCTTGACTGAGGTCAAAATCAGCTTGCTGGACGCGGACGGTAGTGCTCATTTGGCGTTGCCTCCTATGCGGCGCAGCAGGGTTTCGATGCGGCTGGCCGTGCGCGCATCGGTCAGCGCGGCAATCGCGCACAGCTGCATCAGCTGCGACACTTGCGTGAGCGGCTTCTGGCCCGATTTCAGCGACGATTGCAGTACTTCCACCTGCATCTTCAGGCGGTCGCGGGCAAATTCGGCGCCGCTGTCGACGCCGGCGACGATTTCCAGGCGCAACACCTCAGCGAGCAAGCGCTCCTGGTTGGCCTGCAATTGCTGCACGTAGGCGGCGCTGCCCTCGCCCAGCGCCGCCTGGGCCGCGGCAAAGCGCTGCTGCAGGCTGCGTTCGTACTGGGCGTCGAGCGGCGGCAAGGCGCTCCAGCGCTCGGACCACGCTTGCGCGTCGGCGCCGGCGTCGCCATCGGCCAGTGCCGCTTCCAGCGCCTGCGCCAGGCGCAGCTTGTCGCGCAAGGCGTTGGCCTGGGCCGCGCCCGCGCGCTCGGCGATGGCGTCCGCCTGCGCTTGCACGCCGGCAACAGCTGCCTGGTAGCGCTGCTCGATCTTCGCTTCGCTGGCGCGCGGCACGGGGCCGGTGGCGTTCCAGGCGGCGCGCGTGTCGCGCAGCAAGTGATGGATGTAGGCGCTGCGGGCCTTGTCGTCGCCGTCCGGAACGACAGCCGTTTCCAGCGCGGCGCACAGGGCTTCGCGCGCATGCAGGTGTTCGCGGCGCTCGTGGTCGGCCGCGTGGGCCGTTTCCTTGCGCCTGGCGAAGATGTCGTCGCAGGCGGCGCGGAAACGCTGCCACAGCGCCTGTTCCGCGCGGCGTTCCAACGGCAGGGCCTTGGCCAGCTCCTGCCACTTGTCCTGCAAGGCTTTGAGCATGTCGACCGTGTTGCGCTCCGATGGCTTGAGCAGACCCACTTCGACGATCAATTGTTCGCGGCGCGCCGTCTCGATCTGGCGCTGCGTTTCCAGCGGTTTTGACAGGGCGTCCAGCGCGGCGCCGAACTCCGCATCGAGGCGTTTCTTTTCCTTGCGGTCGATGGTGCCCAGGCGCGTCCACGCCTGGCGCAAGCGCTGCGCGCTTGACGCGACATGTTTCCAGTCGGTACTCTCTTCGGCCGCCAGGGCCACCGTTTCCGCGATCAGTTCCTGGGCCTTGGCCGCATTGCCGTGGCGCTCTTCCGCCAATTGTTTGAAATGCAAGGCCGCCGGCGCGTACGCCACGCTGCAGGCCGCGTCGAAACGCTCCCACAGGGATTTCGGTGCGGGGCCGGACAAGGTGTCGAGCGACTTCCAGCGCTCGCGCAGGCTGCCCACTTTCTTGGCCAGCTCGGCCATGGGAAGCTGCTGCGCCGGCAATTCCTCGCCCGCCTTGACCAGTTCTTCGCGCGACACGTTGCCGCCCCAGCGCGCCCAGTCGGCCAGTTGCTTGAATTGCGCGCGCACATGCGCCAGGCGGTCGGACTGGGCCGGCGTCAAGCGGCCATGTTTGCTGTCGCGCAAAGTCTTGTCATGCTCGGAAGCCAGGTGCAGCAAGCCGTCCTGCAGGGCCGCTTCCATGGCGTCGAGGGTCTTGAAGAATTGTTCGTGCGCTTCTTTCGACAGCGGCGCCTGCTCCTGGCGCGTCTTGCGCGGCGCCGCTTCGGCATGCACCGGCGTGTCCGCGGCCGCGGCCGCGACGACGGGCGCCGGCGCGCTGGCCAGCACGGCCGCAAATTGCAGCTGCAGGCTGTCCGACAGCGGCGATTCGGGCAGGCGCGGCAAGGCTTGCCATGCGCGTTTCAGCACATCGGCGTCCAGCGTGGCGGCGTCCTGCGCCTGCCATTCCGCCAGCGCGGCCTGGCGCGCATCGAACACGGCCTGGTGCTGCTGCAGCGCCTGCAAGGCGGACTGCGCCTGTTCACGCGCTTGCGTAAAGTCAAGTTCCAGGTGTTTCGGCAGCGAGCCGCGCTCGGGCGATTGCGCATGCTGCGCATGTTCCGCGTCCAGGCGGGCCAGCGACAGCGCCAGCTCTTCGGCGGACTGGCCATTGCTGGCCAGCGCGCGCGCGGCGGCGACGGCGTCGATCACGGCGCGCTGCAGCACCACTTGCGCTTCCAGGCGGGCGGCCAGCGCGGCGCGCGCGGCGGCAAAGGCAGTGGCCAGCTCGGGCGTGGCCTTGATGACCTGCCATTGACGGTCCAGTTCGGCTACCTGGTTGGGACTGAGCTTGTCATCGTTCAACAGGCGCTGCGCCGTGGCGATGCTGGCCTGGGCCCGCTGTGTCTCGGCCGCCTGGTGGCGGATCAGGTCCATACGGCCCTGCATCAGCTTGGCGACGCGGCGGTCCGTATTGCGCATGGCGTGGTGGACTTTTTCCAGCAGGGGCAAGGTATGGACGTGTTCAGCGGCGATCAGGCGGGCATCGGCAAATTCGCTGGCAATAATGAATTCAAAGGCGGCGGCTTCGTCGCCCGCCACGGCATGGGCACGCGCCACCTGTTCGGCGCGGCGCGATGCGCTCTGCGCCGAGGCGGCGGCCTGTTCTGCCACGACAGGGTCTGGTGCGGAAGGCTTGCTGGCAGAACGCTTGAAAAGAAATTCGAACATGACGGGTTTCGCGTGGATCAAAACCACCATCATAACAAAGCCCGGGGTATTGCATCGGACGGGTCTGTGCAAGTTACCAAATGACTAACGCCGGATTTCTCCTATGACAGTACCAGCGCAGCGCCAGCCCGGCGCCGGCGCAAAACCAGGGACGGCGCCACGGCGCAAACGCCACGGCGGGGTGTGCGCTCGCTCCTGCTCAAGCCTGCGCGCGCAGCGGCTGCGCCACAGCAGGCACCGCGGCGGCATCGGCGGCATCGGCGTTGTCAGCCCTACCGCCAGGCGTTCCCGGTCCGGGCAACGGCGCTGGCAAAACAAAGGGCAGCACTTGCGCCTTGCCGCGGCGCGCCTCCTGTGCGCGCGCATCGTGGGCCAGGAATTGATAGGCGATGGCAAACCACGCTTCGCCCACGATAACCTTGCGGGCCAGGGCGAACAGTTCGCGCTCCTCTTTTTCCAGGCGCTGCAGCAAGGCCGTGCAAAAGGCGTCGATGGCCGCGCACAGCTGCCCGGCCTGCAGCTCGGACGTGTCGATGGCGGCGCCCGCGCGCTGCTGCACGACATTGATGCTTTCCAGCGCCGCGTGGTTCAAGCCGTTCAACTCATTGAGCAAGCCGTCGGCATGCGGCGTGGCCTGGCGGATGGCGGGAATCAGGTACATTTCCACCTTGCGCCAGTAGCCGCCCTGATACAGGCGGCTCAGCCAGTCGGCCGCGTATTGCAGCTGCGCCAGGTTCAGCTGACTCTGCTGGCGCAGCTGCGCATGCATGTATTTTTGAAAAGCTAACAAGCTCATGCGGATGCTGGCCTGTTCCACCGACAGGGAAACCAATATGTATGTTGCCGTAAGCATGCACTCACTCCCGAAAACGCGCTGGATGTATGATCCTGGAAGTGAAAGTGTAAAGACTACCGACAGGGCCGGGTTTGATCCTGCACAAACCCTCGGCGGGCTGCGCGCATTTTTCAGCGCGGCGGCCGCAAGCCGATATGCAGGTTGACCACGCCCGGTTCTTCCGACGGCGTGACCTCGCCGCCAAAGCTTTTCACCAGCCGCTGCATGCCCTTGTTGCGCGCCATCGCCTCGCCCACCAGCGCCTCCGTGCCGCGGCTGCGGAAGTAGTCGACCAGTTTTTCAAACAGGATGTGTCCGAGTCCCTTGCCCTTCAGGGCCGAGCGCACGGCGATGGCGAAATCGGCGTGGATATTGTCCGGGTCGGCCACGGCGCGCACCACGCCCAGGGTTTCCGGCTTGCCGTCCGGCCCCGTGTGGGTGGCGATGAAGGCCATGGCGCGGTCGTAATCGATCTGCGTCAGGCGCGCCAGCTGCGACACGGGCAGCTCGCGCATGGAGGTAAAAAAGCGCAGGCGCACGTCGTCCGGGTCCAGCGCGTGGAACAGGTCCATGTGCTGCGGCGCGTCCTCGGGGCGGATGGGACGCAGCAGAATCGGCTGCGCCATCCACGTCACCTGCTCTTCCAGCTCCTGCGGATACGGGCGGATGGCCAGGCGGTCGCTCTTCTGGCCCGGCTGCAGACGGATCCGCGCGTCGAGGGCGATCACGCCGTCCGCGTCGGCCACCAGCGGGTTGATGTCGAGTTCAGCCAGCTCGCCGATGTCGGCCACCAGTTCGGCCACCTGGATCAGCGTGTAGCAGATGGCGTCGATGTCGGCCGGCGGCTGGTTGCGGTAGCCGGCCAGCAGTTTCGACACGCGCGTGCGCGCCAGCATGTCGCGCGCCAGCACCATGTTCAGCGGCGGCAGGCCGATGGCGTGATCGGCCGTCACTTCCACGGCGATGCCGCCCTGCCCCACCAGGATCACGGGGCCGAAGGCGGCGTCCGTCGTGACGCCGACGATCAGTTCATGCGACTGCGGCCGGCGCGCCATCTGCTGCACGGTAAAACCGTCGATCAGCGCGTCGGGACGCATGCGCCGCACGCGCTTCTCCATGGCGGCGGCGGCAGTGCGCAGGATGTCGGGCGTGTCGAGGTCGAGCGCCACGCCGCCCACGTCGGATTTATGGGCGATGTCGGGCGAATGGATCTTCAGCGC
Organism: Janthinobacterium sp. GW821-FHT03A03; assembly: GCF_059421435.1. Classification (NCBI taxonomy): domain Bacteria; kingdom Pseudomonadati; phylum Pseudomonadota; class Betaproteobacteria; order Burkholderiales; family Oxalobacteraceae; genus Janthinobacterium; species Janthinobacterium sp. GW821-FHT03A03. Next base: position 42,398 of record NZ_JBWKUZ010000023.1, on the reverse strand, counting down.
GACGGGATAGCCGATGTCCGCCGCCACGGCCAGCGCCGCTTCCACGTCGGCCGCCATGCGCGTGGTGGCCACGGGAATGCCGTAGGCGGCCAGAATCTCCTTCGAGCGGCATTCGCCAAGCACCGTCTGGCCGGCGGCCAGCGCGGCGGCGACGATTTCGCGCACCCTAGCGCGGCGCGGCGTGGCCGACATGGGCAGCTGCGCCGGCACCTGCATCAGGGTTTCCTGGTTGCGCCGGTACTGCACGATCTGCATGAAGCCATGCACGGCTTTTTCCGGCGTGTCGTAGGTGGGGATGCCGGCGCGATTAAAAACCTGGCGCGCGGGCGCCACGGTAGTGCCGCCCAACAGGCACGACAGCACCGTGCGCGAGGTGGCCTTGATCAGCGGCGTGACGGCTTCGGCGATGTCGATCGACGAAACCATGGCCGTGGGCGCGTGCAGCAGCAGCAGGGCGTCCGCCTGCGGCTCGTCGAGCAGGGGCACGATGGCGTCGGCGTAGCGCTGCACGGCCGCGTCGCCGGGCAGACCGACGGGGTTGTCATGCGACCAGCCCCGTGGCAAGGCCTTTTCCAGGGCGATCACGGTGTCGGGCGACAGTTCGGCCAGCTTGCCGCCGCTGCCCACCAGCGCATCGGTGGCCATCACGCCCAGGCCGCCGCCGTTGCACAGGATCGCCAGGCGCTCGCCGCGCTGCGAGCGGATGTGCGTGAGCGTTTCCACGGCGTCGAAGAGCTCTTCGGCCGAATACACGCGCAGCATGCCGGCGCGGCGGATGGCCGCGTCGTACACGGCGTCCGAGCCGGCCAGCGCGCCCGTATGCCAGGCCGCCATGGCCGCGCCTTCCGCCTCGCGTCCCGCCTTCAGCACGATGACGGGCTTGCTGCGCGCGGCTGCGCGAGCCGCCGACATGAATTTGCGCGCCGCCTGGATGTCTTCCATGTACAGCAGGATGGCGGCCGTGTCGACGTCGCCGGCCAGGTAGTCGAGCAGGTCGCCAAAATCGATGTCGTAGCTGCCGCCCAGCGAAATGAACTTGGAAAAGCCCACGCCGTGCGCATTGGCCCAGTCGAGCACGCCGGACACCAGCGCCCCCGACTGCGACACGAAGGCGATCTTGCCCTTGCTCGCGCCCAGGTGGGCGAAGCTGGCGTTCAAGCCCAGTTGCGGCACCAGCAAGCCCATGCTGTTGGGGCCGAGGATGCGCAGCAGATGCGGTTTCGCCGCCTTCAGCATGGCCAGGCGCAGCGACTGCTCGCGCACGGGGTCGAGGCCCGACGTCATGACGATGACGGCGCGCGTGCCCAGCGCCCCCAGCTCGCGGATCAGGGCCGTGATGGTGGCCGGCGGCGTGCAGATGATGGCCAGGTCCGGCGCCTTGGGCAAGTGCGCCAGCTTGCGGTAGCATTTCAGGCCCATCAGCTCGTCGTACTTGGGATTGACGGGCCAGATGTCTCCCTGGTAGCCGCCGCCCAGCAGGTTGTACAGGGCGATGGCGCCCGGCTTGCGTTCGCGCGCCGTGGCGCCGACCAGGGCCACCGAGGCCGGCTTGAACAGCTTGTCGAGATTACGGATACTCATGTTCTGGCCTCATGGATTGCCGGAGCGGGATTGCCGGAGTGGCTGCGCCAGTGTATAGGATGCATTGCCAAAAAAATTTGACTTTGCAAAGCGTTTCACGAAAAAACCGCGCGCGCCTACCAGCGCGAGCGGTGGCTTTCCGTCACGCCCGCCAGCTGCGCCACGATGCGCTTGGGACTGTCGGTGCTGGCGCGCACCCAGCCGCTGAACGTGCCGATGGGCTGGATGTAGCGGCTGGCGGCGATCCACAGGTTCTTGTCCTCGCGCCGCGCTCCTTCCGGCCTGAAGTGCAGGTCGAGCAAATCGTCGTCCGTCCACACATGCCACGGCGCCAGCGGGTTATCGGGGTTGAAGTCGAAATGCGCACGGCCCAGCGGATACAGCAGGCCATCGAGCCACAGCGCGTTTTCATGCGCGCCGAAATAGCCGGCCTGCAGGTTGAAACCGAGGTCCAGGCTGTGCGCCGAGGCCCAGCGCCATTCCGTCTCGCGCGCCAGCAAGCCGTTCGAGTAATCGAAGCTGGCCACGCCGTCGTCCAGGCTGTAGCCGACGGCGCCGCAGCGCACGCTGCCCCACAAGGGCAGGCCGCCCGACTTTTGCGTCGCATGCACGCTGCCGCCCTCGCCCACGGGCCCGACGGCCAGCAGGGTGGGCGCCACGGGCGGGCCGCATTCCGCATCGATGCCGAAATGGCCGCAATCGAGCTGCAGGCGGTAGCGCTGCTGCGGCTGCGCCTCGATGGAGATCAGGTGCGAGAGGAAGCGAAAACGGCTGGAGGCGCCGGCATGCGGCGCCACCGTGGCGCACAGGCCGGGGATGCCATCCTGCGAAAAGCTGGCCACGATCTTGCCCTTGTGGCGGTCGAAGGCGTAGGCGAAGGCCGTGCTGGTCCAGCCCAGGTCGACGATGGCCACGCCGCAGAACACGGCGGGCGTGGACAGGGCCACGTAATGCCAGCGCTTGTGGTGGAACAGACGCCAGAGTGCGCCGCGCGCGTGCGGCGGCGCCAGCGCGGCCCAGTCGAAGGCGTTCAATTGCCCCGTGTAGCGGCCAAAACAGGGCACGCCATCGGCGTCGAGCAGGTCGGGCGGTGCCGGTGGCAGCGTCATGCGGCCCGCCTTTCCCCGTGGCCGTCCTGCAGGGCGGCGGCCAGCTGCGCACCGAAGTCTGCCGGCTGCGCTTGCGCAATATCAATCTCCGGGCAGGCATGCCAGAGCGCCAGGCGCCGCACGGCGCCGGCCACGTCCTGCGCCAGGCGGGGGCTCAGGCGCACGCCCTCTTCCAGCGCCAGCGACTTGATCTCGAAGCGCCCCTGCGCGCGGTGCGCCTTGGCGTCCAGGCGCCCCACGAGCGCGCCGCGCCGCAAGATCGGCAGGGTGAAATAGCCATAGCGGCGTTTTTCAACGGGCGTATAGCATTCGAGCCGGTAGTCGAAACCGAACAGTTCCAGCGCGCGGCGCCGGTCCCACACGACGGGGTCGAACGGCGATAAAATCGTCGTCAGGGTGGGTGCCAGCTTGCCGGCGGCGGCATGACGCGCCAGCTCCGCGTGATCCGCATGCACATAGACGGCGTCTGCCCAGCCGTCCACCGTGCAGCGCAGCAGCGTGCCCTCGTCCACCAGCGCCTGCAGATCGTGGGCCAGGCTGGCGCGCGCCTGTTTCGTGCGGAAGTAGTCGCTGATCCAGCCGGCCCGCGCCAGCCCCAGCGCCTTCACGCTGGCCAGCAGCAGACGGCGGCGCACCGCGTGCGCGGACGGCAGCTGGCTGTCATCCCAGCCCGGCAGCACCCGTTCGGCCAGGTCGTAATAGCGCTGGAACCGATGGCGCTTGGCGATCATCAGCACGCCCGACGTAAACAGCACTTCCAGCGAGCGTTTTTCCGGCTTCCAGCTCCACCAGCCGCCCGCCTGGCCATCCGTGCGTTCAAAATCGGCCGAACGGGCGGCGCCGTTGGCGCGGATGTGGTCGAGTACCGCCGCCACGGCGTCGCCCTGCTCGGCCATCCATTTGACCGAATACTTCCAGCCCATGGCGGCCGGGTCGAGCATGCGGTGGCGGTACAGGCCATAGTCTTCGATGGGCACGAAGCAGGCTTCATGCGCCCAGTATTCGAACAGCGCGCCCTCGGCCAGCAATTGCTCCAGCCACGGCTGCGGATAGTCGCCCAGCCGGCTCCACAGCACCAGGTAGGGGCTGCGCGCCACCACGTGGATGGTGTCGATCTGCAGCACGCCCATCTGGCGGATGGCGGCCAGCACGTCGGCCTTCACGGCTTTTTTACGCCGCGCCTGCAGCAGGCCCTGGGCGGCCAGGTGCAGGGCGCGCGCGGCGGCCAGCGATAGCGGGGGGAGCTCGGGAGGAATGGAGAGATCTGGACTGTGCATAACAGAAAGATACCGCATTCCGGACGCGCCTTGTGCGTTTTATCGCTATCGGAACGCGCAACCGGCGGCCACGCTACGTTGCGGGAAACACAAGCGTCACGGCCAGCCCCCTGCCCTGCAAGCCAAGGCCCAGAACAATCTGCGCGCCATGCCGTTCGGCGATGCGGCGCACGATGGACAGGCCCAGCCCGCTGCCGGGCAGCTGCGCGCCGCCCAGGCGCACGAAGCGCTCGAACGCGCGCTCATGCAGTTCTTCGGCGATGCCCGGTCCCGTATCGGCCACGCGCAGGTAGCTGCGCCCGTCTTGCACGCCGCAGCTGACGACGACGCCACCCGGCGCCGGCGTGTAGCGCAGCGCGTTCTCGACCAGGTTACGCAGCAGCATCCGCAGGCTGTCCGCATCGAGCGCGCACGGCGCCGGGGCAACGCTCACGGTCAACGACAGCTGATGCTGGTCGCTCCATTCCCGCCACTGCATGCCTTGTTCCTCCAGCAGGGCCGCCAGGTCGCCCGGCGCCAGCCGCGGCTCCTGGGACTGCGGGTCCAGCCGCGCCAGCGCCAGCAACTGGTTGACGAGGCGCGTGGCGCGCTCCACGCTGGCGCCCAGGGCGGCGATGAATTCCTCGCGCTCGGCCCCGCTGCGGGCCCGCTGCAGCACTTGCAGATTGGTCTTGATGGCGGCCAGCGGCGTGCGCAGTTCGTGCGCCGCATCGGCCGTGAAGCGCTGTTCATTGTCGCGGCTGTGCCGCACCCTGCCGAACAGGCGGTTAATTTCCAGCAGCAGCGGATGCAGCTCGGCGGGCGCGCCGGCCAGCCTGACGTCGGCCAGCTCATCGGGCGTGCGCGCCGACACTTCCCCGGCGGACCCCTGCAGCACGCGAAACACGCGGTGGATGCTCCACCAGATGGCGATGGCGGCCAGCGCCGCCAGCAACAGGCCGAACAGCGCGATGCGGTAAAAGAAGCCGCGGCTGATGTCGTCGCGGTGGCTGGTCGGCTCGGCCACCAGCAGCTGCAGCGTGCGCTGCGGGTCCCACAGCGAGAACAGACGCCAGCGCTGGCCGCCTATCGTGGTCCAGGACAGGCCGTCGGGCGCGCTGCGCGACAGGGCGATGTCGGACGCCGCGTCATTGCGGTACAGCACGCGCTGCCGGGCGTCGCGCACCTTGAACAGCAGGTATTGGTGGGGATTGCGCTGGCCGCGCAGGGGCAGGTCGATCGGCCCCGTCAAGCCATGTTCGCGCACGTCCTTTTCCACCAGCGACAGCAGCAGATGGCCCGTCTCGGTCAGCGACTGGTCGAACAGCTCCTGGCTTTCCCGGCGCGCCTCCACATACACGATGGCGGCGCTGCCCGCCCACAGGGCCAGCGTCAGGCCCAGCAGAACCGTCAGCAGGGTACGCCGCAAGGACCAGGTTTTCAAGGCGGCAACGCTCATGCCGCCGCCAGACCGGCCGCTGTTTGCAAGCCCCTTGCGCTGACAGCCATCCGCATGGGCTGGGGCGGTGACGGGTGGGCATGATGCGGCCAGCTTGTTAAGAATCTCTTAAGAACTTCTGCGCATGCTCCGGAACGAAATATTTTTTGGGAAGCCATGGCCGCAATTGTAAATGATTCTTATTGCCTTCATGATTCCCATTCCCTCAGAAATACAGACCCGTAACCAATCAACCCTTCAGGAGTTTGCATGTCCAACCGCCCCCGCCGCGCGCACCTGCCGCGTTCCACCACGCTTGCCCTGGCACTTGCCGCCCTGTCCTGCCTGCCAGCCCATGCACAGACGGGTGCGCCTGCCAGCATGCCGGAAGTGGTCGTTTCCGCGTCCGGCTTCGAGCAGGATATCAAACAGGCGCCCGCGTCGATCACGGTGCTGACGCGCGAGGAGCTGTCGAAGGAACGCTTCGGCAACCTGACGCAGGCGCTGGAAAGCGTGGAAGGCATCGACGTGGGCGCGGCGGGCGACAAGACGGGCGGCATGAACATCAGCATCCGCGGCATGCCCAGCGACTACACGCTGGTGCTGATCGACGGACGGCGCCAGAACGCGGCCGGCAACGTCACGCCGAACGGCTTCGGCGGCACGCAGACGAGCTTCATGCCGCCGCTGGCCGCCATCGAGCGCATCGAGATCATCCGCGGCCCCATGTCGACCCTGTACGGCTCGGACGCCATGGGCGGCGTGATCAACATCATCACGCGCAAGGTGGGCCAGCAATGGACGGGCTCCGTCTCGGCCGACTATACCTTGCAGCAGGAATCGGACTTTGGCGACGTGAAAAGCGGCCGCTTCTACGTGAGCGGCCCCATCGCCAACGACCTGCTGGGCCTGTCCCTGCGCGGCAGCAAGCAGCGCCGCGATGCGGCCGACATCCGCTACAACGACGCGGCCGGCGCGGAACAATCCACCAGCATGGGCGCCAACCCCGTGCGCGCGGACATTGAAAACTTCGGCGCGCGCCTGGCGTTGACGCCGAACCGCTACCACACCGTCATCCTCGACGCCGACGCGGGCCGCCAGACGTACGACAATTCGCGCGGCCAGCTCGGCACCAAGACCGTGCAGGGCGGCTACGGCCCCGAACAGAAATACAAGCGCGACCAGTGGACCCTGTCGCACACGGGCCGCTTCGGCTTCGGCACCCTGGACAGCAGCTACATGGTGAACAAGACGGAAACCCTGGGCCGCACGATTCCACCGGGCACGCCGGGGGCCGTGGCCGGCAGCGCGCGCACGCTGGAAGTGGAAAGCCAGGTCTTCGACAGTAAATTGGTCATGCCTTTGGGCAAGCACATGGCGACCGTCGGCGCGCAATGGTGGAAAGCGGAAATGACGGACGGCGTGGCGCCGAAGAAATTCGAATTCACGCAAAAAGCCCTGTTCGTGGAAGACGAATGGCAGGCGCTGGAGCATCTCGCGCTGACCTTCGGCGCCCGCTATGACGATCACAGCATCTTCGGCGGCCAGACCAGCCCCCGTGCCTATGCCGTGTGGAACGCCACGACCAGCTGGACCGTCAAGGGCGGCGTCAGCAAGGGCTACAAGACGCCCCGCGTGGAACAACTGTCGCCGGGCATCAACGGTTTCGGCGGCCAGGGCACGATTCCCCTCGTCGGCAGCCCGAACCTGAAGCCGGAAACGAGCACGACGGCGGAAATCGGCGCCTACTTCGACAACCTGGCCGGCTGGACGGCCAGCGGCACCGTGTTCAACAATACCTTCAAGGACAAGATCACGACGGGCACGGGCCTCGTCAATTGCAGCTACCGTCCTTCGCCCAACCGTCCCGGCTGCGTCAGCTTCGGCAACTGGCCCAATGTCGATGCGTTCGGCCAGTCCGTCAACGTGGATGAGGCCGTCACACGCGGCGTCGAGCTGAACACGCGCTTTCCGCTGGGCAAGACCTTGTCGGCCAGCGCCAACTACACCTACACGGAAAGCGAACAGAAAAGCGGCAGCAATGCGGGCAAACCGCTGAGCGACACGCCCAAGCACGCCGTCAACGCCCGTTTGAGCTGGGATATCTCGCGCGATTGGAACGGCTGGCTGCGCGCCGAGTACCGCAGCGAGCGTTTCCGCGATCCGGGCACGTCGGCCGCCACGCGCGCCGCCAAGGCCACGCTGGGCGACTACAAGGGCTACACCATGTTGCACCTGGGCAGCAGTTACCAGTTGAACAAGCGCGTGACCCTGAACGCGGCCGTGTACAACCTGCTCAACAAGGACTTCATCGACTACCAGGCGTACCGCGCACCGGCCTTGAACTACGCCAACCGCTACGTCAACAGCCTGGACGGACGCCGTTTGTGGCTGTCGGCCACCGTGGACTTCTGATGATGTAAGGCGTCATCCGCGTCTGCATCGAACGGGCTGCCCAAGGGCGGCCCGTTTTTTCGTCAAGCCGTTTGCGCTTTATCAATACAGTAACCGATCGCATGCACGGTGCGTATCAAATCCCGCCCCAGCTTCTTGCGCAGGTGGTGGATGTGCACCTGCACGGCATTGCTTTCCACTTCGCCGCCCCAGCTGTACAGGTTTTTCTCCAGCTGTTCCCGGCTCAGGACCCGGCCGCCGTGCTCCAGCAGCAATTGCAGGATGCGGAACTCCTTCACCGTCAGGGTCACGGGCACGCCCCCCTGCGTCACCTGCCGGTCGGCGATATCGAGCACCAGGTCGCCATGCACGAGATTTTCGCGCAGGCGGCCGGCGGCGCGGCGGCAGGCGCTGCGGATGCGCGCGGCCAGTTCATCGAGGTCGAACGGTTTGACGATAAAGTCGTCGGCGCCCGCGTCCAGGCCGGCGATGCGCTCGCCCACCTGGTCGCGCGCCGTGACGACCAGCACGGCGCCGCTGTAGCCATTGTCGCGCAGCACGCCCAGCGCCTGCATCCCATCCTGCCCCGGCAAGCCCAGGTCGAGCAGGATGCAGCCATAGTCGTGCAGGCGCACGGCCGTGTGCGCGTGTTCGGCGCTCGTGACCCAGTCGACGGCGTAGCCGCCCTGTTCCAGGCCGATCTGCGTGGCGCGGCCCAGCTGCGGGTCGTCTTCGGTCAGCAGGATGCGCATGGGGGGGAAGCGGCGCGGGCCGCTCAGTCCTTCTTCTTGATCAGGCCGGCCAGCGCGGCGAAGGGATTGTGCGTGGCGGGCGCCACCTCGGCCGACAGCAGGCCGGCACCACGGTCCGCCTCCAGGTAGCGCGAGTGTTCGTTGTCATGGCAATACAGGCACAGCAGCTCCCAGTTGCTGCCGTCGGGCGGATTGTTGTCGTGGTTGTGGTCGCGGTGGTGCACCGTCAGCTGCTGCACGTTGGCACGCGTAAATTCGCGCATGCAGCGGCCGCACACCCACGGATACATCTTCAGCGAACGCTCGCGGTAGCCGCTCTCGCGCTGGTCGGCGGCGCGGCGCGCTTCGGCCACGATCTTGTCCAGTCTTGCCGCGTCGGGCTTTTTACTCTGCATGACAACTTTCGATATGGAAGGAAGAAGCGCCTATTTTAATGAGGATGGGGGCGCAATTGTACTTTTTCTGCCACTGCGCCAGCCCGTGCCGGGGGTGGCGTGCTTTTTTTAACGTGCGCGGCACCACAGGTACTTGATTTAACGCAAAATAAGGCCAGCGACAGACCACGAGCAGACGATGGGAGTGACGGCAACAGCTTCAGCGCAAGGCCGCTTATTTCGGCTATCATGCGCGCCACGCCTCACTTCCCCTTTTCCATGACCCTAGCCTGCAAGCGCCCGTGATATCGATAACGAGACCCCTGCAACGCCTTGCCAGCCGCCTTTACGGCATCAGCCTGGTTCCCCTGTTCGCACTGCTTTTGCTGCTGGTGCTGTGGGGCGCCGTCATCTACCAGATCGGCCAGGAACAGACCAGCGCCGTGCGCGACGCCGTGGCCGGCAGCCAGTCGCTGGCGCGCACGCTGGCCGACCATACCAGTTTCATCCTGCGCCAGACCGACCATGCCACGCAGCTGTTCAAGCTCAAATACGAGGAATCGAGCGGCAGCCTGCGCCTCAATGAATTCACGCGCCGCCAGGGCCTGCTCGACAGCGTGCTGCCGTCGAAACTGGAACTGCCGATCGCGCTGGTCGACGCGCAGGGCAACGTGATCGACAGCGCCAACGCGTATTTTCCGGAAAAGCTGGCCAGGCAAGCGTTCTTCCGGACGCTGGCCGCCAACCCGGCCGACACGGCCCTGGTCGACACGCCCATGCTCGACGTGGACAGCAAGCACTGGACCATCCGCATGGCGCGCCGCCTGAACGATGCCCAGGGACGCTTCGCCGGCGCCATCATCATCCACGTCGACCCCACCTATTTCGTCGACGACTACGACCGCCTGAACCTCGACGAACACGATGCGCTGATGCTGGTGGCGCGCGACAGCGGCCTGACGGTGGGACGCATCGGCGAGCAGCTGCTCATCAGCGACCGCATCGATTTCCGCATGCCCGGCGCGCCCCTGCACGCGCCCGAGGAACTGGAGATCGAGCCGCCCGTCGACGCCACCTCGCGCATCTACAGCTACCGCGAACTGCCCCGCTATCCGCTGCTCGCCGTGGTGGGCGTGAGCCGCGCCACCGCCCTGGCCCGCTTCGAGCATCGCCGCCTTGCATATCTGGGCGCGCTGATCGCCGCCAGCGTGCTGATTGCGGGCTTCACGGCACTGCTGGCGAGCCAGAGCGCGCGCCTGCGCCGCAGCATCCGCCAGGCCAAGGAAACGCAGGCCCTGCTGCGCGCGGCGCACCAGGGCAGCCTCGACGCCGTGCTGCTGCTCAAGGCCTGGCGCCCGGCGCCGGGCAAGCCGGTGGAGGACTTCATTTTCGCCGACATCAACGAACGGGCCGCCGACATGCTGGGCAAGCCGCGCTCGGAACTGCTGGGCCAGCGCGTGCTGCCGCAGGTGCCGCTGCTGCGCGGCGAACGCTTTTTCAAGCGCTTCGTGCTGGTGATGGAAACGGGCCAGCCGCTGGAAGACGAATTCGAGCTGAAACTGGCCTCGGGCGGCACGCGCTGGCTGCGCCACCAGGTGGTGCCCATCACCGACGGCGTGGCCGTCACCTCGCGCGACATCAGCGCGCGCAAGCACGACGAACTGGCGCTGCAGGATAACCGCAGCTTCCTGCAGTCGCTGATCGACCACCTGCCGGTGCTGGTGTACGTGAAAAGCGCGCGCCCGGAAAACTTCGGCCAGATGGAAGTGTGGAACAAGGCCGCCGAGGACATTACCGGCTACCTGGCAGACGACGTCATCGGCAAGACCGACTGCGCGGCGTTTCCTGCCGATTTCGGTCTGCACGACGCGCAGGATGACCGCGCCATCCTGGCCGAGCGCGGCGTCATCGACCATAGCGAAAAGCCGCTGCGCCTGCCAGATGGCGGTCTGTGCTACCTGCACGCCGTCTCCGTGCCCGTGTTCGACGAGCGCCAGCAGGTCGAGCATATCCTGTGCATCGCCGAGGACATCTCGCAGCGCCGCCAGCAGGAACTGGAACTGCGCCAGAAACAGGCCGAACTGGCGGCCGTCAACGACGCCTCGCCGCTGGGAGTGGTGCGCCTGGACCGCCAGCGCCGCTGCACTTACGTCAACCGCACCTTCGAAGCCATCACGGGCCTGCCGCGCGCCGCCGCCCTGGGCGCCGGCTGGACCAGCGCCCTGCATCCGGACGACTATCCGCGCATGCACGTGGCGCTGGAGCAGCTCACGCGCAGCCATGCGCCGTTCCAGTCCACCCTGCGCTGCCTGCACCGCGACGGCAAGCTGGTATGGGTTTCCGTCAAAATCGCCCCCATCCTCGTCGACGGCCGGATCGAAGGCTACGTGGGCAGCCTGGACGACATCACCACCCTGCGCGAATCGGAAGTGGCGCTGCTGGAGAGCGAGGCGCGCCTGCGCACCATCGCCGACACCCTGCCGGCCATGATCGCCTACATCGACGCGGACCAGGTCTACCGCTTCCTGAACATCGCCTACGAGCGCGAATTCGGCCTGACAGGCACCCAGGTGCTGGGCAGGAGCGTGCTCGAGACGGTCGGCGCAGCCCGCTACCGCACGGTGGCGCCGTATATCGAAAGAGTGCTGGACGGCGAGACCCTGAGCTTCGAGGAGGAGGACGAAAAGGAAGGCATCGAACGCTGCATGGAAGTGATCTACATCCCGCAGATCGGTGAAGACCGGCTGCAGGTGGTGGGATTTCACGTGATGCGCCAGGATATCACCGTGCAAAAGCGCGAAAAACAGCGGCTGCTGAAACTGGCCCAGGTCGACGCGCTCACGGGCCTGTCGAACCGCGCCGGCTTCCAGCAAAAGCTCAGCGACGCCATGCACGCGAGCCGCCAGCAGCAGCACCTGATGGCCGTCATGTACATGGACATCGACCGCTTCAAGCCCGTCAACGACACGCACGGCCACGGCACGGGCGACGCCCTGCTGCGCGCATTCGCCCAGCGCCTGACGCAGACCATGCGCGCCACCGACATCATCGCCCGCCTGGGCGGCGACGAATTCACCATCATCATGGAGCAGATCACCCGGCCCGACGACGCGGCCGTCCTGGCGGGAAAAATCGTCGCCGCCATGCAGCAGCCGTTCGAGCTCGACGGCATCACCGTGCGCATTTCCGCCAGCATCGGCCTGGCCTTCTACCGCGACGAAGACATTTCCCCCGCCGTGCTGCTGCAGCGTGCCGACGTGCTGCTGTACCAGGCCAAGCAGGATGGGCGCAATACCTACAGGGCCGGCGTGCTGACTGCTTGAGCACCTGAGAAAACGTCCATGGCTGCGTTGCAGTGCCTTGCCGTACTATTCGTACTGCCTACGGCACTACGCCTTGCCCTGAACGTTTTTCAGGCACTCTGGATGTATCGATAAAAATCGAAAACGCTCTTCGAAATTCGTTCAACTCTCCAGTACCTGCCTCATTTCAGCTATATTGGCGCCTGTCTTCCCTACCCTTGCCCCATCATGCGCCTGCTGCACACTTCCGACTGGCATCTGGGCCAGACCCTGCACAACTATGAGCGGGGCTACGAACACCAGCGCTTCCTCGACTGGCTGCTCGACACCCTCGTGGCCGAACAGGTCGACGTGCTGCTGGTGGCGGGCGACGTGTTCGATAACGCCAACCCGTCGGCCGCCTCGCAAAAGCAACTGTATGTATTCCTGCAGCAGGCGCGCGCGCGCCTGCCCGCGCTGCAGCTGGTCATCGTCGCCGGCAACCACGATTCGGCGGGCCGCCTGGAAGCGCCGGCCCCCCTGCTGGCCGCGCATGGCACCCACGTCATCGGCCACCTGCTGCGCGATGCAGCGGGCAATATCGACCTGGAACGCCTGCTGCTGCCGCTCACCGGCAGCGATGGCCAGGTGCGGGCCTGGTGCCTGGCCGTGCCCTTCCTGCGCCCCGGCGACGTGCCGAAACTGACGGCCGGCGATACGCAGGACGCCTACCTGGGCGGCATCGCCCTGCTGTACCGCCAGCTGGCGGACCTGGCGCTGGCGCGCCGCCAGCCCGGGCAAGCCATCCTTGCCATGGGCCACTGCCACATGGTGGGCGGCGAAATGTCGAACGATTCCGAACGGCGCATCGTCATCGGCGGCACGGAAATGCTGCCCTCGGGGATTTTTGACGCCGCCATCGCCTACGCGGCGCTGGGCCATTTGCACAAGGCGCAGGCCGTGGGCGGCCAGGAACACATCCGCTATTGCGGCAGCCCGATCCCCCTGTCGTTTGCCGAAGTGAACTACCGCCACCAGGTGCTGTGCCTCGACCTCGACGGCGAGCAGCTACGCGAGGTGCGCGCCATCGAGGTGCCGCGCGCCGTACCCCTGCTGCGCATACCGGCCACGCCGGCGCCCATCAACGAGGTGCTGGCGCAGCTGGCCGCCCTCGACGTGCCGGACTCTCTCACCGAGGCGCAGCCGTTCCTGGAAGTGCGCGTGCGCCTGGACGCGCCCGAACCGGGCCTGCGCACGCGCATCGAGACGGCGCTCGACGGCAAACCCGTGCGCCTGGCGAAGATCGAAACATCGAGCGGCGCGCGCAGCAGCGCCCCCGAAAACATGACGCTCGACCAATTGGGCCAGTTGCAGCCCGACGATATCTTCCGCCGCCTGTACCAGCAAAAGTACGTGAAGGAAGCGCCGCCCGAACTCCTCTCGGCCCTGGCCGAACTGCTGTTGCCCGGCGCCTGAACATACCTGAAGAACCATGAAAATCCTCAAAATCAGCGGCAAGAACCTGGCTTCGCTGGCCGGCGAATTTGAAGTCGACTTCCAGCAGGAGCCGCTGGCGTCATCCGGCCTGTTCGCCATCAGCGGGCCCACGGGCGCGGGCAAGAGCACGCTGCTCGATGCGCTGTGCCTGGCCCTGTACGACGCCACGCCGCGCCTGCTGAAAGTGCTGGGCCGGGGCAGCGCCCTGCCCGACGTGGGCAAGGAAACCGTCGGCGCCCAGGATACGCGCACCCTGCTGCGCCGCGGCACGCCCGAAGGCTATGCGCAGGTCGATTTCGTCGGCAACGACGGCGCAAGCTACCGCGCGCGCTGGAGCGTGCGCCGCTCGCGCACCCGGGCCGAGGGCGCGCTGCAGGCGACCGCCATGAGCTTGCACCAGCTGCCTGCGCTGCAAGCGATCGGCGGCACCAAGACGGAAGTGAAGGAAGAGATCGAAAAGCGCATCGGCCTGTCCTTCGACCAGTTTACGCGCGCCGTGCTGCTGGCGCAAAACGAGTTTTCCACCTTCCTCAAGACGGAAGACAATGAACGGGGCGAGCTGCTGGAAACCCTGACGGGCAGCAGCATCTATACGGACATTTCCATGCGCGCCTTCGAGCGGGCGAAAAAGGAAAAGCAGGTTCTCGAACGCCTGGGCGAAAAACTGGCCGACCAGCGCCCCCTGTCGCCGCAAGAACGGGCCGACACCGAGGCGCAGGGCAGCGCCGCCGAAGCCGCCCTGCACACCGTCGATCTGCGCAAGACCGTGCTGGAACAGCAGCAGCGCTGGCACCACGAGACCGACAAGCTGCAAACCCAGGTGGCGGCGGCGCAGGAAGCAGTGGGCGGCGCGGATGCCGAACGTGCCGCCGCGCAGGCGCGCCAGACGGCGCTGGCGCAGTGGGAATTGCTGCAGCCGGCGCGTCCCCTCTGCGACGAGGTGGCGCGCCTGGCCGGCGACATTGCCGGCAGCGGCGCCGCGCTGGAAGCGTCGCGCCTGCAGGCGGCGCAAGCCGTGGCCGCCGAGGCGCAGCTGGCGCAGGCCGTGCAGCAGGCGGCAGCGGCCTTGCTGGCCCGGGAAGCGGCGCAGCGCGATGCGGCGCCCCTGCTCGACCGGGCCAAGGCGCTTGACGCCGGCATTGCGGCACAGGTGCCCGCGCACCGCCAGGCGCAAGACGGCGCCCGGGCCGCCGACCAGGCCAACGATTCGGCGCGCGCCGCGCTGCATGCGCTGCAGCAGCGCCAGCACGCCTTGCAGGCGGAACAGGAAGCGGGCCGCCTGTGGCTGACATCGCGCCAGCAATGGCAGGCGCTGGCGCAATCGTGGCAGTTGTGGGATCAATTGTTTGTCCAGGCCGGCCAGGCGGCCGCGCAAGCCGCTGCGGCCGACGCCGGCATGGCCGAGTCAAGACAGCAGGTGCGCCAGGCCTTAGACGCCACGCAGGCGGCGCAAGCGGCGCTGGCCGGCGCCGCCGCCGCCCTGGCCGTGCGCGATGCGCAGCGGCGCGAGGCGCTGGCGGCCGTGCAAGCCATCGATGGCCAGGGGCTGCAGGAACAGCGCGGCCAGCTGGAGGCGCACGCGCGCAGCTTGACCAGCGCGGAAAAGACCTGGAGCGAACTGGCGCGCCAGCAGCAGGCGCTGGCGCACTGGCAAGCCAGGGCGGCCCAGCTGGCGCAGGCCGCGCAAACGGAAAGCACGGCATTGGCGGCGGCAGCGGCGCAAACGCCGCTGCTGGAAGCGCGCCTGGCGCAGGCGGAAAAATCCTTGAAAGGCGCGGAAGCGGCATGCGCGGCCAGCGTCGAGCAGCTGCGGGCCAATTTGCAGGACGGGCAGCCCTGCCCCGTCTGCGGCGCGCTGGAA
The DNA here is from genome assembly GCF_059421435.1 of Janthinobacterium sp. GW821-FHT03A03. Lineage (NCBI taxonomy): Bacteria > Pseudomonadati > Pseudomonadota > Betaproteobacteria > Burkholderiales > Oxalobacteraceae > Janthinobacterium > Janthinobacterium sp. GW821-FHT03A03. Next base: position 26,855 of record NZ_JBWKUZ010000023.1, on the reverse strand, counting down.
CACCCGTACAGCCACGCCGATCACGCCTTGCAGGCGATGCTGGCCAGCTTGCAGGATGAAGTGCTGGCCTGCCGCACGCAGGCGCGCGGCAACCTGGAGCGGCTGGCCACGCACAAGGCGGCGCTGGCCGCGATGGCGCGCGAACAGGCGCAAACGAATGCCGAACTGGCGGCCCTGCCGCCCGCCATCGACAGCCTGAACGCACAATGGCAGCCGCATGCGGATACCCTGCAACTGCCGCAGGCAAACCAGCGCGCGGACTGGTTCGCGCGGCAGCTGGCGGCCAATGCGGCCGGTTTGCAGGCGCTGGCGCAGCAGGAGACGGCGCTGCGCCAGGCCGGCGCGCGGCGCGAGCAGGCGCAGGCGGCGCATGAACTGGCGGCCAGCGACCACGCGCGCTGCACAAGCACCGTCACCGACGCGCAGGTGCGGCTGGCGCAGCTGCAGGCGCAGCAAGCGGGCAATGCCGACAAGGCCGGGACGGCGCGCGCCGCGCTCGACGCCTTGCTGGCGCAGCTCGATGCCGCCTTTGCCGACGCCGACGGCGCCGAGGACTGGAAAGACAGCTGGCGCGCCGGCCCGGCCGCCTTCCGCGCGGCGCGCGAGGGGGAAAGCCGGCAATGGCTGAAACAGCAGGCGGACCAGGAACACCGCGGCCACGCGCTGGCGACGCTGGCAGCGCAGCTGGAAGCGGCGCTGCTGGGCGCCGCCAAGGCGCAGCAAACAGCGCAGGAGGCCAACGCCGCCTTTGCCGCCGCCGACAAGCAACTGGCGGCACTGCAAACCGAACGCAACGCGCTATGGCAGGGCCAGGGCGTGGCCGACGTCGAGCGCACGCTGGCAGGCGCCATCGCGGCAGCCAGAGAGCTGCTGGCGCAGCAGCAAACGGCGGCGCAAACGGCCGGCCAGCAGCGCACGCGTCTGGAAGAAGCGTGCGCGCAGCTGTCGCAGCGGCTGGCCGCCCTGTATGAACAGGAACACGGCGCCAGCGCCGCCCTGCACGACTGGCTGCGCCAGTTCCAGCGATCCCATCCCGACCACGCGCCCGCGACGCTCGACGATTTGCGCGCGCAGCTGGCCATCGCGCCGGAAGCCATGCGCGCCGAACGGGCCGCCCTGCAGGTGATCGCGGACCGCCACACGGCGGCCGTCTCCGTGCTGGCCGAACGCCGGCAGCAGCTGGCGGCGCACCTGGCGCAGCCGCCAGAGGGCCTGGAAAGCGACGCAGCGGCGCTGCAGGCCGCGCTCGAGGCACTGCTGCTGGAACGCCAGGCGGCCAACCAGGAAGCGACGCGCCTGCGCCTGGCCATCGCGCAGGACGACGCGCGACGCCACAGCGCGCAAGCGATGCTGGCGCAAATCGAGGCGCAAGCGGCGATCGAACGGCGCTGGGCCAGCCTGGATGAATTGATCGGCTCGGCCGACGGCAAGAAGTTCCGCAACTACGCCCAGCAATTCACGCTGGAAGTGCTGCTCGGCTATGCGAATGCGCATTTGCAGCACCTGGCGCGGCGCTACCAGCTCGAACGCATCGACAATCCGGACAAGCCCTCGCTGGGCCTGATGGTGCGCGACCAGGACATGGGCGGCGAACTGCGCTCCGTGCACTCGCTGTCGGGCGGCGAATCGTTCCTCGTCTCGCTGGCCCTGGCGCTGGGCCTGGCCTCGCTGTCATCGAACCGCGTGCGCGTCGAATCGCTGTTCATCGACGAGGGCTTCGGCAGCCTGGATACGGAAACCCTGCGCGTGGCCATGGACGCGCTCGACGGCTTGCAAGCGATGGGCCGCAAGGTGGGCGTCATCTCGCATGTGCAGGAAATGACGGAGCGCATCGCCACCCGCATCCTCGTGCAGCCGGGGTCGGGCGGCAAGAGCGTGGTGACGGTGCGCTAGGGAGTCAACTGGCGTATCAGCGCGGCACAGGCTCCCGGCACAGCCTGAGCAGATCCCAGCCCAGTTCGCGGCGAATCTGCTCGGGGTCGGGCGGGGGGCGGCGCAGTTCCAGCTCCGCTTTCAACCATTTCCTGACCAATTCCTTGCCAGGTTGTACAGGCTGTTCCTTGTCACGCTTTTCCATGATGCTACCTCTTCAATGGCGGCCAGTCGGCCTCCTATATACGTTCAACGTCACGGCGCGGATTCAGTTGACCTGCGCGTGGCGCAGTTGCAACAGTATGTAACGATGGGCGGAGTGGGTTAGAATCCCGTCCTTCGCGTCGCCGACCGCTACGCCCCGCAACAGTTCAAGGAATCCCATGAAAGCCGCCCGCAGCCTCACCTTCAAGTGCGTCAAATGTCACAAATCCATGCAGGTCTACCTGCAAAAAGTCTCCGCCTGCTCGCATATCCAGCCGTATCAGGGCATTTGCGCGTGCGGCGAACTCAAGCGCCACGCCACGGGCCAGGCCGATGCCGTCAAGTCCTACCTGGAGTCGGCGGACGGTAGCTGGTCGCACCACCACTAATGGTTAAAGAATGGGACACGACTGCCGTTAACTGAGTACTTGCTCACTCGGAATTTGTTCATGTCCCAGCTTCCCGCCCTTGCCAGCCGTCAACCCGCCTCGACTACGCTGAATGGCCAGCAGCCGTCCCGCACGGGCGGCAGCGCCACCGGCCTGGCCGCCTCGCCCCTGATGCAGCGCACCGCGCAAGACGTGGTGGCCCTGTCGAAGAATGGCCTGGACCTGTCGGCCAAGGGACTGTCGCAACGCACCGATGCACTGGGCAACGCCACCGTCGACGTGGCGCAGGATTTTCTCTCCAACATGACGCGCCAGCTGTTCGGCGACGGCGCCAGCATCGCCTTCGATTCCGTCGACCTGCAGGCAGGCTCCAGCGTCAGCAGCGGCAGCACCAGCGTCTCGGGCACCAAAGGCAGCAGCCGCGCGGCCGCTTTCAGCCTCGATGAAAACGCGCATTTCGTCGGCAAGGGCAAGATCACGACGGCCGACGGCCAGACCTTCGACTTCGAAGTGGAAGTGCAGTATCAATCGAACATCAGCGCGGGCGTCCTTGAGCAAACGCAACAGGCAGCGGAGGAAGCCAGCTCCGCCGATGACGCCGCCCTGCCCGCCAAAGAGTTGCCCGCCACGACCTTCGCCGGCAATCTGCACGACCTGTTCAAGCTGCTGGGCCAGCAATTGCAAGGCAATCTCTATCAGGGCAAGTCCGATGGCGCCAGCGCCAGCGGCAACGATGGCGACCTGGCAGGCAGCCTGAGCTTGCGTTTGCTCAAGCTGGTGCGGCCGGACGCGGCGGTCAAATCCGACAAGGAAGACCAGGCCCGCGCCCGCGCGCTGGCACTCGCCTATGGCACGGACACTGCTAACGGCACGGCCAGCGACGTATAATGGAAGACGGCCTGCGCAGGCGACCATGCCGCGCGCCCCCTTCTATCGATTGAAACCCATGTCCGACACTTCTTCCCCTACCGTTCATCCGCAGATCCACTGGAGCGAAAACGGCGCCGAACATTCGGCCCGCTGGCGCTCGGAAAGCGGCATGCCGCCGCCCAGGCGCGTCGTCATCGCCGACGACCGCACGACGGCCGACCAGGCCTACCGCCTGGCCTGCGAAGGCACGGCCATGCTGTGGCGCGGCGACTTCCAGAACGCGCGCCAGTTGCTGCAGGCGCTGGCGCGGCGCGCCGACCACAAGAACGACAAACCCAGCAAAAAGGCCAAGGCCGCCAAGCTGGCGAAACCCGAACCGACCGCCACGGAAGCATTCCATCTGCACCGCCAGGCCCAGTCGCAGCGCGCCCGCACCCTGGCCATGCTGCTGCTGCCGTTCGATGCCGACTACACGATTCCGCTGCGCCGCGCGCCGGACGTGAAACTGGCGTGCAATGAAGCGTATGGCCGCGGTGAAGAGGCGTTCGTCGCCTCGCTGCGCGAACTGCTGGGCCTGATCGGCGCGCATGAATGGCGCCGCACGGGCGTGGAACTGCCGGCCCTGGGCCAGCGCATCCACCCGCATTACGGCGTGTTTGCGCCCATCCGCGGCGAATACGTGGGCCTGGTGGCCGATGCGCCCCTGCCGCCGCGCGCCAGCCTGGCCTTCGACATCGGCACCGGCACGGGCGTGCTGGCCGCCGTGCTGGCACAGCGCGGCGTCGCCCGCATCGTCGCCACCGACCAGGACCCGCGCGCCCTGTCCTGCGCGCGCGAGAACCTCGCCCGCCTCGACTTGCAGGGCAAGGTCGACGTGGTGCAGGCCGACCTGTTCCCTGCCGGCCGCGCCCCGCTCGTCGTGTGCAATCCGCCATGGCTGCCGGCCCGCCCCAGCTCGCCGATCGAGTACGCCGTCTACGATCCGGACAGCCGCATGCTGCGCGGCTTCCTTGCCGGTCTGGCCGACCACCTGGAGCCAAGCGGCGAAGGCTGGCTGATCCTGTCGGACCTGGCCGAGCACCTGGGGCTGCGCCCGCGCGCGCAATTGCTCGAATGGATAGAACAGGCAGGCCTGAAGGTCGTCGACCGCCTGGACGTGCAACCCACGCACCCGCGCGCGCAGGACGCCACGGACAGCCTGCACGCGGCCCGCTCGCAGGAAATCACCTCGCTGTGGCGCCTGGCGGCGGTGTAATCCAGTCAGCCATTGCGCATTGCAGCAAACCCCGCTATAATTCGCCTGCGGGGTGGAGCAGTCTGGCAGCTCGTCGGGCTCATAACCCGAAGGTCACAGGTTCAAATCCTGTCCCCGCAACCAGATACCGGAAAGCCGCTGATTCTTGCAAGAGAATCAGCGGCTTTTTCCATTCCGGACCAGTATGTCCTGCAAGCCACGTCATCCGCCCTTTCGCAATGCAGCAAACCCGGTTATAATTCGCCTGCGGGGTGGAGCAGTCTGGCAGCTCGTCGGGCTCATAACCCGAAGGTCACAGGTTCAAATCCTGTCCCCGCAACCAGATACCGGAAAGCCGCTGATTCTTGCAAGAGAATCAGCGGCTTTTTCCATTCCGGACCAGTATGTCCTGCAAGCCACGTCATCCGCCCTTTCGCAATGCAGCAAACCCGGTTATAATTCGCCTGCGGGGTGGAGCAGTCTGGCAGCTCGTCGGGCTCATAACCCGAAGGTCACAGGTTCAAATCCTGTCCCCGCAACCAATGCATAAAAACCGCTGATGCCTGCAAGGGCTTCAGCGGTTTTTTCATTCCGGGCCTGGTCTCGCCCGCACTTACGCGGTGACGCTGGCCCTGATCTGCCTGGCCGCCGCATGCAGGCTGGCCGCCACCCGTTCCAGCTTGTCCGTTCCCGTCGTTTCAGACAGCGCGGCAAATGCGCTGATATGAAACGTGGCCACCATGGCCGGCGACACTTCCAGTTCCAGCGCCGCCTTGCTCAATTCCGTCGACGCCTCGAGGTAAGGCTCGCTGCCCGCCTCGAAAGCCTGCTTGGTTTCCAGCAATTCCTGGCCGCCTTCCGCCCTGGCCAGGCATGCATCGACCTTTTGCTGAAAGGCCGGCAAAGTGTCGCGCACGGGGCCGGGTTCAGGCGCCGGTTCAGGCGCCGGCTCCGCTGGCGCCTGTACAGGAGCGGCTGCGGCCGGCTTGTCCGCCGTCGTCATATCGTGCATGGTGAGCCAGCGTTCGACCGCCAGGAAATCGGCAAACGGCTCGGTCACCTTCGGATTCATGAGCCAGACCTCGCCCGTGCGCCAGTCGATCTTGACGCCGCGCTCATTTCTCGCCAGTAAAATATCCTTGCCGCCATCGGCATTGGAAACCCGGCCGATGTCGATCCAGTTCATCAGTTCCGCCTGGCGCGACATCGCCTGCACGCGATGGAAGTAGGCCAACCATAAGAATCTGGCGACCAGGAGAACCAGGGCACCGCCAACCATCCACATCATTTTTTCGCTCCGCGCCACATCGACAGCCCGCATTTTCTCACATGAAAGCTTGCGCCAAGGAAACTTTTACATCTGCCGTGCGCAGGCGCAAATCCCTCGCTGCAGGCGGCCCGGGCGCAGTCGCATTTCAGCAACGCCGCGTTTTCCCGATTGCCCGGCGTGCGCCGCTGCGCTATCATGAGAACAATTCTCATTTAGATTAAGATATCCCATACCGCACGCATGCTGTCCGCTCCTTCCCCGCCGTCCGATTTCCAGGCCCTGTATGCCGAGCACCACTCCTGGCTGCAGCACTGGCTGAAGCGGCGCCTGCACGATGCGGGGCTGGCCAGCGACCTGGCGCAGGATACCTTCCTCAAGATCTTCGTTGCGCGCAGCAGTGCCGGGATCGCGCAGCCGCGCCCCTTCCTGGCCACCATCGCCAGGCGCCTGCTGGCCAATCACTGCCGGCGCGAAGAGCTCGAACGCGCCTACCTCGACGCCCTGCTGCACCAGCCGCAAGCCTGCACGCCGTCGCCGGAAGCGATGTCCCTCCTGCTCGAATCGCTGCAGTTGATCGACCGCGCGCTGGAGCAGCTGTCCGCCAAGGCCAGGGCCGCCTTCCTGCTGGCCCACCTGGACGGCATGAGCTACGCCGAGATCGCCGCCGAACTGGACACCACCACGCATTCCGTCAAAAAGTATCTGAGCAAGGCCAATCTGCTGTGTTTTTTCGCCGTGCCCGATTTTGCCGCCCCCTGACATGCGCGGCGCCACCGTCTACGCCCACGGCCAGCCCATCGACCTGGCCATCGCCATGCAGGCGGCCGAATGGCTCACCACCCTCATGAGCGGCGCAGCCACGCCCGAGGAAAGACAGGCATGGGCCTGCTGGCGCGCCGCGCATCCCGAGCATGAGCGGGCCTGGACGCACATCGAAAACGTCAGCGGCAGCTTCCATGTGCTCGACGCCCCGGCCAGCCGCAAGGCGCTGGCGCAGCGCCCTGGCTCGCCCATCTCGCGCCGCGCCAGCCTGCGGCTGCTGGCGTGCATTTCCACCATCGGCCTGACGGGCTGGTTCGGCACGCGTTCCGGGCTCGCGCCGCAACTGGCCCGCGCGGCCCTGGCCGATTTTTCCACCGGCGTGGGCCAGCAGCGAGAACTGACGCTGCCCGACGGCAGCCGCCTGCACATGAACAGCGGCAGCGCCGTGAACATCCGCTTTACGCACAAGCAGCGGATGCTGCAACTGGTACAGGGCGAAGTGTTCATCGCCACCGCAGGCGAAACGGACATGCCCTACCGCCCCTTCCTCGTCGAGACCGCGGACGGCCAGGCGCAGGCGCTGGGCACGCGCTATTCCGTGCGCCAGGAAGACGGGCGCACCAGCGTCGCCGTGGAACAGGGCGCCGTCAGGCTGACGCCACGCAAGGGCGCCGGCAGCCTGGTCGTCCGCGCCGGCCAAGGCGGCGCCATGACGGCGCGGCGCACGTTGCCCGCGCACGCCGTCTCGCCCGACATCTGGGCCTGGCGCCAGGGCTTGCTGCTGGCCGACGCCATGCCGCTGCGCGACTTGCTGCATGAATTGAGCCGCTACCGCCATGGATTCCTCGGCTGCGACGACGCGGTGGCCGGCCTGCGCCTGTCCGGCGTCTTCCCGCTGGCCGACCTCGATAGCGTGCTGCTGTCTCTGCCCGACTCCCTTCCTGTCGATGTGCGCCTGCGCACGCGCTACTGGGTGCAGGTGGAAGCGCGGCATGCCGGCTGAAGTGCAGCGCAAAGAAAATCAAAAAAATGTTACCCGTTTTCGCTGCTCGCGTGACCTGTGTATGCAACGTTCTTTTTGACGACTACAACACAAGGTAACCATGTCTCCAGTTATGTCCTCCCGGCCAAGGCCGCGCATCAAGCGCATGGCATATGCCATCCAGTTCATCTTCATCGGTTCGGCCCTGCTGCTGAACGCGCCCATGCCGGCGCTGGCGCAGGAAAGCGCGGCGGCGCAAACGGCGAGCCACGACTTTCAGGTGCCGGCCGGCGACCTGGCCGCCGCCCTGCGCCACGTGGCCAGCCAGTCCAGGGTGATCCTCAGCTTCACGCCGGAGCAGACGCGCGGCAAGTCGTCCGCGGGCCTCACGGGCCGCCATGACGTGCTGGCCGCCCTGAACGGCGTGCTGCGCGGCAGCGGATTGACCGCCGAGCGCAGCGCCAACGGCAGCTACCTGCTGCGCACGGCGCAGGCAGAAGCGGCGGGCGAACCGATGGCCACGATGCCCGGCGTGACGGTGCTGGCGCAGCAGGATGGCGGCGCAGGCACGGGCGCGTATGTCTCCGCCGCGCCGGTCGGCACGGGCACGCCGCTGGGCCTGTCGATGAAGGAAACGCCGCAATCGATGAGCATCATCACGCAGCAGCGCCTGCAGGACCAGGGCCTGAACACCATCGCGCAAGTCATGGCGCAAACGCCGGGCATCACCCTGTTTTCGCTGGGCAGCGAGCGCACGGGCTTTACTTCGCGCGGCTACGCCATCACCAACTACCAGCTCGACGGCGTCAGCACGCACTCGGAAAACCTGGGCCTGAACGCTATCCCGTCGCAAAGCCTGGCCGACATGGCCCTGTACGAGCGCATTGAAATCCTGCGCGGCGCCTCCGGGCTGGTGACGGGCGCGGGCGACCCTTCCGGCGCCATCAACATGGTGCGCAAGCGGCCCACCGCGCAGTTCCAGGCCTCCGCCGAAGGGACGCCAGGCTCGCGCAACGAGCGGCGCGGCGTGGCCGACGTCTCGGGTTCCGTCAATGAGTCGGGCAGCGTGCGCGCCCGACTCGTCGCCGTGACAGAGGCCGGCGACAGCATCGTAGACAGCTATCACCGCAGCAAGCAGGTGGTATATGGCGTGATCGAGGCCGACCTGGGCGCCGATACCAGACTCACGGCCGGCGTGACGCGCCAGTTCAACCGGTCGAAGGGCTCGCTGTCCTACCTGGGCTTTCCCCTGTTCTACAGCAATGGCGAGATGACCGCCCTGCCCCGCTCCTTCAGCCCGGCGGCGAAATCGAACCGCTTCAACAGCAACTCCACCGACGTCTTCGTCAACGCCGAGCATGCGCTGGCCAATGGCTGGAAGCTGAAAGCCTCGGCCAGCCACCTGGAATCATCGCAGGAAGAACGTTCGGTCTTCCTGAGCGTGTACAGCGGCTTTCCCGACAAGGCCACGGGCGACGGCCTGGCCCTGCAGGCGGACCGCCGCGACTACCAGCTGCGCGTCAACAGCATGGACGTCAACGTGCGCGGCCCCTACCCCCTGTTGGGCCGCCAGCACGAGCTGGTACTGGGCGCCGACTACAACGAATTTGACAGCAAGTCCGACGGCCGGCTCGACCCCGCGATACAGGGCAGGCCGGTCAACCTTTACCAGTGGCAGCGCGCGGAGCAGCCCGTATTCGGCCCCAGCCACGTCACCTACGACAGCACGCGCCGCCAGAGCAGCCTGTATGCGGCCAACCGCTTCAGCCTCGCCGAACGCCTGAAATTCATCGCCGGCGCAAGGCTCATGCGCTATGACGAAAACTACGTGGGCAAGGCGCCCGGCGTCGGCTACGACAGCGCGTCGCCGGCATCGGACAGCCGCGTCTTCACGCCGTATGGCGGCCTGGTGTACGACATCGACGCCGCGCACACAGCCTACGCCAGCTATTCGGCCATCTTCCAGCCGCAAGCGAGTCAAGACCGCCACGGCAAGCTGCTGCCGCCACGCGAAGGCAAGAACTATGAAGTCGGCATCAAGAGCGGCTGGCTCGATGGCAAGCTCAATACGGCCGTCGCGCTGTACCAGATCCGCCAGAGCAACCTGGCCGAAGCGGACCCCGGCTACACCGTCCCTGGCACGAACAATCCCGCCAACCGCGCCATCAAGGGCGCCAAGACCCAGGGCGTGGATCTGGAAGCGACGGGCGCGCTGACGCCGGACTGGAACATCTCGGCTGCGTGGTCCTACAGCCAGACGGAAAACAATACCGGCAAGGCGATCCAGACCACCTTCCCGCGCCACCTGGTGAAGCTGTGGACCACTTACCGGCTGCCCGGCGAGCTGCATCGCCTGACGGTGGGCGGCGGCATGAACTGGCAGAGCCGCGTGTATTCGGATATCGAGGCGTGGCAGATCGAACGCACCCTGCACTGGCAGCAGAAGTCCTACGCCGTGGCCAGCCTGATGGCGCGCTATGATGTCAACGACAAGCTGTCGGCCACGCTCAATGTCGGCAACCTGTTCGACAAACGGTACACGGCGTCGATCTCCGGCTGGTGGTACTCGGGCATGCATGGTCCGGCGCGCAATGTGGCGTTGAACGCGCGCTACCAGTTCTGATGCGCTGAACGGGGCGGGCCGAGCATTTCACATTATCCAGGGGCCGGTGATACAATTTTCCGCTTCACGGGCACAAACACTGCCCCGTGCCACAGAAACACCCAAGGAGAATGTGTGAAGGACCTCGCCCCCGCCCTGCCAGCCGATCCGGCCGACCAACCCGCCAACCCGTCGCGCCGGCGCATTTTCCAGGCCGCTTCCGCAGTCGGCCTGGCCGCCAGCCTGCCGGCGCTGGCCGACGCCGCGCCAGCAAAAAAAACCATCGCCAAGGGCTCGCTCGACGCGAAACTCAAGGCGCACGTCAAGAACGTGGTGGTGATCTACCTGGAAAACCGCAGCTTCAACAACCTGTTCGCCAACTTCCCCGGCACCAGCGCGCCCCTGTCCGCCGTCACGGCCGAACAGGCGCGGCAGCTGGACCGCGACGGCAAGCCGCTGGCCACCCTGCCGAAGATCTGGGGCGGCCTGGTGCCGAACCAGCAGAACATCGGCGGCACCGATTACCTGATCAAGGAAGAGCAGATTTCCGGCCTGCCGAACGCGCCCTACAAATTGAGCGACGCGGCCGGCAAGCCCCTGCCCGAGAGCATCATCACGCGCGACCTGGTGCACCGCTTCTATAACAACCAGATGCAGATCAACGGCGGCAAGAACGACGGCTTCGCCGCGTGGGCCGACAGCGGCGGCCTGGTGATGGGCCATTACGGCGAAACGTCGAAAAACCTGAACCTGTGGCAGATCGCCGAGCAGTACACGCTGTGCGACAACTTCTTCATGGCGGCCTTCGGCGGCTCGTATATGAACCACCAGTTCCTCGTCACGGGCCGCGCCAACGAGTATTTCAATGCTGCCGAGACGGCGGCGAAGAAAAAGATCGCCGTGCTGTCCGACGGCCCGCAAGGCGTGCGCCTGGCCATCTCGCCCGACTGCCCCGCCTCCGCGCTGGACGGCAAGCCGAAGTACGTCAATGACGGCGCCCTGACGCCGGACGGCTACGCCGTCAACACCATGGCGCCGCCATATCAACCGAGTTACGTCCGCCCCGCCTTCGACGGCGATCCGCTGCACGCCGACCCGGCCGACGCGAACACCCTGCCGCCGCAAACCTATGACACCATCGGCGACCTGCTGTCGCGCAAGGGCGTCAGCTGGGCGTGGTACGGCGGCGGCTGGCAAGCGGCGCTCGACCACAAGGGCGGCGGCAGCAAACCGAACTTCCAGTTCCACCACCAGCCGATGAACTACTTCAAGCAGTTCGCCCCTGGCACGGCCGCGCGCGCCGAGCACCTGCGCGACGGCGGCACGGGCGACAGCCCGATCTCGAACAAATTCCTCGCCGCCGCCGTGGCGGGCAAGCTGCCGGCCGTGACCTTCTACAAGCCGCAGGGCAACCTGAACCTGCACGCCGGCTATTCGGATATCGAGTCGGGCGACCAGCACGTGGCCAACGTCATCCAGCATCTGAAGGAGTCACCGCAGTGGAAGGACATGATCGTGGTGATCACGTTTGACGAAAACGGCGGCTGGTGGGACCACGTGGCGCCGCCGAAAGGCGACCGCTGGGGCCCCGGCACGCGCATTCCCGCCATCGTCGTCTCGCCGTACGCGAAAAAAGGCGCCGTCGACCACAGTTTTTATGACACCACGTCGATCCTGCGCCTGATCACGCGCCTGCACGACCTGCCGCTGCTCGAAGGCCTGAAAGTGCGCAATGACGCCTTCGCGTCACGCGGCGCGCTGCCGCCGGGTGACTTGACTGGCGCCTTGAGCTTCCGCTAAGCCTCCCACAATGCGGCACGCCTGTGATACACTGCGTGCCGCACTTAAATCCGCAGGTCTGCTTTTCCTGCCGATGATATTCACAATGAGCCCGACTCCTGTAGCCGGGCTTTTGTTTTGTGGACGAAGCGTACAGAGTATTCACACAGCGGTCAGCTTTTTGCCCGCTCCCCGGCGCCGGTTATTCGCGGCCGGGGACCAGAGGTTCAGAAATGAGAGATAAAAAAGACAACGCCACCATCGACTTGCCCGGTTTCGGCCCGCCGCCAGCGCACGACGCGCCAGAGCCGGCGCCGGAACCGCAGCGCCGCGTGCGCGCGCGCAAGGTGGCCTTGAAACAGGTGCAGCTCGAATTGCTGGAGCCGACCGACGCCACGGGCTTGCCCGTGTGGACGCGCGACGCCGGCCTTGACCTCACCGGCTTGCCCATCTGGGCGCCAGATAATTAGTACCCCACGCGGGCGGCCGTTTGCCGCCGGCTTCCACACCACCATCCGCACAAGGGCGTAGAACGCCTGTAGACTGTGCCCATCCACCGCTTTTTACCGGCTCCGCCCCTATGAACACCACCACTGCCACCACCAATTCCTTTTCCAGCCTGCCGCTGACGCCCGCCTTTTTGGCCAATCTGGATTCGCTCGGCTACCACGAGATGACCACCATCCAGGCGCAAAGCCTGCCGGCGGTGCTCGATGGCCGCGACCTGATCGCGCAGGCGAAAACGGGCAGCGGCAAGACGGCCGCCTTCGGCATCGGCATCCTGCACAAGCTCAATCCGGCCTGGTTTGCCGTGCAGGGCCTGGTGCTGTGCCCCACGCGCGAGCTGGCCGACCAGGTGGCCAATGAGCTGCGCCGCCTGGCGCGCGCGGCCGGCAACATCAAGATCCTGACCTTGACGGGCGGCGCGCCGATGCGCCCGCAGATCGCCTCGCTGGAACACGGCGCCCACATCGTCGTCGGCACGCCGGGCCGTTTGCGCGACCACCTGGGCCGCGGCACCATCAACCTGAACCACGTGCAGACGCTGGTGCTCGATGAAGCGGACCGCATGACGGACATGGGCTTTTACGAGGAAATCGCCGGCATCGTCAGCGCCTGCCCGGCGCGCCGCCAGACCCTGCTGTTCTCGGCCACCTACCCGGAAGACATCCGCCGCGCCACGGCGTCGTTCCTCGTCAATCCGCTGGAAGTGACGGTCGAGGCGCAGCACGACAACGACAAGATCGAGCAGCGCTTCTATGAAATCGGCTTCGACGAGCGCAACGGCGCCGTCGGCAAGCTGTTGAAACACTTCAAGCCGGAATCCACGCTGGCCTTCTGCAACACCAAGGTGCATTGCCGCGAACTGGCCGACGAACTGCGCCAGCAGGGCTTTTCCGCGCTGGCCCTGTACGGCGAGCTGGAACAGCGCGAGCGCGATGAAATCCTCGTGCTGTTTGCCAACCGCAGCTGCTCCGTGCTGGTGGCCACCGACGTCGCCGCGCGCGGCCTCGATATTTCCGATCTGGGCGCCGTGATCAACGTCGACGTGTCGAAAGACACGGAAGTGCACATCCACCGCATCGGCCGCACGGGCCGCGGCAGCAAGAAGGGCCTGGCCCTGTCGCTGTGCGCGCCGAACGAGAAAAAATGGGTCAAGCTGATCGAGCAGTACCAGAACAGCGCCGCCGAATGGCACGACCTGAAGGAGCTGAACGAGGACGATGGCGCAGAGGCGCTGCCGGCGCCGATGGTCACCCTGTGCATCATGGGCGGCAAGAAGGACAAGCTGCGCCCGGGCGACCTGCTCGGCGCATTGACGGGCGACGCGGGCCTCACCAAGGAGCAGGTGGGCAAAATCAACGTGTTCGAGTTCATGACCTACGTGGCGCTGGACCGCAAGGTGGCCGAAGCGGCGTTCAAGCGCCTGAACGCTGGCAATACCCTGGGCCGCGACTTCGGCAACATCAAGGGCCGCAGCTTCAAGATGCGCTTTATCGAGGCGTAAGGCCTTGCAAGGTACGCAGGGCCGCCATGGTCCTGCGTCCCGGATAGCCGTCCCACACGGGGAACTGCCCGCGGTAGTAGCAGCTCCAGTAGCTGATGCTGCGCCGCTCCAGCGTATCGAGATACGCTGGGTTCTCCCGCAGGTAGCGCGCCAGCGCTTCCGTATTCCAGGCAGGCAGCGCCGCGCCAATGACCGCGACAATCTCCAGCACGTATTCGCCGCACAGGTGCACGACGAAGGGCACCGTCCACGCCCGCTCCTGCTGCAGCAGCTGCCTTGCACACGCTTCGCGCAGATGGCCGTCATGGTGGCGCGTGCCCAGGCACAGGGCGAGCACGCCTGCGTCGCCGGCCAGCCGCGTACAGTTCAGCAGCTGCCCGCGGTCGTAATACGTGCGCGCGGGGATGCGCAGCAGCCGGCCATCCTGATGCACGTCAAACGGTGCCGACGGCGCGTGCAGCTGGCCTTGGGCCAGCGCAGGCAGCAGCCCGGCCAGCGTGTACGCCAAGGCCGCAGGAAAGGCGTCCGCTTCAGCCATCGCGCCCCTCCTGGCAGACTTTGCGCACGCCCAGCGCAGGTTTATCCATTTTTTCAAAGATCACATTCGAATACCATTGCGCGGGATCGCCCCCGGTGGGCTTGCCCAGCGAAATATAGTAGCCGCCGTCCGCAAACAGGGCCGTGGTTTCCTTGCCCGGCCTGGCGCCCTGCAGGAAGGCCGGCCAGGCCCCCTTGTCGACTGGCTTAAAACGCGCGCCCAGCAGCGCCAGCAGGCGCGCGTGCGTGGCCGGCGCATACGCAAACAGGTACAGGTATTCGACCAGTTCCCCACCCTCCGCGAGGCGGGTGACGGCGGCCGTCGCGGCCTCGACGTCGCCGCCGAAGCTGCACAGGGTGCCGCCGCTGTAGGCGAAATCGATGACGGTCGCCGGCGCGCACGCCTGCCGCTCCCGGTCGACACCAACGGGCGGCAGCGCGCGCACCTGCGCCAGCAGCGCCTCGCTGGATGTGGCCAGCGCGGGAAAGCCCGGACACCCGCTGGCCCCCTGCGCGGCAGAAAAGGCCAGGCTACAACTCAGTAACAGCAAACGACGCTTCACGGCATCTCCAGTTTTATCGGGCCATCATTATGCCTCGCCGGGACACAGAGCATCATCACAAGACGCGCGCCTGCTGCCCCTGCGGCGTATCGTCGATGTCGTAGCCGGCCGCGCGCGCCAGTGCGCGCAGACGGTCCGCCTCGGCCCACTGGCGCTGCGCGCGGGCGATGGCCCGTTCCGCCATCCACGCCTGCACTGGCTGCGGCACATTCACCTGCGCCGGCTGCCAGGCCAGCAGATCGAGACCCAGGGCGGAGTCGAAACGGGCCATGGTGGCCTTTTTCACAGCATCAGGCAGGCCGCTTTTCAGCAATTCCCAGGCCACGGCCAGGGCGCGCGGAAAGTTCAGGTCATCGTTGATGCAGGTCATAAAACGCGCCAGCCACACGGGGTCGGCCTCACCCTGCACCTCGCCCCGCCCTTCGCTCAATGCATGCACGGCGACGCGCAGGCGTGCCAGGCCGCTGATGGCGGCACGCAAGGCTTCGTCCGTGAAATTGAGGCTGCTGCGGTAGTGGGCGCCCAGGCACAGGTAGCGGTAGGCCAAGGGGTCCACACCCTGCTGCACCAGGCTTTGCAGGCGTAAAAAGTCGCCCGAGGACTTCGACATCTTCGCCTCCTGCGTCTTGAGGAAAGCGCCGTGCAGCCAGAAATTGGCCAGGCGCGTGCCATGGCGCGCTTGCGTCTGCGCGATCTCATTGCTGTGGTGAACGGCCACATGGTCTTCGCCGCCGCAATGGATGTCGAAATACGTGCCCAGGTGCTTTTCCGCCATGGCCGAGCATTCGATATGCCAGCCGGGAAAGCCCAGGCCCCAGGGACTGTCCCATTCCATCTGCCGCTGGCCCGGCACGCCGCTGAACTTCCACAGTGCGAAGTCGCAGATGTCGCGTTTTTCTCCCAGTTCCACGCGTTTGCCCGCCTGCAGGCCGTCGCGATTCAGGCGCGCCAGCTGGCCGTAACCGTCCTGGCGCGTGGTGTCGAAATACATGCCGTCAGCCGTGCGGTAGGTATAGCCCTTCGCTTCCAGGTCCGCAATAAAAGCGATCTGCTCGGCGATATGGTCGGTGGCCCGGCACCAGACGGTGGGCGGCAGGATATTGAGCTGGCGCAAATCGTCTTCGAACGCGCGCGTGAATGCCGCGGCGATGTCCCATGCCGACCTGCCGCTGCGCCGGCTCCTGGCCTCGACCTTGTCGTCGCCGCTGTCCGCATCCGACGTCAGGTGGCCCACGTCAGTGATGTTCATCACGTGGCGTACCTGCAGGCCGTTGAACTCGAGCGCGCGGCGCAAGCCGTCGACGAACAGATAGGTGCGCAGGTTGCCGATGTGCGCGTAATCGTAGACGGTGGGGCCGCAGGCGTACAGGCCCGCCTTGCCCGGCTCGATGGCCTCGAATGGCCGCAGGCTGCGGCTATACGTGTCGTACAGGTGAAGTGTCATGCGGGTCTTTCCAAAGTGGTGCGGAAAAAGAAAATGGCCACAGGTTTTTCAACACTGTGGCCATCGGAATGAGGAATAAAAAGTTTAACGGCGCCGGGCCGCATCCTCACGAAGCCAGGTACACGGACACAGCGCAGCAGCGGCGCCGGATGCAAAAACTGGAGGGAGGATGAAAGTGATCATGGGACGAATATCGCATGCGCGCGGGCGGGCCGTCAAGCCCTCCCGCGTCCCCCGCTTATTTTTTCGCCTGCTCGATATGCGGCAGCAGTACCGTCAGGATGCCCAGCAGCGGCAGGTAGGAGCAGATTTTATACACATAGGCGATGCCCGCCACGTCGGCCAGGTGGCCCATGGCCGCCGCGGCGATGCCGGACACGCCGAACATCAGGCCAAAGAAGATGCCCGCGATCATGCCCACCTTACCCGGCACCAATTCTTGCGCAAAGACAACGATGGCGGAAAAAGCGGAAGAAATCACAAAGCCGATGATTACCGTCAATACGGCCGTCCAGAACAGGTCGACATACGGCAGCAGCAGAGTGAACGGCGCGGCGCCCAGGATGGAAATCCAGATCACGCGCTTGCGCCCGATGCGGTCGCCGATGGGGCCGCCCATGAAGGTGCCGGCCGCCACGGCGGCGAGGAACAGGAACAGATAGAGCTGGGCATCGCCGAGCGAAAGGTGGAATTTATCGATCAGGTAAAAGGTGTAGTAACTCGACAGGCTGGCCATGTAGATGTATTTTGAAAACACCAGCAGGGCCAGCACGCCCAGCGCCCCCATTACCTTGTTGCGCGACAAGTTCGGGCCATGACCGCCCGCCTTCGGCTTGAAGCTGGCCAGGTGGCCGCGGTACCAGCCGCTGACCTTGTACAGTATGCCGATGGCCAGCACGGCCAGCAAGCTGAACCAAGCGATATTGCCGTGGCCACGGTTCACGATGACGGCGGCCGCCAGCAGCGGCCCCAGGGCGGAACCCACATTGCCGCCCACCTGGAACAGCGACTGGGCAAAGCCGTAGCGCCCGCCCGAGGCCATGCGCGCCACGCGCGACGCTTCCGGGTGGAAAGTCGAGGAACCGACGCCGATCAGGCCAGCGGCGAGCAGCAGGGTCGGGAAGGTTGAGACGACGGCCAGCATCAGCACGCCGGCCAGGGTGAAGCACATGCCGACAGGCAGCAGGAATGGCAGCGGACGGCGGTCCGTGTACAAGCCGATCCACGGCTGCAGCAACGATGCCGTGCACTGGAACGTCAGGGTTATAAGGCCGACCTGGGTAAAACTGAGTGAAAACTCGGCTTTCAGCATCGGATAAATCGAGGGCAACAGGGCCTGGATCAAGTCATTGAGCAGGTGCACGAAGGCGACGGCGCCCAGGATGTGCATGGCCAGGCCGGATTGCTGTTGTGAACTGGACAGTGTGGTGGCCGCCGGCATGGCGGCGGGAGATGGGGTGATGGTGTGCATGAATCTTCCGCAGTGATCGGGCGCGGCAGGCAGCCCGGCAAAGAAAGCAGTATAGTATGGCCACTGAACTACTAACTTCCAATAATCGTCGAGTAAGTGACATTCCGCACCTGCCCGGCGCCACTTTTTTCGCCGCCACCATGTACACGACCCACCCTGCCCTGGCCGACGAAGACGGCATGCCCTTCACCCGCAGCACCAATGCGCATGACTACCAGCACGTGGCGCGCCCGGTGACGGCCATGTCCAAGCAATATGAGGCGTCCGACTACACGCCGCCGCACTGCCATGTGCGGGCGCAGCTGCTGTTTGCCACGGAAGGCGTGATGCGCGTGACCACCGAGCACGGCGTGTGGATCTTGCCGCCGCGCCGTGCCCTGCTGATCCCCGTGGGCGTGGTGCATGAATTGCACATACTTAGCAAGCTGAGCATGCGCACCGTGTACATCGATGCGCAGCTGGCCGCCGTCTTCGGCCCCGCCTGCAAGGTACTGGAAGTGAGCCGGCTGCTGCGCGAACTGATACTGGCGCTGCTGGCCGAGCCGGTCGAATACGCGCTCGAGGGACGCGGCGACTGGCTGGCGCACCTGATCCTGTCGGAACTGGCCGCCGCCGATACCGTGCCCATCGCCATACCCTGGCCGCGCGACCGCCGGCTGGTGGCCGTCTGTTCGGCCATCATGGAAGCGCCCGGCAGCCGGCGCAGCATCGAGGACTGGGCCCAGGACGCGGGTGCCAGCGCGCGCACCCTGATCCGTTTGTTCCCCAAGGAAACGGGCTTGCACTACCGGCAATGGCTGCAGCAAGTGCATCTGGCCGAGGCGTTCTGCCGCCTGGACCGGGGCGAAGGCGTGGCCGCCATCGCCTATGCGCTCGGCTACGCCAGCCCCAGCGCCTTCAGCGCCATGTTCCGCCGCATCCTGGGCCGCACGCCGCAACATTACCTGAGCGAGTGGCGGTTATAAGGCCGTTGATTGTTGTAAAATAATCCAGTGCATGCGACGTCAGGCATGCTTTCCGGCGACATCCGCATTCCCGACACAACGTTGCGAAGGATCAGCATGAGACAGGCCAGGCAGGAAGCACAGGGTACCGCTCAGCAAACATCAGCGCCTCGGCAAGCCAGTGAGACGCCCCCTGCCCTGGCCGACCTGCGCCCCTCCACGCTGGCCCGGCAACACCTCGCGCAACTGATGGCGGACGGCCCCAGAATGGCTCAGCGGAAGAGCCAGAGCGCCATGATTCCGGGCGCGTCGCCGCCAGCGCATGCCGGCGGCGGCCCGAACGCCAACCGCACGGGCTTGCCCGACCGCCTGAAAAGCGGCATGGAAAATCTGTCCGGCATGGCGCTCGACGATGTCCGCGTCCATTACAACTCCGCCCGGCCGGCGCAGCTGCAAGCCCTTGCCTACGCCCAGGGCAACGAGATTCACGTGGCGCCGGGACAGGAAGCGCATGTGCCGCACGAAGCCTGGCATGTCGTGCAACAAAAACAGGGCCGCGTACGCGCCACGCTGCAGGCCAAAGGCGTGCCGCTGAACGACGAACGGCACCTCGAGGAGGAAGCCGACATCATGGGGCAGCGCGCGCTCGCCGCGCACGACGCGCCGGCGCAAGCCGTGCTGCAGCCGGGCGCCGCCGCCGGATACAGCGTTCAGCGCAAGAGGCCCGCTCCGGCCGGCGCGGCCTATGTGGACATGACGAGTGAAGAAGTGTGGCTGTCGCCGCTACTGTCGCAAAGGGGACATCTGTTCAGCAAGACCCTGCCGCTGGCAGCCGACCGCGCCACGCTGCTGCAGCAGCTGACGGTGGAAGGCGAAACGGTCGGCCATGACCACTCCGCCGTCGCGTGGAACACGAAGGCGCAGGATTACGACAAGCCCGAAATCGCGGCAATCGACCCCTTCCGCATCCGCCTGGGCGGCACTTACGGCGCGGCGCTCGCCCCCACGACGCTGGAACTCGACTACCATTTCGGCGGCTTTAACATGGGCTATGTCGTCAAGGTGCGCGATCATGGCGCCGTGGCGGCGATGGAAAACCGTGGCCGCCGCGGCGGGGCGCAGGCAGGCCTCTCGCCCACCTACAGCAACCAGCACCACGCGCTGGGCGACGACGGCCTGATGGCCAGCGCCGGGACTCTGGGCGCCACCATCGTCTCGAGCGAACAGGCGTTCGACTCGACCACCAAGCTGGCCGGCGAAGGCGCGCGTTTCAGGTGCGTCCAGCGGCATCAGGGCGCGCTGACCGACAACAGCAAGTTTTTCATCCGCCTCGACGACAGCAACATGGCGTGGGTGACGTTCAACACGTTGTGGCTGACCTGGTCCGCCACCTTCGGCAAGATCTTCGGCATCAGCGACGATGCCGTCGCCACCGCGCTGAAAGACAATGGCCTGCAAAAGATCGGCGTGGGCGGCATCGGCGTCGTCGCCGTGCCCAGAGGGCATGGACCGGCGAGCAACATCACGACGGCACGCGACTACAACCTGGAGAGCCGGGCGCCGGCCGTGGCGCGCGACTGCACCGACTTTATCATGCTGCGGGTCAATGACAGGCATGGGCATGCAGGCAAGAAAACCCGCATCTCGGCCATCTCCGCCAGCCTGACCAGCGCCCTTGACACCATGGATCAGGTCGAGAGCTACGCCACATATGGCGGCAAGGGCAAGAGCTGGGATGTCAAGGTATGGAACAATGGCGGCCGCGCCGCCCTGACCAACGCTTTCCTGACACCGGCGCTGGCGGGCCTCGTCATCGCCGATCCCTGAGGCCCACTGGCGACAGGCGCGCTAGGCGCCGGACTTGCCCTGCTCGCTGCCGATCAGGCGGTAGGCCAGCGCGCCCAGCAGGGCGCCGATGATGGGCGCCAGCCAGAACAGCCACAGCTGGCTGGTGGCCCAGTCGCCCACATACAGCGCCACGCCCGTGCTGCGGGCCGGGTTGACGGAGGTATTCGTCACGGGGATGCTGATCAGATGGATCAGGGTCAGGGCCAGGCCGATCGGCAGCGGCGCGAAGCCGGCCGGAGCGCGCTTGTCGGTGGCGCCCAGGATGACGATCAGGAAAAACATCGTCAGCACGATTTCAATGACGAGGGCCGACAGCATCGAATAGCCGCCCGGCGAATGGGCGCCGTAGCCGTTCGAGGCAAAACCCTTGCTGACGTCGAAACCGGCCTGGCCGCTGGCGATCACATACAGCACGCCGCCGGCCACGATGGCGCCCAGCACTTGCGCTATGATGTAAGGCAACAATTGATTGGCAGGAAAACGGCCGCCGGCCCACAGGCCGATCGAAACGGCGGGATTCAGGTGGCAGCCCGAGATGTGGCCGATGGCGTAGGCCATCGTCAGCACCGTCAGGCCAAATGCCAGCGCCACGCCGGCAAAGCCGATGCCGAGGCCGGGAAAGGCGGCGGCCAGTACGGCGCTGCCGCAGCCGCCCAGCACCAGCCAGAACGTACCGAGAAACTCGGCTCCATATTGTTTCATGATGTATTCCTTCAAAGTGACGAGAGAACCTGCCAGGGATGACCGACTGCACTGCTATTTCGCCCTTGCCGGGGCCGCATGGCCACGGCAAGGGAAAGCACCGCTCCAACACTACAGCAGAGCGCGCATAATGACATAACGTCATTATCAAGGCAACATTATTATGTATAATAATGTCAATAGTTATCTTGACGTCTAAAGGTTATTTTGATAATTTCCCGCGCACCGGCCGGCGCATATACTTCTGCGGCGCCTCCAGCGGCGCAAAGCCAAAGCCCGCGTACAGGCCATGCGCATCATCGGTTCCCAGCATCCAGACGACATCGCGCAAGCGCTCATCGCCGAGCACGGCAGCCACCAGTTGCTTGCCGTATCCCCTTCCCTGGCAAGCGGGCAGCACGAATACGTCGCGCAGGTAGGCAAAGTCCGTGTAGTCGGTGATGACCCTGGCGAACGCCACTTGCTGGCCATCCACATAGCCGCCGAAACACAGGGCATTGTCAATGCCCTTGCGCACGGTTTCCAGCGCCACGCCACGCTTCCAGTACGACTGCTCGCTCAGGTAGCCGTGGATCATGGCCACGTCCAGTTCGCCGCGCTCGCTGGAAATGCGTAGTGGCGCGTGCATCAGTTCTTGTACAGCAAGTCGGCTTCGGCAATGCTGGGCTCGCCGAAATACACGGTGAGCAAGCCGCCCTTGGCATCGCTGCCCATGTAGACGCCCGTCATGCTGCGCGCGACCGGGTCATACAGGATGGAGTAGCGGTGACCGCAATTGTGCGGTGCGCAGACGCTGCTCAGCAGGCGTGCCTTGCCATCGATCTCGACTGGCTTGAGCGGACTGGCCACGCCATCGGGCACCCAGCGCTGCCGCTTCAGGCCAGCCTTTTTCAAGCCCACATTGAAGGCCTTGCGAAAGGCGTAGTCCGCCTTGTAGACATCGGGGAAATACGGGCAGGTATGGCCGCCGTCGCAGCTTTGCGCCTGCTCAATGAGCGACAATCTGGGCGTACGGGCTTGCGCCGGCATGGCGGCCAGCGCCACGGCCGCGCCCATGAACAGTGTTAACAGCAAACGTGCGGACATGCAATCTCCTGGAAGCAAAAAATAATGCGCACAGCATAGCAGAATGGCATGTCAGCCTTTCACACCGCATCAAGGCGAACAGCGGATGCCCACCACGCCATTGACCTTGCCTTCCGGCCAATCCGTTTCGCGCCAGCGGTACACGCCGGGCGCGACAATGATCAACTGCCATTCCACCAGCTTGCCATTCGCATTCAGGCGGGTTTCATTGTCATAGCGCAAAGTCAGGCTGTGTTCCGTTTCCGCCACGACCGTGGCGGCAAAGCGGTTGGTTTCACCCAGCTTGCTTTTCCAGGTACGGTCATTGAAAATCGCCAGGCGCGCATGATCGTCAGACAGCTGCATGCGCGTAAAGTGCCGCGCCTGGTCGCACACGCTGTTGGCATTGACGCTGTCGGACCAGCTGCCGGACAGTTGCGTCACATCAAAGGGAGTGGTCGCGGCGGTCACGGCCGCACTCAGCAGCAAAGTTGCAAGCATAGGATATCAACGGATCGCTAAAGAAAGGGAAAATATCATGCTCAGCGCAGCGCCTCGGTGATGCTGGACGGCAATGCCGGCGTGCGCCGGTGCAAGGTCGCCTGCTCATACGCATACGCCATCGCAAGGAGTTGCATCTCGGCATGTAAGGCGCCGATGAACGACAACCCGACCGGCAAGCCGCACACCATGCCTGCGGGCACCGTGATGTGCGGCTGGCCTGTCTGCGCCAGCGGCACGGCATGGCAAGTGGACCCCACCAGCGCGTCGAACCCATGATCCTGCAGCCAGTCGCCGATGGCGCCGGGCGCCGGCAGCGCGTCGACCAGCTCGGCTCCCTGCGCGCGCAATACCTGCAGGGCCAGTTCGATCACGGCATCGGTCTCGGTGCAGCGGCCAAACAGGCTGCGCGCCACGCCGATGCGGCGTCCTTGCAAGCCGGAACAATTCAGGACAGCGGTATCGGCCACGCTGTCGCCGTTCAGCGCCGCCAGCAGCCAGGCCGCCTCGCGCACGCTGGGCGCCATCGGTCCGGCCGTGGCTTGCCCGGCGACGGCGGCCCTGCCCGTCGGCTGGATGGCGACCAGGCCGCACGCGGACGCGGGCGCGACGATGGAGCCGTCCGTTTCGCTGTCGACGGCCAGGATGGTCAGGCCAGCCCAGCTGGCACTGGCATGCGGCACGCTGACGGCCGCCCACTGGCGTAAATTGCTTTTGCCGATGATGACGGCGCCGGCCGCACGCAGGCGCGAGGCGACAAAAGAGTCGCAGCTGGCATGCGTGGCCGACGGCGCCTGCGTGCGCGTCTTCATGCGGTCGCCGGTGGCAATATTGTCGCGCAAGACGATGGGGATGCCGTGCAAGGGGCCGCGCACCTTGTGTCCCTGGCGTTCGCGGTCCATTTCCAGGGCGATTTTCAGCGCATCGGGATTGATTTCAATGCCGGCATGGGCGCGCGCGCCTATGCTGCACAGCGAACGGATGCGCGCCAGGTACTGCGACGTCAGCGCATGCGAACTGAGCTTGCCGGCCTGCATCATCTGCTGTTGCGGCAACACGCCCGCGTCGAGCAGATGGGCCATGGGACTGGCCGGCGCCGTGGCACGGGCCAGCACCGGACGCGAGGTACGCGCCGGCGCGGCCGCGACGCCCCGGGCGGGGCCATTGCGTAACGAGTGACTGCGCTGCATGGAGTCTCCAGGAAACTTCACTGTTTTAAACGCAACAGTGTGATAGCCGTAGCATAGCAGTCCTTGCAAACTAATAGTTGTGATAAGGAATTATTTTTTAAGCAAAAAAAACGCTGCCCGAAGGCAGCGTTACTTGATGATCGACAACTTGAGCAAGCCTGGCCGGCGTTTGCCGGGCCACGCATGCCGCGCCGGACATCGATTAGTTGCGCACGACACGCTTGTATTCGTTGGTGCGGGTGTCGATTTCGATGACGTCGTCCTGAGCAACGAACAGCGGCACTTGCACGATGTGGCGGTGCGCGTCGATGGCGTTTTCGATCTTGGCTTCTTTCAGGACGTTACCCGACGTATTGCCCTTGACTGCAGGCTCCGAGTACACCACTTGACGGGCGATGGTCGTAGGCAGTTCCACGGAGATGGCTTTGCCGTCGTAGAAAATGGCTTCGCATTCCATGCCATCCTTCAGGTAATGCAGTGCATCGCCCAGGTTTTCTTCTTCGATTTCGTACTGGTTGTACTCGGCGTCCATGAAGACGAACAGTGGATCGGCGAAGTAGGAATACGTTACTGGCTTTTTATCCAGAACAACAACGTCGAACTTGTCGTCGCCGCGGAACACGTTTTCCATCGGGGTGTTCGTCAGAAGATTTTTCATCTTCCATTTGTAGGTGAAGCCCGTGCGGCTCGAACCGTTGACATCAGAACGCAACACGATCATTGGCTTGCTGTCGACCATGATGATATTGCCAACACGAATTTCTTTTGCGGGTTTCATAGGAATGTACGTAAAAAGTGGGTTGCATGAAGATCATCTGCCGCCTGGGCGCCATCAGCGCCGCAAGCTTGCGTTTGATCGGTTAAAAATACGTGAGAAATAACCGGGCATTTTACCTTAATTTTAAGCAAGCGCCTATCTCGTCGCACTCGCAAACGCCAGCAAGTTACTTGCCAGATCGCCATTGAGCCGCATGCGCCGCTGCCAATCCTGCGCGTGCGCGCCGATTCGAGGCAGATCCGCCTGCCATGCGGGCCACAGCACGTTCCACGCGGGCGCCTCCGCAGCGGCGCCATTCCAGGCCAGCGCCGCCTGCACCAGACTGGCCACCGGTCCCGCGGCATCGACGGCATAGCGCTGCAGAAAGGCGCGCAGCTTGACGTGGTGCAAGTTTTCATCCTGCGGATAGATATGCCATATAAAAGGCTTGCCCGCCCATTGGGCGCGCACGAACGAATCCTCGCCGCGCACAAAATTCACGTCGCAGGCCCACAGCAGGCGGTCGTAATCATCCTGCGGCACGAAGGGCAGCACACGCACAGTCAGCGCGCCACGCGTGCGCGCCGCCCCGGCCACTGCCGCATCGCCGTCGAAAAATGCCTGAACGGCATCGAACGCGACGCCTTCCGGCACCAGACAGGCCACGGGCTCGCTCGCCGCCTGCCAGGCGGCGAACAGCTCGGCCACGGGCGCGTGCGGATAGCAGAACAGCGACACCTTTAATGCGCCAACCTCTGCCGGCGTCACGCCGAATTGCCCCAGGAATGCCGCCATGCCAGCCGCATCGGCCTGGAAGGCCAGCCTTTTTTCATCCAGCGCCGCTTCGCGCAGCAGGCCGCCCGTCTTATCCGTAAAACCGGGGAAAAAGAAATGCTTGATCATGCCGTGGCGCGGCGACGTCAGCGCGTGGCAACCCTCGACCCACTCTTCCGCCGTCAAGCCTTCCAGGTTCAGCCACACGGGATGCGGCGCGCGCTGCGCCATGGCGGCAATGTAGCCGGGCGGAATATCGCAGGCAAAGAACTCGATGACGATGTCGGCAACATCGGCGGGCGCAAACGCGCCATCCTGGCCGCACCAGTGGCGCACGGTAACGCCGCACGCCTGCTGCGCGTCGGCCGTGACATCGATGCCGGGGCAGATGCGCAGAAAACTGGGCAAATCATCGACCCACAGGGTGACGGCCACGCCATGCTCGCCGTGCAACTGCCGCGCCAGTCGCCAGCAAATGCCGATATCGCCGTAGTTGTCAACGACTTTGCAGAAGATAGCCAACGATGGCGCACGATCAGTAGGTAAAGGCATGAATGACGGAGAAAGATGAACAACGTTGAGATGACGGCGAACAACAAAAAAGCCGCACTGTCACCAGGCGGCTTTGTTGTTGGCTGATTCAGCCGGTCTGGCGTCCCCAAGGGGATTCGAACCCCTGTACTCACCGTGAAAGGGTGATGTCCTAGGCCTCTAGACGATGGGGACAGAAAATCTGTCCTGAATGCGCTACTCTGCATCCCGACCTGGTACTGCTTGCGGCTGGCATTCATGCTGGCCGCACACTGCGCGAATCTGGCGTCCCCAAGGGGATTCGAACCCCTGTACTCACCGTGAAAGGGTGATGTCCTAGGCCTCTAGACGATGGGGACAGAAATCTGTCCTGAATGCATTACTTCGCATCCTGACCCGGTAATGCTGCAATCGCAGCAACAAAAAAAGCCTGACTCGTCAGGCCCATTCAGCACTGCAACCTTACTTTACAACTAAATCCTGGCGTCCCCAAGGGGATTCGAACCCCTGTACTCACCGTGAAAGGGTGATGTCCTAGGCCTCTAGACGATGGGGA
>NZ_JBWKUZ010000022.1:0-93932 GCF_059421435.1 Janthinobacterium sp. GW821-FHT03A03 | reverse complement strand
GTACAAAACGCCCGATGCGGTGCATCGGGCGTTTGTGCAGCAATAAATACTGTCAACCTATTTTAGGACTGGACACATATTTCAAGCATTGAAAACCGTCGCGAGCGGCAACGCATGTGGCCGGGAAACGGAACCGTGCTATAGCACGGGGCCGCCGAGGCAGTGAGCATCGGCGGCCGCAAAGCGTGCCGCGCAATAGGTTTTTAGAAGTTGTAGCGTGCGCCCAGTGCCAGGCCGGTGGCCTTGTGGCCCTGGTCGGCGCTCTTGCCGAAGTGTTCCACTTCCGCCGTCAGCGAGACTTTCTCGTTGATCGCGTACTGGGCACCGACGGAGGCATACACGCCCGTCTTGTTCTCGCCCGTCACGCCGCTCGACAGGCCCGTGCCGCTCAGGCTATTGTTGACCTTGGCCACGCCCAGCTTGCCGAACACGCCCACCTTGTCGCTCACGGGCATGGTGGCCTTGCCGGCCAGGTAATAGCCGTGCGAGTCGCTTTTCACGGCACCGTTGCCGGCGCCCGTGACATAGCTGTAATCCTTGCTGCCGAAATCGGCGTAGCCGCCCTCGACCGCCCAAGTCTTGTCGAAGTCATAACCGGCAAACACCTTGCCGCCGGCCTTGTAGCCGCTGTGGTTATCGGCGCTGGTGGCGCCAGGAATGTCGAAGTTATAACGGTTGCCGGTAATGCCGGCGCCGACGTAAGCGCCTTCAGCGTGCGCGACGCCCATGCCGGTGAATGCGGTAGCAGTGGCGATCATTGCAAACAGGATTTTCTTCTTCATCATGTTCTCTCTTTCAATTGGTTGACGTGCCAGAATTCGCAGTTCAGCGAAGTGCGATGCGTACACAATAACAGTCGAAAAAAGCTACGTCTTTCTCCATTCCGTAAGAACTGTGACAAGATGTAAATGGGAATTTCAAACTGACAATAAATGAAAGATACGCACCGTTGCGCGAACTTAAGATAGACTTAAGAGAAAATCGAATTTCAGACGAACAGGAGAAGTGCATGCACAAACGCCAGTTTCTCGCCGCCGCCATGACGGCTGCCACCGTGCCGGCCATGGCTCGCGCGGCGCCGCCAGCGCTGCGCGGGCCGGCCCTGCTGACCGTCACGGGCAGCGTAGCCAAGCCGAACCGGGGTCCCTTCGACGCCGTGCGCGACCAGATGATGCACAAGCAAAAGATCAGCTTTGAACGGGCGCGGGCGTTCGACTTCACGGCGCTGACAGCCTTGCCGGCGCACACCATCCGCCCCACCCTGGAATATGACGGCAAGGCGCATGCCTTGCGCGGACCGCTGCTGCTCGACGTGCTGACGGTGGCGGGCGCGCCGCAGGATGATGCCGTGCGCCTGCTGCTGCGCGGCGTGGACGGCTATGCGGCGGCGCTGACCGTGGCGCAGGCGCGCGCCCAACGCTTCATCGTCGCCACCCACCTCGATGGACAGGCAATGGCGCTGGGCGGCCTGGGTCCCCTATGGGCGATCCACGATGCGGACCGCATCGCGGCCGTGGCGGCGCTGCCCCTGGCCGAACGTTTCGCCAGCTGCCCGTGGGCGCTGTATCACATCGGCGTGGAGGCGGGTTGAGCTGTCTTGCAACGCCAGACAAAACCGTAGCGAGCGGCAGTGATTTGTGGCCGAGAAGCGCAGACGTGCTTGAGCATGGTGAGCATCGCCGGCCGCAAAGCGCGACGCGCAGCAGGTTTTGCCAGGCGTTTAGGCGTAGGCTTCCGCCATCGACATAACCCGTGGCGCGATGGTAATGCCGTACTCCTCGAACAGGGCCGTAATGGCCGCCAGGTTCTGCGTGCACTCTTCGGTTTTCCAGCCCTTGAAGATATCGGTGCCGTCTTTCTGGAAATGCAGGTCCAGCACCTTGCCCATATCCTTGTGCAGATAGGGCGAACTGTAGGTGTTCTCGAAGCCAAGCGTCCTCAACTGCCCCAACAGGGCATGCGGCGGATTGTCGGGATCGGTGGCGAGGAAAACGCCGAAGGTCTTGCCGGGCGGCTTGGCCGCGATATCGACTTCATAGATCCCGGGCGCCTTGCTGACAGACGTACTCTTTAAAAATAACATGAAACACTCCCTGCGCGTGATGTCCTGCGCCTGAAAGCGGCAACATGACAGGGGCAATGCGCGATGATTCCCTTCGCCAAATCTTATTGCTAATTGGCATCTTTGTCGACAAATCGGCAATTATATTTGGTAAATCGTGGTTATCTTGTCGTGTCAGACAGCGCATATTGCCAGGAAAGCTAGTTATCATTGCGCCAATACTCGGCCTGCTGCATACTTTTGGCTTGCGTAAAGATCGCCCTGCCCCGTATGCCTGGGCCCGCATCCGCACGTCCCGGCCAGCCTATCCTCGTCCCCATGCGTCTTCTGTCGATCAAGTACCGCCTGCTCATACTCCTGACCCTGATCCTCGGGGCGGGCTTCATGGCCACCAGCCTGGCCAGCTATCTGGCCTCGCGCCAGGCCATCGAACATGGCATCGCCGACCAGACCCTGCCTTTGACGGGCGACAATATCTATTCCGAAATCCAGAAGGACATGCTGCGCCCCGTCTTCATCTCTTCGCTGATGGCGCATGACACCTTCGTGCGCGACTGGATACTCGCCGGCGAAAGCAACCCGGCGCAGATCGTGCGCTACCTGGCCGAAGTGAAGAAGAAATACGGCGCCATCACCAGCTTTCTCGTCTCGGACAAGAGCAGCAAATATTATTACGCGGAAGGCACCTTGAAATCCGTCAGCCCGGAGGCGACGCGCGATATCTGGTACTACCGCGTGCGCGCCATGCAAAACAGCGACTATGAAACCAATGTCGACATCGACATGGCCAACCGCGACAGCATGACCATCTTCATCAACCACCGCGTCTACGATTATGACGGCCAGTTCATCGGCGCCACGGGCATCGGCCTGACCCTCGACACCATGAGCCACATCATCGACCGCTACCAGGCGCGCTTTCACCGCAACATTTATTTTGTCGACGGCGCCGGTGCCCTGGTGCTGGCTGGCAAGACCATGCGCGATGGTCACGCCAACATCCGCAAATTGCCCGGCGTAAACACCATTGCCGACCAGATCATCAATCACCGGAGCGAGCCGACGCACCTGTCCTACCAGCAGGACCGCGCGCAAATCCTCGTCAACTCGCGCTACATTCCCGAACTGGGCTGGTACCTGGTGGTCGAGCAGAACGTCAGCGACGAGGTCAGATCGCTGCAGGGCGTGTTCATCCTGAACCTGGCCATCAGCTTTGGCGTCACCCTGCTGGTGCTCGTACTGACCCTGCTGACGGTGAACCGCTACCAGCGCCGCATCGAGCGCATCGCCTCGACGGATGCGCTGACGGGCTTGATGAACCGCAAATCGCTGGAATTATTGTTCCAGCGCGCCATGTTATTGTCCAAACGCAATGCACAGCCCATGTCGGCCATCCTTTTCGACATCGACTTCTTCAAGCGCGTCAACGATACCCACGGCCATCTGTGGGGCGACAAGGTCATTTGCGGCGTGGCGGACGTGGCGCGCGCCACCGTGCGCGAAAGCGACGTCATCACGCGCTGGGGCGGCGAGGAATACCTGGTACTGCTGAATAACTGCAGCCTGGCGCAAGCCGTGGAAGTGGCGGAAAACCTGCGCGCCGCCGTCGAACGCCACGACTTCGGCTTGCCCGAGCCGCAACTGCCCGTGACGATCAGCCTGGGCGTGGCCGAATACCGGCCGGAGGAAAGCGAATCGGCCTTCTTCTCGCGCGCCGACAGCGCCCTGTATCAGGCGAAACAAGGCGGGCGCAATGGCGTCCACGCCAGCTGACTGATTTATTGCCCGCGCTTGCGCCTGGCCAGGTCCTGCGTGGGCGCCACCAGGGCCCGGTACAGCTCGCCCGTGGCGGCATCCCAGGCTTGCACGGCCTGCAGCTGGCGTTGCACAGTGGCATCGTCACCGCGTGCAATGGGGCCGGACAGCGCTGGCGCCGCGCCCAGGCGGAACACGTTCGCCACCGCTTCCGTCACCAGAGGCTGCGCCAGTTCGCGCGCCACCGGCTCGGGGATGCCGGCCGCCTGGTAGGCGCGCAGGGCGGCATCGAGCACCGTTACCAGGTAATTGCTGGCAAAGACGGCGGCGGCGTGATACAGGGTCTTGGCGGCCGGATCGATGGGCACGGGACGCGCGCCGATGGCATTCAAGGCCGGCGTGAGGAAGGCCAGCGCCAGCGGATCGCCTTCGACGCCGCAAAACGTGCCGTCAAAGGTGGCGGCCACCTGCTGCGGATCGGCAAAGCTGCGGATCGGGTGCGCGCTGGCCACCGATGCACCGGCCTGCGTGGCCGCCAGCAGCACGTTCGAGGCCAGCGCGCCGCTGCAGTGGAACACGATGGCGCCTGCCTGGCGTCCCTCGGCCACCAGCGCCGCGCAGGCCGGGCCGATCTGGTCGTCCGCCACGGCCAGCATGGTGACGTCGGCGCGCCGCAAGGCCGCATAGCCGGCGACGGGGCTGCCGGCGCCCATGAAATCGACGGCCGCCTGCGCCGTCGCCATCGAGCGCGTCAGCACATCCTGCACGGCGATGCCGTCCACGCCGGCGAACAGGCGGCCCAGCACCTTGCCCACGTGGCCGGCGCCGATGATATTCAATGTCACGTTCATGATGATGTTCTAAAAACTCGATCCCGGCTGGCGCAGGAATTCCACCTCTTCCGGGGTGGAGGGGCGGCCGAGGATGGCGTTGCGGTGCGGGAAGCGGCCGAAGCGGGCAATCACTTCCTGGTGCCGCAGCGCATAATCAAGCATGCTCTCGAAACCCGGCTGCGCCTGCGACAGCAGCTGGAACAGCTCGACGGCGCGTGCCTGCATGGCCAGGTCTTCCGCATGTTCGAACGGTAAATACACGAAGGCGCGCAGCATCGGCGGCAGTTGCCGGTCGAGTCCCTGCTGCGTCAAGGCGACGGCCAGCGCCAGCGCCCCGACGTCGCCGGCAAAGGCGCGCGGCGTGCCGCGGTACACATTGCGCGTGAACTGATCGAGCACGATGAGACGCGCCAGCGCGCCGTGCGGCGTCGCATCCCATTCACCCAAGCCGCCGGCTATGGCGGCGTCGATCAGCGCGCCGAAACGCGCGCGTATCTGCGCGTCGAAGGCGTCATCCTTGCGGAACCATTCCACGCGCGACTGGCCATAGCCAGGGTGTTCCGGCGGCAAAAACCAGAAATCGAGTACGTCTTGGGCCTGTGCATCCATGTTCATCCTGTTGGCATCCGGTTAATTGCGGGCATGCGACAGCTGGAAGCCGGCGATGCCGTCGAAGGCGGCCAGTTCGGCCGACATGGCCGACAGGCTGGCGCCCGTGTTCTTGCCGTGCGCGATGGCGACAAAACGCCATTCCTGCATGCCGTCGGTGCTGCCGATGGTCAGCGAGCCGCCCGCGATGTCATAGCCGCGCTTGGCGGCCATGCGCCGCAACGCATCTTCGCGGGGCACGAAATCGCGCTTGAAACGCATGGTGATGGCCACCGCGTGGCGCGACGGCAGCCAGTTTTCCAATTTTGACAGAAAAATCATCGCCATCGCGCACAGGAAGGCCAGGCCCATGGCCGACAGGTAAAAGCCGATGCCGACCATGATGCCGATCACGGACGAGGCCCAGATCGAGGCGGCCGTCGTCAGGCCGCTGATATTGAAGCCCTCGCGCATGATGACGCCGGCGCCGAGAAAGCCCACGCCCGTGACGATGCCCTGGATGACGCGCGTGGGGTCGCTGCCGACGATGGCGCCATGGCCGCCGTACCAGAACTCGGGATAGCCGCCCAGCACCGTCAACGCGGCCGAGGCCATGCAGACCAGGCTGTAGGTGCGCATGCCGGCCGCGCGCCCGTGATACGAGCGCTCATAGCCCACCAGCAAGCCCAGCAACAGCGCACCCAGCAAATTCAGCAGGATCACGCCATTCGTCGCCAGCTCGGCCGGCGACCAGTAGGCGCGCAGGAAGTCGATGGTCGGCATGCTAGGGCTTTTTCGTCAGCTGCTTTTCAAACGCCACATCGAGCTTGCTGACGCGGCGCGCCTTTTGCGGCCCCAGGCCATTGACGAAGGCGACAAAGGCGTCCAGTTCCAGCGGCGGGCACAAAGGCGGCAAGCCGGGGCCTTCCGTGAGGAAGAACAGTTCATCGCCCGTGCGCGCCATCGTGTACAGGCGGTGGCCGCTGCGTTCCTTGAGCCGCTCGATGGCGGACGTGGCGCGGGTCGAGCGCATCAGATGGCTCCCGTGCGCTGTTCCAGCCACGCCAGCGCAGGCGCATCGGCGGGCGCCGCCAGGTGCGGCGCCAGGCGCGCGCGCACGGTGGCGTGGTAGTCGTTGAGCCAGGCCGCCTCGTCGTCGCGCAACAGCGAGCGCTCGACGCAGCGCGTGTCGATCGGGCACAGGGTCAAGGTTTCGAAGCGCAGGAATTCGCCGAATGGCGTCGTCCCCGCCGGCACGTTCAGCACCAGGTTCTCGATGCGGATGCCCCACTGGCCAGGGCGATAAATGCCCGGTTCGATGGAGGTGATCATGCCTATCTCCATGGCCGTCTGCGGCTCCGGCATGGCGGACTGCGAAATCGATTGCGGCCCTTCGTGGACGTTCAGGAAAAAGCCCACGCCATGGCCCGTGCCGTGGCCAAAGTCGATGCCCTCGGCCCACAGGGGCGCGCGGGCGATGGAGTCAAGCATGGGCGACTTCACGCCGCGCGGGAACTGCGCGCGCGACAGCGCAATCATGCTGCGCAAGACGAGGGTGAAATCGCGCCGGTGTTCTGCCGTGATCGTGCCGACGGGAACCACGCGCGTGATGTCCGTGGTGCCGCCCCAGTACTGGCCACCCGAGTCGATCAGCAGCAAGCCGTCGCCTTCGATGGTGGCGGCCGAATCCGCATGCGCGTGGTAATGCATGATGGCGCCATGCGCATTGAAGCCGGCGATGGTGCCGAAACTGGGGCTGACGAAACCGGCGCGGCGCGCGCGGGCGGCCGTCAGGTGCTCATCGACGCCGATTTCCGTCAACGGCGCGCGCTGCGGGTCGGCCAGGGTGCGATCCAACCAGCTGAAAAATTCGCACAGGGCGGCGCCGTCCTGCTCCATGGCCGCGCGCACATGCGCCGCTTCGCTGTCCGTCTTGCGCGACTTGGCCAGTGTGGTGGGGTTGATGGACTCCACCACGCGCACGCCGTCGGCCACGGCCTGGCGCGTGCCGAAGGTGATGCGGCGCGGGTCCAGCAGCAGGGTGGCGCCGGCCGGCAGGGCGGCCAGCGCGGCGGCCGCGCGGTCATACGCGGCCACGTCCACGCCTTCGCTCTCCAGCGTGGCGCGCAGGGCGGCGGGCAGCTTGCCGTCGGCGACGAACAGGGTGGCGCGCTCGGGGCCCACCAGCGCATGGGCGAGGAAGACCGGGTTGTAGTTCACGTCGGCGCCGCGCAGGTTGAACAAATACGCGATATCGTCGAGGGTGGAAATGACGTGGTGGCTGGCGCCGTGCGCCGCCATGCTGGCACGCAGGGCCGCCAGTTTTTCATTACGCGACAGGGCCGGATAGGCGGGTACATGTTCAAACACGGGCGCGCCAGGCATGGCCGGGCGCTGCGGCCACACGGCTTGCAGCACATCGGTATCCGTGCGCAGGGTCACTTGCGCGCCCAGCGCCTGCTGCAGCAGGCGCGCATTGGCCAGACCCAGCACGGCGCCGTCGACGGCCACCGTCTGCCCCGGCTGCATGGTCTCTCCCAGCCAGTCGATATACAGCACGCTGGCACCGGACGGGATTTTCTTCAGGACGATGCCGCTGCCGGCCAGTTCGTCTTCAGCCTGTTCCCAGTAACGGCCATCGGTCCACACGCCGGCAAAATCCTGCGTCACGACCAGGGTGCCGACCGACCCCGTAAAGCCCGACAGCCACTCGCGGCCCTGCCAGCGGGCCGGCAGGTACTCGGACAAATGCGGGTCGGCCGAGGGCACGATGCAGGCGTCGATATGCTGCGCGCGCATGGCGCCGCGCAGCTGCGATAAACGGGAAGCGGGAGTGGATTGGTCTGGTGTCTGCATGGGAGCGAAAATGGAGCGGTGCCGGGAAGTGCCTATGATACCGCGATTAGCAGCCGGGCTGCACTCGCTGCAGCGCCAGCAGCGCCCCGGCCGCGGCCGCGATTTTTTCCAGCAGCGCCTCGTCGTAGGGCAGCCACGGCACGGCGCCCAGCTTGTTCCCCTGTGCTGCCACCACGATCACTGCCTCGGCGCCATCCTTGGTGACCCTGCCGGTGCTCAGGTGGATCGCATGCCCGCCCACCATCAGGTGGCGCGCTTCGAGCGTCATCCGGCCATCCTTGATCAGGTCCGCGAATACCTGTTCCAGCACGGCGCGCCGCATGTCCGCCATCGGCCCCGGTGCCAGGTTGGCCAGGTAAAACAGGCGCTGTTCGCGCTCCACGCTTTGCTCTTCCTCCACCAGCGCCAACGCGCTGGCGCTGACCAGCAGGTCCACCGCGCGGCACGCTTCCGAATATGCCACCGGCGCCATCGGCATCATCTGCGCGGGCGCCAGCCCGTTTGACGTGCAGGCGCCGCCCGCCCCCGGATACACGCGTCCCTGGATGCGCAGCAATACGCGCCAGGCGCCGAACTGGCGCGACAGGCCTTCATCGTAGTCCAGGCGCCAGCCTTCGCGGCGCGCCAGCCCCAGCAAGGTGCGCAGCGACAGCTGGTAGCCTGCAAATGCGGCACTGCCGTCGCCAGGCGCTGCATATATTTCGCGATAAACCTGGCGCAGCGGCTGGCGCAGACGCCGCTGCGCGAGCAGCGCTTGCCAGGCGGCGCGCTCCTCCCCGCTGCCATGCAAGGGGTGCCACAGGCCGATCTCGCCTTGCGCAGGCAAATCCACTGGCTGCCCCTGCGCATCGATGGCGCCTTTCCCGTCGAGCATAAAGGCCAGCCCATCGCCCGTGCGCCAGACCAGCGCGCGCGCCACCGCGTCGATATCGGCATCGTCGCGCAGGGCACGCCATTGGTCCAGGCCAAACCACACCTCGCTGGCGTAGCCGGCCTCCAGGCGTCGCGCCAGCATGGCCTGGCGCCGCTTTCCCATGGGACCCGGCATGCCGATCCTCCAGGCGATATCGGGCCGTTCGGCCAGCGCCCGTTCGGCCGGTTTCAGATTGCGTTCCAGCTTCTTGCGGATGCCGGCATGGCGCACCTGGGCCAGCGCCGCGCGCAGGGCCAGCAGGCTTTCGGGCGTGGGGATGGTTTCCACCGCATGACCCAGCGCCATCGCCAGCGACTGCGACGGCGCGCTCTTGGCCGCGCCGGGCGCCACGCATGCCAAAGGCAGCAGGACGGTGATCACGGGCCTGAACCATGCATCATCGCGATAGGACGCCACCCGCGCGGCACGCGCCAGCACCGGCGAGTCTGCCGTGGCAAAGGCGGCATCGGCCGTATACGGCACGCTGCCATCATGAATGGCGGCGATATGGCGCGCCGCCTGTTCCAGTATCGTACGCGCAAAATCGACATACGCCGCATCGTCGGCCAGCTCTTCGGCGGGGTCCGCCTCGCCTATGCTGTCGCGGTTCCAGTGGCCGCTGTAGCGCGAGCCGGCCAGCGCCAGCAGCGACGTTTTCGCCAGCTGCGGCAGCACGGTAAGTTCCTGCAAGGTCAAGGGCATCGGGTAGCGCGCATGGCGCTCGTCCATCATCTGCCCGAACTGGGTCAGGGCGTCGCCGCCGGCCAGCTGCGCCAGCAGCCAGGCGGCAAAATGCTGTTCGCCCCAGTGCTTCGGTTCATCGAGGACGCGCAGCGCCAGCTGCGCGCTGCCTTCCGGTGGCGTGCCGCGCAGGCAAGCCAGGCAGCCGATTGCGTAGTCCCAGTCGTGCACGCGGGCCGCGTCCAGCGCGTCGAGGAACATGTCGCCTGCCAGCGCCGGTGCCAGGTTCATGCTGCTCGCTTGCTCCAATAGCGCCAGCGCCAGTTCGCGCCGAGCATAATCGTCATGGCCGAAGCGCGCCGCGCGGTGCAGCGCACCCCAGATGGCGCCCAGTTCTTCTGGCGCCCAGTCGCTGAAATCGACCGGCGGCCCCGTAAAGCGCGCATGCTCGACAAAGCCGCCATCGAGGCGGGCGCGCAGCGCCGCGGCGCGAGTGGACTCAGATGGCATCATCGGCCTCGTAGCGGCGCAAGCCTTCCAGATCCAGCACGCGGATGCCGCCGTAATCGAGGCGCAGCAAGCCTTTCTTTTCCAGCACCTGCAAGGCCTGGTTGGCGCGCTGGCGCGAGGAGCCGGACAGCAGGCCGATTTCCTCCTGCGACAGCTGCACCAGGGTTTCCACGCCCGGGTACAAATGCGAATTGAACATCGACGCCAGGCAGCGCGCCACGCGCGTGTTCAGGTCCAGCAGGCGCTCGTTTTCCACCATGCCGATGAACTGTCCCAGGCGCTCGTTCAACTGCATCAGCAAAAAGCGCGTAAATGGCAAACTCGTTTCCAGCAGCCAGTGGAAGGTGGCGCCGGGCAGGCGCGCCACGCGCGTGTCGCGCAAGGCCATGGTGTCGTACTTGCGGATTTCGTTCTTCAGCAGCGAGCCTTCGCCAAACCAGCTGCCGGGCGGCACGCCGATAAAGGTCATGGCCTTGCCGGATGCGGAAAAATTATTCATCTTGACCATGCCGCTGATGACGCCGATCCAGTTGTCCACCGGCTCGCCCTTGCGGCAGACAAAACCGCCTTTCGGCACGAAGGTTTCAAACACATCCGCCTCCACCCGGGCCAGTTGAACGGGATCGAGCAGCTGCGCCCAGTTTGCCGCGCGCACGGCATCCTTGAGACTGATATCAGGGTTGGTCATTGTGCGATGCACCATCGAAAAGTGGGTAAATGTCCCCGAAAAGACAACTCGGCAAACTAACGCAAGCTACTATCATTACACAAACGCAGCACACATAAAAAACACAGAGCGCCACACGACGAGGTGGCGCCTGAGACACGCAACAGGGAGACACTGGTGCATACAACGACCACGGCAGCAATGCCAACTTTTCCGCGGCGCTTATTGCAACACGGAGCAATCCGCGCTGACAAGCCCGCATTTCGCGAAAAACACCTGGGCATCTGGCAAACCTGGAGCTGGTCCCAGGTCAATGACGAGGTACGTGCGCTGGCCTGCGGTCTGGCGGCCATCGGTTTCCAGCGCGGCATGAACCTGGCCATCATCGGCGACAACCGCCCGCGCCTGTACTGGGCCATGCTGGCCGCGCAAAGCCTGGGCGGCGTGCCGGTGCCACTGTACCAGGATGCGCCGGCCGCCGACATGGCCTATGTGCTGCAGGATGCGGAAATCCATTACGCCATCGTCGAAGACCAGGAACAGGTCGACAAGCTGCTCGAACTCAAGGCGCTGTACCCGCACATCACCCACATCGCCTATGACGATGAACGCGGCATGCGCCACTACCGCCAGCCGGAGCTGATTTCCTTCGCCGGCCTGCAGGCGCTGGGCCGGGTCTACGATCGCGAACATCCGGGCTTTTTCGACGCTTCCGTGGAGCTGGGTAACGGTCAGGATTCGGCCGTCATGCTGTACACCTCGGGCACCACCGGCAAGCCGAAAGGCGTGTGCCAAAGCCACGCCGCACTGCTGGCCGCAGGCGTTGGCTGCGTCGCCTTCGACAAGCTCACGGACGATGAAGACATCCTCTCCTACCTGCCCATGGCGTGGGTCGGCGACTGCCTGTTCTCGCTGGCACAGGCCATGGTGGCAGGCTTCACCGTCAACTGCCCCGAGTCGGGCGATACGGTGATGATCGACATGCGCGAAATCGGCCCCACCTGCTATTTTGCCCCTCCGCGCGTGTTCGAGAACATGCTCACCAGCGTGATGATACGCATGGAAGATGCGAGCAGCATCAAGCGCCACATGTTCAGGCATTTCATGGACGTCGCCAAACGCTGCGGCGCGCAGATTCTGGATGGCAAGCCGGTTTCGCTGGCTGACCGTCTCAGCTACAAGCTGGGCGACCTGCTGGTCTACGGTCCCCTGAAAAACGTGCTCGGACTGTCGCGCGTGCGCGTCGCCTATACGGCCGGCGCCGCCATCGGCCCCGACCTGTTCCGCTTCTACCGCTCCATCGGCGTCAACCTCAAGCAGCTGTATGGCTCCACCGAAACGTGCGCCTACGTATGTCTGCAACCGGATGGCAATATCAAGTTCGACAGCGTAGGCTTGCCGGCGCCGGGCGTGGAAGTCAAGCTGGCGCACAACGGCGAAGTGCTGGTCAAGTCGCCGGCCACCATGAGCGGCTACTTCAAGCGTCCCGATGCGACAGCCGAAGTGATCGACGACGACGGCTATTTCCATACGGGCGACGCGGGCGTGTTCGACAGCGAAGGCCACCTGAAAATCATCGACCGCGCGGCCGACGTGGGCAAGATGAATTGCGGTGCCATCTTCGCCCCCAACTACATCGAGAACAAGCTCAAGTTTTTCCCCTTCATCAAGGAGGTGGTGGCTTTCGGCCATGCGCGCGACCAGGTCTGTGCCTTCATCAATATCGACATCGAAGCAGTGGGCAACTGGTCCGAGCGGCGCGGCATCGCCTATTCCGGCTACACCGACCTGGCGGCCCGCACCGAGACATATGGCCTGATTCGCGACTGCATCGAGCAAATGAACGCGGAACTGGCGGCCGACCCCTTGATGGAACGCACGCAGGTACACCGCTTCCTGGTGCTGCACAAGGAACTCGATCCGGACGACGACGAACTGACCCGCACGCGCAAGGTGCGCCGCAAGTTCATCGCCGAAAAATACGCGGTGCTCATTGCCGCCCTGTATGAGGGCAAGGCAACGCAATACATCGAGACCCAGGTGAAGTTCGAGGATGGCCGCATCGGTTCGACCAGCGCCGACCTGCAGATCTGGGACAGCAAAACGTATCCGGCCCTGGGCCTGGCTGCATGATGGAGCACAGCACGATGCAAATGAACGAACCCGACGCCCATTTCGGCACGGCCCGCAAGACCGGTCCCGTGATCCTCGACCTGAAGAA
Source organism: Janthinobacterium sp. GW821-FHT03A03 (assembly GCF_059421435.1). Taxonomy (NCBI): domain Bacteria; kingdom Pseudomonadati; phylum Pseudomonadota; class Betaproteobacteria; order Burkholderiales; family Oxalobacteraceae; genus Janthinobacterium; species Janthinobacterium sp. GW821-FHT03A03. The sequence continues at coordinate 80,846 of NZ_JBWKUZ010000022.1, read as the reverse complement.
CATCTCGCTGTCGTTCGGCGGCGTGAAGGCGCTGACCGATATCTCCTTCGACGTCAGGCAGCATGAAATCCGTGCCATCATCGGCCCGAACGGCGCCGGCAAAAGTTCGATGCTCAACGTGATCAACGGCGTGTACCGTCCGCAGCAGGGCGAGATCATCTACCGGGGCGAACACCGGCGCGGCATGGATTGCTATGCGGCCGCCAAGTCCGGCATTGCGCGCACCTTCCAGAACATCGCCCTGTTCAAGGGCATGACGGTGCTGGACAACATCATGACGGGGCGTAACCTGAAAATGAAGTCGAATTTCCTCTTGCAAGCCCTGTACTGGGGCCCGGCGCGGCGCGAGGAAATCGAGCACCGCAAGAAGGCCGAAGAAATCATCGACTTCCTGGAAATCCAGGCCATCCGCAAGACGCCCGTGGGACGCCTGCCCTACGGCCTGCAAAAGCGCGTGGAACTGGGCCGCGCGCTGGTGGCCGAACCGGAAATTTTGCTGCTGGACGAGCCGATGGCCGGCATGAACGTGGAGGAAAAACAGGACATGTGCCGCTTCATCCTCGACGTCAACGACCAGCTGGGCACGACCATCGTGCTGATCGAGCACGACATGGGCGTGGTGATGGATATCTGCGACCGCGTGGTAGTGCTCGACTACGGCAAGAAAATCGGCGATGGCACGCCCGACGAGGTGCGCAGCAATCAGGATGTCATCAACGCGTATTTGGGTGTCGCGCACTAGCACCAGACAAGGAACAGCAATGAATATCAATTTTTTCTTTGAAGTGCTGATCGGCGGCCTGCTGTCGGGCGTCATGTATGCGCTGGTGGCGATCGGCTTCGTCCTGATCTACAAGGCCTCGGGCGTGTTCAACTTCGCGCAGGGCGCGATGGTGTTCTTCGCCGCCCTGACCTGCGTCGGCATCATGGACAAGTTCGGCCTGTCGCTGTGGCTGGCCATCCCGCTGACGATGCTCACCATGATAGTCCTGGGCATGGCGATTGAAAGGGTGGTCTTGCGCCCGCTCGTCAACCAGCCCGAAATCACCCTCTTCATGGCCACCATCGGCCTGACCTTTTTCATCGAGGGCCTGGCGCAGCTGATGTGGGGTTCGCAGGTGCACAAGCTGGACCTGCCGATCGAGGACGTGCCGATGCAGTTCCTGATGGACCACTTCGACATCAACATTTCGCAATTCGACATGGTGGCTGCCGGCGTCTGCGCGGTGCTGGTCATTTGCCTGGCCCTGCTGTTCTCGAAAACCAAGGTAGGCCGCGCCCTGCGCGCCGTCGCCGACGACCACCAGGCGGCGCTTGCCGTGGGTATCCCTTTGCAGCGCATCTGGGCCGTGGTCTGGGGCGTGGCGGGCCTGGTGGCCCTGGTGGCAGGCTTGCTGTGGGGCGCCCGCAACGGCGTGCAGTTCGCCCTCACCTTCGTCGCCCTCAAAGCCTTGCCGGTGCTGATCCTCGGCGGCTTTACCTCGGTGCCGGGCGCCATCGTCGGCGGCCTGATCATCGGCGCCTCTGAAAAACTGGCCGAAGTCTATATCGGCCCCATGGTCGGCGGCGGCATCGAAGGCTGGTTCCCGTATGTGCTGGCCCTGCTGTTCCTGCTGGTGCGCCCGGAAGGCCTGTTCGGCGAGAAGATCATCCGGCGGATCTGATGACGCACACCATGCACACCACGCACAACGCTACCGCTCCATCACAAAGGACACGCCATGATTTACCGTGAAGCAGGACAATTCAAGACCAGCTACCAGGCCGACAACCAGATCTTCCCGATCCGGCAAGACCGCCTGGCGCTGACGGGCACGCTGCTAGCCGCCGTCTTCCTCCTGCCGTATTTCGCCTCGCCCTATCTGCTGTCGGCGATCATGATTCCCTTCCTGATCTTCGCCCTGGCCGCGCTGGGACTGAACATCCTGACCGGTTACGCGGGCCAGCTGTCGCTGGGCACGGCCGCCTTCATGGCCGTCGGTGCCTTCGCCTCATACAACTTCATGGCGCGCCTGCCTGGCCTGCCGCTGCTGGTGTCCTTCATCCTGGGCGGCCTGTGCGCGGCCACGGTGGGCATCGCCTTCGGCCTGCCCTCCTTGCGCATCCGCGGCTTCTACCTGGCAGCCTCCACGCTGGCGACGCAGTTCTTCGTTGTCTGGTGCCTGACCAAGATCCCGTATCTGACCAACTACAGTTCCTCGGGCGTGATCACGGTACAGAAAATGAGCATCCTCGGCTACCAGTTCGACACGCCACAAAGCAAATACCTGCTGGTGCTGGCCATCGTCGCCGGCATGGCGTTGCTGGCCAAGAACATGATCCGCTCAAACGTGGGCCGTTCATGGATGGCCGTGCGCGACATGGACATGGCGGCAGAAGTGATCGGTTTCAGATTGATGCGCACCAAGCTGCTGGCGTTCGCCGTCAGCTCGTTTTACTGCGGCGTGGCCGGCGCGCTGTATGCGTACGCCTACCTGGGCACGGTAGAACCGGAAGCGTACAACCTGGACCTGTCCTTCCGCATCCTGTTCATGATCATCATTGGCGGCGTCGGTTCGATTTTAGGCTCCTTTCTGGGCGCGGCCTTCATCGTGCTGCTGCCCGTCTTCCTGAACACCATCGCGCATGGCCTGGCGCTGCCCACCAGCGTGGCCTCGAACCTGGAACTGATGGTGTTCGGCGCGCTGATCATCTTCTTCCTGATCGTCGAACCACACGGCCTGGCCAGGCTGTGGCAGATCGCCAAGGAAAAGCTCAGGTTGTGGCCTTTCCCGCACTAGGAATTTGTACCTTGCAGTCAGATGTCGGTTCTGTTGAAAACCAAATAAAACAAGAGGAGACACAATGAAACACATCAAATCGCTCATGCTGGCCGCCGCCATCGCCAGTGCCGCACTTACCATGGCCGGCAGTGCGCAGGCGCAGGACAAGGAACAGTACATCGCCCTGCCGTCCTACCGCGTGGGTCCATACGCGGCCGGCGGCTCCGGCTTCTACGGCGGCATCATCGACTACTTCAACCTGGTCAACCAGGCCGGCGGCGTCAATGGCGTCAAGATCAGCTGGGAGGAATGCGAAACCGAATACAACCCGTCGCGCGGCGTCGAATGCTATGAACGCCTGAAAACCAAGCAGGGCGGCGCCACCCTGGTCGAAACCCTGTCCACGGGCGTCGCCTACGGCATCCTCGACCGCGTGGCGCAGGACAAGATCCCGATGACGATGATCGGCTACGGCCGCTCGGATGCCGCCAACGGCAAGGTCTTCCCCTACGTGTATCCGCTGATCTCCAGCTACTGGAGCCAGGCCGCCGCCATGATCAAGTATTTGGGCGACAAGGATGGCGGCATGGACAAGCTGAAAGGCAAGAAGATCGTCCACCTGTACCACGATTCGGCCTTCGGCAAGGAGCCGCTGCCCGTGCTCGAAGCGCTGTCGAAACAGTACGGCTTCGAGCTGATCAAGATTCCCGTCGCGCCGCCCGGCAGCGAACAGCAATCGCAATGGCTGCAGATCCGCCAGGCCAAGCCGGACCACGTGATCCTGTGGGGCTGGGGCGTGATGAACTCCGTCGCCATCAAGACGGCGCAACGCAACGGCTTCCCGCGCGACAAGATGCTGGGCGTCTGGTGGGCCGGCTCCGAGGAAGACACGATTCCATCGGGCGACGCGGCCAAGGGTTACACGGCGATGACGTTCAATACGCCGGGCAATTACCCCGTGCTCGACGACATCCGCAAGAAACTCTACGCCTCCGGCAAGGGCAATCTGTCCGACCAGTCGCGCATCGGCTCCGTCTACCACATGCGCGGCGTGACGGCCGGCATCCTGTGGGTGGAAGCGATCCGCACGGCGCAGGAAAAATTCGGCAAGGGCAAGCCGATCACGGGCGAGCAGATGCGCTGGGGCCTGGAAAACCTGAACGTCGACGATGCGCGCCAGAAGGCCGTGGGCGCGCTGGGCATGTTCCCCACCGTGAAAACCAGCTGCGACGACCATGAAGGCTCGGGCGCCGTGAAAGTACAGCAGTGGGATGGCAAGAAATGGACCGCCATCACGCCGAAATGGATCGTCGGCGACAAGGCCCTGGTGCGCAAGCTGGTCGAGGAATCGTCAGGCAAGTACGCGGAAGAGAAAAAGATCACGCCGGCGTGCATGAAGTAAGCCACTGGAACCGGATCGGTGCCGACGCGCCGGTCCCGTGTTTAACATTTTAAAGAAGCAGCCATGAGCCACACTGCCACGCAATCCCCGATCAAGGTAGACGCGCCGCCGCCCTACCTGTCGGTCAACAATATCGAAGTCATTTACGACCATGTGATCCTGGTCTTGAAAGGCGTGTCGCTGCAGGTCCCGCAAGGCAAGATCGTGGCCCTGCTGGGCGCCAACGGCGCCGGCAAGTCGACCACGCTGAAGACCATCTCGACCCTGCTGCGCGGCGAGCGCGGTGACGTCACCAAGGGCGAGGTCCAGTTCAAGGGCGAGCGCGTGGACCAACTGACGCCGAATGAGCTGGTCAGGCGCGGCCTGTCGCAGGTGATGGAAGGCCGCCACTGTTTCGGCCACCTGACGATCGAGGAAAACCTGCTGACAGGCGCCTACACGCGCAGCCTGTCGCGCGGCGAGCTGAAAGACGCGCTGGAGAAGGTGTATCACTATTTCCCGCGCCTCAAAACACGGCGCGCCAGTCAGGCCGGCTACACCTCGGGCGGCGAGCAGCAGATGTGCGCCATCGGCCGCGCGCTGATGGCCAAGCCCTCGATGATTTTGTTGGACGAACCCTCGATGGGCATCGCGCCGCAAATCGTCGAGGAGATCTTCGGTATCGTCAAGGATTTGAACCACAAGGAAAACGTCTCTTTCCTGCTGGCCGAGCAGAACACCAACGTGGCCCTGCGCTACGCCGACTTCGGCTACATCCTGGAAAACGGCCGTGTCGTGATGGAAGGGCAAGCCCGGGAACTGGCCAGCAACGAAGACGTCAAGGAGTTTTACCTGGGCGTCTCCGGTGCCGGGCGCAAGAGCTTCCGCGACATGAAGTTCTACCGCCGCCGCAAGCGCTGGCTGGCCTGAGGACAGAGGGACGCCATGGATCTGGAACGGGCGAAAGAAGTGTGCCGCGGCTTTCCCGGTGCGACCGAAGACATCAAATGGACGAATGTGCTGGCGTTTTGCGTCGGCGGCAAGATGTTCGCCCTGTGCGGCGCGGAAGCGCACAGCACGCGCGGCATGAGCTTCAAGGTCGATGCCGAACGCTTCCTGGAATTGACGGACCGTCCCGGTATCCGCCCCGCGCCCTACCTGGCACGGGCCAGATGGGTGCATATCGCCAGCCCCGACGCCCTCGGCGACGCTGAAATGGCGGCCCTGCTGCACCGCTCCTACCGCCTGATCGTTTCCAGGCTGACGAAAAAACTGCAGTTGACATTGGAGAATCCGTAACATGACCGATACGCTCGACAGTCTGGAAGCACGCGCCCCCGAAGCGCGTGAACGCGAATTGATGGCCGGCCTGCCGCAGCTGATCGCGCGCGCGCAACAGGCGCCGGGCTGGGCCCGCATCCTCAATGGCGTCAACGCGGCCAACGTCACCAGCCGCGCCGCGCTGGCGCAGCTGCCCGTCACGCGCAAGTCCGACCTGAAGCAATTGCAGCACGCGCAACTGCCGTTCGGCGGCTTGAACACGACGCCGAAAAACGCCCTGTCGCGCGTATTCGTCTCGCCCGGCCCCATCTTCGATCCCGAAGGCCGCGGCCCCGACTGGTGGCGCTTCGCGCGCCCCATGTATGCGGCCGGCGTGCGCGCCGGCGGCCTGCTGCAGAACTGCTTTTCGTATCACTTCACGCCGGCAGCCTTCATGGTTGAAGGAGGGGCCGCGCGCATCGGCTGCACCGTCATCCCGGCCGGCATCGGCCAGACGGAAATGCAGGTGCAGGCGATGGCCGACCTCAAGCCGGACACGTATATCGGCACGCCCTCATTTTTAAAACTGATCATCGAGAAGGCGCGCGAAATGGGCGCCGACATCAGCAGCGTCACCAAAGCCCTGATGGGCGCGGAAGCCTTGCCCGAATCCTTGCGCAGCTGGTTTGCCGAGAACGGCGTACCGCACGTGTTCCAGACCTATGCCTCGGCCGATATCGGCAGCATTGCCTATGAAACGGCCAGCAATGGCAAGCTTAATCCGGGCATGGTCATCGACGAGAACGTGCTGCTCGAGATCGTCCATCCCGGCAGCGGTATTCCCGTCGCACCGGGCGAGGTGGGCGAAGTGGTGGTCACCGTCTTCAATGCCGATTACCCGCTGATCCGCTTTGCCACGGGCGATCTGTCGGCCGTGCTGACGGACGTCCCCGCTTCGCCTTGCGGGCGCACGAATACGCGCATCAAAGGCTGGATGGGGCGCGCCGACCAGACCACCAAGGTGCGCGCCATGTTCGTGCACCCGTCGCAGGTGCACGAGATCGTGCGCCGCCACCCGCAGATCAAAAAGGCGCGGCTGGTGGTGTCGGGGCGCATGGCCAACGACGAGATGACCTTGCATTGCGAAGTCGACGATCCGCGCGACGCCAGCGGCGTCGAGGCCATCGTCGGCTCGATCCGCGAACTGACCAAGTTGCGCGGCGAAGTGGCGCTGGTGGCGGTGGGCAGCCTGGCGCAGGATGGGAGAATCATCGACGACATGCGCGATTACAAATAAGGCCGATTTGCGGGATAATACCGGCATTGACCATCAGCCCCATTCATCGCCATGCAAGAGTCCATGCAAGAATTTCATCACAACCGTGCCCGTGACCTGATCAAGAACGCGGAACTGCTGTTCGACCAAGATACCGTGCAGGCGTCGATCACGCGCATGGCCGACGTGCTCAACACGCGCTTCAACGCCGAAGATTCGAAAGAGTTCCCGCTGGTGCTGGGCGTGATGGGCGGCGCCGTCGTGTTTACGGGCAATCTGCTGCCGCAACTGAGCTTTCCGCTCGAATTCGACTACATCCATGTGAGCCGCTACGGCGACGATGACAAGGGCGGCGAAGTGGTATGGAAAGTCATCCCCCGCTCGAACGTGGCGGGCCGCACCGTCATCGTGCTCGATGATATTCTCGACGAAGGCGAAACCCTGGCGCACGTCAAGCAGCGTTTGCTGGACATGGGCGCTTCGGAAGTCATCCTGGCCGTCTTTGCCGACAAGGCCATCGGCAAGAAAAAGCCCGTGCAAGCCGACATCGTCGGCCTGGTGATCCCGAACCGCTTCGTCGTCGGCTTCGGCATGGATGCATACGGCTACTGGCGCAACCTGCCGGGTTTGTGGGCCATCAAGCCAGAAGACTTGAAGCAGGAATAAGGATGGCCCGGATGGTGCGGCATGCCGCGCCATCCGCTGTTCCCACCAACCTTACAGCTTTAGCCGCGCGCGCGCCGCCTCGTATTCCGCCTTCAGGCGCGCCACCATCTCCGCTACGCTCGGCACGTCATCCATCAAGCCCACGCCCTGGCCTGCGCCCCAGATATCGCGCCAGGCCTTCGCGCTGCCGGAGCCAAAATTCATCGCGCTCTTGTCTGCTTCAGGCAGAGCTTCCGGATCGAGTCCGGCCGCTTCGATCGATTTTTTCAGGTAATTGCCGTGCACGCCCGTAAACAGGTTCGTGTAGACGATGTCCGCTGCACTTGAGTCGACGATGGCGTCGCGGTAGCCGTCGCTGACGTTCGACTCCTTGGTCGCCAGCCAGCGCGAGCCGATGTAGGCGAAGTCGGCGCCCATCGCTTGCGCGGCCAGCACGGCGTCGCCCGTGGCGATGGAGCCTGACAGCGCCAGCGGACCGTCGAAGAATTTGCGCACTTCGCCTACCAGCGCGAACGGCGACAGGGTACCCGCGTGGCCGCCGGCGCCGCTGGCGACCAGGATCAAGCCATCGACGCCCGCTTCCAGCGCCTTTTTCGCGTGGCGGATCGAAATCACGTCATGCAGCACGATGCCGCCATAGCTGTGGATGGCGTCGAGCATTTCCTTGGGCGGCGCGCGCAGCGAGGAAATGATGATGGGAATCTGGTGTTTTACGCACACGGCCACGTCATGCGCCAGTCTGTCGTTCGACTGGTGCACGATCTGATTGACGGCGATCGGTCCCACTTTTTTATCGGGGTTGGCGGCCTGGAAGGCTGCCAGTTCGGCTTGCAAGTCCGTGAGCCAGGTGTCGAGCAGTTCGGCGGGACGCGCGTTGAGGGCCGGGAAGGAACCGACGATGCCGGCCTTGCACTGCGCCGCGACGAGGGCCGGGCCGCTGGCGATGAACATCGGCGAGGCGATAACGGGTAAGGAGAGGTTTTGCAACGCAACAGGCAATGCCATGGCGGACTCGCTGGAAAGTTGATCGGACGTGAAAGACACACTGAACGTCGATTATAGTGCAGAAAAAGTACGATCGTGCTGAATTTATCGAAAGTCCGTCTCACCCCTCATTGAGCAAGTACTCACCCTCGACGCGTGCCGCTGCCGCTCTGCATAGCTGCGCAACGGCCCACTCGGCCAGCGCGGCCGCTTCCTGGCGCAGGAAGCGCCGGTTGGCCTCTTCGAAGACGGGCATGCCGCGCAACAGGGCCGGCACCTCGGCCAGGGCGATGCGCCGGCGTTCCAGCAGCAGGAATTTCAGCAGTACTTTCACCGCATTCTGCGCGTTGCGCACGGGGTCGGACGCCAGGTAGTCGAGACGAGAATACGCGCGCTGCAGCGCGCCGGCGGCATCCGTGAAGGGCCGCCCGTGGCCGGGAATGACGACGCGCACGTCCAGGCCGGCGATCAGGTCCAGCGTGGCGCGCGCTTCCGGAAAGCCGGAACCGCCCTCGAGTTCGGGGAAGATCACGCCAAAGCCGTTTTCCCACAGGGCGTCGGCGGAAATGAGAATGCCCTCTGCTGCGCAGTAAAAAATCAGGGAATGCGGGTCGTGGCCGGGTGCGCCCAGCGCTTGCCAGGCCAGGTCGGCCAGGATGAACGTATCGCCGGGCGAGACGGTGGCGTCAAAGCGGAAGCGCGGGCATTGCTGGCCCGTGGCCTGGAAACTCAGGGCGTCCACGTCCCAGCTGCGCACCTTGTCCGCTTCCGATGCGGGAATGGCCGTATAACAGCCGTATTCGGCCTGCAGCAGCGCGTTGCCGCCGCAATGGTCGGAGTGCAGGTGCGTATTGAACAGGCGGTCCAGGGGTCGGCCGGCCAGGCTATGGCGCAGCAGGGCCAGGGTTTGCGGCGCGTGCGTGACATAGCCGCTGTCGATCAGGGCCGTGTCATCCTTCCCTGTGAACAGGATGTTATTCGACGACAGCCAGCCTCGCTCGAATACCTGTACAGCATCGGGGAACAGCGCGGGCGGTCGCGGCATCGTGGTCCTCAGTCGAAGTCGATCATGGCATCGCGGCCCGGCAACTGGGCCCACACGGCGCGCTTGAAGTCGTCGTCGGCCTTGCTCCAGGCGATGATTTCGTCAAGCGTGCGCAAACAGCCCTCGCATAAGCCGCTGTCGCGGTTCATTTTGCACAGGCTGACGCAGGGCGACGGCACGGGGGACTCCAGCATGGCGGGAACAACTGGCGGGGTAGCGACCATCATGAAGCGGCATCGGTGACTGTGAGACCTTCATTATGCCGCGAAAGCGCCGCAGCGATGCGGCAAACAAGCACAACAATGTTTCCGTCGCCACATGTTTAAAAATAAAATATTATTAAAAAATTATTTACCGCACATTTATTTTGCACGGTCCTGTCACTCTGCGGGACCTTGTCCTACATCCGGATCAGCCAAGATCCTGCTTGACTTGAGATATTTCAGAACTATACTACCATCCATGTAGATGGCAGTTGGATGCCACACGGAGTTTCTGGAGACTTATGACCAAGCAAGACAGCAAGCCCAAAATCGGGGAATCAGAAAAAATCACGATCAATCTGGGGTTGATCGACCTGGGGCAGATCGATCTGCTGGTCCAGGAAGGATTCTATTCCAACCGTACGGACCTGATCCGTACGGCCATACGCAACCAACTGGGTACCCACGCCGACGTGGTCAGACAAACCGTCGCCCGTAAAAGCCTGGTATTGGGCATGCAGCACTATTCGCGCGCCGACCTGGAAGCGATCCAGGCCGCCGGCCAGCGCTTGCAGATCCAGGTGCTGGGACTGGCCAGCATCGCCAGCGACGTCTCCGTGGAACTGGCGCTGGCCACCATCGAGTCGATCTTCGTATTAGGTGCCCTGCACGCCAGCACCGTCGTCAAGACGGCGCTCGCAGGGCGAATTCACTAGCGTATTGGTTTGCGGCGATGGCCCGGCCGATGCGCGGCACCGTTAAGGATGGTCATGAAACTACCTCAAAACATGTTTGCGCAAATGCGCGCAGCAACCCGCAAGCTGATGGGCAGAGGCCCTGCCGCCGCCACCGAAGCCATCCAGCAAGCGTTGGCCGCGGCCGGCCTGACACCGCAGGCGACGGCTACGCAGCCGCCGCAGCAGCGTATGCACGACATCAATCCACCACCGCCGCCAGCGTCGGCCCGGGCCGCGCAGCCTGCCGCCGCGCCGGAATCGGCATCGGCGCCGCCCACGCCGGCACAAGCGGCGCAGGATTTCGCGCAAGACTTCATGGCGCGCCTGGGCGTGCCCGCCGGCCTGGGCCAGCACGGCTTCGACATGCCCAGCTTCGAGCTGCCGAATTTCCATCCGCCCGGTTTCAACACCCCGGCCACCGCGCCGCCGGACGTGCCCGACGGTGCCCAATTCATCGACGGCGTGTACCGCAACCATGCGGGCACGCGCTCCTACAAGCTGTACATCCCCAGCAGCTATCATGGCCAGGCCATGCCGCTGGTCGTCATGCTGCACGGCTGTACGCAAAATCCCGACGATTTCGCGGCCGGCACGCAGATGAATGCGCTGGCTGAAGAAAAGGAGTGTTTTGTTGTCTACCCGGCGCAGACGCAGGGCGCCAACAGTTCGCGCTGCTGGAACTGGTTCAACGCCATCGACCAGCAGCGCGGCCAGGGCGAGCCGTCGCTGATCGCCGGCATCGCCCAGCAAGTCATCGACGAGTACCCGGTCAATGAGCGCGAAGTGTTCGTCGCCGGCCTGTCGGCGGGCGGCGCCATGGCCGTCATCGTCGGCACCTTGTATCCGGACCTGTTTGCCGCCGTGGGCGTGCATTCGGGTCTGCCCTTCGCCTCGGCGCAGGACCTGCCGTCGGCACTGGCGGCCATGAAGGGCGGCGCCATGCCCAACCCCAAGCGCCAGGCGCCGGCAGGCGGCGTACCCATCATCGTCTTCCATGGCGACCGCGACACCACCGTCAACCCGCGCAATGGCGATGAACTGATCGCCCAGGGCGTGCGCAGTCAGGCGGGCGGCAAGGCGGCCAAGGCCGCATCCGTCGACGGCAGCGTGCCGAATGGCCACCGCTACACGCGCACCACGCACAGCCAGGCCGATGGTTCGCCGCTGGGTGAATATTGGATCATCCATGGCGCCGGTCATGCCTGGTCCGGCGGCAGCGACAACGGCAGTTACACGGACGGCAAAGGGCCGGACGCCAGCCGGGAGATGCTGCGCTTCTTCAAGACCGTCAGCTAAGCACTGATCTGGACGTGGCATGCACGGCGCCGGCCATGCCTGATCAGGCGGCAGCGACAGCGGCCGTCATGCGACCGACGGCAAAGGCCCGGACGCCAGCCGCCGGACGCAAAAAGCAGCTGCGCTTCTTCAAGGCCGTCAGCTGATGTTTTCGGTGTATGGTGCGATCTGCCGCTGCTTGTCGGCGATCTCGCACACGCCGTCGGCATAGCGGTTGGAGATGGCGATGAACTGCTCCTGGATCTGCAGGAAGGCGTCGACGATCTCGGCGTCGAAGTGCGAACCGCGGCCCTCGACGATGATCTGCACGGCCTGCGCATGGTCCATGCCCTGCTTGTAGATACGTCGGCTGATCAGGGCGTCATACACGTCGGCCAGCGCCATCAGGCGCGCCGAAATCGGGATGTCTTCGCCGGCCAGCCCCTGCGGATAACCGCTGCCATCCCATTTTTCATGGTGGCTGTAGGCGATCTCTTTCGCGTACTTGAGGAAATCGACCTCGATGCCCAGCTCGTGCTCGGCCGCCAGGATGGCATCGCGACCCAGCGTAGTGTGCGTCTTCATGATGGCCATTTCATGCGGCTCGAAACGGCCCGGCTTGAGCAGGATATGGTCGGGGATGCCCACCTTGCCGATATCGTGCAATGGCGCCGTCTTGAACAGCAGCTCGATATTCTTGTCTGTCAAAAAAGCGCGGAAGCGCGGCAAGTTGCGCACTTTTTCCGCCAGCGCCTTCAGGTAGTGCGAGGTGCGGCGGATATGGTTGCCCGTCTCGCTGTCGCGTGTCTCGGCCAGCGACGCCATCGCATGGATGGTGACATCCTGTAACGCCTTGACTTCCTGCACGCGGCGCTCCACCTCGGTTTCCAGGTACTGGTTCTGGTCGAGCAAAAAATCCTGCATCTGCTTCATCGCCAGCTGCGTCTTGATGCGCGCCAGCACGATGGGCGCCGAAATCGGCTTGGTGATGTAGTCGACGGCGCCCAGGGCCAGGCCCAGCTGCTCGTCGGCCACTTCGCTCATGGCGGTGACAAAAATCACGGGGATGCCGGCCGTGGCGGGATCGGCCTTCAGCGCGCGGCACACATCGTAGCCGCTCATGCCCGGCATCATGATGTCGAGCAGGATCAGGTCAGGCTGGTCGCTGCCGGCGGCGATCTTCAGGGCACGCTCGCCATTGACGGCAATCTTGGTGCGGTAATCGTCTTCCAGCACCGCACGCAGCAGGTCGATATTGTCTGGCGTGTCATCGACCACCAGGATGGTTGGCTTGCTTGCCGGCGCTCTCATGCCCGTCCTTCGCTCTGCATAATTATCCTTCTCACAATGTCAGCTCCAGCGCATCGGCCACCTCGCCCAGCTGCGCCAGCGCACCTTCGAAATCATATTGCCCCAGCATGCGCTTCAACTGACGCGCGTGTTCAGCCTGCCCGGCCGCGATCAGCACAGGGCCGATGCCGTCGAGGTGTTTGACGGCCTGCGCATCATCCTGCTGCAGCAGCTGCGACAGTTCGCGCAAGCCAGTCTCCAGGCGCACCCGGTCCACGGGCGCCACCACCGCACTACCTGGCTCGACCACATTGCCACGCGCCTGCATGGCCAGCACGATCTTCGGCACTAGCTCATCGAGCGCCAGGGTACAGGCGGCCAGCGCCTGCGGCAAGCCGTCGTGCGAGCCGAGGCTGAGCAAATGCTCGACGCGCGCAGCGCAATCGGCCAGGCCGCCGGCGCCGATATTGCCGGCCAGGCCCTTCAGGGTATGCGCTTCGCGAATCGCCGTTTCCAGCTGGTTGTTCTCGATGGCGGCAACGATGCGCTGCATGACATCAAACTGGGTTTCCACAAAACGGTCCAGCAATTTTCGCATCAACGCGGCATTGCCGCCTACGCGCCGCATGGCGTCCGCCATTTTCAGGCCGGCGATCACCGGCAGCTCCGCTTCCGGCAGCGCCACCGCCACGCTCACTTCCTGCGGCATGGCAGGCGCAATCCAGCGTGCCAGGGTGCCGAACAGCTGCGCCACGTCGATCGGCTTGGCGATGAAATCGTTCATGCCGGCGTCCAGGCATTTTTCCTTGTCGCCAACCATGGCATTGGCCGTCATGGCAATCACGGGCAAATTGGAGTAGCGCGGATCCTGGCGCAGCTTGCGGGTCGCCTGATAGCCGTCCATCACCGGCATCTGGCAATCCATCAATACGCCGTCATACGCATTTTCTTCGATCTTCGCCAGCGCGATGGCGCCATTGCTGGCAATATCGACGCGAATGCCCGCGTCGTTGAGAATATGCTGCGCCACTTCCTGGTTGACCTCATTGTCTTCCACCAGCAACAGCCAGGCGCCGCGCAGAGCGCGCTCGTCGTCGCGGTAGCTGCTCTGGCGCTGCGTCTTGCGGCTCTGTCCCGTCACGCCGCCAAACACGAATGAAATCTGGTCAAGCAAGGTCGAGGCGCTGATCGGCTTGTTCAATATACCGTCAAGCGGCAGCTCGCGCTGGCGCGCCGCCTCCACCAGCGCTTCGCGATGGAAGGCCGTCACCATGATGCAGGCAGGCGCCGCATCGATGCCAGCGGCATCTGCGCGGATGCCGGCCAGGGTATCGAGGCCGTTCATGCCAGGCATCTTCCAGTCCATCAGCACGAGGCCATACGGGCGCCCCTCGGCACGCGCCTGCGCCACAGCACCGATGGCCAGCACGCCGCCATATACGGCGCGCGCCTCGAAGCCCAGCGCCGTCAGCATATTGACGAATATTTCACGCGCGCTTGGGTTATCGTCGACCACCAGCACGCGCAGCCCCTCGAACTGCTGCGGATGCTGCAGGCTGTCGCGCGGCACGGCGGCCAGGCCGAAGCGGGCCGTGAAAAAGAAGGTGCTGCCCACGCCAGCTTCGCTTTCCAGGTCGATCTCGCCTTCCATCATTTCCACCAGGCGCTTGCTGATGGTCAGGCCCAGGCCCGTGCCGCCGTGGTGGCGCGTGGTGGAGGTATCGGCCTGGGTAAATGCCTGGAACAGCTTGCTGCGCTGGGGCGGCGTCAGGCCAATGCCCGTGTCGCGCACATCCACCCGCAGCACCGCCGCATGTTCTTCCAGCTGCTGCAGGCGGATGCTGACGACGATCTCGCCCTTCTCCGTAAATTTGATGGCATTGTTGGTCAGGTTGATCAGCACCTGGCCCAGGCGCAGCGGATCGCCCTGCAAGGCGTTCGGTACATCGGGAGCGACGTCGAACAGCAGCTCCAGGCCCTTGTCCTGCGCGCGCATCACGGACAGGTCGGCGATCTGCGCCAGCACGTCCTCGAGGAAGAAATCGACTTTTTCAAAGGCCATCTTGCCCGCCTCTATCTTCGAGAAATCGAGGATATCGTCGATAATGGCCAGCAGGTTCTTCGAGGCCGATTCCACCTTTTCCAGGTAATTGCGCTGGGTTGGCGTGAGCTCGGTCTGCAACGCCAGGTGGGTCATGCCGATGATGCCATTCATCGGCGTGCGGATCTCGTGCGACATATTGGCCAGGAAGTCCGACTTCATCTTGGTCGCATCCTCGGCCACTTCGACGGCATGGCGCAAGTCCTGCTCGACGGCCAGGCTGGTACTCATGTCCTTGAGCGCCTGCAGCAATTCGCCCGTCTCGTCGCGCGACGTCACTTCGATGACGGAACTGAGGTCGCCATTGGCCACGCGCGTGGCAATCGCCACCGCCTCGCCCAGCGGACGCGTGATCGAGCGCGCCGACCAGGCAAAGGCCAGGCCAATCAGCAAGGCTGCCAGGCCGATGCCGCCCATCAGCAGCAGCGAGGTGTCGATATCGTTGCGTATCCTCGCCGCGCTGTCGCGGATCTGCTGCTGCTGCAGGTCATCGAGCTGGCCTACGTAGAGCAGCACCTTTTCCAGCACGGGTAGCGTCTGTATCTGCATCGTCTGCTCCGCGCCAGCATCGTCACCGCGCTCTACCAGCACGAACATCGCCTTGAGCGAGGCATAATAATCGGCGCGCGCGCGATGCATCTGCTCCAGCAGGCGCCGCTCCTCGGGCCGCGCATCGAGCCCGTCGAGAACCCGCACCTGTTCGTCGATGCCAAGCTTGATCGATTCCAGGCGTTCCTGATTTGCCTGGCGCAGCGCCAGCTTATGCTGGGTGGGCAGGCTGGCGATGCGCGTGGCAGCCTCGCGCGCCAGGCCATGGATCTTGCTGGTGGCCTTGGAAGCGACCCAGTCGCGCTGCAGAATATCGTCGGTCTCGGCACGGATCGCGTAAATACGGCTGCCCGACAGCACGATGACGACCAGCATCAGCACAATCAGGATGACATAGCCCGCATTGATGCGCACGCCGATCCGGATATCCCTGAAACGCATAAAAATTTCCCATAAGTAACTATTAAAAGCGAAGTCTGAACGCATTTCCCTACGGAATGCAAGGTTTATTGCAAAGGAATTGCGCGAAAATGCGCTTATTTGGCCGATGTTGGCGCTTTTATGGGATGCGCCAGCGATGCAATATGGACTTGCAGACAGGCCGGGCACCAGCAGCCGATGGCGCTGCCCGGCACGGGCATGGCCGGCGGCAGGGCCGTGCACCAGCATGGTCCGGCCGCTTGCAGGTCAGTCTGGCCGCATTGGAACGTGGCGCCGCAGCGCGTGCACTGGCTCATGGCTGTGTTTGAATTGGCAAGTGTGTGACACGTCGCACCGGGGTGCGACGCAGATGTAACTGGCAGTAAAAAGGCTGGCTGGCGGACATATCGGCCCAGACTATAGGATCATCAGGGAAAATACAACAAGATCGCCCTATAATGCCTCCAGGATTTTCTTCTTCCCTGTAAAATCGCACAAATCTATTTTCCGGACTCGCCATGAATCAACTAGCTAACTTGAACCTGGACATGAATGACGACTTGACGGCGGTGTCGCCGCAAATCAAGGCGCAGATTCTGGCCGAGGCCCTGCCATACATTCGCAATTTCCATGGCAAAACCATCGTCATCAAATACGGTGGCAACGCGATGACGGACGAACGCCTGAAGCACGGCTTCGCGCGCGACGTCATCCTGCTCAAGCTGGTCGGCATGAACCCGGTCGTGGTGCACGGCGGCGGACCGCAGATTGACAACGCGCTCAAGAAAATCGGCAAGCAAGGCACCTTCGTGCAAGGCATGCGCATCACCGACGAAGAAACCATGGAAGTGGTGGAGTGGGTGCTGGGCGGCGAAGTACAGCAGGATATCGTCATGCTGATCAACCATTACGGCGGCCAGGCAGTCGGCCTGACAGGCAAGGACGGCGGCTTGATCCGTGCGCGCAAGATGCAGATGCCGGACCGCGAACATCCGGGCGAGTTCCTCGACATCGGCTTTGTCGGCGAGATCGACGCGATCAACCCGGCCGTCGTCAAGGCGCTGCAGGACGACGCCTTCATTCCCATCATCTCGCCTATCGGTTTCGGCCAGGACGGCCAGGCTTACAACATCAATGCCGATGTCGTGGCGGGCAAGATCGCGGAAATCCTGAAGGCGGAAAAGCTGATCATGATGACCAACATCGCCGGCGTCCAGGACAAGCAGGGCAACCTGGTAACCGACCTGTCGGCACGCGAAATCGACGAGATGTTCGCCGATGGCACGATCTCGGGCGGCATGCTGCCAAAAATCTCGTCGGCGCTCGACGCGGCCAAGTCCGGCGTGAATACGGTGCACATCATCGATGGCCGCATCGAACACTCATTATTGCTGGAAGTGTTGACCGAGCAGGCTTTTGGTACTATGATCCGTTCGCACTAAAAAAATCGCAACGCATCACAGCGAGTAGTTTGGCGGCGCAGATCACCTGGCGCCGCTTTTAATTTGCCCTTGTAGCTCAGTGGTAGAGCACTCCCTTGGTAAGGGAGAGGCCACGTGTTCGATCCACGTCAAGGGCACCAACTTTATATCCCCGCAGCTGAAAAACTGTCCATGGCGGCGTTGTCCTTCCTCGCCGTACATTCGTACTGTCTTCGTCAGTCCGCCTTGCCCTGAACATTTTTCCATCTACTCTGCCGTCATCTCCTGATAGTAAAAAATGTCCATGGCTGCGTTGCCTCGCCTCGCCGTACATGCGTACTGTCTTCGGCTCGGCGCCTTGCCCTGAACACTTTTCATCTACTCTGCCGCCGTTTATTGCGCGGCTGAGCTGCCGTCATCGCTTCTGCCGTTCAATAAATCCGCTCGACCTTCAGGCCTTTCTTGCGCAATAAATCCGGCACGCTTTTCTCTCCGACCAGGTGCAGCACGCCGATGGCGGCCAGGCTGGACTTTTCGCGCGCCAGCAGGCTGGCGATGCCGTCGGCCAGGGCCGGGTTGCGGCCATCTAACAACACCTTTTGCACGAACTGCGCGGCGAACGAGGGGTCTTGCGCCGCCTTTGCCGCCAGCCTGTCGAAGGCGGCCGCGTCGGCGTTGCGCCAGGCGCCGGCGATCTCGCGCGCTTCCTGGCTCTGTTCCTGGTCTTCGATCGACGCCACGCCGTCTTCCAGGAAGCGGCACTGGTCGCCGGGCGACATGGCGCCAAACAGCGCCATCTGGCCTTCCATCGATTCGAGTTCCAGCACGGGGATCTTGCGCGCCTTGGCTTGCTGCGACAGATAATTGTCCACCGCCAGGTCGGAGCGGTAGCCCAAGGTGGAAAACTCGCCGATGGCCAGCATGCTGGCCAGCATCCACGGCTTCATCGGCGCCACCGATTCAGCTGAAATGCCGTATTTTTGCAACAGCGGCGCCAGGCGCGGCGCCAGGGTCTGGCGGCAGTCGGCAGGCACTTTGCTGCCCGGCGCCTCCATGCCGTATTTCAGCACGGCGCCCAGGGCGGCGCGCGGATCGGCGCCCGGATCGATCTCCAGCGCCAGCGCCCCTGCCTGGTGCAGCGCCTGCGTCACAGTGGGTTCGAGCGGATAAAAGTCGGGCGCGCCGACGTGGATGGTACCGAACAAATACAGGGTGTGGGCCGCGTCCTGCACCTTGAAAAGGGCACCCCGGTTTTGCGCCACGGGCGGCGCTTCGGCGAAGGCCGTCTGCAACGGCAGCAAGAATAATCCGCAAAACATCACTATAATCTGGCGTCGCATGGTTTTCCTGATTGTTGAATTTTTCATCTTCTCTCGCTAGCAAAGACTCTCGTGCCTGTGTCCCATCTTAACCGCTCGTCGCCGGTCTGGCTGTTTGACCTCGACAACACGCTGCACAATGCCTCGCACGCCATCTTCCCCACCATCACGGCCAATATGAACACGTATATTGCCCGCGTGCTGGGCGACGGTGTGACGCCGGCCGACGAGGCCATCGTCAATGCGGCGCGTGCGGCTTACTGGCGCCGTTATGGCGCCACCTTGCTGGGTATGGTCAAGCACCATCAGGTGCAGGCCGCGCATTTTTTGCACGAGACGCACGCCTTCGACGATTTGCGCGCCATGATACGCGCCGAGCGGGGACTGGGGGCTTTACTCAAACGCCTGCCTGGCCGTAAAATTTTGCTCACCAACGCGCCGCTGCGCTATTCGAGCGACGTAATGCGCCACCTGGGCCTGCGCCGGCACTTTTCACACCACGTCGCCATCGAAGCGATGCAGGTGCACCGCCAGCTGCGGCCCAAGCCATCGACGCTGATGCTGCGCAAACTGATGCGCAAGCACCAGATCCGGCCCGGGCGCTGCATCCTGGTGGAAGATACCCTGGCCAACCTGAAGGGCGCAAAAAGGCTGGGCCTGCGCACGGCCTGGGTCACGCAATACCTGAAAATGGCCGATCCGATCGGCGTGGCGAAGCTGCCCAAGGCGTTAAATCGCCCCGCTTACGTCGATGTCAAAGTAAAATCTGTCCGGCATTTGGCACGCCGCCTTCACCGTCTGCGTTGAAGGGGACTCCTGAGCTTCCGGCTGACGCCGGAAGCCGCACCGCTAGCGGCGGTGACGGACCTTCCCATCAAGGCAGCATTTTTTTTAACGACAAGAGAAAATATGGCAAGCACACCGCCGGGCCAACGCAGGCTACAAATTCTTCAGGCCCTCGCCGCAATGCTGGAGCAGCCGAAAGGCGAAAAGATCACCACCGCAGCACTGGCGGCCAGGCTGGCCGTCTCGGAAGCGGCCCTGTACCGCCATTTCGCCAGCAAGGCGCAAATGTTCGAAGGGCTGATCGAATTCATCGAGTCGAGCGTTTTCGGCCTGATCAACCAGATCGCGGAAAAGCACAGCGACGGCATGACGCAGACGCGCGACATCGTCGGCATGCTGCTCAATTTCGCCATCAGCAATCCGGGCATGACGCGCGTGCTGATCGGCGACGCCCTGGTCAATGAGGACGAGCGCCTGCAAGTGCGCATGAACCAGTTCTACGACCGCGTGGAGCTGGCGCTCAAGCAGGCCTTGCGCGTGGCCGCCGCCGAAGGGCATGGCAAGGAAAGCGAAGTGGCGGCGCGCGCCACCCTGATCGTCGGCTTCGTCATCGGACGCTGGCACCGCTACGCCAAAAGCGGCTTCAAGATCAATCCATCCCAGGAAGCGGCGCTGCAAATCGCCATGCTGCTGGGGTAAGTCACTGCCGCGGCTGTCCCCATGCATACCGATTGTTTCGCCCTGCTCGACGACGCCAGCACGCCCGGCGCCGGTTCGCGCCTGTACACGGGCCTGGCGGCGGTCTTGCGGTGCGGCGAGGGGAAGCAGTGGCCAGTGCTGCTCGAAGGGCTGCAAGGGGCCTTGGAACGCGGCCAGTACGCCGTCAGCGTGTGCAGCTACGAGCTGGGCGCGCACTTGCTGGCCATGCCGCCGCGCGCGGCAGATCCCGGTGCGCCGCCGCTGGCGCAGGTGCTCGTCTTCGAACACTGCACCCAGCTGTCGCAGGACGAGGTGGTGCAGTGGCTGGCCGCACGTACGCCGGCGGTGGAAACGCCGGCCGGCATCGCCGGCATCCGCGCGAATGTGGATCAGGCCGAATTCACGCGCGCGCTGGGGCGCATCCACGACTACATCGTGGCCGGCGACACGTATCAGGTCAACTATACGTATCGGCTGCGCTTTGACGCCTTCGGCTCGCCGCTGGCTCTGTATGCGCGGCTGCGGGAACGCCAGCCCGTGCCGTATGGCGCGCTGGTGATGCTGCCCGATGGCGGCGCCCTGCTGTCGCTGTCGCCGGAACTGTTCGTGCGCCATGCCCAAGGAGAGCTGACGGCGCGCCCGATGAAAGGTACGGCGCCGGCCGCCCCGCCTGAACAAACGGACGAAAACGCGCGCCGCGCCGCCGCCCTGGCCAGCGACCCGAAAAACCGCGCGGAAAACCTGATGATCGTCGATCTGCTGCGCAACGACATCGGCCGCATCGCCGCCACGGGCTCCGTCAAGGTGCCGGCCCTGTTCCAGGTGACGCGCTACAGCAGCGTGCTGCAGATGACGTCCACCGTGCAGGCGCGCTTGCGCGACGATGCCAGCCTGGCCGACATCTTCCAGGCCCTGTATCCGTGCGGGTCGATCACGGGCGCGCCGAAACGCCGCACCATGGAGATCATCGCCGAACTGGAGCCGGCGCCGCGCGGCATCTACACGGGCGCCATCGGCTGGTTTGATCCGCCGGCCGCCGGCGCTGCCCACACGATAGGCGACTTCTGCATGTCCGTGCCGATCCGTACCCTGGCCCTGCAGCCGCCCGGTGCGGATGGCCTGCGGCGCGGCGAGATGGGCGTGGGCGCCGGCATCGTGCTCGACAGCGACCCGCAGGAGGAATTTGCGGAATGCCGGCTCAAGGCGCGCTTCCTGACGGGCTTGAGCAACGACTTCGAACTGTTCGAGACCCTGCACGCCAGCCGCGCCGGCGGCTGCCGCCAGCAGGAGCGCCACCTGGCGCGCCTGGCCGCGTCCAGCGCCTACTTCGGTTTTTCCTGGGACCAACATGCTGCCCGCGCCGCGCTGCAGGCGGCCTGCGCGGCGCGCCCCGACGATGCGCCCTTCCGCCTGCGCCTGGCGCTGCGCCAGGATGGCCAGTTTACGGTGCAAAGCGGCTCACTGGCGCCCTTGCCAGCCAAGGTCAACGTCATGCTGGCGCCCGACGCCACCACGGCGGCCGACCTGTTCCTGCGCCACAAGAGCAGCGTGCGCGCGCGCTATGACGCGGCCTGGCGAACAGCCGAGGCGCAGGGCGCCTTCGACATGCTGTTCTTTAACGAGCGCGGCGAGCTGACGGAGGGCGGGCGCAGCAATGTCTTCGTCCGGCTCGATGGCCGCTGGCACACGCCGCCGTTGTCCTGCGGCTTGCTGCCAGGCGTGCAGCGCGCTGCCATGCTGGCCGATCCCGCCTGGGATGCACAGGAAACCATCATCACGCGCCCCATGCTGGCACGAGCCGAGGCGATTATCGTGTGCAACGCGTTGCGCGGCGCCATGCCGGCGCAGCTTGTCCGTTAGGCGTCCACGCGCATTTCATAGCCGCCGTAGATCATCCGCTTGCCATCGAAGGGCAGCTTGGCCGGATCCATCATCTCGGCCAGACGGGGGTCTTTCATGACCTTGTCGTTGATTTCGTCGCGCTTGGCGCGCGACTCGAAGACGATCCAGGAAAACACCACCACTTCGCCATCCTGCAAGTCCACCGCCTGCGGAAACGAGGTCAGTTTTCCCGGCTTGACATCGTCGCCCACGCATTCGCGAAATTCCTGCGCGCCATATTCACGCCAGACGGCGCCGCAGGCGCGCGACATGGCCAGATAGGTATCGAGTTTGGCCTTCGGTACGGGCACCACAAATCCATCGACATACGCCATGATGATCTCCTTGATGGTTGTTTTGACAAACATGAACAACCAGCTTAGGACAATGATGGCAAGACGACAAGCGCGGCATTAAAAAAAAGCAGGCGCGCAGGCCTGCTTGTGTATCGGCAACTTACATCGCCAGCGCTTTTTCCACCGCGCCAACGAGCTTCTTGTCGTCCGGCGTCACCTTGCTGGGGAAGCTCTCGACAACCTTGCCGTGGCGGTCGATCAAGTATTTATGAAAATTCCAGGCCGGCGTCTTGCCCGTCTGCTTGATCAAGTCCACGTACAGCGGGTTCGGATTGGGGCCGGAAACGACGGACTTCGAAAACATGGGGAACTTCACGCCATAGGTGTTGTAGCAGAAATCGGCGATTTCCTTGCTATTGCCCGGTTCCTGCTTGCCGAAATCATTCGACGGGAAACCCAGCACCACCAGGCCCTTGCTGCCATACTTGGCGTACAGCGCCTCGAGCCCCTCGTATTGGTTGGTAAAACCACAATAACTGGCCGTATTTACCACCAGCACGACCTTGCCCGCATACTGGCACAGGTTTTGCGGCGCCTCGTCCTGCAGGCGGTTGAAGGTTTGCTTGAGGATGGCGGGGCAGGCCGCTGGCGCGGCGGCAACTGGCGCTGTTTCGGCACGGGCCGGCATGGCCAGGCTGGCGCCGGCGGCAAGGGTGGTAAGCGCAAACAGCTGGGCAAGGGTCTTGGACATGAGAGGCACCATGGTTGAACGTAAAAAACCATTCTATGCCAAACGCCGCGCGCATGTGTGAGGCAGACAACAACAGCGATTCCTTGAGCTGCATCAACAACAGCGCAGTCCGTGCCCTGCGACGGTTTTTTTTACCTATGCTCGGCCTTTCTGCCCCCGTTTCATTGCCCAGTGGAGACATCATGCCCTTCCCCTACCTTGCACGCCTACCCGCTTCGCTGCTGGCCGCCAGCCTGCTCACCCTGGCGCCAGGCAGCACGCACGCCGCCACGGCCATCAAGCCCGCCGCGACGGGCGATGCGCCCGCCCTGCCAGCCTATCAGGCCGACCTGCGCCAGACCACCGTTTCCGGCCTGTCCTCGGGCGGTTTCATGGCCGCGCAGTTTGCCGTCGCCTATTCGGCCACGGTGGCCGGTGCCGGCATCATCGCCGGCGGCCCGTATTTCTGCTCGGGCCAGCCGGGCCGCTTCCCCTATATTCCCTACCTGACGAATGCCCTGACCACCTGCATGAATCCGGGCAGCGCGCAAGTGGCCCCGCCCGTGGCCAGCGCATTGCTGCGCGCGGCGAACGATTTTGCGCGCGCTCGTCTCATCGACGATACCGCCAACCTGAAGCGCCAGCGCGTGTACCTGTTCAGCGGAACGAAAGACCAGACCGTGACGCGACCGGTGGTGGAGCAGGTGGGGAAATTCTATGAACTGGCGGGCACGCCGGCGGCGCAAATCCGCTTCGTCGACACGGTCGGCGCCGGCCATGCCATCATCACCGACAACAATCAGGACAAGGCCTGCGAGGTAACGGCATCGCCCTTCATCAACGACTGCGACTTCATGCAGGCGCGCGACATCCTGCAGCATCTGTACCCGGATCTGCAACCCTCGTCAGCAGCACTGACGGGCAAGCTGATCGCCTTCAACCAGCGCAGCTTCATCCAGAGCTCGTACTCGAGCATGAGCAACACCGGCTACGCCTACATTCCGAAAGCCTGCGACAGCGAGAGCTGCCGCGTGCACGTGGTCTTCCACGGCTGCCTGCAAACGACGCAGGCAATCGGCAACCGTTTCTACACCAGCACCGGCTACAACCAGGTAGCCGACGCCAACAAGATCATCGTGCTGTACCCGCAGGCCGAGCCGAGCCCCGTCTATCCGTACAACCCGAAAGGCTGCTGGGACTTCTGGGGCTACACCAGCCTCAATCCGATCGATCCGGATTTCTACACGCGCAGCGGCACGCAGATGGACGCGGTCAAGCGCATGCTGGACCGTTTAGGATCGGCGCGCAGCAGCCGTCGATAGGCACGTAAGGGATACTTGAAAAATCGCGGCAAGCGGCGCCGATGAGCGGCGCCGCTGCTTTAATCAGGCATCCTGGATCCCGCCCATGCAGATATACTTGACGACCAGGTAGTCCTCAATGCCGTAGGTCGACCCTTCGCGGCCCAGGCCCGATTGCTTCACGCCGCCGAAGGGCGCTATCTCGTTCGAGATCAGGCCCGTGTTGACGCCGACCATGCCCGTTTCCAGGCCTTCGGCCACGCGCCAGATACGGCCGATGTCGCGCGAATAGAAGTAGGCGGCCAGGCCGAATTCCGTGTTGTTCGCCAGAGCGACGACTTCATCGTCCGTCGTGAAGCGGAACAAAGGCGCCAACGGGCCGAAAGTCTCTTCAGTGGCCACGCGCATGTCGTTCGTCACATCGGCGATGACGGTCGGCTCGAAAAAGCCGTTGCCCAGCGCATGACGCTTTCCGCCGGCGAGCAAACGCCCGCCCTTGGCCAGCGCATCGGCCACGTGCTCTTCCACCTTGGCGACGGCCTTGGCGTCGATCAGCGGGCCTTGCGTGACGCCAGCCTCGATGCCATTGCCCACCTTCAGCCTGGCCACAGCGGCCACCAGCTTGTCGGCAAACGCATCGTACACGCTGTCCTGCACGTACAGGCGGTTGGCACACACGCAGGTCTGGCCCGCATTGCGGTATTTCGAAGCAATCGCGCCTTCCACGGCCGCATCCAGGTCGGCGTCGTCGAAGACGATGAACGGTGCATTACCACCCAGTTCCAACGACAGCTTCTTGACCGTCGGCGCGCACTGTTCAAACAGCAGACGCCCCACCTGCGTCGAGCCGGTAAACGTCAGCTTGCGCACGATGGGATTCGAAGTCATCTCGCCGCCGATGTCTTTCGGCGCGCCGGTGACGATGCTGAACACGCCGGCAGGCACGCCCGCGCGCTCGGCCAGCACGGCCAGCGCCAGTGCGGAAAACGGCGTCGCTTCGGCAGGTTTCAGGACCATCGGGCAGCCGGCGGCCAGAGCCGGGCCGACTTTGCGCGTGATCATGGCGGCGGGGAAGTTCCACGGGGTGATGGCGGCGCACACGCCGATCGGCTCCTTGGTCACCACCAGGCGGCGGTCGGGCCACGGCGATTGCAGCGTCTCGCCGGAGACGCGCTTGCCCTCTTCCGCAAACCACTCGATGAACGAGGCGCCGAACTGCACTTCGCCCTTCGCTTCCGGCAGGGGCTTGCCCTGCTCGGTGGTCATGATCAGCGCCAGGTCGTCGGCGTTTTCCAGGATCAGGTCATGCCAGCGGCGCAGCACGGCCGCGCGCTCCTTGGCCGTCTTCTTGCGCCAGGCGGGCCAGGCGGCATTCGCCGCCTCGATCGCGCGGCGCGTCTCGGCCGCGCCCATCAGGGGCACGGTGCCCAGATGCTCGCCCGTGGCGGGGTTGCTCACGTCGAGCGTCTGGCCGCCATCGGCATCGACCCAGGCACCGTTCACGTAAGCCTGGTGGCGCAACAAGGTAGGATCTTTCAACTGCAGCATGTGGATCTCCGGTCTGGTTTGAATTATCGACGGGGGATACTATGCCACAGCACGGCCGATTTCGCAGGCGCGGCGCGGATTTACTCGACCTTGAAGGACGACAGTTTCGGGTCCGGCGCCGGGTATTCCAGCTTCATGCCCTGCAGGGTTTCCAGCAGCAGCGAGGCCACCACGAGGTTGCGCTGGGTCTTGGAATTGGACGGCACCACGTACCACGGCGCGTGATCCGCATCGGTTTCGCGGATCGCCGTTTCATAGGCGCGCTGATACGCATCCCACTTCTTGCGCTGGGCGATATCGTTGGGATCGAACTTCCACTGGCGGTCCGGGTCGTCGAGCCGCTCCTGCAGTCGCCCCCGTTGTTCATCCTTGGAGATATGCAGGAAGACTTTCAGGATGACGGTACCCGTTTCGCTCAGCATGCGCTCGAAATCGCGGATCTGCGCATAACGGCGCTGGCATTCGGCCTTGTCGATCATGTCCTGCACGCGCGTGATCAGCACATCCTCGTAATGGCTGCGGTTGAAAATGGCGATTTCACCCTTGACCGGCACATGCTGATGCACGCGCCACAGGTAATCGTGGGCCAGTTCGATATCGGTGGGGCCCTTGAACGCCACGGCACGGATGCCCATCGGGTTGATATTGCTGAAGATGGCCTTGACCGTGCCATCCTTGCCCGAGGTATCCATGCCCTGCAGGACCAGCAGCACCTTCTTTTTGTGCTGCGCGTACAGCATGCTCTGGCACTCGGCGATCTGCGCCGTCAGCGCCACGGTTTCCTCGCGATCGATGGCCTTGCACTGGGCTGCCGTCAGCTTCTTATTGGCCGCCTTGGTGGCGGCACCCAGCAGCCGCTTGCCGGCGAATTCCTCATTCAGCTCGAAGCCCTTCCCGGCGCGAAATTGCGTGCGGGCCTTCATGCCGCCACCGCCAGCTTGCGGTGCTCGATTTTTGTGCAATGATCCATCACCACCTCCAGCCCCGCTGCCCGCGCCAGCTGCGCCGCTTCGTCATTGATGACATCGAGCTGCAGCCACAGACAGCCGGCCTTGACGGCGATGGCTTCCTCGGCGATCGGCAGGATGTCTGCCGGCTTGCGGAAACAGTCGACGATATCGATGCGCGCCGGCGCCACTGCGGCGGCGGCCTGCGTCAGGGTGGCGTAAGCGCGCTGGCCCAGCACGTCGCGCCCGGCCAGGGCCGGATTGACGGGCAATACGCGGTAACCATGCCGCAGCAGGTAGTCGGCCACTTCGTGGCTGGCGCGTTCGGGCTTGTCGGACATGCCGACGATGGCGATGATGCGGCTGTCTTGCAGGATGCGGGCGATGTTGGGCATATTCGGGTCGTGGTTAAGCGTGCGACATTGCCCGTCTAGCGTAGCAGATTCCCGTCCCGCCGGGAGCTAGCCAGAAGACTTGGCCATACGCACGACCGCCATCTGCGCCACGAAGGCTTGTGCGCGCGCCGTCACGGCCGCGTAATCTCCCGTGGCGCCCGGGCCACTGAGGCTGCTGCCGATGCCTACGGCCACCGCGCCGCTGGCAAACCATGCATGCAGGTTCTCCACCGTCACGCCGCCCGTCGGCATCAGCGGCGCTTGCGGCAACGGTGCGCGCAGGGCCTTGATGTAGGCGGGGCCGAACATCTCGGCGGGAAAGACCTTGACGATGTCGGCGCCCGCCTGCAGGGCCGTGACGATCTCCGTCGGCGTCATCGCCCCGGGCATGGCCAGCACCTGGTAGCGCTGGCACAGCGCGATGGTGTCGACGTTCACGCCGGGCGAAATGATGAACTGGGCGCCGGCCAGGATGGCGGCGCGCGCCGTCTCCGTATCGAGCACCGTGCCCGCGCCCAGCAGCACCTCAGGACCATGGCGTTCGCGCAGGGTGCGCAGCACGCCCAGGGTATCGGGCGTGGTGAACGCCACTTCCAGCGCCGTGATGCCGCCGGCGATGCACGCCTCGGCAATCTGCAGCGCCGCATCGGGCGAGTCGGCGCGCACGATGCCGACCATGCCCCGTTCGATAATGCCCTCGAAAACTGCATGCTTTTGCATATGCTCTCTCCTGTCAGGCCGGCAGGGCGCCAAAGCGCACCTCCGGCAAACCGCGCACGTCCACCTGGCGCGCATGAAACAATCCTCCGGCCAGCGGTTCGCCCGCCAGCTGGGCCGGGGTCAGGCTTTCCTGCGCCGTCGTGACGAACAATTCGTCGTAGTGCGGGCCGCCCAGGCTCACGCAGCTGGGCTGCGACACGGGCAAGGCTATCGCCCGCTCAACGCTGCCGTCCGGCGCGAAGCGCAAGACCCGGCCGGCGCCCCACTGCGCGCTCCACAAGTGGTCATCCGCATCGATGGTGGCGCCGTCGGCCGCGCCCGGCCCCGGATCGAGCACGGCAAACACGCGCACCCGGCTGGCATCGCCGCCCAGGTAATCGTCCCAGCGGTAGATCGCCTTCTTCATCGAGTCGCAAAAATACATGGCCGTGCCATCAACGCTGAAGCAGATGCTGTTCGAGATGGCGATGGGCGGCAGCGGCAGCCGTTCCAGGCTCAAGTCCAGGTTGAGGCGGTAGAAACTGGCGATCGCATCGCGGCAGGAGCGCTCATCGAGCGTGCCGAAGACAAAGCGTCCCTGGCGGTCGCAGCGGCCGTCGTTCAGGCGCGTCATGGGGAAGTCTGCCTCCACGGTGTGCAAGGGCATGACGGCCCCGCTGCGCGCGTCAAACCACGCCAGGCGCGAAGCGAGGCCCAGCAGCAGCACGTCGTCGCGCTCCGTCAGCGCGAAGCACGCCAGGCGCTCGGGCATGTCCCAACGCTGGCGTTCGCCCGTGGCCAGCACCAGCGCATGCAGCTGGCAGCCTTCGATATTCGTCCAGAAAACGCGGCCGCTGCGCTCGCACCAGCGCACGCCCTCGCCCAGGAAATTCTGCGCATCGACCAGTAATTGGGCCTGTGTCCCCATTTTTTTTCCTTTTTAGTGTGACTCGCGCGGCACGGCCGAACCCCGGCAGCCAACGAGGAAGTCCAGGTCCGCGCCTTCGTCGGCCTGCGTCACGTGCTTGATGTACATCGACTGGTAGCCGCCCTGCATGGCCGGTGGCGGCGCGCGCCATTCTTCGCGCCGGCGCGCCAGCTCGGCCTCGTCGACGTCCAGGTGCAAGCGCCGTCCCGCCACATCCAGTTCAATCATGTCGCCATCGCGCACCAGCGCCAGCGGCCCGCCCACGGCCGCTTCCGGCGCCACGTGCAGCACCACCGTGCCATAGGCCGTGCCGCTCATGCGCGCGTCCGAGATGCGCACCATGTCGCGCACGCCCTGCTCCAGCAGTTTTTTCGGCAATCCCATATTGCCCACTTCGGCCATGCCCGGATAGCCCTGCGGGCCGCAATTTTGCAGCACCATCACACAGCTGGCGTCGATGTCGAGCGCGGGGTCGTCGATACGCTTTTTATAGTGTTCGATGCTGTTGAAGACGACGGCGCGGCCACGGTGCTGCATCAGCTCAGGCGACGCGGCGGAAGGCTTGATGACGGCGCCGCGCGGGGCCAGGTTGCCCTGCAGGACGGCGATGCCGCCCTCGTCCTTGAATGGCTGCGCCAGTGGCGTGATCACCTCGGGATTGAAATTTTCCGCCTCGGCCACGTTGACGGCCATGCTGGCGCCCGTGACGGTGAGCGCCCCGCCATGCAATTTGCCCAGCAGGTCGCGGATGATCACGGGCAGGCCGCCCGCATAATAAAAATCTTCCATCAGGTACTGGCCCGAAGGCATCAGGTTGAGCAAACAGGGAATGTCACGGCCCAGGCGGTCCCAGTCGGCCAGGCGCATGTCCACGCCGATGCGCCCGGCAATGGCCAGCAGGTGGATCACGACATTGGTCGAGCCGCCGATGGCGCCGTTGACCATGATGGCGTTTTCAAACGCTGCGCGCGTGAGGATCTGCGACAGCTTCAGGTCTTCATGCACCATGTCGACGATACGCCGGCCCGTCAGCTGCGCCTGCAGTTTGCGGCGCGCATCGACGGCGGGAATGGCCGCGTTGCCGGGCAGGGTCACGCCCAGCGCCTCGGCCATGCTGGCCATGGTGGAGGCCGTGCCCATGGTCATGCAGTGGCCGGCGGAACGCGACATGCACGATTCGGCCTGCTTGAATTCGTTTGAGGTCATGCGCCCTGCCCGCACGTCTTCGGAAAACTTCCACACGTCCGTGCCCGAGCCGATCGGCTTGCCCCGGTAATTCCCGTTCAGCATGGGACCGCCCGACAGCACGATGGTGGGCAAGTCCACGCTGGCCGCGCCCATCAGCAAGGCCGGCGTGGTCTTGTCGCAGCCCGTCAGCAGCACCACGCCGTCAATGGGGTTGGCGCGGATCGATTCCTCGACATCCATGCTGGCCAGGTTACGGAACAGCATGGCCGTCGGGCGCAAATTCGTCTCGCCCAGCGACATGACGGGAAATTCGACGGGAAAGCCGCCCGCTTCGAGCACGCCGCGCTTGACCATCTCGGCCAGGTCGCGGAAATGGCCATTGCAGGGCGTCAGCTCGGACCAGGTATTGCAGATGCCGATGACGGGACGGCCATCGAAGGCGTCGCCGGGATAGCCCTGGTTCTTCATCCAGCTGCGGTGAATGAAACTGTCCTTGTCGTCGCCGCCAAACCACGCTTGCGAACGCAAGGGATGCTTGTTCTTGTTGCTGCTCATACTGTCTCCTGCCGGGAAATCAAGCCGCGCGCGGCGGCGATCAGCAGCGCACCGTGGCCGGCCAGATTTGCCTGCTGCTGGTCGTCGACGATGATGCGCTTGCCATAAAAAAATCCGTGTTCTTCGATCAGTAGCCCGAGCGCCTGGCGCAACATGGGCTTGCCGGTGATGACGAGCGGCGTATCGGGCCGCATCTGGATGGCGGTGCTGTTGCGCAGCGCCAGCAAGTCGCCGCTGAGCACGGCGCCCATCAAAAAATTGGCCCGCTCATTGCATTCGATGGCGCTGAACTGGCCCAGGGTGCGCACGCTGAAGCAGGCGCGCGCCAGCCCCGTCTTTTGCGCCGCCGCCGCGCCGGCCAGCAGCATTTTCGGCACCAGGGTCTGCGCAAAACCGCCATCGACCGATTGCTTGATCAGGGTGTGCTGCGTGATCGCCTGCAGCAATTCTCCAGCGATGGTGGTGCTGCAACCGAGGATGCGGCGCTGCTCGTCCACGCTGATCAATTTGGTATGCGAACCGGGCATGATCAGGGTCGCCGCACTCCGCAATTGCAGGCGCTCGAGCAGCGCTACCACTTCCGTCTCTTCGCCGCGCATCATGTCCATCGCCTCGACGTTATGCAGGCCGACGGCGCCATGCTGGTTGCGCACGCCGGGAATCAGCCACAGGGGCTGCGCCAGCACGTCGGGCAAGTCCACCGCCTGCATGCCTTGCGCCAGCTGGGCCAGGCCGGCGGGCGCCGGCAAATGCGGCACTTCCTGCATCCCCATGGGCGAAGTGATCATGCCCGAGGCCAGCGCCAGGTCCACGGCGGTCGGCGCGATGCCGGCGCTGGCCAGCACGCTGGCGATGGTGTCGCGCAGCGCCTGTTTCAGCGCGCCGTTATGGCCATCGATGGCGGTATTGCGCACGCCCGTTTCCAGCTGCGCCTGGGCGACGACGGCGCCTGCGCGCCACAGCAAGGTACGCGTATTGGTGGTGCCGGCATCGATGGTAAGTATGTTCATGGGCAGGTTCGCAGCGTCGGTCAGGACAAAATAAATGAGGGAAAAACTACCCCATGGTAGAACTGCCCCGCATATCTGACCAATCACTTATTTGACATCATTGATACCGGTTCGGATATGTCAAACGCGTCGAGATCCTGCACGCCCAAGCGGTAGGCGAGCTGGAACCCCATCACCTGTCCCGGCTGCATTTGCACGCCCTGCGCCAGCAGGGAAAAACAGCGCGCATCGGAATACAGATGGCAGCTGTCCTGGGTGCTGGAAAAACGCAGGACCCGGCCGGAAGCGGGGTCGGCAACCCGCGCCGCCTCGCGCAGCGGGCCGCTGCCCGTCCAGTAAAAGTCATGCCGGAATCCCGGCAAGTTCACCAGCGCAGGCCAGGCCAGGCGTGAAGCGAGCGGCGCCGGTTGGCGGAAGTCAAACGCGCTGCCCGCCACATCGAGCGCAGCGTCGCCCGCGCAGCCGCCGGGCCAAGGCCCAGGCCGGTAACGGTCCGCGGCCAGGCGCAGCACATGGTCGCCCACGGCGGCGCGGCCGCCCTGCAGGTTGAAGCGGGGCGCGGCAAGCGCAAAACGGGAAACCGTATCGGCCGTGGCGGCGCAGTCGAGGTGCAGGCTGCCATCGTCGTCAAGCCGGTAGGCCAGGCGCACCGACAGGCCGTCGTGCGCCAGGTGCAGCAGCAAGCGGCCGTCGTCCGGCGGCGCGCACTGCCAGCCCGCAGGCGCACGCGCCGCAGGGGGCGCGGCGCCCAGCACGTCGGCCAGGCGGCCATAACGGTCGGGCGCCCACCAGGCCCGCACGCTGGCGTCGTGCGCGTCGATGGCCACGCGCATGCCGCGCGCATTGCGCAGCAGATGCATCATGGCGCCTGCCCGGGCGCTGGCGGCGGCCGGCTGCGCTGCTGGAATTCGCGCGGCGTGCAACCGAGTTCGCGCTTGAAGACGG
Organism: Janthinobacterium sp. GW821-FHT03A03; assembly: GCF_059421435.1. NCBI lineage: Bacteria > Pseudomonadati > Pseudomonadota > Betaproteobacteria > Burkholderiales > Oxalobacteraceae > Janthinobacterium > Janthinobacterium sp. GW821-FHT03A03. The sequence continues at coordinate 48,249 of NZ_JBWKUZ010000022.1, read as the reverse complement.
CGTGCATGTACTGCACCGTGGTAAAGCCGCAACGCACGGCCACCTCGGCCACCTGCCCCGGCCCGTGCGCCAGCAGGGTCTTGGCCGCATCGAGCTTGAAATGCAGGATCTCGTCGTGCACGCTGCGCCCCAACTCGTGGCGGAAGTGCGCTTCGAGCGAGGAGCGTGACACGCCCACGTAATCGGCCACCTGCTCCGTCTTGATGCCCTGGCAGGCGTACTGGCGGATGAAGTGGCGCGCCTGCATCACCTGCGGATGCTGGAAGGGCTGGTGGCGCGTGGAAGCGAGCACGTTCAGGCCGGCCGGCGGCACCAGGATGCGCGTGCCGGACAGGCGCGCGCCGTTGAGCATCTGGTGCAGCAAATGCGCGGCCGTGCGGCCCATTTCCTCGGTGCCCTGGATCACGGAACTCAAGGGAATGCGCGTGAGCATGCGCGCCAGCGGGTCGTTGTCGATGCCGATCAGGGCCACTTGCTCCGGCACGGCGATACCCGCGTGCATGCACGCTTGCAGCAGCTGGCGCGCGCGCGCGTCGCTGACAGCGATGATGCCGACGGGTTTTTCCAGGCTGTTGAGCCAGGCGATCTGCTGCTCCACCGCCTCGTCCCAAGACGGCGCGCTGGTGGCCACGCCCCGGTACACGTCGGCGCGCATGTGGTCGCGCTCCATCAGGGCGCAAAACGCTGTTTCCCGTTCCTGGGCCCAGCGGTTGACATCGGCCTCGGGCAGGCTGAAACAGGCAAAGCGGCTCAGGCCCGCTTCCACCAGGTGTTCATAGGCCAGCTTGACGATCTTGAAATTATCGGTCGCCACATACGGGATGCCGGCCGGGTAATCGTCCGCGCGCGCATACGAGCCGCCCACGGCCACCACGGGCAGGCGGCTGTTTGACAGCGCCGCGCACACGGCGGGATCGTCGAAATCGGCGATGATGCCGTCGCCCTGCCAGCGTTCGATGCCGGGCAGGCGGCAGCGGAAATCCTCTTCCAGGAACAGGTCCCACGACACGCGCGTGGTGTTCAGGTAGGCGGCGATGCCGGCGATGATGTCGCGGTCGTAGATTTTATTCCCGTTAAACAGCAGCGCGATCCGGTGCGCGGTCGGTAATTTCATGCTGGTGTCTCCTCCATGTGGCGGCCGCGACGTATTTTCGTCCCTGGCTGCCGGTCGCGCATCGGTTTTACCGGCGTCCCGCCCTTGTACTGACATCGACCCAGACGGCGAGGGTCAGAATACTGCCTTTCACGATCATCTGCCAGTAGGTGTCCACGTCCAGCATGGACATGCCGTTATCGAGGCTGGCCATCACCAGCGCGCCGATCAGGGCGCCGTACACGGTGCCCGAACCGCCGCGCATCGAGGTGCCGCCGATGAAGCAGGCGGCAATCGCATCGAGTTCGCTGAAAGTGCCGGCCGACGGCGAACCGGCCGCCAGGCGGCCCGTGTTGATCAGCCCCGCCAGCGCGCACATCAGGCCCATGATGCCGAATATCCACAGCTTGACGGCTTTGACGTTGATGCCGGACAAACGCGTCGCTTCCATATTGCTGCCGACGGCGTAGATGCGGCGGCCGAACACAGTCTGGCTGGTGATGTAGCTGAACAATCCCAGCAAGGCCAGCAACAGCAGCACGGGCAGCGGGATGCCTTCATAGCCGTTCAGGGTCCGCACGAAGGCATACAGCACGGCGCCGATGACGGCCAGGCGCAGGCCGTCGGCCCAGGGCGCCGTCTGCGGCAAGCCATGCCGGGCGCGGCTGACGCGCGCGCGCCACGTCAAAAAGGCGGCCAGCAGGAACAGGCCGATGCCCAGCACGATGCCGGGCACCGCGGGCAGGTAACCCTGTCCCAGGTAGACCATCGGCTCGGAGACGGGGGCGATCGTAATGCCGCCCGTGATGCCCAGCAGGATGCCGCGATATGCCAACATGCCGCCCAGGCCGACGATGAAGGACGGAATACCCCGGTATGCCGTCAGGTAGCCATTCAAGAGGCCGATCACCAGGCCGCAGCCCAGCACCGCCATCAGGTTCAGCGCCAGCGGCCAGTGCTGCGTTACGTCCAGCACGGCGGCGATGCCGCCGAGTAGCCCCAGCAGGGAGCCGATCGACAGGTCGATCTCGCCGGCGATAATCACCAGCACCATGCCGCAGGCGAGGATGCCGGTGACGGACATCTGGCGCAGCAGATTCGACAGGTTGCGCGGCGTGAGGAAGCTGCCCTGCGTCTTCCACGAAAAGAAGGCCCAGATCAGCGCCACGGCGATCAGCAGGGCCAGCATCTTGTATTGGGTGAACAGCTGTTTGATACTGTGCGGTTTCATGCTGCGGGTTCCTTGTTTGCTGTATTGGCGGCGAGCGCCGGGCGCTGATCCAGCGCTGCCGCCAGCACGGTTTCCTGGCTCAGGCCATCGTTGATAAAGTCGCCGCGCAGGCGGCCTTCGCCCATCACCAGCACGCGGTCGGACACGCCCAGCACTTCGGCCAGTTCCGACGAGACCATGATGATGGCCACGCCCCGGTCGGCCAGCGCCAGCATCAGTTTGTAGATTTCATATTTGGCGCCCACGTCCACGCCGCGCGTGGGCTCGTCGAGGATCAGCACGCGCGGGCGCGTCAGCAGCATCTTGGCCAGCACGGCCTTTTGCTGGTTGCCGCCCGACAGGCTCGTAATGGGCAACGACGGGCTGGCCGCCTTCAGTTCCAGCTGCGTGATCTCGCCGCGCACGGCCCTCAATTCCGCCTCGCCATCGATGCGCGTGACACGCGAAAATTCCTCCAGCACGGCCAGGGTGATGTTCTGCCCCACGTCGAGGTCGGGCACGATGCCATGATGTTTGCGGTCCTCCGGCACCATGGCCAGGCCCATGCCGATGGCCTTTTGCGGGGAGGAAGTGTCGATGCGGCGGCCATCGAGCCACACTTCGGCCTGGCAAGGCCCCTGGTAAGCGCCGAACAGGGCCGAGACGAGCTCCGTACGCCCCGCCCCCACCAGGCCGGCGATGCCTAGGATCTCGCCACGGCGCAGGGTGAACGACACATCGTCGACCCGCTTGCGCTGCGGATTGTCGGCATCGATGCAGCTCACGTGGCGCGCCTCGAACAGCACCTCGCCGATGACCGCTGGCTGCGCGCGCTGCGGGTACAGCTGGCTCATTTCGCGGCCCACCATCTGCGCGATGATGCGCTCGACGTTCATCTGCGCCATCGGCGTGGTGGCGATATGCTTGCCGTCGCGAATGACGACGATGGTGTCGCAGATGGCCGCCACTTCATCGAGCTTGTGCGAAATATAGATGCAGGTGACGCCCTTGGCCTTCAGCGCGCGCAGGATATCGAGCAACACGGCGATTTCCGACGCCGTCAGCGACGACGACGGCTCGTCGAGTATCAGCAGGCGCGCGTTCTTGTTGAGCGCCTTGGCGATTTCCACCAGCTGCTGGTGACCGCCGCCGTAATTCATCACGGGCATCGCCACGTTCAGCTCGGGTATCTTCAATTCGCGCAGCAGTTCGTCCGCGCGCTTGTACATGGCCGCGTAATGCATGCGCCCGCCCGGCAGAGTGAGCTCGCGGCCCATGAAGATATTCTCGGCCACGGACAGCTGCGGCACCAGCATCAGTTCCTGGTGGATGATGATGATGCCCGCGTCTTCCGTGTCGCGGATCGATTGCGCGCGCAGGGGCTGGCCATCCCACAGGATCTCGCCGTCCCAGGTGCCGTGCGGGTACACGCCGGACAGCACCTTCATCAGGGTCGACTTGCCGGCGCCATTCTCGCCGCACAGGCCGATGCACTCGCCGGCCCGCACCTGCAGGTCGATGCCGTCAAGCGCGCGGACACCGCCTACGCGGACGTCGCCAAACTGTTTGACGATGCCTTTCATTTCAAGCAGATAGTCGGACATGCTCACTCTCGTTGCGGATTAACAGAAATCATGGGTCAGTCCCTGCGGGATCGGAGTGCGCCCCATTGGGGCGTACTCCCCCGGCGGGTCTGACCCCAGCTTTTAGTTGCCCAACTGAGCTTTGGTATAAAAACCGTCATCGACGAGAATGTTCACATTCGCCTTGGTCAAGGGCGTGGGTTTCAGCAGTACCGTGCTGACCTTTTTCAGGCCGTTGTCATAGCTGGAGTTGTAGGCCGGCTTTTCATTGCGCGCCAGTTGCACGGCCAGCCTGGCCGCTTCAGCGGCGATGGTTTTCAGGGGTTTGTAGACGGTCATCGACTGCGTGCCGGCGATGACGCGTTTGACCGCCGCCAGATCGGCGTCCTGGCCCGAGACCGGCACCTTGCCGGCCAGTTTTTGCGCGGCCAGGGCCTGGATGGCGCCGCCGGCCGTGCCGTCGTTCGAGGCGACGATGGCGTCGATCTTGTTGCCGTTGGCCGTCAGCGCGTTTTCCACGATGGACAGCGCTTCGGTGGCGCTCCAGTCCTTCACCCACTGCTGGCCGACGATCTTGATGTCGCCCTTGTCGATGAACGGTTTGAGCACCTTCATCTGGCCTTCGCGCAGCATCTTGGCGTTGTTGTCGGTCGGCGAGCCGCCCAGCAAGTAGTAATTGCCCTTCGGCTGCAGCTTGGTCACGCCTTCGGCCTGCATCTCGCCCACTTTCTCGTTGTCGAACGAGATATACGCATCGATATCGGCGTTCAGGATCAGCCGGTCATACGACAGCACCTTGATGCCGGCCTTTTTCGCTTCCTTGACGGTGTTGTTGAGCACAGTGGCGTTGAACGGCACGATCACCAGCACGTCCACGCCGCGCGAGATCAGGTTTTCGATCTGCGAAATCTGGCGCTGTTCGCTGGCGTCGGCCGACTGCACGAAGACCTTGGCGCCCTGCTTTTCGGCCGCGGCGATGAAGAAGTCGCGGTCGCGCGTCCAGCGCTCGACGCGCAAATCGTCGATGGAAAAGCCGATCTTCGGGTTTTTCGCATCGGCCAGGGCGGCGCTGCTGCTCAATGCCAGCACGGCGGTCATGATGGCTGCACTGATGATCTTGTTCATTGTGTGTCTCCTTGTGGATTTTATTAACGACGTTTTTTTAACTGCGGGTGCTGCTGAAAAATGTGGCGATGCCGGTGTTGTCGGGTTACGCGCGAAGCGCTAACCCGACCTACGTGCTGCGACTGCTAATGGTTGTGACGCGGCAGGGTCTGTCCCACGGCGCGGTATTTCAGGGCCAGCTCCATGCAGGCGCCCGTTTCCAGCTGGCCCACGCTGGCGCGGTAGATTTCCTGCCACGGCGTGGCGCTGTCGTTGACGGGCGGCGGCAGTTCCTGGGCGCGGCGCGCCAGTTCAGCAGCATCGACCAGCATGTCGCACTGCCCCCCGTTCAGGTCCACGCGGATGATGTCGCCCGTGCGCAGCAGCGCCAGGCCGCCGCCCACGGCGCTTTCCGGCGATGCGTTCAGGATCGAGGGACTGTCCGAGGTGCCCGACTGGCGCCCGTCGCCCAGGGTCGGCAGGTTCAAAATGCCCGCCTTGAGCAAGGCATCGGGCGGCTGCATGTTGACCACTTCGGCCGAACCGGGCCAGCCCACGGGACCGGCGCCGCGCATGACCAGCATGCAGCTGTCGTCGATATTGAGCGCCGGGTCGTTGATGCGCGCGTGATAGTCGCTTGAACCGTCAAAGACGATGGCGCGCGCCTCGAACACGCCCTCGCTGCCGGGACGTGACAGATAGCGCTCGCGGAAAGCGGGCGAGATCACGCTGGTCTTCATGATGGCGAAGTCGAACAGGTTGCCCTGCAAGGCCATGAAGCCGGCCTTTTCCTTCAGCGGCGCGGCAAACGGGCGGATCATCTCGCGGTCCGCGCTTTCACGGCCCGCCAGGTTCGCCGCCATCGTCTGGCCCGTGACGGTAGGCCGCTCGGCATGCAGCAAGCCCGCCTGCTGCAGCTCCCACATCACGGCCGGCACGCCGCCGGCGCGGTGGAAGCGCTCGCCCAGGAATTTGCCGGCCGGCTGCATGTTCAACAGCAGCGGCACGTCGTAGCCGTGTTCCATCCAGTCGCTCGAATGCAGTTCCACGCCCGCATGGCGCGCCATGGCCATCAGGTGCGGCTGGGCGTTGGTGGAGCCGCCGATGGCCGCGTTGACGATGATGGCGTCCAGGAAGGCCTCGCGCGTGAGGATGCTCGACGGGCGCACGTCCTCATGCGCCATGCCGACGATGCGGCGCCCCGTTGCATAGGCGATCTGACCCCGCTCGCGGTACGGCGCGGGGATGGCCGAGCAGCCCGTCAGGGACATGCCCAGCGCTTCGGCCAGCGCATTCATGGTCGATGCCGTGCCCATGGTGTTGCAGTGGCCGGCCGACGGCGCCGAGGCGGCGGCGATCTGCAGGAATTTGTCGTTGTCGATCAAGCCGGCGGACAACTGGCGGCGGCCCTTCCAGATGGCCGCGCCGGACCCGACCAGTTCGCCGTCCATCCAGCCGTCGAGCATGGGCCCGCCCGACAGCACGATGGCAGGAATGTCCACCGTGGCCGCGGCCATCAGCTGGGCCGGCGTGGTCTTGTCGCAGCCCGTCGTCAGCACCACGGCGTCGATCGGGTAGCCATGCAGGATTTCCACCAGGCCCAGATAGGCCAGGTTGCGGTCCAGCGCGGCCGTGGGACGGCGGCAGTTTTCGAAGATCGGGTGCAGCGGGAACTCCATCGGGATGCCGCCCGCGTCGCGGATGCCGTCGCGCACGCGCTGCGCCAGCTCCAGGTGGATGCGGTTGCAGGGACTGATATCGCTGCCGCTTTGCGCGATGCCGATGATGGGCCGGCCCGAACGCAGTTCCTCGGCCGTGATGCCGTAGTTCATGAAGCGCTCGAGGTACAGCGCCGTCATGTCGATGTGGTCGGGATTGTCGAACCAGTCCTGCGAGCGGAAGCGCCGCGCCTGGCGGTTGCCTGGGGTGCTCATGCGCCGTACCAGCCGGCGTCGACATAGTATTCGCGGCCGGCGCACTTGGCCGCGTTGTCGGACGCGAGGAACAGCGCCAGCGCCGCCACGTCTTCCGGCTCCACGCGCGTCTGCAGGCATTGTCCCTGCAGGATCACGGCTTCCGCTTCCGGCGTATGCCACAGCCGCTCCTGGCGCGGCGTGCGCACGGCGCCGGGAATGATGCAGTTGACGCGGATGCCGTCAGCACCCAGGTCGCGCGCCAGTCCACGGGTCAGGCCCTCGATGCCCGCCTTCGCCGTCATGTAGATCGACAGGTTCGCCTGCGCCAGGTGCCAGGAAATCGAGCCCAGGTTGAGGATCACGCCGCTGCCCTTGGCGCGCATGGCCGGCGCCACTGCCTGGGCGCAGAAATACTGGTGGCGCAGGTTGACGGCGATGCGCTCGTCCCAGTAGGCGGGCGTAACATCCCGCAGCTGGTGGCGGTCGTCATTGGCCGCATTGTTGACGAGGATATCCGTGGCGCCCGCGCTGTGTTCGATCTCGGCGAAGGTGGCGGCCAGGGCTGCCAGGTCCGTCAGGTCGCAGTAACGGAAAACGGGCGACTGCGGCAGGTGCGCCAGCTTTTCCTGCAGCGCCAGCGACGCCTCGCGGGCGATATCGAGAAAGGTGACGTGGGCGCCCTGGCGCGCGAACGCCTCGACGATGGCCACGCCGATGCCGGTGCCGCCGCCCGTGATGACGACGCGCTGACCTGCCAGGCTGGGGTAAGTTGCATGCTGCATGGTGTCTCTCTGTTTAAGAACGCTTAACCAAACCTATTGCGCGTCGAGATTTGCGGCCTCCGATGCTCACTGACTCGGCGTCCCCGTGCATGCGCACAGCTCCGCTTCTCAGCCACAACTCTCATCCGCTCGCTACGGTTTTGTTAAACGCGTTCGAAGTTAATAAATAATTAAAGCAAACCGCGTCGGGCCAGGTTCTGGTACAGCGCGCGCACGCCAAACGTCCAGGGGGCAATCTCATCGCAGCGCTGCACTTCATTGACCAGCGCGCCCAGCGCGGCGCTGGCAATCGTCACGCGGTCGCCCAGGTGGTGCGTAAAGCCGCCGCCCTGCGCGCCGCGGTCCTTCACGGGCGAGAACATGGTCCCCAGGAACAGCATGAAGCCGTCCGGATACTGGTGGTACTGGCCTGCCGTCTGGCGCACGAGGTCGAGCGGGTCGCGGCTAATCTCGCGCATGAAGCTGGCGCCTTCGAGCACAAAGCCGTCGTCCGCGCCCTCGATCAGCAGCGACACTTCCGCCTGGCGCACGGTGTCGAGCGTGTAGTGTTCGTCGAACAGGCGAATGAAGGGGCCGATGGCGCAGGAACCGTTGTTATCCTTGGCCTTGCCCAGCAAGAGGGCGCTGCGCCCTTCGATGTCGCGCAGGTTGACGTCGTTGCCCAGGGTCGCTCCCAGCACCTCGCCGCGGCTGTTGACGGCCAGGACGATCTCCGGCTCGGGGTTGTTCCAGGCAGACGATGGCAGCAAGCCCACCTGCGCGCCGCAGCCCACCGACGACATCGGCTGCGCCTTGGTAAACACTTCCGCCTCGGGGCCGATGCCTACTTCCATGTATTGCGACCAGGCGCCGCGCTGCTGCAGCTGCTGTTTCAGGCGCTGCGCCGCCTCCGAGCCCGGTTTTAATGCGGACAAGTCGCCGCCCAGCGTCGTTTGCAGGGCGGCGCGCAGGCTTGCCGCGCGCGCCGCGTCGCCGCCCGCCTGTTCCTCGATCACCCGTTCGAGCAGGCTGACGGCGAAGGTCACGCCGCAGGCCTTGACGGCCTGCAGGTCGCACGGCGCCAGCAGCAAAGGCTCGCCGGCCGGCGCGGCCAGCGCCTGCGCCAGCAGCGCCTGCACGGGACCGAGCGCGATCCCGGGTGCATGGCGGGCGATATCGAGCGCATCGCTGCGTTCGAACAGCCCGGACACCGTCGCTGCCGTCTGCGTGATGTCGATCACCTCGCCGCCGCGCACGGCGATGACGCAGGGGCCGTCACGCCAGATGCGGCCGATGAGGAGCGCCTGCGCCAGTTCGGCGGGCAACAGGGAGGCAGGGGAAATCGGCTGCATGGCAAGCTTTCAAAAGGTCGTGACGGGATGGCTGGTCTTCAAGTCCGGACCGATTCTGCGCGCCGCCCTGTGTCGCCGCAATTACGAAAATCACCAAATTGAATGATGATTATTGGTATTGCAGCGCACAAAAAAAAGCCGCCGCCCGGCCTGCGCTGCCGCCCTGTCCGCAGGCGGGAAGGGGCGCTATGGCGCATTGCATCAATTGGCCCATCGATATCGTTTTGGATATCGCCAATGCGAAAAAAGTGATTGGTGAGGGATGGATGGACAAACTAGTATCAGCCGTGGCCCGCAATCGGCCATTCGCACGGAGCCCGCCCACTGGACGACGGCCCTGGCACATTCAACTATCGAAGACGGTGGAGACCTGAAATGAAAACAACAATGAAAATGCTGACCGCGAGCCTGGCGCTGGCCATCTCCGGCATGGCGGCAATACCCGTGGCAAGCGCCGCCGACAAGGGCGCGATCGGCATCTCGATGCCAACCAAGTCGTCCATGCGCTGGATCGCCGACGGCGACAACATGGTCAGGGTATTCAAGGAGCGCGGCTACAAGACGGACTTGCAGTTTGCCGACGACGACATCCCGAACCAGCTGGCGCAGGTGGAAAACATGATCACCAAGGGCGCCAAGGTGCTGGTGATCGCCGCCATCGACGGCACCACCTTGTCGAACGTGCTGCAAAAGGCGGCCGACAAGGGCATCAAGGTCATTTCGTATGACCGTCTGATCCGCGGCACGAAAAACATCGATTACTACGCCACCTTCGACAACTTCCAGGTCGGCGTGCTGCAAGCGGGCTATATCGAATCGGCGCTGAAACTCAAGGAAGGCAAGGGCCCGTTCAATATCGAACTGTTCGGCGGCTCGGCCGACGACAACAACGCGCACTTCTTCTACAACGGCGCGCTGTCGGTCCTGAAACCGTACATCGACAGCGGCAAGCTGGTGGTGCGCTCGAAGCAGATGGGCATGGAAAAGGTCGCCACCCTGCGCTGGGACGGCGCCGTGGCGCAGGCACGCATGGACAACCTGCTCAGCGCCTACTACGGCAATGCGCGCGTCGACGCGGTGCTGTCGCCATATGACGGCTTGAGCATCGGCATCCTGTCCTCGCTCAAGGGTGTCGGCTACGGCACGCCGAAACAGCCCTTCCCCGTCGTCACGGGCCAGGATGCGGAAATCCCGTCGGTGAAATCGATCATCCGCGGCGAACAGGCATCGACCGTGTTCAAGGACACGCGCGAACTGGCCAAGGTCACGGCCAACATGGTCGACGCGATGATGAGCGGCAAGGCGCCGGCCGTCAACGACACCAAGACCTATAACAACGGCGTGAAGGTCGTGCCGTCCTACCTGTTAAAACCGGTCACCGTCGACAAGGCGAACTGGAAGCAGGTGCTCGTTACCGGCAGCGGCTACTACACGGAAGCGCAAGTGAAATAAGCATCCATGCTACTGAAGGCCCGGCACTGCCGGGCCTTTCGCTTCACGCACGATCAAGAACAAGACTGCCGCACGACCGCTGCCCACCAGCGCGGCCGTGCCAGAGAGGTTATATGACGAACACTATCCTGGAAATGCGCGGGATACGCAAAACATTCCCGGGCGTCGTTGCGCTCGACAATGTCAACCTGCGGGTACGCAGCGGCGAGATCCACGCGATCGTCGGCGAAAACGGCGCCGGCAAATCGACCCTGATGAAAGTGCTGAGCGGCGTCTATGGCCATGGCAGCTATACGGGCGACATCGATTACCAGGGCCAGACGCGGCACTTCCGCGGCATCAAGGACAGCGAAGAAATCGGCATCATCATCATCCACCAGGAACTGGCGCTGGTGCCCCAGCTGTCGATCGCCGAGAATATCTTCCTCGGCAACGAGCCGGCCCATATGGGCGTCATCGACTGGGAATACGCGCAAGGCAAGACGCGCGAACTGCTGCAGAAAGTCGGCCTGAAGGAGTCCCCGGACACCCTGATCACCAATCTGGGCGTGGGCAAACAGCAGCTGATCGAAATCGCCAAGGCGTTGTGCAAGGACGTCAAGCTGCTGATCCTCGACGAGCCGACGGCCAGCCTGAATGAAAGCGACAGCGCGGCCCTGCTCGACCTGCTGCTGGGCCTGAAAGCCCAGGGCATCGCCTCGATCCTGATTTCGCACAAGCTCAATGAAATCTCAAGAGTCGCCGACGCCATCACGGTGCTGCGCGACGGGAACACGGTCGACAGCTTCGACTGCCGCACGGAGCCCGTCAGCGAAGACCGCATCATCGAAAAAATGGTCGGGCGCGAGATGGCCGACCGCTATCCGCCGCGCACGCCCAGCATCGGCGAGACCATTTTCGAAGTGCGCGACTGGCGCGTCTTCCATCCCGAGCATGCCGACCGCCCCGTCATCAAGGGCATCAATCTGCACGCCAAAAAGGGCGAGATCATCGGCATCGCCGGCCTGATGGGCTCCGGGCGTACGGAACTGGCAATGAGCCTGTTCGGGCGCGCCTACGGCCAGCGCATCAGCGGCACGGTGCTCAAGCATGGCCAGGAAATCGACGTCAGCACCATCGGCAAGGCGATCGCCCACGGCCTCGCGTATGTTACGGAAGACCGCAAGGGCCTGGGCCTGATCCTCGAGGAAGACATCCAGAAGAACACCAGCCTGGCCAATCTGGACGCGATTTCGCAGCACATGGTGATCGACGAGCAGCGTGAATTCAGCGTGGCCGAGGAGTTCCGCCGCAAGCTCAAGACCCGTTGCTCGAGCGTGGCGCAGAAGGTGGTCAACCTGTCCGGCGGCAACCAGCAGAAAGTGGTGCTGGCGAAATGGCTGTTTTCGCGCCCCGACGTGCTGATCCTCGATGAACCGAGCCGCGGCATCGACGTGGGCGCCAAGTACGAGATCTACAGCATCATCAGCGAGCTGGCCGCCGAAGGCAAATGCATCATCATGATTTCCTCGGAAATGCCGGAATTGCTGGGCATGTGCGACCGGATCTATGTCATGAACGAAGGCCGCTTCGCGGCAGAACTGAGCGCGGCAGAGGCATCGCAGGAGCGCATCATGCGCGCGATCGTTACACACGGAGAAAACAATGGACAATAAACTGACAGCGGGAGCGGCGGCAGGCCCCCCCCCCGGCACCGCGCCGCAAGCGAAAAGCTATGCCGGCTTCCTGAAAAACAATATGCGCGACTACGGCATGCTGCTCTCCCTGATCGTCATCATGGGCTTTTTTCAGTACATGACGGACGGCACGCTGATGCAGCCGCTGAACCTGACGAACCTGGTGCTGCAAAACAGCTACATCGTCATCATGGCGCTGGGCATGCTGATGGTCATCGTGGCCGGCCATATCGATTTGTCCGTCGGCTCGGTGGTCGGCTTTGTCGGTGCGCTGGCCGCCGTCCTGATCGTCAACTATCACATGCATTTTGTCGCCGCCAGCATCCTCTGCCTGCTGGCCGGCGCCGTCATCGGCGGCGCGCAAGGCTATTTCGTTGCCTTCTTTAAAATCCCGTCCTTCATCGTCACCCTGGCCGGCATGCTGGTCTTCAAGGGCCTGACCCTGGCGCTGCTGGCAGGCCAGTCGGTCGGTCCCTTTCCGGAAGGCTTCCAGATGCTCAGCTCCGGCTTCCTGCCCGACCCGTTCGGCGGCGACAACCTGCGCGGCCTGTCGCTGCTGCTGGGCGTGATCGCCGCCGCGGCGCTGATCGTCACCTCGCTGCGCAGCCGCGCCAAGCAACTGAAACACGGCATGGAAAACGAGCCGCGCGCCTTCTTCCTGCTGAAAAACGCCATCTTCGCGGCTGTGATGGTGTATTTCAGCTACCTGCTGGCGTCGTACCGCGGCTTTCCCAACGTGCTGGCCGTGATGTCGCTGCTCATCGTCGCCTATACCTTCATCACCAACCGCACCGTGCTGGGCCGCCGCGTGTATGCCGTGGGCGGCAACGAAAAAGCGGCGCGCCTGTCCGGCATCAAGACGGAGCGGGTCAGCTTCTACACCTTCGTCAACATGGGCATGCTGGCCGCGCTGGCCGGCCTGATCTTCGCGGCGCGCCTGAACACGGCCACGCCGAAGGCGGGCACGGGTTTCGAGCTGGACGTGATCGCCGCCTGCTTCATCGGCGGCGCGTCGGCCTCGGGCGGCGTGGGCAAGGTGATGGGAGCCGTCATCGGCGCCTTCATCATGGGCGTGATGAACAACGGCATGTCCATCATGGGCATCGGCATCGATTATCAGCAGGTGATCAAGGGCCTGGTACTGCTGGCGGCCGTGTTCATCGACGTGATCAACAAAAACAAATAGACCGGTTCGAGCCTTAGGGGGCTCTGGCCGGCGCTTGCGCCGGCCTTTTTATATATAACGTCGGACAAAAGCGTAGCGAGCGGCAGCAAGTTGGGGCTAAGAAGCGCAGCTGTGCTTTAGCATGGGGCCGCCGAGGCAGTGAGCATCGCAGGCCACAAATTGCCACGCGCAGTAGCTTATGTCAGACGTTAGCCGCCAGCCGCGCCGCCCTATCCCCCCACCACGCCGCCTCCTCGAACACGGAAAAGCCCGACAAATCCGCATGCGCGAACAGGATGGCGCCGTCGTGTTCGCGCAAGGCCTTCAAGCCCGCGTTGCTGCGGAATCCCGGCAAGGGCGCTGCCATGGCGTGACCGCGCACGGTGATGTCGACGCGCTCGACGCAGCTGGCAAAATCGCGCCCATACGCCGTCTTTAAATCGACGCTGGCCAGCGCCAGCAGTTCTTCGGGGCTGGCCGTGTCGAGCCACTTGCGCGCTTGCTGCGGCGTGCGGTCGGACAGTGCCACGTAGGCGCTGAAAACGGTTTTCTCGGGCGGGCGCACGCGGATGTCCTGGTGGGTCGAGACGACATAGCCAAGGCCAGGTTCCTGGTACACCACGTTGTCCCAGCACAGGGGCGCATGCGGCAGTTCGTCGGGAAAGCGTTTAAGTAAAAAATTCGCCACCATCCACGGCGCATACGCGGGCGTATCGCGTTTCGCGTCGAAGCCATAGTCGGCGATGTTCTTCACCACGCGCGCCGCCACGTACAAAGGCATGGCGCAGATGGCCTTGCGCGCCTTGGCCAGATAGGTGCGCGGCTGGCCGTCGACCAGTTCCAGGCACAGCGCTTCCACGCCGTTGGCCGTCGTCGTGAGGGAAACCACCGTGCCCGCGTGGCGCCGGACCTTGGACGCCTGTTCCATGGCCGTGGCGACCGGCTGCATGCCGCCCGGCCAGGTCAGCCAGGCGCCGTTGCCAGCATTGGCAGCCTGGCCCCAGCGGCTGCAGTAGTAATGCAGGCCGGCCCAGGCCGAAACCTGATCGTAGCGCGTGCCGTAATCGTCGCGGCAGCAGTAATTCAGGTACCAGTGCAGGGTGGGCGAGGTATAGCCTTCGCGTTCCATCCACTGCTTCAAGGTGATGGTGTCGAGCGCCTGCCAGGCCGGGTCTTGCGACGACTCCACGGTAGGAAAGACGAAGACGCGCTTGCCATCGTTGCCATGCGCCTGGCGCAGGCGCCGCACCTCGGCAAAGAAGCGCTCATGCTGCGCGAGCTCCTCGGGCGGCACGCCTTCGGTGGGAATGAAGCCGTCCTGCCACTGACCGTTGAACAGCAATCGCTCTTCCGGCGCGTGCAGGATGTAGCGCTCGTCGTAATATGGCTTTTCCGCCTGCGGGTCGCGCTCGATGATCCCCAGGTCGAACAGGATTTCGCGCACATGGGTCGATTCGGGCGACGGCAATGGCAGATAGTGGCCGCCGGTGGGATAGGCCAGGTCGCCGAAGTGGCCGCCGGCTGCGTTGCCATACGGCTGCGGGCCATCGATCATGAGAAAGTCCCTGTGCCCCAGCTTGTTCAAACGCCAGGCAGCCGTCAGGCCCGCGATGCCGGAGCCGAGGATGGCCACGTCGGTGCTCAAGGTACGCGAAGGCGGCGGCAGCGCCGTGCCCTCGCGCAGCAGCTTGCGCAAATAATGCCCCTCGCTGCGGCCCGGATACAGCACTGTCGGCGTGATTTCCTGCCAGCGCAGATACGCGGCGATGCTGCCGATGCCGGCGGCGGCTGCCGCTGTGCCGCCAGCGGCCCACAGCATGAAGGAGCGGCGCTGCATCAGCGGATCACCCGGTTCCAGTCCTGCTCGAATTCATGCACGAGCGACTGGGTATTCAAGCGGTTCGGCGCCATGGGCAGCGGCTGCATGTCGGGCGGGAAGATGAACATCTCGCGCGTGGTGTCCGCATTCAGGTAGCGCATCGGCAGGCGGTATTTCGTCGGCGGTGTGTAGTCGAGCTGGGGCGAGGCGAGGATAAAACCCCATTCGCCGAATGAAGGCACGTAGGCGTGGTAGGGCCAGGTGCGCATGCCCACTTCGCGCAGGGTCGAATTGATGGTCCAGTAGGCGTGCGGGGCAAAGAACGGCGACGTCGATTGCACCACCATCAAGCCCTTGGCCGCCAGGTGCTTTTTCACCAGGTCATAGAACGGCACCGAGTACAGTTTGCCGAGCGCGAAGCTGGACGGATCGGGGAAATCGACGATGGCCGCGTCGAACATGTCGCCGTTGTTGCGCAGCCAGACGGCGGCATCGGCATTGACGACGGTGACGCGCTTGTCCGAGAACGAGCTGTTATTTAACTTTGCCAGTTCCGGGCGCGTGGTAAACGCGGCCGTCATGGCAGGATCGAGGTCGACCACGGTGACGTGTTCGATGTGTGGATAACGCAGGATTTCGCGCAGCGCCAGGCCATCGCCGCCGCCCAGCACCAGCACGCGGCGCGCCCACGGCAAGGCTTCGAGCACGGGGTGCACCAGCGCCTCGTGGTAGCGGTACTCGTCGCGCGAGGAAAACTGCAGGTTGCCGTTGATGTAGAGCCGCGTATCGTCCTTCCAGCGCGTGATCACCAGGCGCTGGTAGGGCGTGGTGGTGGAATACACGATCTGGTCGCCGAACAGGCCGTGTTCGCCCCAGGCCACCATGCGGTCGGACATGGCAAAGCCGGCGACCAGCACCAGCATCACGGCGCAGGCGCGCAGGAAGCGACCCGTGAGATTCTTCAGCTCCGCGCGGAACACGTAAATCGTCCACAGGCCCACGCCCACGTTGAGCATGCCGAACAAAAAGCCCGTGCGCACCAGGCCCAGGTAGGGCGACAGCACCAGCGGAAACAGCAGAGAGACGGCCAGCGCACCCAGGTAATCGAAGGTGAGCACGCGGCTGACCAGTTCGGAAAACTCCGTCTGGCGCGAGTTCAGGGCGCGCATCACCAGCGGCACTTCCATGCCGACCAGTGCGCCGATCAGGAACACCATCACATACAATAAGGTGCGAAATGGCGCGGCCATCCACGAGAACGTCATGAACAGGATGGCGGCCGACAGGCCGCCGATCAGGCCCACGGCCAGTTCGATGTCGACGAAGCGCGAGAGCACGTCGTCGTCCCGCACATACTTGGAAAAGTGAGCGCCCACACCCATGGCAAACAGGTAGCAGCCGATGATGGTGGAAAACTGCAGGATGGAGTCGCCGAGCAGGTAGCTGGACATGGCGCCGGCGATCAGTTCATACGCGAGGCCGCAGGAGGCGACCACGAAGACGGACAAAATCAGAATCTTTTTGTTCATTGGACTTTTTTTTGTTCTAATATGCGTTGACGTTATCAAATACTCATTGCGAGGAAAGCCGTGCCCGCCATCCTAAACTATCTGATCCATCTTATACTGGCCGCCGCGCTGCTGATTGCCTTTTTTATCATCTACACGCGCGTCACGCCGTATAACGAAGTGCTGCTGATCCGACAGGGCAACCAGGCGGCGGCCCTGTCGCTGGGCGGCGCATTGCTGGGCTTTTCCGCCACCATCGCCTCGTCCCTCATGCACACGGCCGACTACCAGCAATTCTTCGCCTGGGCCTTTGGCGCCATGGTGGTGCAATTGCTCGCCTATGTGGTCACCACGCGCCTGCTGCGCATGTCGAAGGACCAGATCGAATCGAACAACAGCGCTTTCGGCGGCCTGCTGGGCGCCATTTCCCTGTCGATCGGCGCCATCAACGCCGCCTGCATTTCCTGACACCGCTTTATCTTATTCAAGGACATCCATCATGAGCCTCGGCAGCTTTATCAAGAAGCAGTTTATCGACGTACTGCAGTGGAACGAAGAGACAGAAGGCGTGCTGGCCTGGCGCTTCCCCATGCAGGATTTCGAGATCCAGAACGGCGCCATCCTGAACGTGCGCGAATCGCAGGTCGCCGTCTTCGTCAATGAAGGCAAGATCGCCGACGTCTTCGGTCCCGGCACACACAAGCTGACGACGCAAACGTTACCGTTGCTGACCAACCTGAAAAACTGGGACAAGCTGTTCGATTCACCGTTCAAGTCGGACGTGTATTACTTCAGCACCCGCGTTCAGACCGGCCGCAAGTGGGGCACGCCGCAGCCGATCACCATCCGCGACAAGGATTTCGACATGATCCGCGTGCGCGCCTTCGGCATGTATTCGTACCGCATCGCCGACGCCCGCACCTTCTTCACCGAGATCAGCGGCACGCGCGAAGTCTATACGCGCGCCGAAGTGGAAGATCAATTGCGCGGCATTCTGATGTCGAGCATGGCCAGCTCGCTGGGCGGCGCGAATGTGCCCTTCCTCGACATGGCGGCCAACCAGGCGCTGATGGCGCAGGAGGTCAAGGATGGCCTGGCGCAGGCGTTTGCCCGCTACGGCGTGGGCCTCGATGAATTCAACGTGGCCAGCATCAGCCTGCCCGAGGAATTGCAGGCGGCGCTCGACGAGCGTATTTCCGCCGGCATGAAGGGCGGCCTGGGCGCCGACAAGATGAGCGGCTACACCAAATTCCAGGTGGCCAACGCCATCCCGCTGGCGGCGCAGAACGAGGGCGGCATGGCCGGCATCGGCGCAGGCCTGGGCGCCGGGCTGTCGATCGGCCAGGTGATGGCGCAAAGCATGGGCAATGCGCTGCAGCAGCCCGCCCCGGCACCCGCTCCGGCGGCGCCACCTGCCGAGGAACCGATCGAGGCGCGCCTGGAAAAACTCAAGGGTTTATTGGACAAGGGACTCATTTCGCCGGCCGACTACGACGGCGCCAAGGCTGAACTGCTGAAAAAACTGATCGGCTGATTAGAGCGAAATACGACTGCATGCAAACTGTTTCCTGTCCCAGCTGCGGCGCGGAAGTGCATTTCCGCTCGCATGCTTCCGTGCTCGCCGTGTGCGAGTACTGCCACAGCACCATCCTCAAGGACGCCGATGCCGTCAGGGACCTGGGCAAGATGTCGGCCGTCCTGGAAGACTATTCGCCCGTCCAGATCGGCACGGCCGGCGTGCACGACGGCGTGCACTTCACCGTTGTCGGGCGCATCCAGCAGCGCTACAGCGCCGGCACGTGGAACGAGTGGTATCTGCTGTTCGATGACGCCAGCACGGCGTGGCTGGGCGACTCGTCCGGCCTGTACACGCTGACGCGCGAGCGCGGCACGCAAGGTACTTTACCCGTCTTTGGCGAGCTGGCGCCCGGCAAGCGCTACACAATCTGCGGCGAGCCCTACACGGCAGCCGAGATCCGCAACGCCGAATGCATCGCCGGCCAGGGCGAATTGCCCTTCAAGGTGGGCGCGGGCTGGCGCATCCAGGTGGCGGACTTCCGCAACTACGCCAGCTTCGTCACGCTCGACTACACGGATGGCCCGCAACCGGTCGTCTACCAGGGCGTCGCCGTCACCCTGGACGGCCTGCAATGCCAGCTGCTGCGCGACGACGAGGCCATCGCCAAGAGCGCCGGCAAGTACCGCGGCAAGCTTGATGCACTCGACTGCCCGTCCTGCGGCAGCGGCATTCAATATGTACCCGGCGCGGCGGCGCAGCTGGTGTGCCCCGCCTGCCATGCGCAGCTCGACGCCAGCGGCCCGGAAGCGCAGGTGCTGGCCATCGGCAAGCAGGTGCACGAGAACGCCGACATCACGCTGGAGCTGGGCGCCAGCGCGAAGATCAGCAATGTGGATTTCACGGTGATCGGCATGATGCGCCGCGCCGACGACGAAGGCAGCGAGTGGAACGAATACCTGCTGTACAACGCCCGCGCCGGCTTCTTCTGGCTGGTGGAGACGGACGAGGGCTGGTCACGCTCGAACGTGCTGCCGAACTGGCCCAACTGGGCCTCGCTGGACGCCGCCAGCTGCACGCTCGATGGCGCCACCTACCGCAAACTGTACGACTACGGCTCGCAGGTCGTGTATGCGGCCGGCGCCTTCAACTGGAAGGTGGCCGTCGGCGACAGTGCGCGCGTGTTTGAATTCGAACAGGGACAAACAAAATTGGCGGCAGAGCTCAGCAACGAGGAAATGACCTGGTCGCGCTCCATGCCCGTCGCCTATGACCAGATGGCCGCCTGGTTCGGCGCCGCCTTCCATGGCGGCACCAAGGTACAGAATATCCAGATGAGCCACTGCGGCATCGCCAAGGTCTTCATCGTCATCGTGCTGGTCTTGAATGCGATCCCCATGTTCGTGTCGTTCTCCAGCACCTTGATGTGGAGTTTGCTGGGATGCCTGGCGCTGTTCCTGCCGGCCGTTTTTCTCGACAAAAATGCAAAGAATCCCCCATGAGTAAATACGTGATCTACGCCCTGATGGTGACGTTCTCCGTTACGGCCGCCAACTGGGTGCGCATGTTCAAGGTGGCCGGCAGCGGCAGCAGCGGCGGCAGCAGCTGGAGTTCGCGCACGGGCGGCGGCGGCGGCAGCTATGGCGGCGGCTCCAGCGGCGGCAGCCACAAGTAAGCATGACAGCCACACCGCATCTGCCCCTGGGCACCCATCTGCTGGCCGACCTGTCAGGCATTCACGCCGAATCCCTGCGTGACTGCGACGCGCTCGAAGGCCTGTTGCGCAATGCCGCTATCATCGCCGGCGCACAGGTGTTGCACGGCCATTTCCACAGCTTTGGGCCGGGCCACGGCGTCACGGGCGTGCTGTTGCTGGCCGAGTCGCACATTTCGATCCACACCTGGCCGGAATGCGGCTTTGCCGCCGTCGACATCTTCATGTGCGGCGCGGCCCGGCCGCAGCTGGCGCTGGACACCATCCAGGATGCGCTGCAGGCGCCGCATTGCCAGTTGCAGTCCGTGCGCCGCGCACCGCCAGGACATCCATAGCGGCGCTGGTGGATCGCGGAGGGATCGCTTACACTGTCGGCTGATCCTCCAACCGTGACTTCCATGCGCCGTTCCGCCCTCCTTGCCCTGCCCCTGCTGCTGCTGGTTTCCGCCTGCAACGACTACACGGCGCCCAGCCTGTACCAGGCCACCACGCCCGAGTGCAAGACGTGGACGGAAGGCTCGCGCTTCGAACTGCCGCGCGGTATCAGCATCTACGCCACGCCGCCCGTCACCTTGAAAGAGGGCGGCACGGAACTGGCGCTGATCTTCACCTTGCCCGTCGGTACCCAGGCCAGCTTCACGCGCCTGTCCTTCCTGCTGGAAGAACCGCACAAGCAGCCGTTCGCCGAGGCGAAAGTGCTGACCATCTACCAGCGCGGCATGAACCAGAAGGCAGAGATCGTCGACGTCATCGAGCAGTTGCCCATCATGTTTGCCGCCGTCGGCAACAGCAAGGAAACGCAATGGCGCTTGCGCCTGCAACTGCCGCGCCAGTTGCCGCAGCGCTTCGATTTATCCATGCCCGACATGCTCGTCGCCGGCAAGCGCTATCCGGTGCGCACGTTTACGTACCGCTATTTCCCCGAGCGCCAGGCTTACGGCATGTGCAGCTGAGCCACACCGTCCATTGACGACGGCGCAAGCCGCTGGCACACTGGCGTTTTCCATCACACAACAGGAGTAGACAACATGCGCCATTCGGATACTGCCGTGCTGTCGGCTGCCTGATCACCATCGTTCCAGTCTGCATTCATACAGCACTGACCTCGTTTTACCCTTGCGCGTGATCGCGTAGCCGACTTCCCCTTTTTTCGTGCCAGTCATTGCGACTGGCGGTGCCTGCACGCGCAGGCTACACGTCCGCACGCGGACGATAGAATAAGGAATCACGCTACCATGATCGCATGCGATTTTGCGCAACTACGCCCCATCGGACTGCAGCAGGCCATCGCCAGCGCTGCCGCCCACCTCGACTTCTCGTCTTCCACCGCGCAGCTGATGCGCGTGAGCGCCGTGCATCGCGATAGCATCGGCGTGCACGATGGCGCCAGCGAACGCGCAGCACAGATCCTGCCGCGCCTGCAGCATGCATTGCAGCAGCAAGACACCACACTGGCCGTCGACGACTGGGTCGCCACCGATGCCGATGCTGCTGCACACGGCTCCCTGTGGATAACCGAACGCTTATCCCCAGCCAGCCAAATCGCCCGGCGCGGCAATGACGGGCGGCGCCAGGTGCTCGCCAGCAATGTCGATACGGCCCTGCTGGTGATGGGACTCGATGGAGACTTCAACCCGCGCCGCCTGGAACGCTATCTGGCCATCGTGCTGGCGGCGCATGTGACGCCCGTGGTGGTGTTGAGCAAGGCCGACGTGGCCGACGACGTGCCGGGCAAGCAGGCGCTGCTCAGACAGCGCCTGCCGCAGCACGTACCGCTGTTTGCCATCGACACGCGCCATGCGTATGACGTGGCCATCCTGGAACCCTGGCTGGGTGCCGGCCAGACCCTGGTGCTGCTCGGTTCATCGGGCGCCGGCAAGTCCAGCCTGACCAATACCCTGTGCGCGGCGGATCAAGCGACCAATGGCGTGCGCCACGGCGACGGACGCGGCCGGCATACGACGACAGCCCGCTCGCTGCACCTGTGCGCGGATGGTGCCTGCATCATCGACACGCCGGGCTTGCGCAGCTGGCAAGCCGATGCCGATGCCGATACGCTGGCGGCCACGTTTGACGACATCGCGGCGCTTGCCGCAACGTGCCAGTTTCGCGATTGCCAGCATGCCAGCGAACCCGGTTGCCAGGTCCGTGGCGCCGTCGATGGGGACCGCCTGCGCAACTATCACAAGCTGCTGCGCGACGCCCGCCGCAGCGAGGAGACGCCGCTCGAGCGCAGCGCAGCGCGCGCCAAGTGGAAAGTGACGATGAAGGCCTTCAGGCAACGTGACAAGGATGGAATGGCGTGAACAGCCGAGCCGCAGCCAGGATGCTGGAATATATCAAAGTTGCAATTGAGAAATATGCAAGGTATAGTCAAATGCACTACCAACAGAGATGCCCCGCACGCAATGCGCGCGGTCCGCCAACCATGACATGAGGATGCACTGTGTTCAAGGGAAAAACCGTTTTACTACTGAGTACATTGTCAGCTTGCCTGTTCGCCAGCAGCTCGCTGTTCGCGCAGAAGCTGATCGTGCCGCAAGAGATTCACCATGCCGACAAAGTCTACACGCTGGCGTTTACCGCGCCGCAGGGTCGCAACAGCAAACGGGCCTTGTATGAATATACGACGAATGGCGAAGCGGTGAAAAAATGGAGCAGCCTGATTACCATACTCTACGAAGGCAATTCCAAGACCGATCCCTTGGACTTCTCGGCCGCCCTGCTCAAGTCGCTGGCAGCCACCAAGCCGGAACCCATTTCCTCCGTCACTGTCGAGAACGGCCACGTGCTGATGCGGTCGGTATATGAACCGGATGCGACCAACCCCGTGTATGAATCGAACGTCAGCAAGAGCTTTCATGGCGCTGCCGCCTGTGGTGGCCTGCTGCAGTTTCAATATGCGGTAAAGACACCGGCGGGCGCGGACCAGTCAGCGGCGGGCAGGCAGGCTAGCCTGAAGCTGGTCAATGAGGGCAATGCCAGCCTGGCTGCCCAGTTGCGCGATAGCGCCTGGCAGCCAAGCTGCGAATAAGCCAAGCGGCTGAAGCATAAAAAAGGCAGCCCGCAGGCTGCCTTTTTGTATTACTGCATGCGAGCAAATTAATGCTTGCGCAGCTTCTGGATCGCTGCCAGTTGCGCAATCGCGCTGGCCAGCTCGGCTTGCGCTTGCGCGTAGTCGATGCCCGAATCCTTGTTGTGGATATTTTCTTCCGCCAACTTCTTCGCTTCCAGCGCTTTCGCTTCGTCGAGGTCGTGACCGCGGATCGCGGTATCGGCCAGGACGGTCACGGTATCCGGTTGCACTTCCAGCAGGCCGCCGGCAACGAAGACGAACTCTTCTTCAGCCTGGCCGACTACCTTGATGCGGACCGCGCCCGGACGGATGCGGGTAATCAAAGGCGTGTGGCGTGGGTAGATACCCAGCTCGCCCTGTTCACCCGGCAACGCGACGAATTCTGCTTCGCCTGAAAAAATCAGTTCTTCAGCGGAAACCACGTCAACGTGAATTGTGTGTGCCATGTGTGTCCTATCGGGTTGAAGAACCCCGCCGTCTAACGGGCGGGGTTAGGCCCAGACTTAACTTAGTTAAGTTTCTTGGCTTTTTCGATTGCTTCTTCGATCGTGCCGACCATGTAGAACGCTTGTTCCGGCAGGTGATCGAGTTCGCCCGAAGCGATCATTTTGAAGCCCTTGATCGTGTCTTTGAGCGAAACGTATTTACCGGGCGCGCCGGTAAAGACTTCAGCGACGTGGAAAGGCTGCGACAGGAAACGCTGCATCTTACGTGCACGGGCAACCAGCAGTTTGTCTTCCGGTGCCAGCTCGTCCATACCCAGAATCGCGATAATGTCGCGCAATTCCTTGTAGCGTTGCAGGGTCGTTTGCACGGCACGCGCGGTGTCATAGTGCTCTTGACCAACGATCAACGGATCGAGCTGACGCGAGGTCGAATCCAGCGGGTCCACGGCTGGGTAGATACCCAGGGAAGCGATGTCACGCGACAGCGCAACGGTCGAATCCAAGTGAGCAAACGTGGTAGCAGGCGACGGATCGGTGTAATCATCGGCTGGAACGTAGACGGCCTGGATCGAGGTGATCGAACCGGTCTTGGTCGACGTAATACGCTCTTGCAGACGGCCCATTTCTTCCGCCAGGGTCGGTTGGTAACCCACAGCCGACGGCATACGGCCCAGCAGTGCCGATACTTCGGTACCGGCCAGCGTAAAGCGGTAGATGTTGTCGACGAAGAACAGAACGTCCTTGCCTTCATCACGGAACGATTCAGCGATCGTCAGGCCGGTCAGCGCGACGCGCAGACGGTTACCTGGCGGTTCATTCATCTGACCGTAGACCATCGCGACCTTGGAGTTCTCCGGGTTTTCCAGATCGACCACTTTCGCGTCAGCCATCTCGTGGTAGAAGTCGTTACCTTCACGGGTACGCTCACCGACGCCGGCGAACACGGACACGCCGCTGTGCGCCTTGGCGATGTTGTTAATCAGTTCCATCATGTTCACGGTCTTGCCTACGCCAGCGCCGCCGAACAGACCCACTTTACCGCCTTTTGCAAACGGGCACACCAGGTCGATCACCTTGATGCCGGTTTCCAGCAGTTCTTGCGATGGCGACAGTTCGTCGTATGCGGGAGCGGTGCGGTGGATCGACGCGATCTGCTCGTGCGACACGGGGCCGCATTCGTCGATCGGGTTGCCCAGCACGTCCATGATGCGACCCAGGGTTGCTTTACCGACTGGCACCATGATAGGTTTGCCGGTGTTCTGGATCATCATGCCGCGACGCAGGCCATCGGACGAGCCGAGTGCAATGGTACGGACAATGCCGTCGCCCAACTGCTGTTGTACTTCCAGGGTCAGTTCCGAGCCTGCCATCTTCAAGGCATCAAATACCTTAGGCATCGCGTTGCGGGGAAACTCAACGTCCACCACAGCGCCGATACACTGAACGATTTTGCCATCAGCCATGTTCGTTCCTTCAATATAGTTAAATTCGTTTAAACCGCAGCCGCACCGGCGACGATTTCGGAGAGTTCTTTGGTAATCGCAGCTTGGCGGGTCTTGTTGTAGATCAGCTTCAATTCGCCGATCACACTACCCGCGTTGTCGCTTGCAGCTTTCATCGCGACCATCCGTGCCGATTGCTCGGACGCCAGATTCTCCGCGACTGCCTGGTACACCAGCGCTTCTACATAGCGCTCCAGCAATTCGTCGATGATGCTTTGTGCATCCGGCTCGTAGATGTAATCCCACGAGTGTGCGCTCTTGTCGGCGACCATTTTGTCAGCCGTCAACGGCAGCAACTGTTCGACCACTGGTTCCTGCTTCATCGTGTTGATGAATTTGGTGTAGCACAGGTACACTGCGTCGAGCTTGCCAGCCTGGAATTCTTCGAGCATGACCTTGACAGGTCCGATCAATTTATCCAGGTGCGGCGTATCACCGGTTTGAATGGCAGAGGCGACGATCTTGACGCCGATGCGATTCAAAAAACCCAAACCCTTGTTACCGATGGCAACTGCTTCAATCCGGTTGCCAGCTGCTTCCAGCTCGCGCGACTTCGACGTCACCTGGCGCAGGATGTTGGTGTTCATGCCGCCGCACAGACCCTTGTCGGTCGTGACAACGATGAAACCCACTGCCTTCGCTTGCGTACCCTGGGCAGCTGCCAGGAACGGGTGCGTGTATTCCGGATTGGCGGTCGCCAGATTGGCGGCGATATTCCGAATCTTGTCACTGTAGGGACGGGCGGCCCGCATCCGGTCTTGCGCCTTGCGCATTTTGGACGCGGCGACCATTTCCATCGCCTTGGTGATCTTCTTCGTATTCTCTACGCTCTTGATCTTGCCTCGTATCTCTTTGCTTGATGCCATGAGTCCTTACTCCTTCTGCGCGTAGGGCGGCGCCTCACTCGAGGCGGGCGCCGCCTGGCCGCTTAATATGCGCCGGATTTCTTGAAATCAGCAATGGCCGCCGACAGAGTTGCTTCGCTGTCTTTGTCGAGTTGCTTGGTTTCTTCGATCTTGGCCAGCAGAGCAGCTTGCTTGGTCTTCATGTAAGCGTGGACACCAGCTTCGAACGACAGCACTTGCTTGACTGGCACGTCGTCCATGAAGCCTTTGTTCACCGAGAACAGCGATACGGCCATCAGCGAGATCGACAGTGGCGAGTATTGGGCTTGCTTGAGCAATTCCGTCACGCGGGCACCACGGTCCAGCTGCTTGCGGGTCGATTCGTCCAGGTCCGAAGCGAACTGCGCAAACGCGGCCAGTTCACGGTACTGCGCCAAGTCGGTACGGATACCGCCGGACAGGTTTTTGATGACCTTGGTCTGGGCGGCGCCACCGACGCGCGATACGGAAATACCGGCGTTAATCGCAGGACGGATACCGGCGTTGAACAGCGAGGTTTCCAGGAAGATCTGACCGTCGGTAATCGAAATCACGTTGGTTGGAACGAATGCGGACACGTCGCCAGCTTGCGTTTCAATGATCGGCAGAGCCGTCAGGGAACCGGTCTTGCCTTTGACGGCGCCGTCGGTGAACTTCTCGACGTAGTCGGCGTTCACGCGTGCTGCGCGTTCCAGCAGGCGGCTGTGCAGGTAGAACACGTCGCCTGGGTACGCTTCGCGACCTGGTGGACGGCGCAGCAGCAGCGAGATTTGACGGTATGCAACAGCTTGTTTGGACAGATCATCGTAGACGATCAGTGCATCTTCACCGCGGTCACGGAAGTATTCGCCCATGGCGCAACCGGAGTACGGCGAGATGTATTGCATGGCGGCCGATTCCGAAGCGGAAGCGGCGACAACGATGGTGTATTCCATCGCGCCGTGCTGTTCCAGCGAGCGCACGATGTTCTTGATCGACGAGGCTTTTTGGCCAATCGCGACGTAGATACACTTCATGCCCTGGCCTTTTTGATTGATGATCGCATCAATCGCCACAGCCGACTTGCCGGTTTGACGGTCGCCGATGATCAGTTCGCGCTGGCCACGGCCAACTGGAACCATCGCATCGATCGACTTCAGGCCGGTTTGCATCGGTTGCGAAACGGATTCACGGGCGATCACGCCCGGGGCGATTTTTTCAATCGCGGCCGTCAGTTTGGTCTCGATGGCGCCTTTGCCGTCGATCGGCTGGCCCAGCGCGTTGACTACGCGGCCAAGCAGCTCAGGACCGACTGGCACTTCCAGAATGCGGCCGGTGCATTTCACCGTGTCGCCTTCGGAGATGTGCTCGTAGGCACCCAGAATCACGGAACCGACGGAGTCGCGTTCCAGATTCATTGCCAGGCCAAACGTGTTGCCTGGGAATTCCAGCATCTCGCCTTGCATCACGTCCGACAAACCGTGGATGCGGCAGATACCGTCGGCAACGGAAATAACCGTGCCTTGATTACGCACTTCAGCGCCGCCGTCAAGACCTTGGATCCGGCTCTTGATCAACTCGCTGATTTCAGATGGGTTGAGTTGCATACTAACTCCTAAAAGTGTTTCTCTCAGCTTGCGCGAGGGGTAAGGGTCTGTCTAAGCTGGCCTGCCGAAGCGCGTGTCTTACGACACCAGTGCAGCGTGCAGTTGCTGCAGCTTGGCGCGCACCGAGGTATCGAGCACTTGGTCGCCAACAACCACGCGCACGCCGCCGAGCAGCGATGGATCCACTGTGACGGCAGGGTTGAGCTTACGACTGAATTTCTTTTCCAGCGTTGCGACCAGCTCGGCCGTTTGGCCTTCGCTCAGATCGAAAGCGCTCGTGATCTCGGCGTCAGCCGCACCTTCCACACTATTTTTCAAGGTGTGGAATTGCGCGCCGATTTCCGGCAGCAGGCTGATGCGGCCATTTTCGATCAACATGGTGACGAAGTTTTTCACTTCCTCATTGAGCGGCGATTTCAACAACGACAGGATGGTGGCGGCGACGTCGCTTTCCGAAACTTTCGGATTGCGCGCGTACGCCTGTACCTCGGGGTGGCTACCGATCTGTGCCAGTTCGGACACCAGTTCGGACCACGCCGCGAGGTTGCTTGACTCCTTACCAGCTTGGGCTACGCGGAACAAAGCTTCCGCGTAGGGACGGGCGACGGTTGCGAGTTCTGCCATGATTACAGCTCGACAGCAAGACGCTGCAACATTTCGGCGTGAGCCGTTGGGTTTACTTCACGCTTCAAGATCTGCTCGGCACCCTTGACAGCCAGGTCAGCCACCTGAGCGCGCAATTGTTCGCGTGCTTTCGACAGTTGCTGTTCGGCGTCCGACTGGGCTTGCGCAATGATACGCGCAGCTTCAGCTTGTGCATTTTGCTTGATCTCTTCAGCAACCAGCTGCGCGCGCTTTTCAGCGTCCGCAACGCGTTGCGAAGCTTCTTCACGTGCACTGTTCAATGCCTCTTGCGCACGCTTTTCAGCGACAGCCATCGAAGCCTGACCTTGATCGGCCGCAGCCAATCCATCCGCGATTCGTTTGGCACGCTCATCCAGCGCGTTGTTCAGCGCTGGAAATACGAACTTCATCGAGAACCAGACCAACACCGCGAAGGTGATCATCTGGCCGATGAGCGACATATTGATGTCCATACCTTTGCTCCTAACTAAAAGTTTCTCCTAGGGTTGGAGCGAATTACTGAGCAACAGCCGTCAGAGCGGACAGGAACGGGTTAGCGAACGTGTACAGCAGAGCAACACCAACGCCGATCATCGAGATAGCATCCAGCAGACCAGCGATAACGAACAGTTTGGTTTGCAGTTGTGGCATCAGTTCTGGTTGACGTGCCGACGCTTCCAGGAATTTGCCACCCAAGATAGCGAAGCCCAGAGCGGTGCCGATTGCGGCCAGGCCGATGATGATTGCTGCTGCCAGAACGGTCATGCTTTGTACTTGTGCGATCAGAGCTTGCATAAAATTCTCCTAAATTTAAAAACGAAAGATACTAAAAAAACAAAATATAAAGTTAAAGATTAATGTTTCTCAACCGCAAGGCTCAGATACACAACCGTCAACGCCATAAACACAAAAGCTTGCAAAGTTACAATCAAGATATGGAAAATTGCCCATGGACCACCCAACGCCCACTGTGCCCACCAAGGCAACAACGCGATCAAGATGAAAATCAGTTCGCCGGCATACATATTGCCGAACAGTCGCAGCGACAGGGAGATCAGTTTTGCAACCAGCTCAACCATTTGCAGCAGGAAATTGACGGGTGCCAGGGCAATCGTGCCGATCAGGCCGCTCGCATGGAACGGCGCCGTGAACAGTTCCTTGATCCAGCCGCCCAGGCCCTTGGCCTTGATCGAGAAGGCAATCACGCACAGCACGACGGACAGCGACATGGCGAAGGTGTGATTGACGTCGGCGGTCGGCACGGCGCGCAGTTTATGCACGCCAAACCAGCTCAGGATCTTCGGCAACAGGTCAACCGGCAGGAAGTCCATCGCGTTGAGCAGCCAGACCCACACAAAAATCGTGATGGCCAGCGGCGCGATGACCTTGCTTTTCGCGTGGAAGGCCCCATTAATAGTGTCATTGACGATTTCCATGACCATTTCGACGAAGTTTTGCAACTTGCCAGGGACACCAGCCGTCGCGCGGCGCGACGCCATGTAGAAAACAGCCAGGAAAACGAAGCCCAGAATGGCCGAAATCCAGAACGTATCCAGATTGATCATGCCGTCGGCACTTCTCAGGTGGGCCAGATGGTGACTGATGTATTCTGTGGCGTTGGCCGGGGCAGCATGGCCCGCTTCAATAGCGTGTTCTGTGGTCATAATGAATTTAGATTTGTCGTTTCAGAGCACAACAGGCCCCAAAACCAATGATTAAACAGCGAGCAATGAAAACCAGTATGCTAAGGTTGCCACCGCGAAACCCAAGATCAGCCATAACCAGGCGGCCGACTGAAACAACACCAGTGCCAATATAAACAGCACCGCTGTGATAAATATTTTCACCACTTCTGCGCGCAAATGCGCCCGGAATGCCTTGTTGGCGTCGCTGGAACCGCGAACGACCAGCATGGCATACACCAGGCTACCGATGACTGCGATAGCGCCGCCGTAAGCGGCGGACCAGCCTTTGACACTGCCACCAAAAAACAGGGTGACCGTTGCAAAACTGATAGCGATTGCAAGCTGCAGAGCAACTACTTTGTAGACTGGTTTGGCAATATTTTGTTGTGAATCACTCAATTACCAAGTTCCCAGAAAAATCTACACACGCAAAGACACGGGATTATAGTTGGCTTTGATCTATAGAGTCAAACGTTGCTGCACCGCAGCAGGGCAATTGCTGCGCGAAACTGACGCTTTACCGACTATTCGCCGCCATTTGCGCCACTATGTGGCAAAGCCGCTTGCCGGGCCGCTTCCAGCCGTGTTATCAAGGAATCACGTGATGCGCCCGGAAAGCGTGGCCAGCTTGTCCAGCCCGTTTCTCAACGCACCGTTCCGCTGCTTTGCCAACTTGCTATTTAACCACGCAAACGGGTCAACAAGCCATCGAGCACGTCAAGATCGGCAAAATCGATGACCAATTGACCACGGCCTTTGTTGCCCATCTTGAACACCACGGGCGTGGCCAGCGCATCGGACAGCTCTTCTTCCAGGCGCGCGATGTCACCGGACTTTTCCTTTTGCCGCGGCTCGACCGGGTTGGTCGCTTCCTCAAGCGTGCGGGTCACCAGCTTTTCCGTTTCGCGCACCGACAGGCGCTTGGCCACGACCTGATTCGCCAGCGTAATCTGAGTGGCCGCATCGACGGCCAGCAGCGCGCGCGCATGGCCCATGTCGATATCGCCGGCCATCAGCATGGTCTGCACGGGGCTGGCCAGATTCATCAGGCGCAACAGGTTCGACACGGCGCTGCGCGAGCGTCCCAGCGCAGTGGCCGCTTGCTCATGCGTAAAACTGAAGTCGGCGATCAGGCGGTGGATGCCCTGGGCCTCTTCCAGGGGATTCAAGTCCTCGCGCTGGATGTTCTCGATCAGCGCCATGGCCGCGGCGGCCAGGTCGTCCACATCGCGCACCAGCACCGGCACTTCCATCAAACCGGCCAGCTGCGAGGCGCGGAAGCGGCGTTCGCCGGCGATGATTTCATATTTAACAAGTCCGCTCAGGGTATCCTGGCCTATCGGGCGCACCAGGATAGGCTGCATCAACCCCTGCGCCTTGATCGAGGCGGCCAGTTCATTGAGCGCGCCCTCGTCCATGCGCGTGCGCGGCTGATATTTGCCGGCTTGCATTTGTGACACGGGCAAGTTCGACGGTTGATGCGTGTCCGGACTGGCGAAGTCGCCGCCGCCGCCCAACAGCGCATCGAGTCCGCGACCCAGTCCTTTTAGTTTTTTCGTAGCCATGCTGTCCTAATCGTGTTTTCAGAGTAAGCGCTCACATCACATTGCGTTCGCGCTTGCTCCTTGTTTACATATGTTTGATGCGTTCGACCATTTCGGCGCCGAAGGCGATATATGCCTGGGCACCTTTCGAGCTCGGGTCGAAGGTCACGCCGGGCAAGCCGTACGATGGCGCTTCGGCCAGGCGCACGTTGCGCGGAATAATGGTGGTAAACACCTTGTCGCCGAAATGCTGTTCCAGCTGGGCCGACACTTGTTGCGATAATGTCATGCGCGGATCGAACATCACGCGCAACAGGCCGATGATCTTCAGGTCGGGGTTCAGGTTGGCGTGCACCTTCTTGATGGTGTTGACCAGATCGGACAGCCCTTCCAGCGCGTAGTACTCGCACTGCATCGGGATGATCACGCCATGCGCGGCGCACAGGCCGTTCAGGGTCAGCATCGATAGTGCCGGTGGGCAATCGACCAGGATGAAATCGTATTCGCCGTCCACTTCGGCCAGCGCATCCTTCAGGCGGCGTTCGCGGTTATCGAGTTCGACCATCTCCACTTCGGCGCCGGCCAGCTCGCGGTTCGACGGCAAGACATCGAAGCGCCCCGCTTCCGAACGCTGGCGTGCCGTTTTGACATCGGACTCGCCCAGCATCACCTCATAGGTCGACGCCGTCAGGCCGGCCTTGTTGATGCCGGCGCCCATGGTCGCATTGCCCTGCGGGTCGAGGTCGACCAGCAGCACGCGCTGGTTCAACTTGGCCAGACCGGCGGAGAGGTTGACGCTTGTTGTGGTTTTACCAACACCACCCTTTTGATTTGCTACACAAAAAATTTTGGCCATGTATCTTCTAGTTGTAAAGAGATGCAAACATCATCGTGCGCCCCGGCATCAGGCCGAAACGATTTATACTGTTTATTTCGTTTATACGATATAAATCATTTATATGGTTTATATTATTTATACCGTATAAACTATTTATACTTTTTATTTCCGCTTTTCAGACTCTTGCTATAAAGACCAGATGACGCTCTGCATTTAGCCCTGGCACCTGGATAGCCCGCAATTGCGTCACTTGCCAGTCTGCCGGCAGTCTCTCTCTCTCGTCTGGCGGCGCCACGCCTTTCAAGGCGATGAATTGGCCGCCCTCGGCCAGCACATGGTTCGACCAGTTGACGAAGTCGGACAGGTCGGCAAAGGCGCGCGAGGTGATCACGTCGAATTTCTGCTGCACTTCCAGCTGCTCCACGCGCTTCGTGTACACCGTGACGTTGGCCAGGCCCAGTTCGGCCTTCACTTGCGTCAGGAAGGCCGTCTTCTTGTGCACCGTGTCGATCATCGACACCTTCATATCGGGCCGCGCGATGGCCAGCACCATGCCCGGCAAGCCGCCGCCGGCGCCCACGTCGAGCACATTCTTTGCATCCGCGAACGCCGGCACGGCGGCCAGCGAATCGAGTACGTGCAAGGTCAGCATCTGCAGGGGATCGCGCACCGACGTCAGGTTGTACACGCTGTTCCATTTGGCCAGCAAGGCCAGGTAATCGAGCAGTTTTTCCGTCTGATCCGCGCTCAGGTCC
This sequence comes from Janthinobacterium sp. GW821-FHT03A03, assembly GCF_059421435.1. Taxonomy (NCBI): domain Bacteria; kingdom Pseudomonadati; phylum Pseudomonadota; class Betaproteobacteria; order Burkholderiales; family Oxalobacteraceae; genus Janthinobacterium; species Janthinobacterium sp. GW821-FHT03A03. The sequence goes on along the minus strand of NZ_JBWKUZ010000022.1, from coordinate 15,440 downwards.
AGCCCCAGCGCGGCGATGCCTTCATTCAAAATCTGGGCAAGTTGCGCCCGGTCAAACTGCTTCATTCAACAACCTCGTCCTTTAAAGTGGTGGTCTGCGCGGCGCCGAAGCCGCGCTTTTTCAGGTGCACCAGCAGCAGCGAAATCGCCGCCGGCGTCACGCCCGAAATGCGCGATGCCTGGCCCAGGGTTTCCGGGCGCTGCTTGTCGAGTTTTTGCCGCACTTCGACCGACAGCGCAGCGATGTCCAGGTAATTAAAACCTGCCGGCAAGGCCAGGTTTTCATAGTGTTCATGGCGCTCGATTTCCTTGCTCTGGCGCTCGATGTAGCCCGCATATTTGAGCTGGATTTCCACCTGCTCGCGCACGGCGGGGTCTTCCACGCCGGGCCCGGCCAGCGCCTGGCCTTCGATGCCCGTCATGCTCATCAGGGTGTCGTAGGCCACGTTCGGACGGCGCAGCAGGTCGGCCAGCGAGTACTCGCGCTCGAGGGCCTGGCCGACGATGCGTTCCGACTCGGCGGCCGCCAGGATGCGCGGATTGACCCACGTGGAACGCAGGCGCTCAAGCTCGCGCGCCACCGCTTCGCGCTTAGTCTCGAACGCTTGCCACTGGGCGTCGCCCACGCAGCCCAAGGCGCGGCCGATTTCCGTCAGGCGCATGTCGGCATTGTCTTCGCGCAGGCTCAGACGGTACTCGGCGCGGCTGGTAAACATGCGGTACGGTTCCTGCACGCCCTGGGTGATCAGATCGTCGACCAGCACGCCCAGATAAGCCTCGGAGCGGCCCGGTACCCAGGCGTCCTTGTCCTGCGTCAGCAAGGCCGCATTCAGGCCCGCCAGCATGCCTTGCGCGGCCGCTTCCTCGTAGCCCGTGGTGCCGTTGATCTGGCCGGCGAAGAACAGGCCGGCAACGGCCTTCGTTTCCAGCGAGGCCTTCAAGCCGCGCGGGTCGAAATAATCGTATTCGATGGCATAGCCGGGACGCAGGATGTGCGCGTTTTCCATGCCCTTCATCGATTGCACCAGGGCGATCTGTACGTCGAACGGCAGGCTCGTGGAGATGCCGTTCGGATAGAACTCATGCGTCGTCAAGCCTTCCGGCTCGAGGAAGATCTGGTGCGATTCCTTGCCCGAGAAACGGTGGATCTTGTCTTCGATCGACGGGCAATAACGGGGACCCACGCCTTCGATCACGCCCGTGTACATGGGGCTGCGGTCCAGGCCGGCGCGGATGATGTCGTGCGTCTGCGCGTTCGTGTGCGTGACCCAGCACGGCACCTGGCGCGGGTGCATGGCCGTGTTGCCCATGACGGAGAACACGGGCACGGGATCGAGGTCGCCCGGCTGTTCCTGCATCACGGAAAAGTCGATCGTGCGGCCGTCGATGCGCGGCGGCGTGCCCGTTTTCAAGCGCCCCTGCGGCAGTTTCAGCTCTTTTAACCGGGCGGACAGCGAGATGGCGGGCGGATCGCCGGCGCGACCGGCCGAATAATTATTCAGGCCCACGTGGATCTTGCCGTCGAGGAAGGTACCGGCCGTCAGCACCACGGCGCGCGCCAGGAACTTCAGGCCGATCTGCGTCACGGCGCCGACGACGCGGTCGCCTTCGACCATCAAATCATCGACCGCCTGCTGGAACAGCCACAGGTTGGGCTGGTTTTCCAGGCGCGTGCGGATGGCGGCCTTGTAGAGAATACGGTCGGCCTGGGCGCGCGTGGCGCGCACTGCCGGGCCTTTCGAGGAATTCAGGATGCGGAACTGGATGCCGGACTCGTCGGTGGCGATCGCCATCGCGCCGCCCATGGCATCGACCTCCTTGACCAGGTGGCCCTTGCCGATGCCACCGATGGAAGGATTGCACGACATCTGGCCCAGTGTCTCAATATTATGCGTGAGCAATAGCGTCTTCTGCCCCATGCGGGCGGAAGCGAGGGCCGCCTCGGTACCGGCGTGACCACCACCGACAACGATGACGTCGAATTCTGTAGGAAATAACATGATAAATAGGTAACAGTGCAGGTAAAAATGTGAGGATTGAGCTCCGATTATAGAGTCTTTTTGCAAGCGCAACCTTACGCGGGTCACTTTTTGCTTAATTTTTACTCAGCAAGGGCATGACAAGGGCTGTTTCTGTTTCACGTGGAACACGAATCGCGTCCTGGCCCGGGCTGCGGCAACCGTCAATGTTTGCTACAATTGCCGCGTCGTCCGCAAGGTCACGCCAGTGGCCGGCGCGACGATCCTCCAGGAGGACGGCCTCCCCCATCATGGGAACATACCGGGACGGCCCGCTCTGTATAAGGAGCCGCCATGGCCTGGATACTTTTAATTATTGCCGGCATGCTTGAAGTCGTGTGGGCATATTCGATGAAACTCTCCGCGGGTTTCACCAGACTCACCCCCTCCGTTGTCACCGTCGTCATGATGATCGCCAGCTTCGGCTTGCTGTCGCTGGCCATGCGCACCCTGCCCCTGGGCACGGCCTACACCATCTGGACCGGCATCGGCGCCGTCGGCGCCTTCATCGCCGGCATCGTCTTTCTGGGCGAACAAGTCAACGCCATGCGCGTGTGCGCTGCCGTGCTCATCGTGTGCGGCATCGTGCTGATGAAACTGTCATCGAGCCATTAAGAGGAATCTCCATGCTCCTCGAAAACTATTTCCCCGTCCTCCTGTTCATACTGATCGGTATCCTGGTCGGCATCGTGCCCATGCTGCTGGGACGCGTGCTCGGTCCGCACAAACCCGACGCACACAAGCTGTCGCCGTATGAATGCGGCTTCGAAGCATTCGGCGATGCGCGCATGAAGTTCGATATCCGCTTCTACCTGGTCGCCATCCTGTTCATCCTGTTCGATATCGAAGTCATCTTCCTGATGCCGTGGGCGGCCAACGTCAACGCACTGGGCTTGCCCGGCTTCTGGGCCGTCATGGGTTTTCTCGCCGTATTGACCATCGGCCTGGCCTACGAATGGAAACGCGGTGCGTTGGAGTGGGAATGACAGACCTGCTCCTGCTCAAGCTGCTCATGGGTGTCGGCCCGGCTGCTGGCGGCGGTGTCCGGCGTGGCGCTCGTCGTGAGCCAGGCGCCGGCCAGCCGCTTACCGGGCACAAACGGTTCCACGTGGAACATGCGCGGAGCCGGAAAGCGGAGTAAGCTTGGCTTCTGTTCCTCGCCAGGAGTACGCATGTCCGCCTTCCAGTTTCGCACCGTGCCCCATGTAATCGTCGACGCGGGCGCCGCTGCCCAACTGGGCGCGCACATCGCCCATCACTTTCCGTCGGTACGCCGCGCCCTGCTCGTCACCGATGCGGGCTTCCTGTGCACGGGACTAGCCGAGGCTCCCCTGCACAGCCTGCGGGTGGCGGGCATCGACGTCCACGTATTTTCCGAAGTGCAAGCCGATCCCCCGGAAGCCGTCGTGCTGGCCGGCGTGGCCCAGGCCCAGATGTTTCACGTGGAACTGATTATCGGCCTCGGCGGCGGCAGCTCGCTCGATGTCGCCAAGCTGATTGCCGTCCTGGCGCCCGGGCATCAGGAACTGGGACAACTATATGGCATCGGCAATGTCCAAGGCCAGCGCCTGCCGCTGGTGCAATTGCCGACCACGGCGGGCACGGGTTCGGAAGTGAGCAACATCGCCATCGTCACCACGGGCGCCACCAGCAAGATGGGCGTCGTCGCGCCGCAACTGTATGCGGACCTGGCCATCCTCGACGCCAGCCTGACCCTGGGCTTGCCGCCCGCGATCACGGCCGCCACCGGCATCGATGCCATGGTGCATGCGATCGAAGCCTATACCAGCCGGCTGCTGAAAAATCCCCTGTCCGACATGCTGGCCCGCCAGGCACTGTCATTGCTGCATGGCCACCTCGTCACGGCTTGCAGCGATGGCGCCAACTTGCCGGCACGCCAGGCCATGCTGCTGGGCGCCATGCTGGCCGGCCAGGCGTTTTCCAATGCGCCCGTCGCGGCCGTGCATGCGCTCGCGTATCCGATCGGCGGCCTGTTCCACGTGCCACATGGCCTGTCGAATGCGCTGGTACTGCCGCATGTGCTGCGTTTTAATCTGTCCCATGCGGCGCCCCTGTATGCGGAGCTGGCCACCGTGCTCCGGCCCGCCATGAAGGGCAGCGATGAAGCGCGGGCACAGGCGCTGATCGATACCATGCAGGAAATTGCCGCAACCACCGGCATCGCGCGTACCCTGCGCGAGGTGGGCATCGCGGCCAGCGACCTGGACCGGCTGGCCGACGAGGCCATGCTGCAGACGCGCTTGCTGGGCAACAATCCCCGCACCGTCACGCGCGGGGATGCCCGGGCCATCTATGCGGCGGCCCTATGACACTCAGTTGGGCACATCCACCACGGCGCCCGTCACACTGATCAGATTGGCCGGCACGGGCGCGGCGGCAATCGGCGGCACGTTGACGTTGGTGATCAGGGTCGACGCATCGGCCCGCGTCACCGTGCGCACCACCTGCGACGGCGGCAGGGCCTGCTGCGAAGCCAGGTGTGCGTACATGGCGTCGAGCGCGCGGTTCAGATAGACGTGCAAGGGCACGATCCGGGTCGGCAAGGCGCTGCTGAAAGAATCGAAGTGGTTGGCGTTGGTTACCTCGATATAGCGCAAGCGACTGGCGGCGCCTTCCACGGCGGCATTAAGGCCCACATACGCGCGCGAGGCATGATTGACAGGTATCAAGGTATCGCTGCGGCCATGCACGATGATGGCCGGCTTGCCGTTGAGCTTGCCAACCGCCTGCACCTCCGCCATGCCGGCACGCACGCGCACGCTTTGCCCAGCCAGGGTGCCTTCCAGGTTGGCGCCGCTGACGGCGTCGCGCCCCGTGGCCAGGCTGCGCAGGCACAGGAAGCCGTCGAGCGACTGGTCCGCCAGATTGCTTGAGGGCGACACGCCGGCCGTGTACACCCTGGCGCCGCCCACGCTGTTTTCATATACGACATTGCCGACGATGCCGCTCTGGGTGGCAAAGCTGGCGACCTTCTGCGCCGACGTGAACGCGATCGGGTTGCCGCCGCCATCCGTCTGCGCAAACGTGAACCCGCATACTTTATCCGTCACGGAAAATTTCCCGTAGGCATACGCATACGTGACGGCCACCAGGATATTCGTGCCCGCATGCGCCGCCTGCAGCGGGTCGGAATCGGCCTGCCAGCCATACGCCTGCAAGCGCAGTTTTGCGTCCGCCTGCTGCGCCGCCAGGTCGGCACCGTTCAACAAGCCTTTGGCCACCAGCACCGTGCAGCGTCCCGCATTGCCGGCCACGGAAGCGATACATGGCTGGTACAGGGCCGCGTAGGTGGCGTAGTCGAACAGGGCGCGCCCGGGATTGGCCACCAGCACCCCGCCCTGGCGCACGCTGTAGGCCGCGGAAGGCTGCGGCTGGATCTGCGGCTCGCTGGCCGCCACGCCGCTGATCAGCCCCCCCGTATCCTGTTCCGCCGCCAGCAGGGCCGAGCCGGCGCCATTGGAAATGCTCGACGCAATCGTGATGGTGTTCTTCGGCGTCAGGCGCACGATGCGCGAGCTGCCGTCGCGGGCCAGCACGCCGTAGCGCTCGTTCAAGACGTAGAACGCCATCTCGACCGCCTGCAAGGTCACCTTGCCCCAGTCCTTTTCCGGGTTCTGCTGCGAGTGCGCATGCTTGAAGGCGATGCGGTTCGGATAGGCGGCGGCCCAGGCGAGGCGATCGGCGTCGCCCAGGTCGGGGGCGAAAATGGCGCTCTTGCCGGCAGCCCCCCTTCCCGCGCGCACGCCGTTTTGCAGATTGACGCTGTCATCCTCGAACACATACAAGCCCGTGCCGGACCCCTTGTCCGCATACGCCACGGCGCAGCCTTTCTTCAAGCCCCATTCGCCGGAGCTGCCGATAGCGCCGTAGATGCCGCGCGAACCGCTCGACGTGCCCGTGACGATGCAGGCGTGGTCAGGATCGAAGCTGGACGGCACCTGCACCATCAAGGTCACGTTCTTCTTGCCCGTGCCGTCGTCGGCGTAGGCGATGTATTCGCTGCCGGCAATCAAGCCCTCGCCGCCGCCCACGTTGCCGGCCGCGTCCACGTTCGGGCCGTACAGGGTGCCGTAGCCGCTGTTGGCAGCGATGTCGAGCACGGCGCGGTAGTTGGCATAAATCGCATTGCGGCGCAGTTCCACCGGCGTCGGCTGTTCCGCATTCGCATACAGGGGCGTGGCGCCCGCCAGCCCCGTCTTGCCCAGGCCCGCCGTCAGCAAGTCATTGCTCTTGCCGTCGTAGTCGGCGCGCGCAATCGTTCCCAGGTAGCCGGGCATCCGGTTCAGCTCTTCGGGTGCATGGTTGCTGCCGCAGGCTGCCAGCAGCAGCAAGGTGCACAGGCCCACGCCAGCGGGCGCGCGCGTACTCGTCGTTTGCATGGTGGTTCTCTCCGTTGAAGTCACAATGGACGCACAATGAAAAACGCCGGACGATCGGTCCGGCGTTGCTTGAAAATCAGACAGCGGCCTTGGCTGGCCTGGCGCTGAAGCGCGCGATGGCTTCGCCGACGATGCCGCGCCGGAACATCAGCACGCAGAGAACAAAGATGACGCCGGTGACCATGCCCACCGATTCGCCCAGGGTGCCGAACCATTCGATGCCCGTGTGCGTGGCCAGATACGTGCCGAAGTCGCCCAGCTTGTTTTCCAGCGCGATGATCAGCACGGCGCCAAGGATGGGTCCGGCCAGGGTGCCCATGCCGCCAACCAGGGTCATCAGCACGACCAGGCCCGACATGCCCCAATACACGTCCGTCAAAGTCTCAAAGCCCAGCACCAGGGTCTTGGTGGCGCCGGCCAGCGCGGCCAACGAAGCGGACAGCACGATGGCCATCAGCTTGTAGCGGTTGACGTCATAGCCGAGCGAGATGGCGCGCGGTTCATTTTCCTTGATGGCCTTGAGCACTTGCCCGAACGGCGAGTGGATGGTGCGCACGATCAGGGCAAAGCCGGCGATGAAGATGGCCAGCACGACGTAGTACAGCACCGTGTCGTTGCCGAGGTCTATCATGCCCAGCAAGGTTCCACGTGGAACACCCTGCAAGCCATCTTCGCCGCCCGTGAACGGCAGGCGCAGGGCGAGGAAATACACCATCTGCGCCAGCGCCAGGGTGATCATCGTAAAGTAGATGCCCTGGCGGCGGATCGCCAGGCCGCCCATGACCAGACCCAGCCCGGCGCCGGTGAGCACGCCGGCCAGCAGACCGAGTTCCGTCGGCCAGCCCCAGCTGCGCAGCGCGTAGCCGGTGACATAGCCGGCGCCGCCAAAGAAGGCCGCGTGGCCGAACGACAGCAAGCCCGTATAGCCGATCAGCAAATTGAAGGCGCAGGCAAACAGGGCAAAACACAGCAACTTCATCAGGAAGACGGGATAGCCGTAAAACGGGGCCGCCAGTGCCAGCAGCAGGGCAATGGCGTAGCCTACATTCTTATTCATCGTGGTAGCTCCAATACATGACTGATGAGGATTACTTTTCTTTGCCGAACAGGCCGGCGGGACGCAGCAGCAGCACGATGACCATCACCACGAAGACCACGGTGGCCGAGCCTTCCGGGTAAAACACGCGGGTCAGGCCCTCGATCACGCCCAGGCCCAGGCCCGTGAGGATGGAACCCATGATGGACCCCATGCCGCCGATCACCACCACGGCGAAGACGACGATGATCAGGTTCGAGCCCATCAGCGGCGAAACCTGGATGATCGGCGCGGCCAGCACGCCGGCAAAACCGGCCAGCGCCACGCCGAAGCCGAAGGTCAGGGTCACCATCAGCGGCACGTTGATGCCGAACGCTTCCACCAGTTTCGGATTTTCCGTGCCGGCCCGCAGGTAGGCGCCCAACTTGGTTTTTTCGATGACGAACCAGGTGGCCAGGCAGACGGACAGCGAGGCGATCACCACCCAGGCACGGTAGTTCGGCAGGATCATGAAGCCCAGGTCCGTCGCGCCGGCCAGCGCTTCGGGCACCGCGTACGGCTGGCCCGAGACGCCATAGAAGGAACGAAACACGCCTTCGACGATCAGGGTGATGCCGAACGTCAGCAGCAGTCCATACAGGTGGTCGAGTTTATATAGCCAGCGCAGCATGGTTTTTTCGATCAGGATGCCGAACAGGCCGACGATGATCGGGGCGATGACAAGCATGGCCCAGTAATTGATGTCGAAGTAACTGAGGCCCATCCAGGCCAGGAAGGCGCCCATCATGTACATGGCGCCATGCGAGAAGTTGATGACATTGAGCAAGCCGAAGATGACGGCCAGTCCGAGGGACAACATGGCATAGAACGAGCCGTTGACGAGGCCCAGCAGCAGCTGGCTCATCATCGCAGGTAATGGAACGCCGAAAATTTCCATGGCATCACAGTATAAAAAGCACCGCCGGACGACGGTGTGGTATCAAGGGAAACACGCCACCGCAGACGGGCGCGGCGGCGCAAGGCGAACCCTGCAGGCAAAGCGCCTGCAGGAGAGACTGCCCGCACCGGGCGGGCAATCCGTTTGACGGACTGCTACAGCGTTACTTCCACAGCGAACACTTCGATTCAGCCTTGGTCACATACGCCTGCGCGCCGGGCACGGTGGCCACGACCTTGTAGTAATCCCATGGGTACTTCGATTCGGACGGCTTCTTGACTTCCATCAGATACATGTCGTGCACCATGCGGCCGTCGGGACGCACTTCGCCATTCTGGGTGAACATGTCGTTGATCTTGGTCTTTTTCAGATACGCCATGACTTTCTCGGTATCGTCCGTGCCGACGGCCTTGACGGCTTTCAGGTAGTTCGCCGCGGCCGAATAGTCGGCCGCCTGCAGCATCGACGGCTCCTTCTTCATCTTGGCGAAATAGCGTTTCGACCAGGCGCGCGTTTCCGCATTCAAGTCCCAGTACCAGCCGTCCGTCAGGTACATGCCCTGCGTCAGGTTCAGGCCCAGCGAATGAATATCGTTGATGAAGATCAGCAGGCCGGCCAGCTTCATGGACTTCGTCAGGCCAAACTCGTTGGCCGCCTTGATGCTGTTGATGGCGTCGCCGCCCGCATTGGCCAGACCCAGGATCTGCGGCTTGGCCGCCTGCGCCTGCAGCAGGAAGGAAGAGAAATCCGAAGCGCCCAGCGGATGCTTGACGCTGCCCAGCACCTTGCCGCCGGCCGCCTTGACGACTTCGGCCGTGTCTTTTTCCAGCGAATGGCCGAACGCATAGTCGGCCGTCATGAAATACCAGTTCTTGCCGCCCTGCTTGACGATGGTGCCGCCCGTGCCGCGCGCCAGCGCCACCGTGTCGTAAGCGTAGTGCACGGTGTACGGCGTGCATTCCTCGTTCGTCAGGCGCGAAGAGCCGGCGCCGATGGCGATGAAGATTTTTTTCTTTTCCGCCGCGACCTTGGCCATGGCCAGGCTGGCGCCGGAATTGGTGCCGCCGATCAGCATGTCGACGCCCTGCTGGTCGAACCATTCGCGCGCCTTCGAGGCGGCGATGTCGGCCTTGTTCTGGTGGTCGGCGGAAATGAATTCCACCTTCTTGCCGGCGAGAACGACGCCGGCATCGGCGATCGCCATCTTGATGGCTTCCGCGCCGCCGAGGCCGTCGACGTCGGAATACACGCCCGACATGTCGGAAATAAAACCGATCTTGATGGTGTCGCCCGATACCTGGGCATGCGCGGCAGCGGAAAAACCCAGTGCGCACAGGGTGGCGGTGGCAATGGCGATAGCGTTACGTTTCATAGTGTCTCCGTTGGGATTATTGTTTGCTATTCAGTCGATTGCTGGACGATGACGAGTAAAAACGACATGGGCACTACACGCCAAGCAGCTCGGTCAATACCGGCATCTTGGCCTCCAGTTCGGATGCAGCAAAAGTCTCGACGATCTGACCGTGCTCCATCACATAAAACCGGTCCGCCAGCGGCGCGGCAAACCGGAAATTCTGTTCCACCATGACGATGGTGTATCCCTTCGCTTTCAGGGTGGTAATCATGCGCGCCAGGCCCTGCACGATGACGGGCGCCAGGCCTTCGGATATTTCATCGAGCAGCAGCAATCGTGCGCCCGTGCGCAGGATGCGCGCCACGGCCAGCATCTGCTGCTCGCCGCCCGACAGGCGCGTGCCCTGGCTGTGCCGGCGTTCCTGCAGGTTCGGGAACATGGCGTAGATTTCCTCCACCGACATGCCCTTCTCGCCGCTGGCCAGGGTCGGCGGCAGCATCAGGTTTTCCTCGGTCGACAGCGACGAGAAAATACCGCGCTCTTCAGGACAGTAACCGATGCCCAGGTGGGCGATCTTGTGCGTGGCCAAACCTATCGCTTCGGCGCCATGGACTTTGATGGAACCCGTGCGCGCGCCCGTCAGCCCCATGATGGCGCGCAAGGTGGTCGTGCGGCCGGCGCCGTTGCGGCCCAGCAAGGTCACCACCTCGCCCTGCTCCACCTTCAAGTTAACGTCGTGCAGGATGTGCGATTCGCCATACCACGTATGCAATTGTGCAATTTCCAGCGCGGGTGCGTTGCCATTCACTTGTGTCGCCATCAATGCGCCCCTTCCAGTTCGGCGTGGGTGGTGCCCATGTACGCTTCCATCACTTGCGGATTGCGCGATACTTCCGCGTAACTGCCTTCGGCCAGCATGGCGCCGCGCTGCAGGACAGAAATCTTGTCGCAGATGCCGGACACCACGCTCATATTGTGTTCCACCATCAAAATCGTGCGCCCGGCCGACACTTTTTTAATCAGTTCCGTCACGCGGTGCACGTCCTCGTGGCCCATGCCTTGCGTCGGTTCATCGAGCAGCATCATTTCCGGTTCCATCGCCAGGGTGGTGGCGATCTCCAGCGCCCGCTTGCGTCCGTAAGGCATGTCGACCGTGATGGTGTCGGCAAACTCCGTCAGGTCGACCTCAGCCAGCAAGGCCATGGCACGGTCGTTGAGCTGGCTTAATGAACGTTCGCTTTTCCAGAAGTGAAACGAGGTGCCGAGCTGGCGCTGCAAGCCGATGCGCACATTCTGCAGCACGGACAAATGGGGGAAGACGGCGGAAATCTGGAAGGAACGGATCACGCCCATGCGGGCGATCTGGGCCGGTTTGGCGGCCGTGATGTCTTTCCCGTTGAACAGGATCTGTCCGCCGGTGGGGACCAGGAATTTGGTGAGCAAGTTGAAACACGTGGTCTTGCCGGCGCCGTTAGGACCGATCAAGGCGTGGATATGGCCCCGCTCTACCTTCAGGTTCACCTCGCTGACGGCGGTGAAACCCTTGAATTCCTTGGTCAAATTTCTTGTTTCCAAGATTACGTTTGACATCGTGTCTCCTAGTTGTACTTTTTGTACTACTTAGTCATTTTTATAATACACAACTTGAATTTAACGCACAATACAGTATAACTACGGGGATTTTTCGCCAGGCCGAATGGCGCAAACTTGCACGCTTGCCCTGCTATTTCCAGGCCGCATGTATCATTTGCGCCGCTTTTTCCGCAATCATCACGGTGGGCGAGTTCGTATTACCAGAAGTAATGTAGGGCATGATGGAAGCGTCGACGACGCGTAAACCAGCCACGCCGATCACGCGCAAGGTGCTGTCGACCACGCTGGACGGATCGCCGGCCACGCCCATGCGGCAGGTGCCCACCGGGTGAAAGATCGTGGTGCCGATCTGGCTGGCCGCCTGCGCCAGCTCTTCCTCGCTCTGGAATTGCAGTCCCGGCTTGTATTCCTGCGGCGCAAACTTTTTCAGGGCGGGCGCGGCCACGATGGCCCGCGTCAGGCGCAGGGCGTCGGCCGCCACCTTGCGGTCCTGTTCTGTACTCAGGTAATTGGGCACGATGTTCGGCGCCGCATAGCTGTCGGCCGAGGCGATCCGCACGTGGCCGCGCGAGGTGGGGCGCAGATTGCAGACGCTGGCCGTAAACGCGGGAAACGCGTGCAAGGGTTCGCCGAATTTATCGAGCGACAAGGGCTGCACGTGGTATTGCAGGTTCGGCGTGGCTTGCTGCGGATCGGACTTGGCGAATGCCCCCAGCTGCGACGGCGCCATCGACATGGGCCCGCTCTGGAATAGCGCATATTGCAAGCCGATCTGCATTTTTCCGACGATATTGCTGGCCATCACGTTCAAGGTTTTCACCCCCTGCACCTTGTATACCATGCGCAGCTGCAGGTGGTCCTGCAAATTGCCGCCCACGCCGGCGGCGTCGAGCACGGGCGTGATGCCGTGTTCGCGCAGCAAGGCGGCCGGGCCGATGCCGGACAATTGCAGCAATTGCGGCGAACCGATGGCGCCCGCCGTCAATAAAGTTTCACGCCGGGCCGTCGCCTGCCATTGCGTGCCGCCGCCCGTCAACACGACGCCCGTGCAGCGCGGCCCCGCTTCCGTGGTCTCGATCAATAGACGTTCCACATGGCACCCTGTCATGATCGTCAGATTCGGCCGGCGCGACGCCGGTTTCAGAAACGCTTTCGAGGTGTTCCAGCGGATGCCGCGGCGCTGGTTGACGTCGAAATACGCGCTGCCGCTATTGTCGCCACCGTTGAAATCGCTGGTTTTCGGGATGCCGACCTGCTGCGCCGCATCGCGGAAGGCATTGAGGATATCCCACGACAGGCGCTGTTTTTCCACGCGCCACTCGCCGCCAGCGCCATGGTTTTCCGACGCGCCGCCGTAATAATCCTCGCTTTGCTTAAACAGCGGCAAGACTTTGTCCCAGCGCCAGGAAGCGTCGTCCGTCAGGTCGGCCCAATGGTCGTAATCGCCGGCCTGGCCGCGCATATAGATCATGCCGTTGATGGATGAGCTGCCGCCGAGCACTTTACCGCGCGGATACATCAGGCTGCGCCCGCCCAGGCCCGCGTCCGCCTGCGTGGCATACAGCCAGTCCGTGCGGGGATTGCCGATGCAATGCAGATAGCCGACGGGGATGTGGATCCACACGTAATCGTCCTTGCCGCCCGCTTCCACGAGTAAAACGCTGGCGTCCTTGTCGCGCGTGAGCCGGTTGGCCAGTACGCAGCCGGCCGTGCCGCCGCCCACGATGATGTAGTCGTATTCGCCTGCCGATTCCAATGAAGCTCCTTTCGGTATGCCATCAAGCTGTCGCGCGGCGTGTCTCCCCGCCGCATCGCGTTACCAGAGTCTGTATTCGTTCATGCATGCTTGGCTGCTGAGCCACATTGAGATTACCACCAGTGCCGGCCCAGGGCGACATTAATCGCATGGCCAGCATGATCGCCGTGTTGACGCGCTTGTCGGGCAACGAAAAAACCGTCCCCAACAGGGGTTGCGAGCTGTGGATAACCGTATGGATATCCACAGGTACGATATGTGAGTAAACGAAATTTTTTTTGGATGACTTTTTTTTATCCCAAAACCATCCCATGCAGATACAACGCTTACTCAGCGCTTATCCGTACGCCAAGCGATTGTTTACAAGGATAAATCAGGACTTATCCACAGAAGATGCCGCCGTTAACTACTATTACTATTCTTGTATACGATCTTGTTAAGGTAAACCCGACAACGCCCGCTTTGCCTGCCCTTCGAAAAAAAGAAAGCCCTGCAGTCTTTGCCTGTAAAAAAAACCGCAAGCGGCTTTCAGTACGCAAAAAAAAAATCCAGCCAACAACTGAGCGACGAAAACCGGCACGGCCGGCATCACGCACACTGCACTGCCAAACCGTTTTGCAAAATGGAAACGCCAACAGACCTGACCAGGCACAGAGCCAGCAAGCAATTCGATGTCAAAAAGAGGGGGAATTTACAACGATTGTGGATAAGTCACTTGATATCCACAGGATGACTTGTGCGTAAACACGAAGTTATACGCAGGCCCGCATTTTATACAATTTTGCTCCTCGCGTGATACAGCGATTATGCACGCTTTATTTTGCGCGTAAACGATTGATCCTGTTGAAAAAAAGCGACTTATCCACAGAAAAAAGCGCGTTTACTATTACTACTATTTTTATATATAGATCTATTGTAAACCGACAAAAAAAACGGAAGTCCGGGGATATTTCCAAAAAGCATACAAAAAACGTCAAAAAAAGAGCCAACGGCAACAGCGCGACCCACTGCCAAACCGTCTTCCAGCAATCACCTGGACGCCAATGTTCGCGAAAGAACAGCGTTCGTGATCGCTCAACGTTGATTGCCAAACAGGGATCACGACATGCGAAGCACATTAAACATGCCACGACAGCAAGAAAAACCGTGATTTTTGCTTGGCTATGTGGATAAGTGCCTGCATATCCACAGGATGAGATGTGGGAAAAGTCGATCTTTGTCCACAAGCCAATTTTTATCCCAAACAAGTCCTCCGTAGATACAATGCTTGTACGCCTACTTTTTTGTGCGCTAAGTCGATGATTTTTCGATGGTATACCGACTTATCCACAAAAAAATGGCCGTTTACTATCACTACTATTTTTATGTATACATCTTTATTTAAAACACAGAGACAAACGCGAACGGTGGAAAAGTCGCCAAAACGGCTGTTTTCACCCTGTAAACCGTTTTGCAATGCAAAAAACCTGTAAAAACAGCATGAATTCACACAAAAAAATGCGTTTAGGCATCATCAGTGCCTTGCACGAAGAACAGCAGGGGCTGGTAGAAGCCATGCAAGGCCCCCAGAGGCGTTCGCACGGCATGCGCGACTACACCCTGGGAACCCTGTGGAATATCGACGCTGTGTGCGTCCTGTCGCGTCTGGGCAAGGTTGCCGCTGCCATGACAGCTTCTATCCTTGTGGAAAAGTACGGAGTTACCCACATCGTCTTCACCGGCGTGGCCGGCAGTGGCGATCACCACGTGAAAGTAGGCGATATCGTCGTGGCCGAAGCACTGCTGCAGCACGATATGGACGCCCGCCCCCTGTTTCCCCGCTTCGAAGTGCCGCTGACGGGCTTGCAGCGCTTTGCCACGGACCTGGAACTGAGCACGCAACTGGCTGGCGCCGCGGAAGATTTCCTGCGTGACGATGTCTCCAGCGTGCTCAAGGCCGCCGATATCGCGCAATTCTGTTTGCAGCACGCCAAAGTACACCGCGGCCTGATCGCCAGCGGCGACCAGTTCATCAGCAGCGCCGCGCATATCAACGAGCTGAAAGCGGATATCCCCGACCTGCTGGCCGTCGAAATGGAAGGCGCCGCCGTGGCGCAAGTGTGTTTTGAGCTGGGCGTGCCGTTTACCGTCATGCGCACCATTTCCGACAACGCCAATGAAGACGCTGCCGTCGACTTCATGCGTTTCGTGCAGACCGTCGCCTCGCCGTATGCGTTGACGGTAATTCAGCAGCTGTGCCAGCGCCTGGTCGGCTGATTTTTCAGCTAGCGTGTGTCCAGTCCTAAAATAGGTTGACAGTATTTATTGCTGCACAAACGCCCGATGCACCGCATCGGGCGTTTTGTAC
>NZ_JBWKUZ010000021.1:0-96642 GCF_059421435.1 Janthinobacterium sp. GW821-FHT03A03 | reverse complement strand
GCCTTGCGCAGCTCGCGCGAAGACAAGCACAAGATCCGCCACAACGGCAGGGTGCGCGAACTGCCGTCGCGCGAAGCCTTGACTGCCATCGTCAACGGCCTGTCGGCGGCGCTGTTCCCCATCCATTACCAATTGAGATTTTTTTGCCCACTCGACGATAAATTGTTTAGGTCAGAACGGCCCCTCCCGAACCAGTATTCAGTTTAACAAACTCAACTAGTACAACATCAACTAACCGCGACGCATAGTTATCCTCGGCAGGTGTCAACTGCCTGCCAGTTGATTGGCACTCGGTGCAGTTTCCGATCAGAGCGAACCGTTGTCGACCTCCGTGCTGATCAGTGGGCGGTGTTTGGCCTCTTCAAGCTCGCGTTTGCACTGGTAAATGGCATCGCGCAGCGACTGCTGATAATACTCGTGGTCACGTTGTTGGGAGCTACAGTTTTCTCTTTGAATGCAATCGCGCTCCAACTCATTCAAGTAGGCGGCATTCGCTGCAGCCAGCGCGGCTTCAGCTTGTTCAACGGTTTTACTCATGGACCTGTCCTCACACTGGATGCCGACCAGATATCGGGCGCCGAAGCGCGGAATTTCTTTTTAAAGACGACTGCGCAAGTGGTGATTTCTATGCATTCCAATTACTCTTTAGCGCCAAAATAGTCGGCAGGGTACTCAACGCCGTCATCCGGGTACACCCGGCGATAGCCACCGGCGTTGCAATTTACTTCGATTACGAAATCGAGGTAAAGGATTCGTGCCTACTCCAGCCATGCAGCTTCTGGAACTGCCGCGTCCCATGGGGCACTGAAATCTGGAGCTTGAATTCCTGCAATATGCCGTAGGTTTCGCGAGTGGCAACACTGCAACCAGTACACAGCCGACGATCACCTCGCTTTTAGAGCTTCATACCTACCGCCAGCCGGTTAAATGCATTCATCAAGGCCGCGGCCAAAGTCAGATCGGAAATTTCGACATCGGAGAAATGTGCTTTCAAAGGCTCATATAGCTCGTCAGGCGCGCCCTTTTCGCTAATATGGGTAAGCGTCTCGGCCCATGCCAGGGCGGTACGCTCGCGGTCATTAAATAATTCGCTGATTCGCCATCCTGCGAGGCAATCCAGCTTCTCTTGCGGCATCTTGCATTCGCGCAGGGCCTGCGAATGTTCGCCCAGGCAGTAAGCACAGCCATTTATTTGCGAGATGCGCAAATAAATCAATTCAAGCAGCGGCAAACCTAGCGAGCTCGCGGCCAGCGCCGTATTGCAGGCGAGCAGACCTTGATAGGCTGCAGGCGATAGGGAACGAAATGGCAATCTAAGTTGACTCATGGTGAAACTCCTGCGTAGAAAAAAGGGATCAGGCATAAACAAGTTTGTTGAACCGAGGTTCCAGTGCCAGTCGGACACGCGCATGTTCGAGCGTGGCACGGACGGCCTCTTCTCCGAATACTAAGCCTTGAAGATAGCTGAAGTGCAGGTTGAACAGGCCAAGGGTGTTAAGCACGTGGCGCAGGTAAGTAGTGAGAAAATCTGGTTGCCGTGCCCGTTCTCCCTGATGAAAACCACCGGAACCGACCAGCACGTACACAGGGCGGTCGCTCAGGAGGCCAACTTTGCCATCGGGTCTTGAATTGAATGTCCGGTGAATTCGCAGGACATAGTCGATCCAGAGCTTGAGCGCGGCAGGGATCGTGAAGTTGTGCATTGGGGTGGCAATGAGCAGCATATCGCTGCGTTCCAATTCGGCGATCAGAACTTCGGAGGCCTCAAGTTCCGGCGAGTCGAACGGCGTATCAGAGGTCAGGGCACGGGCATAGTCCATACCGAGTGGCGACAGTGGATGTGCGCCCAAGTCTCGCTTGACAAGTTCGAGCCGCGGATACTGGTGCTGCAAAGATGAAACTAGTTCCAGTGCTAACTGGTTTGCATGGGAAACCTGCCCATTCGGGCTGGCATTGATCAACAGGACATTGTTCATGCCAGACTTTCTGGCCGAAGGCTCTGCGTGAAATGCATGCCACGGGCCAACAGCCCCTGGCGAAAATAGAAACGTTGTGCCAATGGCATATGCAGGCCTGTATCCAGCACGAAATGATCACAACTGCGCTGCATGGCCTCCTCCCGAACCGCAGTCAACAACCGCGCTCCCAGGCCGCTGCGCTGAAGATCAGAGCTGACCACTAGATCATCGACGTAAATGAAACGCCCGTAGAGCAGGTTTTCCAACGCGCGATAACCAGCCAGGCCGACCATGTGCTCGCCGGCCCACGCCGCCAGTAAACGGTAGCCCTGCTCGCTCTGCCGAACCAGTTGTGCCACGTAGGCGGCCGGATTGGCGATATGTGGCCTTAAGCCGCGCATCAGATCGAAACTGGCCTGAAAGGCCTCCTTGTCTTCGAGGTGTTGGAGTGTGTAATTCATGTCTGCAGTCCGTTGTAGAGATATAGCTCATCTTAGGGCTGCAATGGCTTAAACTACAGGGCCAAAAAATGCTTAAATGACTAGGCCATGATTTTTCCCTTCCTGCCGGACCGCAGCCAGCCAGCGCCGATCTATCGCCAACTTTATCAGCGATTCCGTGATTCCATTGCCGACGGCCGCCTGCGGCCGGGAGACCGTGTACCTGCAGTTCGCTCATTGGCTGCGGAGCTGAACTTGGCGCGCGGTACAGTGGAAGCGGCCTACCAGTTGCTGATTGGTGAAGGTTATTTGATTACGCGTGGGGCAGCCGGGACAGTAGTCTCAACGCAACTGCCGCCAGTTTCCTCGTCCATACTTCGCGGCCCAGTTATTTCGACGGTGTACCAAGCCACCCATTCCGGGACACTGCCGCTGGCACTGCAGATGGGCCTGCCCGCGCTGGACGCGTTTCCCCGTAAGCTCTGGACAAGACTGGCGGGTCGCCAGCTACGGCAGGATGGTGTCGAGGGGCTCGTCTACCCGGACGCACGAGGCCATGCCCCCTTACGCGCGGCCATTTCGACCTATCTGGGGATTTCGCGGGGTATCACTTGCCACCCGGAACAGGTTTTCGTGTGCGCCGGCTATCGCGCGTGTCTGGACCTCATTCATCACACGCTGATGCAACGAGGCGATACGTGTTGGCTAGAGGAACCCGGCTACTTCATGGCCAGGAATGCCCTACTGGAAGCCGGTGCACAATTGGTGCCGGTTCCAGTAGATGAGCAAGGCCTGGATGTTGCGCAAGGCATCGCCCGTGCTCCAGATGCCCGATTCGCAGTGGTCACGCCGACCCACCAGAGTCCGCTGGGTATATCGCTGTCGCTGCCACGTCGCTTGGCTTTGCTAGACTGGGCCAACCGCCGAGGTAGCTGGATCATCGAGGATGATTATGACAGCGAGTACCGTTATCTAGGTAAGCCCTTGCCGGCCCTCAAGAGCCTCGACCAGCAGGGCCGCGTGCTCTATACCGGTACCTTCAGCAAGGTGCTGTTTCCAGGTCTGCGTTTGGCCTATCTGGTTGTGCCGGCCGAACAGGTCGATGCGTTTGCCCGTCTGGCTGATCGTCTGCATAACTACTGCCCGTACGTGCTGCAGGCAACCGTAGCCGCTTTCCTCAACGAAGGGCACTTTGCGCGACATCTAAACAAAATGCGGAACCTCTACGCGCGCCGCCGTCAATGGCTGGTCGATGCACTGCGTCAGCAATTCGGCGCGCGTCTACTGATCACTCCCCAGGCGGGCGGCATGCATCTCGTTGTCGGCCTTCGCCAAGGTGATGATATCGAGTTCGCTCAGCGTGCCCAGGCCGTTGGCATAGTCGTCGAACCTCTGTCACGGTGGTACCTGGAGGCCAAACCAAGGCACGGCTTGATTCTTGGATTCACGAACATAGCCAGTCCCGAACAGGCGTCGGCGATGGCACTTCGGCTGGATAAGATCATCTAAGACGGTGAAATTTTAGTAGCGCTGTCTTGAGTCGAACCAACGCTCAATAGATTTATCGGCAGCAGGCAGACCGTATTCTGGAATGTCGGTGCCCGTCTGGCTCATGTCATTCGCGGCCTGGTTCTTTGATGTTCAAGAGTCCTTGCGTTTAGTCTCAAAAGGGGGATAGCAACGTATTTTCCATGCCAGTATCTGTGCGCAAATAGGGTGGCTTTAAGAACTATTCATCCGAATTCCATAGATTCTCCATGCTGCATCGCTACAGTCAATCGCTGATGTATTTCTCGTCAGCGTGTTTGTCCCGCATGCAAGCCATGACAGTCGTAGAGAGAAGGGATGCATTCGGGACGCGCTGGACAGTAGCTGAAAAATATAGAAAACATGAAATTAGAAGCCATCACCACGTCGGAATCACCGCACGAAACCAGCCCCCACACACTAAAGAAAATTTTCTCAATTGCCGTTTTGGCGCATGTGATCATCTGGATAATATTGCCATTATTATTTCAAAGCAATATTGCGCTAGACATGGCCGAGGGTTTAGCTTGGGGAAAAGAATGGCAACTTGGCTATGAGAAAGACCCACCATTGTTTCCATGGGTCATACAGACCCTGACATCTTGGTCAAATAGAGGGCTATGGATAAGCTATCTCGCAGGACAATTGTGCGTTGTCACAGTTTTCTTTGCCGTGTGGCAGTTGGGACGGCGAGTTGCGACTGAAATGCAGGCACTGATCGGTGCATTGTTGTTAGAAGGCGTTTATTATCTCAATCTTCCGGTTTTGGAATTGAATGACATCGTATTGCAGATGCCGTTTTCCGCCCTGTTTGGTTGGTTGCTACATAAGGCGATCCAAGATGATCAGCTGGGGCACTGGATTCTTGCGGGTTTGGTTTCCAGTTTAGGTTTGTTGTCGCGCTATTCTATGGGGGCATATATCGTACCCATCGCGCTATTCGTTATTATTCACCCAGCCTCCCGTCGTCGCCTGTACTCAAAAGGCCCGTGGCTTCTTATGCTGACATCCACACTAGTATTCCTTCCACATTTATACTGGATCATAAAAAGTGATTTTATTTCAATAAAGTATGTCGGGGACAGAGCGCCTGAAATTACACATGCATTTACTTTTATAAAGGAGTACTTTTCATTTATTGGGGCACAAATTTTAGCACTGTTACCCATGCTGGTAGTGGCATCATTTTTGTGGCGATGGCGGTCATCTCGTGTCTGGCTAAGGGCGCGATGGCATGACTTTGACTTTTGCTATATTGCTGTTTTAGCTCTAGGACCGGCAATTTTTTCCTTGTTGCTATCTTTGCTAGCGCAGCGCCCATTGAGGGCCATGTGGGGGGCGCCGCTGTGGTTTTTTACGGGGATTTTTATCGTTCTTCTTTTTCAGCCCATCTTGACGCAAAAACGTTTTCGTTACTTTATCCGTTCCTGGATTGTACTACTGATATTTCCTGCTTCTTTCTTTATTGCAGAGAAAATTTATGGAACTGACATTACCGGAAATGAGCAGGCCGTCAACTTTCCCGGCGAAAGTTTTGGTAGTGAAATCAATAACAGGTGGTACGCAACGACGAAACGATCATTGAAATATGTCATTGGAAATACTTGGAATGCAGGGAATGTCGCATTTTATGCAAAGGACCGGCCGTCTATCATATTCTCTCATGCAGATCTCCGTGTAAGCCCTTGGGTGAAAATAGAGGACCTTAAACAAGCAGGAGCTGTCATTGTGTGGAATATGCAGGAGGAGGGCATTGCGCTGCCCCAGTATCTTGCCGCGAGATTTCCAGATGCAGTTGTTCAGCCCGCATTGACCGTGAAAGGGAAACGATTTCATCATTTTGGCGTCGCCTACCTTTTACCGCAGTGACGGAATGCAAAGTACGTTTTTTCGCTGCTAAGCTGAAATGAAATATCATATCAAATGATTAATATTATTTAAATTGTGCCGGCAATAATCTTGTCTGAGGCTGGTTCGTCAGCGATAATTCGGCAGTATTTTAATTTTTTCTCTGCTGTGTAGGTGAATAGCCCGTTGGCAGCCAGTTTTCAAAAGCGATGAAATGAAAGCGAATGATTTTTACTCTTTTCGGCGCATAATGAAGCATATTTTTATGAGGAAGCTAAGGGAAATCGTCAGCAACGGAAAATGACTTCCAATAAAATCAAAGGGCAACGGCATCTTCTACGCCGGCGCATGATGGTGCTTGAGAGTCACCAACCTAGCAGGCAATTACCCGCATCTTCACTGCAGCCACAGTGAAGGTTTGCAGCGATTACAATCGCGCCTGCCATCGGGAAGGGGAGGGGCGATCAAAGAGGAAACAAATGCAGAACGACGAAGTCCACAAACACCCGAATCTTGGGTGATAGATGAGGACTCGACGGCCAAAGTACATGAAAAATCATACTGTCATGATTGTAATCATCTAACACACTGGTCAAACTTCCTATTTGCAATTGCCGGCGAACCGCTATTTCTGGCACACAAGCGATACCCAAACCCTCTTCAGCGAAGCAGACCTGTGGATCAAGAGTGTTTGTCACCATACTGGCTTGCAGGTTAAAGCTGGACGCGCCGGCAACTTGCAATGGCCAGGCGTCCAGCTTGCCAGTGCTGGGGAATCGATAGAGCAAGCAGGAATGCTTGATCAGGTCTTCGGGCGTGAGCGGCAAGCCCGCTACCCGAAAGTACTCAGGCGCGCCAACCATGACTTTGCGACAGGAGCCGATGCGACGGGCTGTTAGTCGGGAGTCGCTAGGTTCGCCAGTACGAATCACGGCATCGAAACCGTCTTCAATCACGTCTACCAATCTGTCCGAGTAATCAATGTCTAGCAGAATGTCGGGGTAAAGCCGCTTGAAGGCGGCCAGTTTTGGCATGAAGAGTGTGCCGACTGATGGCAGACTAATGCGCAACTTGCCACGTGGCGTATCCCGATTTTGTAATAGCTCAGCTTCGGCCTCCTTCACCTCTCCCAGAATACGGCGGCAACGCTCCAGAAATTGCGCACCTTCCGCCGTAAGACTGACGGTGCGCGTGGAGCGGTGAAATAGCCGTACGCCAAGTCGCTCTTCAAGACGAACAATGGCCTTGCTGACGGCCGATGCCGAAATGCCGAGCTGCTGCCCCGCAACTGTGAAACTGCGGGTTTCTCCGGCATGAACGAAGACGTTCAACGATCCCAGATTGTCCATATTTTTTATCCTTATTTATGACTCCAAAGTCATATGTATTTTCAACTGTAGCCTATTTTTCCTTTATCGATTGACGTCCACACTGTGATCATCCACTGGCGTGCCATCTGGCTGCCGATGAAGAACATAGGAAAGATACAAATGAATAATACGAATGCCACTTCGGCTCAAAGCGCGGATCGGCTGCCATTTGTCGCGCTTCTGGCCTTGGCGATGACAGGTTTTCTGGCGTTGTTAACCGAAACCATTCCAGCCGGAATGCTTACACAGCTAAGCGAAGGAATGGGGGTATCGCAAGCGCTTGCTGGACAGTTCGTTACGCTCTACGCCATTGGATCGCTAGTCGCAGCCATCCCGTTGACGGCAGCAACGCTGGCCTGGCGACGCCGACCATTGATGATTGCGGCGTTATTCGCCATGTTGCTCTTCAACATGGTTACAGCATTGACCTCCAACTATGTCGTCGCCTTGTCAGCACGATTTTTGGCCGGCATGGCAGGCGGCCTGATTTGGGGCATGCTGGCCGGCTACGCGCGACGCCTGGTGCCAGATCATCTCAAGGGGCGTGCCTTGGCCGTGGCGGGAATTGGTGCGCCGTTAGCATTATCGCTGGGCGTGCCGCTGGGCACATTACTGGGCGCTACCCTAGGCTGGCGTACTACCTTTGGAGTCATGTCGCTGCTGACGCTGGGAGTGATGGCCTGGATCTCTCTGCAGGTGCCAGACTATCCAGGACAAGCGGCAAAGAAGCAAACCCCTGTGTATCAGGTTTTTAACACTCCCGGCGTGCGGCCGGTCTTGGCGGTACTGGCGTTCTGGATACTCGCGCACAGCATTCTCTACACTTACTTGATGCCCTTCCTTGAGCCAGCGGGTTTGTCCAATCGGGTCGATGTGGTGCTCCTGCTCTTTGGTGTGGCATCGCTGGCTGGTATCTGGATCAGTGCCATGTTAATAGACCGTATGCTACGGTCTTTGGTACTGCTCAGCCTGGCGGGTTTTGCGCTTGCATCGCTTGCCCTTGGCCTAGCCGGCACTCAGCCGTGGGTCATCTATATCGCTGTAATCGCATGGGGCCTAACCTTTGGCGGCTCCGCTGCCTTGTTACAAACTGCATCGGCCGAGGCCGCCGGGTCAGGCGCAGATGTGGCGCAATCGATTCTGGTTACCGTATGGAATATTGCCATCGCAGCCGGTGGCCTTATCGGCGGAATTTTGCTGGAAACATCAGGTGTCGGTATTTTTCCCTGGGTATTGTTCATACTATTACTCACGGCTTTCTTGATAACCTGGGCTTGCCGTACGCATGGATTCCCTGGGAGGGCTGGCCGAATATCGTAGTTTCAAAAAATCAGGACTCTTGCCCCGACCATATGTGTATACGGTTACAACCGATACTATGGATGCCTGAAAGGTTAGAAGAATCAGTATGGAGGAATGCAGTCCGAAGGCGGCGGGCGTTCAAGAGTTTGCAGGGCGAGAATGCACGGTTAAAGAAGTCAATGCGACAGAACCTCATTTCGCCAATGCAGACCAGCACTGAACTAGATAATTAACGTTTCTTTGCCGTTCGATTGACAAGGAAATCGTACGCTACCTCCATGAATAGAATAGGAGAATCTTTGTGCACCTCGTGCCCTGCATAAGGGATGTTCAAGAAGACAGAACCTTTTATTTGATCTCGCAGTTCAGCAACGCTCTTTAACGAACAAAGATGATCTTCGTCGCCACGCACCAGCAACGTTTGTGCCGTGATCTGTTTGATCAGGTTGCCAGGGTAAGCACTGTGTTTGATATTTGTCCAGAGCGATACAACCGATTTGATCAACACATCGAAGTCTGGCTCTGGATTGTTCTCTTCGTAGTAGGAAACTGCGTTGGGGAACTTTGTCTTCCAGAAACCAGCTGTCACGCCACTTAACATGGGAAGGGCAGGGTCATCCGCCTCCATTTGACTTTGAGCCGCCACCGCCACAAGCCCCCTAATCCTCGACGGGGTTTCAGCTGCCATGCGCAAGGCAGTGATGCCACCGTCGCTAAAGCCCAGTATAGAAAAATAATCGAGTTTCAAATGCGCGACGATGGCTTCAACATCTGCTTGATATTGTTGATAGGTCAAGCGAGATTTTCCGAGCGTCGACTTGCCATGACCACGAAAATCAATGCCAATCAATCTAAATTCACTTGCAAGTTGTCCTACAATCCCATTGAAGTCTGTGAGGTTGCCTAAGCCGCCATGCAGTAACAGTAATGGACTCCCGATCGGATTGCCTATGATTTCGAAGTATATTTCGGCGTCATCAACTGGTAAGTACTGACCTGATGAATGAGTAAAAAAAGCCATGGTGAATTTATCCTTGCAAAATTTTAGTTTTTGATTCGCGGATCATACAAGGGTTGACTGTCAGTTTTTGTCAGTATCTGAGCCGTTTGCACTGAATCGCCATCAGTTTAGGTATTTCTGATTCATCACTTTTGCCCACTGTGGATTGGGGCCGGTGGCTTCAGCCGCCGATCCAGCAGGTTTGGCGCAATGGTGACTTCATCCCTATCGACAGTGTCCGTCCTGCTGTTGGCAGGCCCGGCGACTCCATCGCGAGCCGAGAACAGCGAATCCAAGCGAGGCAACGCCGATTGCGGCTCCCACCCAAGCAACAGCTGGCAGTCCATGACCGAAGCTGATCGGCAGTCCGGCAAGCAGCGGTGCAAGCGTCAGACCGGCTTGAAAGGCTGACGTGTTTGTCGCCCCTGCAAGCATCGGCGCATCGGGAGCGATCGCATAGACCCGGCCCCAAATTGGCGGATTTAGCAGGAAGCCTGAAACGCCGAGCAGAAATACCAGTACAATGGTCGCCACCATATGGGACGCCAGCAGCGCCATCGCAGCGGATATGACGATCAGGCCAGCGATGCCCACCACAAGCGTGGCGAACGGATAGCGATCAGCAGTACGTCCCCCAATCGTCAGCCCGATGAAGGCACCAACGCCAAACAGAGTCAGCACAGCGGGCAGCCACTGGTCGGGCAATCTACTCACCTCGAGCATCAAGGCCCCGAGATAAGCGAACGTGCCCATGTAGGCGGCAGTGGTAGCCGCCGTCGTAGCATAGGCCACCCAAAGAACCGGGGACTTCATGGCGCGCAACTCAGTGTTGAGGTCAGGCGCCGCCGCATCGCCAGGTGCCTTGTTGGGCAAAGCGAGAAGGCCGGCGACCGCCGCCACAGCAGTAACCGCGATGACGGCCCAGAATCCGCCGCGCCAGCCGGTTGAATCGCTGATGAACGTTCCTGCGGGGCCGCCCAGAACCATCGCGGTGGTCAAGCCACTGACAACGATGGAAAGTGCCTTGGCGCGGCGATCAGGAGGTGAAAGTTGCACGGCGCTTGCTGCCGCAACCGCCCAGAAGCACGCATACGCCAAGCCCATGACGAACCGGGCGGCAAGAATGGGCCAATAGCTTTGCGCAAGGAGGCTTAACACCGTTGCAGCGATGAAAGCCACTTGGCTGGCGAACAAGGTGTTGCGCTTAGACCAGTGCAGCGTCAAGATGGCGAACGGCGGCCCGCCTATCAGTGCACCCACTGCGAATGCGGAAATCAAGGTTCCCGCCGTTGGCAGCGTGATGTGCAGATCTGCCGCAATCATCGGGAGAATACCTCCCATCAAAAACTCGGCGCTGCCCATCGCAAACAAACTCAGGGCAAGAAGGTAGACGGCAGATGGAATGGCCGTGTTGCGCTCTTGGGGCCGCAACGGGGTTTCGCCGGCGCTGGGGGCGACGATGCTCACGTTTTCTTGCATTGTAGTTCTCCGATGGATTGATTTGAGAATCGAGGTTTGCCATCAATCCGCCGTGGCGGATTGCCGGCATGTGGGCGCAAAGCCATCCCCATGCGGCGTGTCCAGCAACGGTTCCGTTCATTCCCACACCCGCTTGAGCAGTGCGGTAGACAGATACTCGTTCCTTTCCGTTGCCGAAAATGTCGTTTGCAGGCATGATAAAAGTTGAAGTCAACTTCAAGTCAAGGGGGGCATCATGGATATTTCAGAGGTCGCCAGGCGCACAGGCATACCGGCCTCTTCGCTGCGGTTTTATGAAAAAAAGGGTTTAATCTCAGCAACCAGCAGCGCGGGGGAGCGGCGACACTTTGCACCGGACGTGGTCAATCAACTGGCATTGATTGCGCTCGGACAGGCAGGGCAACTCTCTCTGGAGGAAATCCGCACGATGCTTTCTCCCACTGGTGCCCCGCAGGTAGACAGGAATGTACTAGTGGCCAAAGCTGACGAAATCGACGCGACTATCAAGCGCCTACAAGCCATGAGCGAGGGTTTGCGCCATGCTGCACAATGCCCCGCTGCCAGCCACGCGCAATGCCCCAACTTCCAGCGTTTACTCAAGGTTGCTGCGGCGGCAAAGTTGAAGCAAAGCAGGTCGACAGCTATTAACGCATCTCCTGGTAGTCTTGTTGCCCGCCAAGCGATGAGGTCAAAAGCAAAGTGAGGCGGTCCCAGGTAATTGTCCGATTTTTGACCCGGGCGAATGACCAGACTATAAAAACGGTTGATTCAGCTATGGACGTGTTCAAACACTCAATGACGAGGCAGAAAGCCTTCGCCCCCGAATTTACCGGCCTTTTGTATGGCGCGTTCGGCAACATTATTGGTAAACGGTAGCGATAGACAGCGTACGCACAGGAGAACGGTATCGTTGTATTGGCGCATGCGGTGTAGCAGAGTGAAGGTGAAGGACTGTTCGTATCGGTCCCTTTGGCTAGCCTTGCTTACTTTCGACCCAAGCACGTCCGGTCACTCAAGAAGCACCTGGATCGAGCTGTCCGCGTGCGCAAGAGAGAGCGTGGGAATGTCGGGGGGGATGAGATTTTTGTCATCCTCATCACCATGGGCAGATACGCCAATGCTGACAATGGTTAGCATGAATTTACGCAGGTCGGACAGTCACATCAGGTCATTTGTGCAAATTAATGATCATCAGTGAGTGCGGGCGGATCAGCAAGACATGCCGTAATTTGCTGGCGTAGCCAGTCGATACCACCATCATGCCAACTGCTCGCCGACCAATGAAGGCGAATAGACAAAGTCGGGAGCATGAATGGAAGTTTGAGTATGCTGAGTGGCTTCTTGCGTTGGTCAATGATGAGCTTGGCGAATCGCTCAGGAACGACTGCAATGTAGGATTTGCCAACAAGTATTTCCGGCAGTATGAAAAAACTGGGAGTCGTAATGACTGGCACCCTAGTCTGTGCCTGCAAACGGTCAAGGACAGCATGGTGAGCTGAACTTGGTATATCAGCGACTGCATATTGAAGAAACTCGCTGTTGGCATTGACTGGCGCCGACGTGTCGTGCAGGCCAACATATCTATCCTTGAATAACAAAATACTGGATTTACGCGATTTAAGCTGCGGAATCCAGCCAAACGCCATGTCGATACTTCCATCATGCAATCTGTCAGCAAGAGAACCTTCCCAGTGCGCAACGACACGGATATGGATGCGCGGAGCATAAAACGCCACCCGCTGCATCAGCCGGTTCAGCACAAGAAGTTGACCAACATCTGTCATATAGATAATGAAAGTACGCCGTGAAGTTGCGGGGTCAAACGTAGCAGGCAGGCTCAGCGCCGCCTCCAGCGCCTTCATAGCCTCCGCCACCGGGAGGTACCACTTCCGGGCCATTTCAGTCGCTTGCATCCCTTCCGCACTGCGTATGAAAAGAGGGTCACCAGTAGTTTTTCGCAACCGGGCGAGCACTGTCGATACAGCTGGCTGAGTCATGCCAAGAGTATCTGCGGCGCGTCCGATATGGCGTTCGCGAAATACGGCAATAAATACTTTCAGTAATCGTAAATCCAGCTGGTCGAACATTGCGTTTCTTTTCATATTGTTTTCATCAACCCAGATCGCGCACGTGCATGTCATCGAAATTTTAATACTTCCTGCATTGCCACGAGTCTACTAGACCTGGCACCATCCATACCGGCGCCGCATTATTGCCGATGCCGCCACCTCCCGTATCCTGCAAGATTCATTCTCCGGCTCATTCGCATTTCCGAATAATACGCATGCCTACGTAACCAGCTAGCCAGCTTGATTGAATCTGGATAACGGTGAAGGCACTAGTGCCAGCCATTTTTTAGCATGCCATACCTCAAGGATGCATGGAAAAAGTTGAACGTGACATCAATTGGAATCCAACTGGCAGGGTGAAGGAGAATATGTGCCAACAACAGCATACGCCAGCGCTGCGGCCGCAAACAGTGCTCCAGCAATGCTGACGCCGGTCCAGGCAGCGATCGGAAAGATCCACGCGCCGATGAACGAGCCGCTAGCGGCCCCAGCAAAATTGCCTGCCATCATGGCTGCGGTCAGACGGCTTCTTTTCTCGGGAGCCAGGCGATATACCGCACTCATGTTGGCGACATGAACGCCCTGTATGCCCATATCAAGCAGCACGGCGCCGATAATCAGTGCGATTACATGTTGTTGGCCGAGCATGATTGGGAGCCATGAAAGCAACAGCAACATCAAGCCCAAAATGGTCGCGCGATTGCCTAAACCACGATCGGCCAGGTGTCCAAATGGTCTGGCAGCCATGGCGCCAGCGGCGCCAGCCAAACCAAACAGACCAATAGCAGTATTGGAGTAACCATGCGGCGGCCCCGCAAGCAGAAATGCCAATGGTGTCCAGAAAACACCAAACGATGCGAACAGGAACACACCTATCAAGGCACGCGAACGCAATATAGATTCGTCTATGTAGAGATGAAACAATGACACAAGCAAGTCTTTGTAGCTGAGATCCGTTGCGCTCTTAGACTTTGGCAACACTAACCTGAGCATGAGTGAAGCAGCCAGCATCATTATGGCGGCAAGCCAGTAAATAGCTCTCCAGTTATACAGGTCGGCGACGATGCCTGCCGCCACGCGGGCCAGCAATATTCCAAGAAGCAATCCTGCCATGAGTGTTCCGACCACGCGTCCCCGCTCATGCTTCGTCGCCAGGGTAGATGCAAATGGAATAAGAATCTGTGCAGCTACCGACATGCATCCTGCAAGGGCCGTACCAAAAAGCACAACGGCGATGCTACTGGCGGAGGCCGTGACCATCAAACCAATCGCTGCCATAACACTCATGGCGACAATTATGTTGCGGCGTTCCAGCACATCTCCCAACGGCACAAACAGCACAAGCCCGGCCGCGTAGCTCAATTGCGCCACAGTGACTATGCTGCCAGCGGCGGCGGCCGACAGGGAGAATTGTTCGCCCATGCTATACAACAGAGGCTGCGCATAGTAATTGCTGGCGACCGTTAGTCCTATAGCGATTGACATGAGTAAGACCATGGATGTCGTCATTTTCTGCTTGACTAACGATGTTGCCGTTGGTTTTGATGACGTTGATTCCATGTCTGCTTCCTGTCAGTTTATTGGTTCGATGTTACGTACCTGTAACTGGGGAGGCAATGTGTACAAGCTGATTTGTGTTATCCCGATTCGGCATACCCCCGGCCCCCACATTGCGCCGCTCGTGCTCTATCAACCACTGCTTGCGCGCAAGACCGCCGCCGTAGCTGGCCGGCCCGCCATTTTCATCTATCATCCGGTGGCAGGGAATGACGATAGCCACACGATTGGCAGCATTGGCACTGGTCATTGCTTGAACGAGCTGTGGCTGTCCGAGTTTCTCTGCCTGCTTGTCATAGCTAGCGGTGCTGCCATAGGGAATTGCACGCAACGCTAGCCACACCGACCGCTGGAAGTTGCTGCCGGGCGTGTCGAGCGCTAGTGCGAACTGTTGGCGGGTACCCGCAAAGTATTCGCTGACCTCGAGCTCGGCCTGGCGGGTGTGCTGGTTTTCGCCGGTCAAGATGCGCGCCTGCAAGAGCCTTTGCAGATCCTTAAACTTGGTCTCCAGCATACGTCGGTCGACGAATTCCAGTAGACAGATGCCGCGCGCGGTTGCGCAAGCGAACATTGGCCCCAAAGGCGTGGTAAAACGATGAATGAGAATGACATGGGCGGCTTCCGTCGGTGCTCCTCCGGTCAGCTTCTTGCAGGTGTAAGCAAAACCGCTGAGTGAGTCGTAGCCGCTATCGAACGCAGTATCAGTCGCGCGGCGACCGGCCCTCAACTCTTCTAGAGCCGTATTGATTCTCAACGAGCGCTGAAAAGACTGAAAACTCATACCATGGTGTGCTTGAAACCATCGCCGGATGCGCTCTGGGCTAAGACCACGCTGCCGGAGCTGGCAGTCGCTCAAGCGCTCTTTGGGGTGTTGGCGCACCCAGGCAATGGCCTCGGCGACATCGGGTGGCGCGGTGTGGGCGTTCTCCGTCGGTTTGCATACCTTACACGGCCTGTAACCGGCATCAAGGGCTTCCTTGAAGTTGGTGTAGAACACCACATTTTCGCGCTTGGGTTTGCGTGCGCGGCATGTGGCGATGCAGAACACGCCTGTTGTCTTCACTCCGACGTAGAAGATGCCGACATGATCAGCCGCCCGATCGAGCAGTGCACGGTAGTAGGCATCAATTTCTTGGACATCAGTGACCAGCATAGGCAAATACCCGTTGAAAAGATTTCTCTTCGCGCACGGCGACAAACAGTTGCAGAAGGGTCTGCTGTATGCGACTGTGCAGGAAATTACCCATGCTGATGCGCTTGACGCCTAGCGTAGTGAGCTTTTCAACTGATGGTAAATTCGGCATGCACATCACGTTCAACGGCAGAGATACGCCAGCCACGATAGTCGCGATATCAGTCTCGTCGGTGACACCGGGTACAAACAGGCCATCGGCGCCGGTGGCGGCATAACACCGGCCGCGGCTGACTGTTTCCGTAAGTGCATTCGCAATGCCCAGTAGGAAGGTATCGGTGCGTACATTGAGGAACAATTCCACGCCGGCCTCCTTCAATCCAGTGCGGATATCAGCAAGACGCTGTACGAAGACGTCAACGTTCAACAATTCTCGCATACCGTTGCGCACCACACTATCTTCCAAATTGACTCCGACCACGCCCATATCCGTCAATTTGAGTAGATTATCCACCACCTCACTTGCTGTCTCGCCATAGCCGGCTTCTACGTCAACGGTTAGTGGCAGGTCAGTTACGGCTTGTAAGCGAGCGACCAGTGTTTTCAGATCAGCAAAACTCACACCCTCGCCGTCGGCATAGCCCAAAGTATCGGCGATGGCCGCACTGGAAGTGCCAATGACGGCATAGCCTGCGGATGTCGCCGCACGGGCACTCGCGGCATCCCATACGTTGGCGAGCAACAACGGTTCGGCTTGTTGATGTAGTTGGGCAAAGTTCATGAATAACTCCTGGTTAGAATGTGGCGCCAGTATGTCTGTTTGCCCCTTTGTTCTACAACCGAAAACCGGACGAGTATTTTTTTGCTTGCATACTAGTTGGCGGTAAGTACGCGTCCCGTGTTGCCTGACTAATGCGGTGCTATTATGGCAAGAAGGCTTGCACGATCAGTGATTCCGCATCAGCTAGAGGGCCGAGACAACGGGTGGCGAGGCCGTCGAAATAGGCTAGCGGATCAATAATATCCTCAGGCGTAAAGACGCCGCGACGATCGCCAAAGCCGCTGGCGAACAAGGGCAGAGTCATGGCGAGGGGGATGCTCGTCGCGCCTGCCATACCATCGGGAATGACCACCTTCAGGTGTGCGCTTGAGATCATGGCTCGCCCTTCGCGTCTGCCCCGTGCCCAGGCAAACAGCTCCGGTGGCGAGGGATCTGCATTGCGCTGCGCTTTACTTAGAGCCGTGCCTTGAACCTTATCAAGTTCAAGCGCAGCGCATTCAACGGACATGATCCCCTTGTCAATGAGGGAAGCGATCATTTTCAGATCACGGAAATCCTGGTCTGGGCCGATCATGACGTTTGCGCAAGTGGTGAGCGATGGAAACGCACGAGGCAATGTGACAGCCTCGGGGTGGCCGACTGTCCAGACGGGCAGCTCCCCGTAGCCAGGGTAGGCAATGATGTGCCGCTGCAGCGGTTTTACCTGGCGCAGTTGGCCTCTTTCCTGCTGCCTGATGGTACCTGTGAGTTGCTGTAACCAATGCACTGAAGCCGCGCTCGGTTTCCGCGGCTTGACCCGCGGGGAAGGCGTTGATGATTGATCGTTTCCGTCGACGATAGACCAGCCGGTGAGTAGTTCCTCGGTCTGGTCGAGGCTGGACGCTGCAACCATTGCAAGCAAATTGGTCAAGCCCGGACTGGCGCCGATGCCGATGATGGCGACAACGTTGTTTGCTTTGGCTAAGCTATCAAGCTGGAGCATCTCCAGCGTGGGCTCCCAATCATCGCAAATGTCTGCGTAGTGCTTACCCGCAGTGATAACGGCATGGAGAATAGGGACACCAAAGCGATAGAAGGGGCCTATGGTGTTGAGAACCACGTCGTGCGCGGCAAGCAGGGGATGCAGTTCACTCGGGGCGGTCGCATCACATTGAAAGGCTGCACCTTTGCTGCCCAAGCTATTTGCCACGGCAAGGGCCGCCTTGTGGTTCATGTCTGCGACAGTCACTGTTTCGACGAAGTCATAGCTCGCCGCTTCACGAGCGGCAATGCGCCCCATTTCGCCGCCACCGCCTAATATCAATACCTTCATTCTTTTCTCCTGTCTAAACTGTTAATAAATGGCGTTCAAGTACCGCATTGAGCTCTCTCAGATTCCTCAGATGAGTGGGGCTTCGCGCGCGGCCGCTTTACTGCGTAACCTCGTTCCCTGGAAGGTGATGCTCGTCGGCGTCCTTGCGATCTTGGTCAGTCACCGATGTCAGACGTGCCAGTTTTGGAGCGAGCCATAGCCTCAAGTCATCCATATAGGTGAAGATCACGGGAACAAAAACGAGACTCAGTAAGGTTGAGGTCATCAAGCCGCCGATTACCGCCACCGCCATGGGGGCACGGAAGCTTGCGTCGGCGCCGCTACTGAGCAAGGCCGGCACCATGCCTGCTGCCATGGCGATCGTGGTCATGACGATGGGGCGCGCCCGCTCAGCGCCAGACTGCATCAATGCCTGGAACCGTATCATCCCTTCGCGTCGCTTTTCGGTGGCGAACTCGACAATGAGGATAGAGTTTTTGGTCACAATGCCCATGAGCATTAGAATGCCAATGACAGCGGGCAGGTCCAGCGCAGCCCCGTAGAGAAGAAGACCACCCAGAGCGCCGCCGATCGAGAGTGGCAGAGCGGTCAAGATGGTAATCGGCTGTAGGAAGTCCTTGAACAACAGTACCAGTACCGCGTACACCATCAACACGCCAAAGCCCATGGCCAAGCCGAATTTCGTGAACATCTCATTCATGTATTCCGTATCACCGTACTCTGCGCGCGTAATGCCTGGAGGCAGACTGAGCGCGACGGGCAGCAGGCCGATACGGTCCTGCGCGGTGCCCAGTGTGGTGCCCGCAACCAAGTCGGCATCGACGGAGATGCGGCGCAGGCGGTCGAATCGATCAATGCGCGCAGGTCCTGCGCCAAAGTTCACATCGGCCACCGAGTGCAAAGGAATACTCTGGCCATCGATGGTAGGTACGCGCAGCTGGCGTAGTGTTTCCAGCTCGCTACGCGTTTTTGTACTCAGCGCGACGCGGATAGGCACTTGACGATCCGCAAAGTTGAAACGCGCGGAACTCGCATCGATCTCTCCTACCGTGGCAATGCGCATGACGGTACCTATGCTCTGCGGCAATGCCCCCGCGCGCGCTGCTTCGATCGGACGCGGCCGGATCAACAGCTCCGGACGAAGCAGGGGCTCATTGACCTGTACATTGCTAATTCCTGGCACGCCCTTCATTTGCTTTTGCAACGCATGGGCCGTTTGCGACAATTTTTCGGGGTCGGCGCCAAGCAGGATGATGGATACATCCCGCGAATCGCCTTCTGCTTTGAAAGAAAAACGCATGTCCGGGAATTGGCTCAGTGTCTGTCGCAAGGTGTGCTCAAACGCTTTTTGGCTGATATCGCGCTTGTTTGCCGGCGTCAGCCGGACCAGCAGGGTCCCCGCACTGGTGCCATCCTGACCGCCAGCTGTGGCAAACACGGCAGCGACTTCCTTGTGCTTGCGCACCTCTTTGGTGATGGCCTGCAGCCTTGCGTCGGTTTGCTTCAACTGCGACCCCGGGGGAAGCGCGATACTGATCTGCGCCAGGCTTTGATCACTGACAGGCATGAAGCCCGTAGGCAACAAGGGTATCATCAGCAGTGAGGCGGCCAGGAAAGCACCAGCGGAAACGAGCGCCAGACCGCGATGCGTCAATGCCCATTCCAGAATTGCCAGATAGCGTCCCATCAAACTACCGGGCCTGACCTGCGCGTCAGTCCCGGGCTTGAAGGACGAACTTGGCTGCAGCAGATATGCTGCCAGCAACGGCGTTGCCAGGCGCGCCACCAGCAGCGAGGCCAGTACGGCAACGGACACCGTGATGCCAAATTGGGTGAAGTACTTGCCTACGTAGCCGCCAATGAAACTAACCGGAAGGAATACTGCGACGATGGTGGCCGTAATGGCAACGACTGCAAAACCGATGGCATCCGAGGCGTCAATGGCCGCCTGAAACGGTCGCTTGCCCATGTGCAAGTGGCGCTCAATATTTTCGATCTCAACAATGGCGTCATCGACGAGGATGCCGATTACCAACGTCAGGGCCAGCAAGGTCATGCTGTTGAGAGTGTAGTTTAACTGAGCCATCACGGCAAAAGTCGGCAAGATGGACAGCGGCAGCGCAATAGCGGCCACCAGCGTCGCCCGCCAGTTGCGCAGGAAGAAAAAGACGACCAGTACTGTCAGCGCTGCCCCTTCGACCAGGGTCATCATCGACATCTTGTAGCTGGCGCGGGTATAGTCCACGAGGGAGATGATTTGCTGAATCTGCACATCGCCATAGGTTTTTTGCAACTTGGCAATGGCTGATTCCACCCCCGATGCAACCACGGTGTCGCTGGCGCCTTTGCTGCGAAATACCGAAAATCCGACAACTTCGCTGCCATTCAGCCGCGCCCGTTCACGTGCTTCCCCACTACCGTCAGTCACGCTGGCCAGGTCAGACAGCACGCTCCAGCGGCCATCCGTCAAGGC
This sequence comes from Janthinobacterium sp. GW821-FHT03A03, assembly GCF_059421435.1. NCBI lineage: Bacteria > Pseudomonadati > Pseudomonadota > Betaproteobacteria > Burkholderiales > Oxalobacteraceae > Janthinobacterium > Janthinobacterium sp. GW821-FHT03A03. Next base: position 76,394 of record NZ_JBWKUZ010000021.1, on the reverse strand, counting down.
GATGGGGCGTGCCGCGAGTTCAGCAACGCTTGCCGCACTGCCCAGGGAGCGTATAGCCAGTTCCTGGCCTTTTAAGATGGTATGGCCACCGGGCACATCAATGTTTGACTGGACAATCTGCGCATTGACCTGGTCTGCGGTGATGCCGAGAGCTTCAAGCCGGTCTGGCTTGAGTTCAACGCGGACCTCCCGATTGACACCGCCGAGGCGCTGCACTTTCTGTACGCCAGGTGTTGCCAGCAACGAGCGGCTCACCGTGTCATCAACGAACCAGGACAATTCCTGCGGTGCCCGCGACGTCGAGCTGATGGCATAGTAAAGAATGGCGCCACCTTCAACATCGACCCGCGAGATGAGTGGCTCCAGTATGTTCTGTGGCAAGTCCGCACGTACATTGGACACCGCATCGCGCACGTCGTTGGTCGCCCGATCGGGATCAATACCCAGTTGGAACTCGACGGTCGTCAGTGAGACCCCTTCGCTCAAAGTGGACGTAACGTGCCGAATCCCGGCCATGCCGGCAATGGCACCTTCGACACGGCGTGTGACGGCGTTCTCCAGTTCGCTTGGAGCTGCGCCCGGCTGGGTAATCGCCACGGTGACGACAGGGAAATCGACGCGTGGATTGGAATTGATCGGCAGACCGATAAAGGCGCTCCAACCCGCAATTGCCAGAAGCAAGAACAGCAGCATGGTCGGTATGGGGCGGCGGATAGCCCAGGAAGAAAGCTGAAGATTCACAGAATGTCATCCTTCTTGTCCACAATGCTCACGACATCGCCATCGCGCAGGAAGGCCGAGGCGGTGGCCACCACACGTTCACCGGTTTTGAGGCCGGACCTGATCTCCATCAGGTCCGTGCCGCACATGGCGACCGTCACCTGACGACGTATTACCTTGCCGTCGTCATGCACCAGCATTACTGATGCCTGCCCCTTGTCAGTGATGGTTACCGAGCGGGAAGGCAAGGCTACCGCCAGGGATTTTCTGCCCAGTTCCAGTTGCGCTAGCGCAAACGCGCCGGTGCGTAGCTCACTGTGTGGAACGGCCAGGACAATCCGAATTTTGCCAAGCCTGGACTGGGGATCGATCCTGGGGGTGACTAGACGCACGTGGCCGGCGATAGGCCCAGGCTGACCGGCAACGCTAACGTGTGCAGCTGTTCCTTGGCGCACGCGCGCGAGGTCACCTTCGGCGATCTCGGCTTCGAGTTCGAGCTGTCCGGAGCGAACCAAGCGGAACAAGGGTTCGCCGCTTGCGAGCGCTCCGGCACGGGCACCACGTTCGACGATCAGTCCGTCCGCCGGTGCATGCACCCTTGTCTTACCCAATTGGCTACGGCTTTCGGCCAGGCGCGCAAGCGCTTGATCGATATCAGCGCGTGCCACCTGCAGGCTGGCCAAAGCAGATTCTGCCTGTGCTCGGCGTTCGTCGACTTGCTGTGCACTGACCGTACCAATGCCCAGCGGTTCGATGCGTTGAAAACTGGCTTGGGCTTCGCGATGCGTGGCACGCCTCTCACGTAAGGTGGCGCGCGCGCTGGAAAGTGCGGCCTCAGCCTGACTTACCTGGGCCATGAGCCCCGTACTTTCCAATTCGGCCAGCAATTGACCTTGCCGAACCGTGTCCCCCATCTCCACCAGCACACGGACGACACGTTGGTCCTGAAGGGCAGTTCCGATGGCGATCTCATCACGCGCCACCAGCGTGCCGCTGATGCGGGTGGTTTGTATCCATTCCGCTGGACTGGCGACGACAACGCCTACCTGGATGGGCGGTGTGCTGGACGGTGCGCTCGATTGTGCTGGCCAGAGTGCCCAGACAGTCAGCAAGGCGAGCATTGTGCCAATGCCTGCGATAAGGCGGTAGCGTTGGCCACGCGTGCGCGTGACCCCGGTATTCGATGAGCGATTCATAGGCTTCGCGGTTGCAAACAACCGATGTGAGGAAGATGGGAAAAATGAATGAGTAGAAAGCGGCGGATCATCTGCATTACTGCCGGAGCATGGGCGCTCGAATGAAATACAGGATCCAACGCGGCACGGCCGATTGCTCCATTGATGAGCGAAAGGAAGCAATTGGCGACTGATCCAAGACTCAGTTCTGGGGCTATCTGAGGCGTACTGCCAATAGGGGATAGCCTTTTTTCAAGCCGCCAGAGTGTTGACGATACGATCACATCGGGTTCATGCACCAGTCGCGTAAAGCGTTGTGCCGCCTTACGTCCGCCTTTATGAACGATCGCTTCGAGCATGGCCGGCTTGCTTGGAAGGTAATGAAAAAACTTGCCCTCGCTCATGCCGGCGTTCTCGCAAATGGCAGACCTGGAACTGGTATGGCAGCCGCTATGGGCAAAGTAAAAAAATGCTGTCTCACGGGGCCGACAGCGTTCGGATTTATGTTTTTAGGAATCATTTTTTTCGTCAAATATCTCATTTTTGAATTGCATCAATGCTGAATCTTTATTAGACTGATTACTCGATCTATTATTGATTCAACTGAAATGCATGTCAATCAAAATCAATCAAGGGACTTGGAATGAAGAAAAAACTGAACTTTCAGCTTGGACGAACGACGTTGGCATGCTTGCTCAGTGCCTGCCTGCTCGCTGGCTGCGTGTCGCTTGGCCCATTGCCTGACAAGAGCATGCCCGTACAGGGGGATTGGACCCGTCGAGGCAGCGTTGAAAATGCCCCTGGGACCGATCCGGCGACCTGGTGGGCTGCCTTCAACGATCCCGTGCTCGATACATTGGTGGCACAAACCTTGGCACAAAATTTATCAATAAAACAATCTTTATATCGCTTGCAAGCCGCCCGCGCATTGCTACTGCCCGCGCTTGCGCAAGGCCGCCCGCAGATCAATGCGGGCGTCACTGCCCGCCGCGAACAGCGACTGTCCGGTAACGGCAATCTTGGTGCTGAAGCCGGTGAGCAGAGAGGCGGGAATACCAACTCGGCCGATAATATATCCTTGCTTCGCGCGGAGCCGCGTGCCAGTGGCTACTACCAGATGGGTTTTGATGCAGCATGGGAAATGGATCTGTTTGGCCGTGTTGCTGCCAGTGGGGAGGCCGCCCGCAGCGCCGCGGGTGTCGCCTTGGCGGATGCACGTATTGCAAGGGTCTCCGTCGTTGCAGAGGTTGTGCGCACGTATATTGAACTGCGCGGTGCCCAGCGTCGGCACGTCTTGCTTACGGAGAATGCGCACGACCAAGAGCATATGGTGGCTATGGTGCTGGAACGGCAGAAGTCGGGCATTGCAAGCGATTTCGAGAACGATCGGCTGGTCGCCGGCGCTGCTGAGATGATGGCGCAACTGCAATTGCTTGAGCAGTTTGTTCGGCAAGCGGCGCAACGCATTGCCATACTGACGGGGCAAGCCGCAAGCGATGAGCGCTTGCCTGATGTGATGCCACAGCCCATGGCGGAGAGGCTCACGCTCAGATTGTTGCCGGCAGATGTCGTTCGAGTCCGTCCTGAAATTCAGCGGGCAGAGCATGCGGTGACGCAGGCTGGTGCAGAGCTGGGTATTGCCGTGGCAGATATGTATCCACGTCTGACCTTGGTAGGAGATCTTCTTGCAAGTAGTAACTGGATCGGTACGCCGCTTCCAGGGCGTTCCACCAATGCCAGTTTGGCCATGTCGGTCAACATACCGTTGCTGGACTGGGGCGCGCGTCGCGGCGTCGTCAATGCGCGTGAAGCGGCCTTGGCGGAAGCTATTGCCGGCTACCAAGAGGCCGTACTCGAAGGCATCGAAGAAACTGAAAATGCACTTACCGCGATCGAAACTGGCCGTCGCCGCGCGGTGCAGGATGCCAGGCGTCTTGAGGCGGCCCAGCGCTCCAAAGCAAACGCCCAATTACTGTATGAACGTGGTGTTGTGAACATGACTGAGCTGCTCGATGCCACTATCGCCTTGCGGCAAGCGCAAATGAGCAGTGCTGAATTGACGGAACAGCGGGCACTTGCAGTGGTGGCGCTGCACAAGGCAGTGGGAGGGGCAAGCCTCGATCCTGCTCATCGCATGGACACGCGTGCGAGGACCCGGGCTCCCGACGCATCATGAAGGCGCTTACCTTGTCCGTGATGTTGATATTGATGACAGTCTGCGCGCAAGCAGAATTGAGCGTGGCCACCGCAAGAATGGAAGCAGCGCATGCAGAATGGCTGAAAGCGTTGCGTGGACAATGCAAATTGCGTCCGCCAACGCTGCGCCTGAGGCGATTTCGGCTGCTGTTACGAATAAATCCTCTAAGCTGCCAAGGCCAGGAATCGAAACGCACAAAAAAGGCGAACACGTGCCAAGGGGCCGGCACTGACTATCATCGGCGCTATCGTCGGATATGACACACTGTCTGTAGCGGCGATACAGTCCGGCGTTACGCTAGCGGTCACGGCGGGGCACCTCGCCAGCCGGACGCTAACGTTCGGGCAAAGCGCAATATGCAGACAAACCCGCAAAATAGACGCAAGGCCTATGGCATGTGTCGTCATCTTAGTGGTCAGCATTCGACATTCCAAGCATCAATGCCAATGCCAGGCTTCCGCACTCCAATCTTCTATTTTAAGTACCCTCATGGTCCCCAAATCGAATGTCAATAAGTATTCATCTTCAATGAGCCGTTGTGTCGTTATTACAGGTTGTTCAGGTGCAGGTAAATCCACATTGCTGTCCGAACTCCAGCGGCGGGGGCATACCGTGATCGAAGAGCCCGGAAGGCGTATTGTGCAGGAGGAGATGCGTACCGGAGGGCGGGCCTTGCCGTGGCTTGATATGTCGGCATTCCTGCACAGGGTTGTCGAAATGGCATTAATTGACTATGCAGCTGCCCAGTGCGCGGAAGGGCGGTGGGTGTTCTTCGACCGAAGCATCATCGATGCGGCCGCTGCATTACAGGCGCTAGAGGGTTCGCTGCTGCTCGCACAGCTTGGAGAAAGCCATCGTTATCATCCTTGCGTATTTTTAGCGCCTCCCTGGCCTGACATTCATGTCAAAGATGCTGAGCGCCGACATAATATCGACGCGGCACTGGAAGAATTTGATAGGCTTGAGCGCGCCTACCCATCATTGGGATACGAGGTTGCGTTGTTGCCAAGGATCTGTATTCGTGAACGTGCTGATTTCGTGCTGCAGGCCTTGGCAGCTTGGTGACCTCTCATGCTACTGAAATCCCTGAGCGATGCTGCAGCAGCAACTCTCGGAGGGGGCGAGCAAAAATGCTGTTTCTGTTATGGCTGAGTAAGTCAAGACGTAACAATAAAGAACTTCGCATAACCAGAGGTTGCAGCGCTGACAGCGAGCGCAGCGCCTGAAACGACTCCCTGTAGCCTCTGGGGCATGTTGATCTCGGCGATTTTCGGGACCGCAGTTGCCATCTTTTTTGCCCGGACAGATCGTAGGCATCGCTATGTCTCTGTTCTGACCGCCCCCGAGGAAACTGGACGTTGCGATTGCAGGGGGCTCCAATGGTGCTGTAGCGTGGCATGCGGCAGGCCGACGCAGCACCGGATTTTGCGCCTAGTCGCGCCAGTCCGGCGCGCACATGCCCTATCCGGGTGCGGCCCATGGCAACGCGTTATTGAGCCGCCGCTGGCTTCCAGAGTTCGGCTTGCCTTTCCATGCCCACTTTGAAACGGCGCCTCAATGTCTTGCGCGTCGAAAATCGTCAGCCGCTCATGGGGCCGTCCCAACCTTTCGGTACATGCGGTGGCCAGCGGCATTCAGAAGATTCAATTTTAGCCGCATATGGTTGAGTCAAGTAGCGCTCAGCATCGAGAGCTGCCATGCATCCTGACGCTGCCGAAGTAATAGCTTGACGATAATGCTGATCAGCAACATCGCCAGCCGCAAAAATGCCTTTGGACGAAGTTTGGGTAGTATTGCCCTTCAATCCAGATTGAATCTCAAGATAACCACTATTCATCGACAACTGGCCATCGAACAATTGTGTGTTCGGTTGGTGGCCAATTGCGACAAAAAGTCCTTTCACGGAAATATCGCGTGAACTGTTGTCCAATATCGAATTCACTCGTACGCCTGAGACACTGAAAGCGTCGCCCAGAACCTCCGCGATGGTGTGATTCCAGAGCAATTCCACTTTTCCGGCGTCGACCAAGGCAAATAGTTTATCTTGCATAATTTTCTCTGCACGCAAACTGCCGCGCCGGTGGACCAAATAGATTTTTCGGGCGATATTGGACAGATAAAGTACATCCACAACTGCAGTATTTCCACCGCCCACCACCACGACATCTTGCTCCTTATAGAAGAATCCGTCACAGGTTGCACAAGCGGAAACACCGCGCCCCTTGTACTTCTGTTCTGACTCAAGGCCCATGTATTTTGCAGTGGCACCCGTTGCGATAATCAAGGCATCGCAGGTGTACTCTGCGTTATTGCCGTTGAGTTTAAACGGGCGCATTGACAGCTCAGCATGGTGAATTTGGTCAAAAACCACTTTTGTATCAAATCGTTCGGCATGTGCCTGCATGCGTGCCATCAGATCAGGGCCTAGCAGGCCCTGACTGTCGCCAGGCCAGTTGTCTACTTCAGCAGTCGTCATCAATTGGCCACCCTGCTCAAAGCCTGTGATGACCATCGGTTTCAAGTTTGCACGGGCAGCATAAACGGCTGCAGTCCATCCGGCCGGTCCGGAGCCCAGGATGATGAGTTCGTGGTGTGTGGCCATATTCGTTATAAATTATGCTTAATAAATTCGATAACGTGTCGCTTGCCAATGGTACCAACCATATGATCGACAACCTTTCCATCTCTGAACAGCAAAATTGCTGGAACGCTTTGCACGCGGAACTTATTTGCCAACCTGTCAGCATTGTCGATATTGACTTCAGCAAAATGGGCGTCGTCCCGCAGCTCCTGTGCCACTTCATCATATACAGGCGCCATCACGCGACATGGTCCACACCATTCGGCCCAAAAGCGAACGACATGCAGGCCAGGAACGTGGGTCACCGCAAGGTCGAAATTGTTGTTATTTAATGAACTGATCATCACGCGTCTACTTTCTTAAAATTGATTGATGTCAGAATGTGTTGTCCTTAACAAAGATGCGGACCACACAATCAGTCGTTTCCCTGCCTACGTTCAAACATCATCCAGGCAGCCGGGGCAGGGCCCGGCACTTGAATGCAATGGGGATGCGCATTTATGGTCAAGGAAACGCGAGGCCCTAGGCTGCTTCTTGATAAGAATCTGTTTAGTCTTTCTTTCTTTGACCTTCTTGGCCATGGAGTTGCGGCCATAAAGGGGTAAGTCATTAGTTTTACTGTTGCTCAGAAAGAATGAGCTGGTGACTCAGAGTAGATACATTTTTGGTTTCAACATCCAAAAACTACATTCAATGGAATGATTGAATGATAGTCACGTGCAATGTTAATGTCAATGCAGTAAGCGGCCAGCCGTGCCATCGATGAATTCGTGATCTTGGCAGCAAGTGCGCAAGCCATGCCATCGCTGTTGCCGGCACTGCTAATGCCCGTAGTCGGTGCTACTGCGGCACCATGTAGACTTTTATCGCTGAAGAAGCAGTACGGCGGTATGCGATCCGAAGGCTTGCGGGAGCTCAAGCTTCTGCACGAAGAGAACGTTCGGCTGAAGAAAATGGCGGCTGGGCTGAGCCAGGGAATGGCGATCTTGCACGACGTCGTTAAAAAAGGGGAGGGGGCGCTAAAGCGTGAGGGGGCGATCGTCTGCGCGGTGAGAATATCGTGACGGTTTACTGGTATCGTTGCCGAGCGCACGGCACCGAAATACTTGTTTGTCGACAACAGCAACGAATTGTCGGGGAAAATGCAGGATCTATGGGCCTACCACCATCTTACCAAGATCGATTTCAGCCGACCGGGCAAGCCGATGGACAACTGCTTCAGCGAAATGCACAACGGATCGCTGTGCGATTAATGTCTTAACGTTCGCCAGTTTGGAGACTCAGGCCGTCGTAGCGGCTTGGCGTATGGATTGCAATGGGATTTGGTCGCACACGGCCCTCAAAGACCAAACCCTGCTGCCCTTGCTCTGAGCGGGGTTTCTGGATGGGTAGACAATGACCATTGGCCGACCGAATTCTCGATCCTCTGGTGATGCTCCTGCCAGTCGTGGTCAGCGTCGCATCGCATCGATACGCAGGCCCGCAGCCTGCCATCCAGGAAAACCATCTTCAAGGCGTTGCGCCTTGAATCCCTTCGTCCTTAGCAGCGAAACCGCTTGAATAGAAAGTACGCAATAACGTCCACCACAGTAAGCAAGAATGTCCTGGTCGCGCGGCAGTTCGACGAAGTGCTGTTCTAGAGCCTCGGTTGGGATATTGATTGCACCGGGAATGTGTCCTTTCGCGTAGTCCTCCTCCGAGCGGACATCCAACAGCAGAACTCCTTCTTCCAGTCTGGTGATCAACTCTTCGACAGAGACACCTTCCAGGTGCTCCGAGTAGTGAATATCGCTCGATACCACGCGCTGAATCTCTGCTTGCTGGAAATCGAGATAGTCGTGCAAGGCGGCAAGCATATTGGCAACTGGCCCGGTGCCAATCCGATACAGGACATGCTTGCCGTCACGGCGGGTTTGGACAAAGCCTGCGCGCCGGAGTTGCTGCAAATGCTGGGAAGTATTGGTGATGGAAAGCCCTGAGAGTTTCGTCAGGCGCTCCACCGAGCTTTCTCGCTGAAAAATGGCTTCCAGCAAGGCAAGACGATGTGCATGCCCCAGCGTTTTGGCGATGTCGGCCAGTTCGTTGAGGGTCTTGGATGGGGTCTCAATCATATTCATGGCTGCAGTCTCAGTTCTCTATTGACGTCACAATATCATCCATCTATCATTCCATCATCCAATGGAATGATGCAATGAAGAAACCTTCGAAGGAATCGGACATGACCTCGACAGCAGCTGCCCCTCAGGCCTCGTGGCGTGAGTTGTTCCACGGGCGTAATGGCTTACGCTCTATCGCGCTGGCCGGCGGAGTGGCACTGCACGCAGTAAACATCTATATCGTTACAACGATCTTGCCGACGGTTATCCAAGAAATCGGCGGCCTGGCTTACTACGCTTGGAACACTACATTGTTTGTCGTGGCGTCAATTGTAGGATCGGCTGTTTCTACCCGACTTATCGCCACAATGGGGCCCCGCCAGACCTATCTGCTTGCCTTGGCTGTGTTCTCGCTTGGCGCCGTGGGCTGCGCCTTGGCACCAACGATGCCCGTCATGCTGGCAGCCCGTACGGTGCAGGGGGTGAGCGGCGGCGTACTGTTCGCTCTCAGTTATGCCTTAATCCGGGTGGTGTTCGATTCGCACCTGTGGCCTAGGGCAATGGCGCTGGTATCAGGCATGTGGGGCGTAGCGACGCTTGGTGGTCCGGCTATTGGGGGAGTTTTTGCCCAGAACGGTCATTGGAGGTTGGCCTTCTGGGTAATGCTGCCCGCAGCACTCCTGCTGGCCCTTATCGTGGCAACCCAATTTCGCGGCAAGGAAGCTAAGGATACGGCCACAGGGCGCCTGCCGATTGCCTCCATTACATTGCTGGTGCTATCGGTCTTGGCAATTTCGATCGCCAGCCTATCGCAAAGCCTCGCTTGGAATGTGGGAGGTATCATTATCGGACTGATCATTGCCGCTCTGATTGCTCGAATAGACAGTCGAAGCTGCAACAAGTTGTTGCCTTCAGGTGCCTATTCCTTGTCAAGCCAACTTGGCGTGATCTATGCAATCATGAGTTTGCTGGTGGCAGGCCTGACGACCGAGATTTTTGTTCCCTACTTTCTACAGGTGATCCATGGTCTGACGCCACTTGTCGCTGGTTACATGACAGCGGCTATGGCGGGAGGGTGGACTCTGGCTTCGCTCTACAGTGCGACTAGCGATGACACTCGGGCGTATCGGCTGATCAGGATCAGCCCCGTCATAGTTACAGTAGCACTGACCATCCTAGCGGCAACGATACCGATTTCGACATGGCAGAACAAGGAAGCCAGTATTGTGGTTTATTGCATTGCTCTCACGTGTGTTGGCTTTGGGATCGGATTGAGCTGGCCGCACCTGCTCACGCGCGTCTTCGCGGTTGCCGCTGCTGGTGAAGAAACACTGGCATCCGCGTCAATCACGACTGTTCAGCTCTATGCAACGGCACTTTCCGCTGCACTCGCGGGCGTCATTGTCAATGGCGCCGGGTTGGCCAACCCAGGTGGAGTGGCAGGTGCCCAAGGGGCGGCCCTAGCGTTGTTCGCCTCGTTTTCTATCGCATCTGCGCTTGCCGTCCTGTTATCGACACGCATTAAACGATGACGCTTTATTGTGGCAAGATCCAGGCAGTAACCGTGCAAATCCTTGCCGAGCGAATCATGAGCAGTCGCTCATCATTCTGAGCAATCCGTGACGGAAAAATCTGGGGATTGGGATTGCTCCCGAGTATCGTTGACGCCGATCTCGGTAAGCTGAAACTGCTGATTATGCCGGTGCGAGGTTTAAAACGTTGAAAACGACCTACGCAACGACCAAGGGTTGCGAGGCCATGTGCGCTTTACGCAAGTGACAGGCGGGAATTATCAATCTAACGGGCGAGGTCCGTAGGGTAGCCCGCATCGTCAAACGAGCTTTTGGCATCGGACTAGGAGCGCTGACGGAAGCCATCGAGTTGCTCGTCCAGGACCTCGGGGGAGCAGACTGCGTGACATCGGAGAACACGAGATCTCGTCAACTGAATCTAATTTTTGCTATACAGCCGATCAAGGAACATCTATGCAGCTGAGAAGAATCGTTCCGGAAGATTGGTCATGGATCCAGAGCTGGTTCGAGGATGAGCAGCTCAACAAGGCGCTGGGGCCGCTCGACGAGGCGTGGCTCGATCATGCCCTGCACGCCGAGAACGGCGTCCAGCTTGTTGGCGTCGAGGACAGCCTGCCCGTCGTCTTGATCGGCTGTGCCTGGAGTCCGGAAGCTGGCGGTCTCCACGGGATAACGGATATTGCTGTATCGCCGGTGTCGCGCGGGACCGGCCTCGGGCGCCGGGCAGTTGCTGCGCTCGTTCGCTGGAACTGCCATCCGCCGGCTGCGGGTTGGGTCGCCTTTGTCGATCAAGAGAACGCGGCCGCACGCGCTTTCTTCACGGAACTTACGTGGATATATCGCGGCGTCGACGACGAGATGCATCGCTTCGAGCTTCAGGTTACCTGAGCCTGGCGCGGCAAGGGACAACCTTCGGCCTCTTCGGCCGCTGGCTACAAGCTGTCACCTGGCTTTTCTTGGGGGCAAGGATTCGTCGTGCATTCCATCCCTTCTTTCCACCATCCTGTCCCCCGATTTTCGTCTTCCATCGCTGTAGTCAACCTGGCAACCCGGCTTTGGCCTATGATGGGCTGGCACATGCACGTGTGATGTTTCCCTTTATTTATCAACCATGAGGTGTCCATGATTCGCTATGTCCTGCCCGTCCTGTTGTTTGCCGGCACACTGCCGGCGCACGCCCAAGCTCCTGCCAAGGAGGCGCCGCTGATCGAGCGTGCCAAGCTGTTCGGTAATCCCAGCAAGTCCGGCGGCAAGCTCAGTCCGGATGGCAAGTGGCTGTCGTGGATCGCGCCGCGCGACGGCGTGCTCAATGTGTGGGTGGCGCCGGCTGGCGACTTGGCGCAGGCGCGGCCGCTGACGGAAGAGAAGCTGCGGCCCCTCCGCGGCAGCTTCTGGTCGCCCGATTCGACAACCGTGCTGTTCATCCAGGACAAGGGCGGCGACGAGAATTTCCTGCTCTACGGCGTGAATGTGGCAAGCGGCAAGCAGACCAATTACACGCCGTTCGAGAAAACCCGCGTGCGGATCGTCCAGATCAGCAGCAAGGTGAAGGACCGCATCCTCGTCGGCATCAATAACCGCGATGCGCGCTGGCATGACGTGTACAGCCTGGACCTGGCCAGCGGCAAGCTGACGCTGGTGCAGCAAAATGACGGTTATGGCGGCTACGTGGCCGACGAATTGCTCAACTTGCGCATCGCCAGCAAGGCGCGCGCCGATGGCGGCTTCACGTATTTCCGCATGACGGACGGCAAGGTCGACAGCGCGCCGCTGGCCGAGGTGGGCCTGGAAGACTCGCAGACGACGTCGCCGCTGGCCTTCACCGCCGACGGCAAGACCTTGTACTGGACCGATTCGCGCGGCCGCAATACCTCGGCGCTACTGGCGCAGGACGTGGCCAGCGGCAAGACCGCGGTGGTGGCGCAAGACCCGCACGCCGATATCGCCGATGCGCTGTACGACACGCGCACGGGCCGCGTGCAAGCCTATACGGTCAATTATCTGCAGCAGGAATATTTGCCGCTGACGGATGACCTGAAGGCCGACCTGGCTTTCCTGAAGAAGAATACCAAGGGCCAGTTCAATGTAACGTCGCGCACGGATGCCGACGACAAGTGGCTGGTGGGCGTCGACACCGTCACGGCGCCGCCGTCGAGCTGGCTGTATGAGCGCAAGAGCAAAAAACTGACGCAGCTGTACGTGACGCGGCCCGAGCTGGAAGGCGCGCCGCTGGTGCCCATGTATCCGCAGGAAATCAAGGCGCGCGACGGCCTGACCCTGGTGTCTTACCTGACCCTGCCGCAGGCGTCGAAGGCGGGCGCCGGCGGCAAGGCCACGCAGGCGGTGCCGATGGTGCTGCTGGTGCATGGCGGCCCGTGGGCGCGCGACACCTACGGCTACAACAGCTATCACCAGTGGCTGGCCAACCGCGGCTATGCCGTGCTGTCGGTGAATTACCGTGGCTCGACGGGCTTCGGCAAGCAGTTCATCTCGGCCGGCGACCTGCAGTGGGGCCGCAAGATGCATGACGACCTGCTTGACGCCGTGCAATGGGCCGTCAAGAGCGGCGTGACCACTGCCGACAAGGTGGCCATCATGGGTGGCTCGTACGGCGGCTACGCCACCCTGGCCGGCATGGCGTTTACGCCGACCACGTTTGCCTGCGGCGTCGACATCGTCGGCCCGTCGAACCTGTTTACCTTGCTGCAAACCATCCCGCCGTACTGGGAAGCGGGCAAGCAGCAGTTCTACAAGCGCATGGGCGACCCGACCACGGAAGAGGGCAGGGCGCTGCTCAAGGAGCGCTCGCCGCTGAACTTTGCGCAGAACATCCAGCGCCCGCTGCTGATCGGCCAGGGCGCGAATGATCCGCGCGTCAACGTGGCTGAATCGGACCAGATCGTGGCGGCCATGGCGGCGAAGAATATCCCTGTCACCTATGTGCTGTTTCCCGATGAGGGCCATGGCTTTGCCCGGCCCGTGAACAACATCGCTTTCAATGCGGTGACGGAAAACTTCCTGGGCCAGTGCCTGGCTGGCCGCGCCGAGCCGATGGGCGCCACGCTCAAGGCGTCCACCGCGCAAGTCAAGCATGGCGCCGAGTTTGCGCCGGGACTGCAGGAGGCGATGCGCTAAGCACCCACGGCTGGCGAGTCGCCTGCGCGGGGCTTCCGGCCGTTAAAAAATGTCAACTCGACATTAATTTAATTGCAATGGGTTAATGTGCGGCCGCTCTCGCGACGGCGGCGCGCCACGCATTCTGGAGGCGGCGCGTCTGCCGCCTGCGCCGGTATTGCGGGGGATGCCGCACGCGCCATTAGGATTGCTTTTTGATAATTTTCCCTTGGCGGCCAAGAGGCATTGCCGCCACAGCCGTTCTGTCAGGCGCGTTTGCCAGCTGTCAGAGTGTCCACGGGTGATCTTCCGCGCCGGCGACGATGCCTCCCAGCGTTGCCTGATCGCGCTCCGCATGGCTCTGGCGCAGGAACACGGGCAGGTCGGCCACCAGGCGGGCGAAGCGGGCGTCGCTGCACAGCGGGCCGGCGCCCAGCGCCCGCGTAGCCAGGTGCAGCACCAGGGTCGCCGCGTCTTCCGTTGCCAGGCGCAGGCGCAGGGCCAGTCCCATGGCGTCGCGTTGCGGGTGGCGGTCGATGTCGGCGGCCCCTTCGCGCAGCAGGGCGCCCACGGCGTGCAGCGCGCAGTCGATCTGGCCCAGCTGGGCCAGGCGCACGGCGTCGGGTGCGGCATGCTGCGCGCGCGCATGCAGGTGGCTGGCGATGGCGCAGGCGGCGCCATACCAGGCGGCCGCGATGCCGGCCGCGCCGTGCCAGAAGCCGGGGCGGCCCAGGTAGGCGCCCGGCGCGCCCACGGGAAAGGCGCGCGCGGCCGAAAAGGTCACGTCGACGCTGGCGCAGGCGTGCATGCCGACGGCTTGCCAGCCTTCGTCCGTGACGTGCACGCCGGGCTGCGCCAGTGCCACCGAAGCGAGGCAGGCCTGGCCCTCTTCATTCCAGCAGCTGAGCAAGGCATGGCTGAGGCCACTCGCGCCGGAACACCAGGCCTTGCGCCCGTCGAGCACATAACGGCCATCGGCCGCCTGCTGCAAGCGGACGCGCGCGCCCGGCATTTCCGCGCACCAGACGCCCCAGCTGCTGCCGGCCGGCGCGCCGGGGCCGTCGATCTCGGCCAGGATGGCCAGCGCATCGGCATGGCCTTCATACAGCTTGAGCAGGGAAAGGTCGATGGCGGCCACGGCGGCAAGGGCTTGCCAGCGTTGCAGGGTGGCGCCATGGCCGGGCAGCGGGAGCTGGTCCAGGCCCGCGTCGCGCAGGCGCCGCAGGCCGTCGATGGGCGCAAGCTCGCCGTCCTGCGGACGCAGCAGGGCGTTCAAGGCGGCGTGGCTGAAATCCTGGTGGGAGGCGATGGTAGTGGACGGCATGGCTAGCTCCTGTTTTTCAAGAGCTTATCTTTCTATTTTGGTAATGTCTGTTCGATTTTGCACATAGCCGTATCGGCGGGCACAAGAGCATCACCGTGCTGGACGATGATGCCCCGCAGCGCTTATTTTTTCACGTAATGCATGTCCAGGACGTATGCGCCCTTGTCCAGCATCACCGTGTACAGTTCGTTGCCGCGCAAGGACAGGCCGCCGGGGATGCTTTGTGCGGCTTGCATGCCTTCGTCCCACATGCACGATTCGCCATTGTCCACGTCGACGCACCATTGCTGCTTGCCGTCCCGCAGCACATATTTCACGGTGGCGCCGCTGCGCTGGAAGGTATAGGCCGGGACTGACGAGGTGATCTTGTCGACGCGCAAGCTCGTTGCCGCGGCGTTTTCCGCCAGTTTGATCAGCATGTCGGCCGTACCGTCCGGCTTGCCCGTGATCTTCGCGCTCATGCCATCCGTCGCCACCACGGGACCGGAGCAATCGGCCTTGAAGTAGGTCTCGCCGGTCGGCGTCAGTTCCAGCGAACCGCTGCCGTCGCTCTTGAATGCGATGACGAGCTTTTGACGGTCGTGATTGTCGCAAGCCGACTGCCAGGTGCCGATGTAGGCGGCCAGTGGCGAGGTGCTGCCGGAATCGCCGGCAAGCTGCTGTGTCGTACCGCCGCCGCCGCCACAGCCGCTCAGGAGTGCCGCGGCCGAGCCGGCCAATACTGCCATTAATTTTTTCATTCAGGGTCCTTTTCATCCGGCAGCGGTGCGTGCCGTAAACGCGGCCTGATTATAGAAGTATTAATGCAGGGAAATTCTCACCGAATCTATCGCGAGCTTGATTTGGATCATATCGCGGCAATGCGCTGAAATTGTTTGACGGACTGAAGGAGGAGGCGCAACTGGCGTGCATTGCGCCGAATACGCGGCGCAATGGCTGCTGTATTGTTTGACATCGTGCGTCGCGCGCATACAGGCGCCGTCATTTTGCGAAATGGCGCCGATGGGGAGATTGCCGGCACCCGAGAAGGGCGCCGGCTGCCGCCCGCGCAGGCAAGCTTAAAACTCTTCCCAGTCATCTCCTGCCGCTGCCTTGGCCGGCGCGTGGCGTGCCGCTTGCGGCTTGGCAACGCTCAGGCGCCGGGCGGGCACGGGTGCCTCTGGCGTCACGGCGCGCGGCGTCGCCACGGCCGTCGGTACCGCCTGGCGCACCTGCTCGCCCAGCTTGAACACGCTGACCACGTCGGCCAGGTGGCTGGCCTGGTCTTGCAGGCTTTCGGCGGCCGCCGCCGCTTCCTCGACGAGGGCCGCGTTTTGCTGCGTCACGCCATCCATCTGCGCCAGCGCCTGGTTGACCTGGGCGATGCCGTCGCTTTGCTCGTTGGTGGCGACGCTGATGTCGGCCATGATGGCGGTCACCTTGCGCACGCTGTCGACCACCTGTTCCATGGTGGCGCCCGCTTCATCGACGAGCTTGCTGCCGGCCGCCACCTTGCCGACGGAATCGTCGATCAGCTGCTTGATTTCCTTGGCGGCAGCGGCCGAGCGTTGCGCCAGGTTGCGCACTTCCGTGGCGACGACGGCGAAGCCACGCCCCTGTTCACCGGCGCGTGCCGCTTCCACGGCCGCGTTCAGGGCCAGGATATTGGTCTGGAAGGCGATGCCATCGATGACGCTGATGATGTCGACGATTTTATTGGACGAGTCATTGATCGAGGTCATGGTCTCTATCACCCTGCCGACCACTTCGCCGCTCTTCTGTGCCACACTCGATGCGGAAGCGGCCAGTTGATTGGCCTGGCGCGCATGGTCGGCGTTTTCCTTCACCGTGCCCGTCAGTTCTTCCACCGAGGCGGCCGTTTCTTCCAGCGAACTGGCTTGCTGTTCCGTGCGGGCCGACAGGTCGTTATTGCCTTGGGCAATTTCCGCGCTGGCGCGCGCCACGTTGTCGGCGCTGGCTTGCACTTGCAGCAGCACGGCGTGGATCTTTTCCACGAAGGCGTTGAAACCCTTGCCGATGACGGCCAGCTCGTCCGTGCCCTGGACTTCCAGCTTGACGCGCAGGTCGGCGTCGCCGCTGGACAGGTCTGTCATGGTGCGGCCCAGCGTGCGCAGCGGGCGCGTCAGCTGGTTGACGACGAGTATCAGAATGCCGGCCGTGGCCGCCGCGCACAGCAGGGCGACGATCAGGGTGTAGGTCATCAGGTCGCGTGCCGAGGCGGTGGCCACGCTTTTCGGGAAGTTCAGCTCCACGCTCCATGGCGCGATATCCGGGTGGATCTGCAGCGGCTGCAGCAAGTGGATATAGCCTTGTCCATCCTCGTATTCATACGGTTGTCCCTGGCGCACCTTGTCCAGGCCGGCGGCCGGGATGTCGTCGGCCTTCTTGCCCAGCCGTTCGGGCGCGGGATGGCTGGCATACAGGCCGCCGTTCGAGATCAGGGCCAGCTTGCCGCCCTCGATCACCTTCAGGCCGGCCAGGATCTTCGCCAGGCGCGTGAGCATGAAGTCGGCGCTGGCCGTGCCCTTGAAGTGGCCGTCGATCATGATGGGCGCGACAAGCGAGGCCATCAGCACATCCTTGCCATCGACGGGGTAGATGTAAGGTTCCGTAAAGAAAGTTTTACCTGTGCGCTTGGGCACGTCATACCAGTCGTTGGCGCCCGGTTTCGGGTCAAAGACGATGGGTTCGACCTGCAGCTTGCCGCCGGCGCCCCGCGTCCAGTAGGGCATGAAGCGGCCGCTGGCGTCGTAATTCGGCTTCTGGTTGGCGAAATCCGCGTCCTTGCCGTCGAGCGCGTTCGCTTCCCACGTCACGGCAGCGCCCAGCAAGTCTTCCGAGCTGGTCAGGGTGGCCTTGGTCAGTTCATTGATCTGCTCGCGCTGCAGCGGCAGGCCGGCGCTTTTGGTGCCGCGCATGGCGCCGGCCAGGCCCGACACGCTGGACAGGTTGCTGGCGATGCGCGCCTGCAGCGCGCCGGCCACTTCGCGCGCCGACGTGCGCGCCAGTTCCAGGGCGGCCGCCTCGGCGCTGGCGCTGCTCTTGTAGCCGATGACGGCCGCCGTGACGCCCAGGCTGAGGATGGCCAGCGCGGTGGCGGCGACGCAGATTTTACTGTTCAGTGAGAGTTGCATGATGCTGTTCCTTGGTGGGGAGGGGTATTGGTGTCGCGGGCGTCGCGGGTAGCGCGCCTAGAAAGTCTTGCTGATGGCCAGCACGAAGGTGGCCGCGGCCGGGTTCGAGGTGTCGAAACGGCCGGCCGCATCGGGAATGCCCAGGGTGTAATGGTCGTAGGCGTCGGTGGCGCCCCAGGCGCGCGTGACGGCGGCGCTGACGCTCCAGCCGCCTTCAAGCGCCCTGGTGACGCCGGCCCTGGCGTCGCGCCAGTTCCACATGGCGTTGCCGCTGCCCGCCACGCGGCCATTGCCGGCGTGCAGGTTCAGGGTCCAGGCATGGCCCAGGTCGACGTTCGCGCCCACGTCCAGGTAGCCGGTGCCGCGCGCATTGGTGATGCCAAAGAAGTCGCGCGTGACCGTGCGGTTGTACTTGGCGTACAGCATCTTGTAGCTGAGGCCCAGCGACAGCTCGCCATAGTCGTACTTGACGCCCGTGGCGCGGTAGACGGCGCCCGGGTACTTGTAGTAATACGCGAGCACGCTGTAGCCCAGTTCGCCCGCCGTGCCGCCGTAGCCGCCGTACAGATCCCATTCGACGGTGGCGTCCTGGATGTAGCGGTCGCTGACGGTGGAAGCCCAGGTGCCCAGCGACCAGCCGCTGGGGTGCGCATAGTCCAAGCCCGCCTGCAGCGCGGGCTTGCCCCAGGTCTGGCGGAACCCGCGCGAGATGTATTGCGTAGCGAGCGTTACATTGGCGCTCAGGCTCGCCGCGGCGGGGGCGTCGCCGGCGCCCGCCGTCTGCGCGTGTGCCGGCAGCACGGCCAGCAGCGTGCAGGCGCAGCAAATGAGGGAAAAGGCGGGTTTCTGGATCAGGCAAGGCATGGCAGTCGGCTCCGTAGTTTGCTGGCGGCGGCCGTCCAGGCGCGCTGCCCTGATGGTTGCAATAAATGCGGCAAAGATGCGGAAAGGACTTGTTGGCGCTCGGCTGGCGATGCAGGCATGCACGGTCGCGGACAAGCACCATGCAGCGTCATTTCAACATGCACGCATTCCCACCAAACGTAACCGAAAGGATAGGGCGTATGACTAGTGCAAGTCAATAATGTTGCACTGCGGAAATCATAAGTTGTTGTTTCCTGGCACTTTTTCAAGCGCCTGTCATGCGGCGGGCCGGCCCCGCTGCGCCGCCGTCAGCAAGGCGGCCAGCAGCCCGGGCAGGGCGCCGGACAAGGCTTGCATGCCGGCGGCCGGCAAGTCCGCCTGCGCCTCGACGAGGCCGGACGGCTGTCCCCACAGCACCTGGGCGCACAATTGCGCGCTGCTGTCGAGTCCCGATACGCTGACCAGCAGGGCCACTTCCTCGGGCTGGTCGTCGGGCACGTCCCCGAGCAGGCAGGAAATGCCGAAATGATAATCCTGGAAGGCGCTGGTCGTGCCGCTGGAAAACGCGAAGACGGAAGCGAGCAGCTGCGGCGCGCCGGCGGCAAGCTGCGGCAGGGCGGCGCGGAACAGGGGCAGCAAGTCGTTTTCCAGCTGGATCACCAGCGGATGGGTGTGGACGAGGACGGTCATGGCGGGATGGAATCATTGGCGGCGCGCGATGGTAGCAGTTTTCGCCGCCGCCGTGGTCCGCCGTCAGGCCGCGTAGCGGCTGGCCATGCTGGCGATGGTGTTCTTCATCTGTTCGCGCAAGGTGGCCGGCGCCAGCACTTCCACGCCATCGCCCAGGCCCAGCAGCCACCATTGCAGTTCGCGCGTGCTGGGTACGGTGGCGGTCAGGTGCAATGCGCCGTCGGGGCGCTCGCGCAATTGCTGGTCGGCGCTCAGCGGCGTTTCATACAGATGTTCGCCGCTGCGCCGCGCAAACACGGCTTCGAGCCGCAGCGGTTCGCCTTCGCGGATGCCCATGGCGCCGGAGGCGATGTAGGCGTCGATGTCGAAGCCTTCTTTTTTGCGCGCAGGCAAGTAGAGGATATCCGCCTGCTGCACGCGATGCAGCACCAGCGTGCGCACGTCGCTGTACTCGGCGAACAGGCACACCAGGTAGATCAGCTGGCCGCGCTGCACGATGGCCAGCGGATGGACGGCGTCGTAGCTGACGGCGGCGTCGGCGTCGCGTTTCTTGTAGCGCAGCTTCAGCTGGCGGTCCTGCAGCAGCGCCTCGTACACATTGCGCTGGCACGCCTCGTCGATGACGGGGGCCAGCAGCCGCTGCATGGGGGCGATGGTGCGTATCTTGTCCAGCCAGGCGGGCGCGTGGGCGCGCTCGTTGGTGGCGTTCAGGGTCTGGCGCGCGGCGCTGAAATAGGGCTGCATGCTGTCCAGGGTCGATGGCGGCAGGGCGTGGCGCAATTGCTGCTCCATCAGCGCCAGGGTCAGCGCGGCGGGCGTCGACAGCCCCGGCATGTCCATGCGCGCGGCGTTTTCCATCCAGCACCAGCCAAACGGTTTGCTGTCGAGCGGGCTTGTCAGTGGGAATATCTCGGCCAGGTCGAGCAAGTCGCGCTGGATGGTGCGGATGCCGATGGCAAAATCGATCGCCTTGAGCTTGTCGTGCAGTTCGGCAACCGTGATGGTGCGCGGCGCTTGCGGTATCAGGCGCAGCATTTGCCATTGACGCATGATGGTGGAGGGGCGTGGCGGGCGCTCGGACATGGTGTTTCCGTTCAATTCAGTGGCAGGATGTGTACTGTGGAGTACATAAGTTGTCGAATGGTAACATTAATTCGATGGCAATTACAGGGGGGCCAGCATGGCGGCCCTGACGCAATTGCGTCCCGCATGCTTGGCCTGGTACAGCAGCTTGTCGGCGGCGGCGACCAGGGCGGATGCGTCGGGCGCCGGTGCGCCAGGCCGGCAATCGATGGTGACGACGCCGAAGCTGGCCGTCGTCGCCGTCTGCCGCGCCAGGCTGGCGCGCAGGCGTTCGGCCAGGCGCACGCCGCCCGCCAGGTCCGTTTCAGGCAGGATCAGCAGGAATTCTTCGCCGCCGTGGCGCACCACGCTGTCGATGCCGCGGCGGGTGGCGTCGCCGAGCAGGGCGGCCACCGTGCGCAGCGCCGCGTCGCCAGCGGCGTGGCCGTGCACGTCGTTGATGCGCTTGAAGTGATCGATGTCGCACAGGATGGCGGTCAGGCTCAGGCCATGGCGCTGCGAACGGGCCAGTTCGGCGTCCAGCAGGCGTTCATCGAGGTAGCGCCGGTTGTAGCAGCCGGTCAGGTGGTCGCGCATGGCTTGTTCCAGCAGGATGCGGCGCTGCATGAACTGGGCGCGGCGCTGGCGCTGCAAGCCATGGCTGGCGCAGACGCCGCCCAGGTTCAGCGCCAGCAAGGTGGCGGCGTCGGCGGCCTGGCTGGCGCCGTGCAGGCAGAACCAGGCCAGGCTGGCGGCGCCGCCCAGGCCGGCGGCGTGCCGCGTGCCTTGCGTGATGCCGGCATATGGCAGCAACAGCAGGGCGCAGAAGGCCATGGCGTGCCAGGCGGCGTCGGCGTCCCGCAGCGAAAAACTCGTCAGGAAGCCGGCCATGCCCAGGGCGAGCACGGTGCGGCGGGCCGCCTCGCGGCAAGGCCCGGTGGCCGGGCTGCGCAGCGCCTGCCACAGGGCGCAAGCCATGGCCAGGCACCAGGCCAGCGCCAAGGGCCAGCGGTCGGGCGGCAGGAGCGCCGCGCCAAAGGCCAAGCTGGCGCTGGCGTACAGGGCCAGCGGCGGCCAGCCATGCGTCTGGCCCGGCGCCGGCAGGCGCAGATAGGCCGCTTCCTGTTGCGGATCGCGCAAGCGGGCCAGCCAGGGGTGCAGCGCCAGGCTGCGGGAGTCGTTGCTTGCATGGTGCTGCTGCATGGAAACCTGTCGGGTAGCGAATCGAAGCCTCATTCTTGCCCCGCCCTGCGACAAATTGCGACGCATCCCAAGCGTGCCCCTGAAAATCCCCAATTGGCCCTACCAGTGGCCTTAATCGTCGTGGTTGACGCGCGTGCGCACGAAGTCGATATGGCTTTGCATGGCCGTGCGCGCCTCTTCCGGCTGGCTGGCGCAGATGGCCTCGCACAGGGTGCGGTGCTGCGACAGCAGTTGCAGCGAGGTGGCGTCATCCTGCTGGCGCAGGCCCGTGCCGTTGAGCGTGATGTGTTCGCGCAGCATGCCGATGATGCTGGTGTGCAAGTGCAAGAACATGGTGTTGTGCGACGCCTGCGCAATGACTTCATGCAGCCGCGCATCGGCTTGCGCCTCGCCGTGCTTGTCGTCGACCGCGCGCGCCTGCTCCAGTTCGGCCAGCAAGGCCAGGATTTGCGCGCGTTCGCCCGCGCTGGCCCGCTGCGCGGCAAAGTAGGCCGTGGCTCCTTCGAGCACGCGGCGAAATTCCAGGATGTCGTCGCGCAGGGCAGGGTGGTCGGCCACCAGCTGGCTCCACGGTGAAGCCATGCCGGTGCGCAATTGATCTGTCACAAAGACGCCGGCGCCGCGCCGGCTGCGCACGAGGCCCCGCGCCGCCAGCCGCTGCACCGCCTCGCGCACGGTATTGCGCGAAACCCCATATTGCTGCGCCAGCAGGCGTTCGGCCGGCAGTTGCGCACCCGCCGGCAAGCTGCCGTCCAGCAGGGCCGTCTCCAGCCTGCGCATCACCGTCTCGACCCTGCCCCGCGTCTGCATGCCTGTCGCCATCGCTGTTGTCTCGTCTGTTGTTTTCAAGTGGTCCGAGCAATTTGAAGCGGCGCGCGGAAGCTGGAATTATGCGTGAACCGGTCATTCTTAACAACACACAGCGGCGCCGCAGCAACACACAGAGCGCCGGGAGACACACTCATGCAGCCAGACCCGCGCCAGCCGCGCCACGCATCACGCCACTACCCGCCCGCACCGCTCCAGGTGTACCTGTTCGCCACCTGCCTGGTCGACCTGTTCGTGCCGCAGGCGGGGCTCGACGCGGTGCGCCTGCTGGAACGGGAAGGCTTGCTGGTGCACTATCCGCGCGGCCAGAGCTGCTGCGGCCAGCCCGCCTACAGCAGCGGCAACCCGGACCAGGCGCGCGCCGTGGCCCGCACCCAGCTCGACCTGTTTGCGCAGCCGTGGCCCGTGATCGTGCCGTCCGGTTCCTGCGCCGGCATGATGCGCCACCACTGGCCGCAGCTGTTCCAGGACGACCCCGTGGCCGGTCCCAAGGCGCTGGAACTGGCCGAACGCGTGTATGAACTGAGCGAATTTCTCGTCTGCGTGCTCAAGCTCGACCTGGCCGGCCTGGCCCTGGCCGGTCCAGGGCAGGCCGATGAAAGCGTGGTGCTGCATACCTCGTGCGGGGCGCGCCGCGAGATGGGCACGCGCACGCACGGCGTGGCCCTGCTCGACGCCCTGCCCGGCGTGACCCGCGTCGAACACCAGCGCGAGTCGGAATGCTGCGGCTTCGGCGGCACGTTCTCACTGAAACATCCGGACATTTCCGGCGCCATGGTCAGCGACAAGATCGCCTCGGCCTGCGCCACGGGCTGCGACCGGCTCGTCTCGGCCGACTGCGGCTGCCTGCTCAACATCGGCCACGCCGCCCAGCACCAGGGCGCGCCGCTGCCCGTCGAGCACCTGGCCAGCTTCTTGTGGCGCCGCACGGGAGGCGCGCCATGAGTGCGGCATTGACCGCCCGCGAACGCATGCTGGGCCGGCTGCGCGCCGCCGCACCCTCCGCGCCCGAGGCGGTGGATACCATCGATACCGTCATCGACAGCCACTACCAGGCGCGCCGCGCCGCATCTCCTCTGTCGCCGCGTCACAGGATAAGCGTCATGCAGGCAGCCTTGCGCGTCTCGCATGCGCAGGTCGACTGCGTGAGCGTGGACGCCTGGCCGGCCCTGCTGGCGCAGCGCCTCGGTGAGCACGGCGCGCGCCGTTTGCTGGTGGATGCCGCCAGCGCCGAAGGGCAGGCCTTGCGCGCCGCCTTGCCGGTGGGCGTGTCAGCGCTGTCTTTTGACCGTCCGCTGGCGCAGTGGAAGGGCGAATTGTTCGACACGGTCGACGCCGGTTTTACGGTCGCCCGCTCGGGCATTGCCGCCACGGGCACCCTGGTCATTGCGCCCGACGCGGCCGCGCCGCGCACGGTGTCGCTGGCGCCGCCCCTGCACGTCTGCCTCGTGTATGCGAGCAGCCTGCACGTGGACTTGCACGCGGCGGCGCGCGCCGAGCGCTGGGCGGACGGCATGCCATCGAACCTGGTGCTGGTGTCGGGACCGTCGAAAACGTCGGACATCCAGCAAACCCTTGCCTATGGCGCGCATGGCCCGCGCTGGCTGTGGGTGCTGATCGTCGACGACTTGCCAGCCCATGAAGGAGGCCAGCCATGAACGCCAAGCCCTTGCAATTCGTCAAACCGGCAGACTTTCACGCGCGCGCCCGCGCCGCGCTCGACGATCCGAAACTGCGCCAGAGCTTTCGCGGCGCCATGGATTTTTTACAGGACAAGCGCAGCGCCCAGTTCCCCGACGGCGATGAACTCGAACGCCTGCGCGACATCGGCGAAGCCGTGCGCCGGCACGCGCTGGCGCGTCTGCCTGACCTGCTGGTGCAGCTGGAAGACAGGCTGACGGCGGCCGGCGTGCAGGTGCACTGGGCCGAGGATGGCGAGCAGGCCAACGCCATCATCCACACCATCGCGCAAAAGGCCCAGGCGACGCGCTTCATCAAGGGCAAGTCGATGGCCAGCGAGGAAATCGAGCTCAATCACTACCTGGAAGCGCGCGGCATGACCTGCCTGGAGTCGGACATGGGCGAGTACATCGTCCAGCTGGCCGGCGAAAAGCCGTCGCACATCGTCATGCCGGCCATTCACAAAACCAAGGCCGACATCGCGGGCCTGTTTGCCGAGCATATTCCCGACGCGCCTTACACGGAAGACGTCGACAGCCTGATCCAGACGGGCCGGCGCGCCCTGCGCCAGGCCTTCGTCGAGGCCGACATCGGCCTGTCGGGCGTGAACTTCGCGGCGGCCGACACGGGCACCTTGTGGCTGGTGGAAAACGAGGGCAATGGCCGGCTGACGACGTCCGTGCCGGACGTGCACATCGCCATCATGGGCATGGAAAAAGTGGTCGCCAAGCTGGAGCACATCGTGCCGCTGGCCAGCCTGCTGACGCGTTCGGCCACCGGGCAGGCCATCACCACGTATTCCAACCTGATTTCCGGCCCGCGCCGCGCCGGCGAGCTCGATGGGCCGCGCGAAGTGCACCTGGTCTTGCTCGATAACGGCCGCAGCCAGGCCTACGCCGACGAGCAGCTGCGCGCCACCCTGCAATGCATACGCTGCGGCGCCTGCATGAACCACTGCCCCGTCTACACGCGCATCGGCGGCCACGCCTACGGCACCACGTATCCGGGGCCGATCGGCAAGATCATCTCGCCCCACTTGCTGGGACTCGCCGCGACGGCGGACCTGGCCACCGCGTCGAGCCTGTGCGGCGCCTGCGGCGAGGTGTGCCCCGTGCGCATCCCGATTCCGCAACTGCTGGTGCGCCTGCGCACGGAGGCGAACCGCAATCCGGACGAACAGGTGGCGCATCGGCTGCGCGGCCAGGGGGCCAAGTTCAGCCGCGGCGAAAGCCTGATCTGGCGCTTCTGGAGCGGCGCCTTCGCGCGCCCTGCCAGCTACCGCCTGTTCCGCTGGGCCGCCACGCGCCTGCGCAGGCTCACGCCGGGCAAGCAGCTGGGCTGGACGCAGCACCGCAAGCCATTGACGCCGGCGCCGCGCAGCCTGGCCGACCTGCTTAATGCACGGGGGCAGGAAGAATAGCGACACCCCGCCATACCGCAAAAAACACGCTGCACACAACTACATCAAAAGCCGTTTTTTCACTCAACCCGCATCCACCGGAGGAGACCCGACATGCAAACCTGGACCCAACTTTACACCCCGCTCGGCAGTTTGTGGCTGTCGTCGCTGGCGGCAGCCGTTCCCATCATCTTCTTCTTCATCGCCCTGGCGGCGCTGCGCATCAAGGGCCATGTGGCCGCCGCCGTCACGCTGGCGCTGGCGCTGGCCGTGGCCATCTTCGCCTATGGCATGCCCGTGCCGCAGGCGCTGGCGGCGGCCGGCTACGGCTTTGCGTACGGCTTGTGGCCCATCGCCTGGATCATCGTCACGGCCGTCTTCCTGTATAAAATCGTCGTCAAGACGGGGCAGATCGACATCATCCGCGCCTCCGTGCTGTCGGTCACGGACGACCAGCGCCTGCAGGTGCTGTTGATCGGCTTTGCCTTCGGCGCCTTCCTGGAAGGGGCGGCCGGCTTCGGCGCGCCCGTGGCGATCACCTCGGCGCTGCTGGTGGGCCTGGGCTTCAACCCGCTGTACGCGGCGGGCCTGTGCCTGATCGCCAACACGGCGCCCGTGGCCTTCGGCGCGATGGGCATCCCCATCATCGTGGCGGGCCAGGTGACGGGCATCGACCCCTTCCTGATCGGCGCCATGGCGGGCCGCCAGCTGCCGCTGCTGTCGCTGCTGGTGCCGTTCTGGCTGGTGTTCATGATGGATGGCTTGCGCGGCGTGCGCGAAGTGTGGCCGGCCGCGCTGGTGACGGGCTTGAGCTTTGCCGTCACCCAGTACTTCACCTCGAACCATATCGGCCCCGAGCTGCCGGACATCACCTCGGCCCTCGTCAGCCTGGTGTCGCTGACCCTGTTCCTGAAAGTGTGGCAGCCGAAGAATGCGAAAGTGGCCCATGCCGTCGGCGGCGGCACGGCCGCGCTGTCCGGTTTTGGCGGCGCGGGCGGTGCTTCGGCCGTGCGCGGCGCCGGCAATCGCGCCGCCTCGCCCTACACGACGGCGCAGACCATGCGCGCCTGGGCGCCGTTCGGCCTGTTGACGGCCATCGTCACCGTGTGGAGCCTGCCCGGCTTCAAGGCCCTGTTTGCCGCCGGCGGCGCCTTGTCCGGCCTGGTCATCAAGATCCACGTGCCCTATCTCGACAAACTGGTGATGAAGACCATGCCCATCGTGGCCGAGCCGAAGGCGTATGAAGCCGTGTTCAAGCTCGATTTGCTGTCGGCCGTGGGCACGGCGATCTTGCTGACGGCCGTGCTGTCGATGCTGATGCTGCGCATGAAGCCGCGCGATGGCGTCAAGGCGTTCGTGGAAACCGTGGTGGAATTGCGCCGTCCCGTGCTGTCGATCGGCCTGGTGCTGGCGTTTGCCTTTGTTGCCAACTACTCGGGCATGTCGTCCACCCTGGCCCTGCTGCTGGCCGGCAGCGGCGCCGCCTTCCCGTTCTTCTCGCCCTTCCTGGGCTGGCTGGGGGTCTTCCTGACGGGGTCCGACACGTCGTCGAACGCCCTGTTCTGCTCACTGCAAAACACGACGGCGCACCAGATCGGCGTGTCCGACACCCTGATGGTGGCGGCCAACACGACGGGCGGCGTGACGGCGAAGATGATCTCGCCCCAGTCGATCGCCGTGGCCTGCGCGGCAACGGGACTGGTGGGCAGGGAATCGGACCTGTTCCGCTTTACCCTGAAGCACAGCCTGTTGTTTGCCGTCATCATCGGCATCATCACCATGCTGCAGGCGTATGTGTTCACCGGCATGATCCCGCATTGAGCGGTGCGTAGAAGTACGTAGTAAAACTAGATAAATTTTCAGCAAAACGTGCAGAAGGTCATGGAAATGACCTGATGCACTGCAGCATATCGAGGATGGTCCGGCGCAATGCCGGGTCAGCGGCGATGCCTTCCGCATCGAGTCCCGACCCCAGCAGGGGCAGGCTGATGCAGGCCTCGTCGATCAGGCGCGCCGACATGGTGCATGCCGTTTCGCGCAGCGCCGCCTGCGCATGCGTGGCGCGCGGTGCAGCGTTCAGCAGCACCAGTGGCTTGTCGATGAACGATTCATTTCCCACCATCCAGTCCAGCGCATTCTTCATGGGCCCGCTCACGCCGTGCGCGTACTCAGGGCTGGCCAGCAGCAGCACGTCGGCCGCCACGATGGCGTCGCGCAGGCCCGTCACGGCCGGCAGGCTGTCGGCGTCGAGGTCGGGATTGAACAGCGGCAGGTCACCGAGTCCCTGGTAGATGCGGATATCAAATGGCGCTGGTGCAAGCCGGGCGATGGCGCGCAGCAGGGCGGTATTGAGGGAGGCGGCACGCAGGCTGCCGGCGATGGCGAGGATGGTAATGGGCGTTTGCATCTCGCCTGTATAGCCCATCGCGCGCTCAAGCGCAAGGCGAGCAGGATGGCGCTATCGATGTTGCAACAGCCGACGATGGGCTGCTATGCGTGGCTGGTATGGCTGCGCTCTTAACGGCTCAGACCGCTCATCCAGCTTGGCTGCGGGTTGGCGCGGGCCAGTTCGCGCATGCGGTATTCCAGGTCGTAGCGGTCGGTCGATTCGGCCAGATAGGCTTCTTCATAGGCGCGTTCGCGGTGATCGCTGCTCTGGGCCAGCCAGGCGCCGACACGCTTGGCGGCGTGCAGCAAGGTGGCGATGACATTGTTGTTTTGCGTCGTGTGATAGGTAAATGCGGTAGACATGGCGAACTCCTTGTGTGGCGTGCCGCGTTGTGCTGCACTGCAACATAAGTATACCAATCCCAAGATATAAGGCTACTTTTGTTTTCGAATGTCAGCTATTCAATTATCGAATAATTGATGCGAAACCTGCGCAATCCGGGGCCTTTCGGGCATAATGCGGCCGCAGCAAGGTAGTTTTACTACGCGCTCGGCCTTGCGAAGATGTTGCTTTCAGACACGAGCGCTGCCGCTGCCTGATGGTGCCCATGCAAGCGATGGGCCAGGGCAGGGCACGACAATCTTGGATAGAACAATGGAGAAAGTATGGAACACGTAAAGCAGGGGCTGGGCGCAACGCGCGCGCAGGCCGGCACGCAAAACAATACAGGCGCCCTGATCATTGTCACGGTGCTGTTTTTCATGTGGGGGCTGCTGACCTCGCTCAATGATGTGCTGATTCCCCATCTGCGCTCGATCTACACCTTGACCTATGTCCAGGCGATGCTGGTGCAGTTCTGCTTCTTTGGCGCCTACGCCATCGTTTCGTTGCCAGCCGGCATGTTGATCAAGAAAATCGGCTACCAGCGCGGCGTCGTCGCCGGCCTGCTGATCGCCGCCGCCGGCTGCGCCATGTTCTATCCTGCTTCCACCGGCAGCTACGCGCTGTTCCTGTTGTCCTTCTTCATCCTGGCGGCCGGCATCACCGTGCTGCAGGTGGCTGCCAATCCCTACGTGACGGAATTGGGCGACCCGCAGACGGCGTCGAGCCGTCTGACCCTGACGCAGGCGTTCAACGCGCTGGGCACCACCGTGGCGCCGGCCCTGGGCGGCATGCTGATTTTGTCGGGCACCGTGCTGACGGTGCAGCAGTTCGACCTGCTGCCGGCGGCCGAGCAGCTGGCCTACCGGGCCAAGGAAGCGGCCGCCGTGCAGGGTCCGTACCTGGCGCTGGCCGCCACCCTGGTGGTGCTGGCCGTGCTGTTCGCGCTGGCCCGCTTGCCGAAGATTTCGCATGCCGACGATGCGGCGGCCCTGGCGCAGGATGGCCACAAGGTGTCGATCTGGTCGCACCGCCATCTGGTGCTGGGCGCGCTGGCCATCTTCCTGTACGTGGGCGGAGAAGTGAGCATCGGCAGCTTCCTGATCAACTTCCTGGGCGAGAGCCATATCGCGGGCCTGAGCCACGCCGACGCCGCCTATTTCGTCAGCTATTACTGGGGCGGCGCCATGCTGGGCCGTTTCGTCGGTTTTGGCGTGATGCGCTATGTCAGCCCGGGCAAGACCCTGGCCTTCAACGCCGCCGTCGTCATCGCGCTGATTCTCGTCGCCGTCTTCTCCAGCGGGCACACGGCCATGTGGGCATTGATCGCCGTGGGCCTGTTCAACTCCATCATGTTCCCGACCATCTTCAGCATGGCGCTGAACAAGCTGGGCGCGCAAACGGGACAAGGCTCGGGCATCCTGTGCATGGCCATCGTCGGCGGGGCCATCGTGCCGTTCATCCAGGGCTTCCTGGCCGACCACATCAACCTGCAGCTGTCCTTCCTCGTGCCGGCCCTGTGCTATACGTTTATCCTGTACTTCGGCTGGAAATACGCCGGCATGTACAGCGAAGGCGCTGGCGCAAAGTAAGCGGCGCGGAATCGATAATGCTGAAAAGGGTGGCCGAGGCCACCCTTTTTTTTGCGTTAATGCTCGAATTTCGTGCCCAGCACATCCTCGCACACCTCGAGCCAGGCGCGCGCAGCGTGCGACAGATAGCGCCCGCTCCAGATATGCGCCACCTGCCACGCCACTTCCGGCTCGACGATGCGCACCGTCTCAAGCGGTTCGCCGGCCAGGCGGTGGATGAATGGCTCCGGCAGCAGGGCCACGCCCAGTCCCGCCGAGGCCATCGCCACGAGCCAGTCCCATTGTCCGCTCTGCGCGGCGATGCGCGGCTCGAAGCCGGCCTGCGCGAAATACTGGCGCAGGCTGCGCGTGAGGGCGAAATCATCTTTCAATAACACCAGCGGCAGCTCGGCCAGCGCCTTGAAGGGCAAGGTCGTGCGCTGCTTCTGGAAGGTGCCCGGTTCGGCCAGCGCCCAGATCGGGTAGCTGGCGACGGGCACGGCGACGAGATCGAGTTCGGGATCGGCCGGCAGCACCGTCATGCCGATTTCCAGCTCGCCGGCCGCCACCTTGCGTTCGATCTGCTGGCCCGTGTCTTCCTGCAAGGTCAGGCTGATGTGCGGATAGCGCGCGCGGAAGGCTTTTAATACGGGCGTAAACAGCACGTTGATCATCGGCGGGATGCCGACCGTCAGGCTGCCGCGCGCCAGCGCCTGCGTGTCGCGCACTTCCAGGGTCAGCTGGCGCATGTTGGCCAGCATTTCCTGGCCGTGCTGGTAGACGATGCGGCCCGTGTCCGTCAGCGTCAGCTTGCGCCCGTCGCGCACGAGCAGCTGCGCGCCCACCTCGTCTTCCAGCTGGCGCACCATCTTGCTGATGGTCGACTGGGTCAGGTGCAGCGATTCGGCTGCCTGCGTAAAGCTCGACAGGCGCACGGTTTCGACGAAATAGCGCAGGGAACGGATATCCAAGATGGTGCTCGCCTCGGCGCGGCATGAAAATATCGACTGGATGTGGCGAAATTAATTCATGCCATGCATATGGCCGGGATTTTATACTGAATCCCACTTATGGGGTTGGTGTATGACAGCCATCCAGTTTGAGAATATTAAGAATACCAGGAGCATCACGATGTACGAGGACCGTATCCGCCACCCAGGCTTGCTCAGCAAAATCATGAGCGCCGATGAGGCAGCCAAATTGTTCCACAACGGCATGCGCGTCGGCATGAGCGGCTTTACCCGTGCCGGCGACGCCAAGGCCCTGCCGCGCGCACTGGCCGAGCGCGCCCTGCAGGACCCGCTGAGCCTGACTTTGATCACGGGCGCCTCGCTGGGCAACGGCAGCGACGGCCTGATGGCCGAGGCGGGCGTGCTGGCGCGCCGCATGCCGTTCCAGGTCGACCCGGTCTTGCGCGGCAAGATCAATAACGGCGAAGTCATGTTCATCGACCAGCATCTGTCGGAAACGGCCGAGCAGTTGCGCTCGGGTAACCTGGCTGCCGTCGACATCGCCGTCATCGAAGCGACGGCCATCACGGCCGCCGGCGCCATCATTCCGACCATGTCGGTCGGCAACTCCGCCGCCTTTGCCCAGCAGGCAACGCAGGTCATCATCGAAATCAACCTGTCCACGCCGCTGGCGCTGGAAGGCTTGCACGACATTTATATTCCACAAACCCTGCCGGGCCGCGAACCGATCCCGCTCACGCGCGTGGACCAGCGCCTGGGCAGCACGGCCATCGCCATCGACCCGGCGCGCATTGCCGCCATCGTCATCACGGACAGCCCCGACAGCCCGTCGAACGCCTTGCCTCCCGATGCGGAAACGCAGGCGATCGCCGGCCACGTGATCGCCTTTCTGGAAGGCGAAGTGGCGGCCGGACGCATGGGGCCGGAACTGCTGCCCCTGCAGGCGGGCATCGGCACCATCGCCAATGCCGTGCTGCATGGCCTGATCGGTTCGCCCTTCCAGAACATGACGATGTACTCGGAAGTGCTGCAGGACAGCGCCATCGAACTGCTCGATTCGGGCCAGCTGGCGTTTGCTTCGGCCTCGTCGATCACGCTGTCGGCGCCCGTGCACCGGAAGCTGATGGACAATATCGATCATTACCGCTCGAAGATCGTGCTGCGGCCGCAGGAAATCAGCAACCACCCGGAAATCGTGCGCCGCCTGGGCATCATTGCACTGAACACGGCGCTGGAATTCGATATCTACGGCAACGTCAACTCCACGCACGTGTGCGGCACGCACATGATGAACGGCATCGGCGGCTCGGGCGATTTTGCGCGCAATGGGCAAGTGTCGATGTTCGTGTCGAAATCGGCGGCCAAGGGCGGGCGCATTTCCAGCGTCGTGCCGATGGTGTCGCATGTGGACCATACGGAGCATGACGTCGACGTGCTGGTGACGGAGTGGGGCTATGCGGACTTGCGGGGCCTGGCGCCGCGCGAACGGGCGCCCTTGATCATCGAGCGCTGCACCCATCCCGACTACCGCGAGCAATTGCGCGCATATTACGACGCGGCATGCCAGCGCGGTGGTCACACGCCGCACATTCTGCAAGAGGCGCTGTCGTGGCATACGCGCTACCAGGAAACGCAGAGCATGCTGGCAGCGCAGTAAGTTCGCGTCAGCGCAAACACAGGGCAGGGCGGTGCAGCACCGCGCCTGCCTTTTTCACTATTCAATACATATGCAGCGCCTTGGCGCCCAGGCCCAGCAGGGCAAACGTGGTGGTGGCCTGTATGCCCATGAACCACAGGAAGTGGGTATGCATGTGCTTGCGGATGTCGCCCAGTTCCGTGCGCAAGGCGTGGCAGTCGCCGCGCAGGTCGCCGCGAAATTGCGTCAGGTCGGCGCGCAGCAACTGCGATTCGTCGCGCAATCCCGTGCGCACCTTGTCCAGGCCCTCGCCAAGCCGCTGTTCCAGGGTCTTGAACCATTGCCGGTCATGTTCCCGGTCCGTTTCCAGTTTTGTCAGGCGCGCTTCCATGCGTACAGCATTGTGCGCGCTTTGCTGTTTGTCAAGCCGGTCCGTGGCATAGGCATCGTTCATCTCGCACTCCTTCGCGCGGGCCGCGCTGCACCAGCGCAGGCGGCGTCACTCCACTGTCCGCCTTTTTGAGCGGCCCGGTTTGCGCTGGATCAAACGTCAGGAAGCTGGTGCAAAGCGCAAGCGGATGCCTGCCGTGATGACAGCGAGCAAGTCGTCGATATGCGCGTTCATTTCCAGATGCGGCGTCCATGGGTCGCCCGCATCCATGACGATGCGCAGCGACACGAGGCCGTGCAGCGCCTGCCAGAAGATTTGCGTCATCGTGTGCAGCGCTTGCTCGTCCTGGCGTACCTGGCCCGCCTGCGCCAGTTCGCCGAACAGGTGCAGCGCGTAGGCATACGGGTCTTGCTCGATGTTGCCGTGCTCGACTTCAACGGCGTCGATTTCCGCATGCGGGCGCAATTCCATGAAAATCAGCGAATACTCGTCGGGATGCCGGAAACCATACTCGATATAGGCGCGCCCGACCAGGCTGATGCGCTGCCACGGATCGGCGCTGGTGGCGCAGGCTTCGCGCATGGCGCGCACCAGTTCCAGCAAATCCTTGTCCATGGCCTGGGCGATCAGGGTGGCCTTGTCGCGGAACAGGGCATACACGACGGTGGTGGAAAAGCCGGCCGCTTCGGCCACCTTGCGGATGGAGACGGCGCGCGCGCCGCCCTTCTTGATGAGGTCCTTGACGACGTCAATGATGTGCTCGCGCCGCGCCTGAGCCTCGCGTAACTTTCTTTCCTGGATATTAGTTAACTTCTTGTCCACGACTCTTTCCTGGCGACTCTATGAAAGCAAGAATTATAGGGGGGCGGCATGGTGCCAATGTGTCAGCCGCTGTTACAAATCAGTTTTTTGTCCGGTAGATGCAACAGCTGGCCGATTTTTCGCGCTTTTACCCGGCACTTTTCCATCGATGCCCCGGATTGGTGCATAAATCGCCGGGGCAGGCTTTGCGAACGGGGCCAAAGGGCGGAAAATAGCGGCATAGCTTACACTGCGTTTTTTAGCGCGACGGCGGTGGCCCACGAGGCGACGCCGGAACACTTACATTCGGACGGGATCATTACATGACCATTAAAATCAGCCAGAACTTCGACTCGGGCGCCATCGACGTGGTGAGCGCCACCAGTGCCGGCGCCATCGACCTGAACTTGCGCAAGGACAGCCACGCCGACATCCACCAGTGGTTCCACTTCCGCCTGCAGGGCGCGCGCGGCCAGGCGTGCACGATGCGCTTCCTGAACGCGGGCCAGGCCACGTATCCGGCCGGCTATGAAGACTACCAGGCCGTGGCCAGCTACGACAGCGAAAACTGGTTCCGCGTACCGACCTCGTTTGATGGCCAGGTCATGACGATCTCGCACACGCCGGAACTCGACAGCGTGTATTACGCCTACTTCGAGCCGTACTCGTGGGAACGCCATTTGCGCCTGCTGGGCGAAGTGGCCGAGCATCCGCTGGCGCGCGTGTCCGACCTGGGCAGCACGGTCGACGGCCGCGACATGAACATGGTTACCATCGGCAACCCGCAGGCGGAAAAGAAAATCTGGATCATCGCGCGCCAGCATCCGGGCGAATCGATGGCCGAATGGTTTGTCGAAGGCCTGATCGACTCGCTGCTGGACGACGCCAACCCGATTGCGCGCAAGCTCTTGCAGCGCGCCGTGTTCCACATCGTGCCGAACATGAACCCGGACGGTTCCATCCGCGGCAACCTGCGCACGAATGCGGCCGGCGCCAACCTGAACCGCGAATGGATGACGCCGTCGCTGGAGTCCAGCCCGGAAGTGTTGTGCGTGAAAAACAAGATCCACGAAACGGGCGTCGACATGTTCTTCGACATCCACGGCGATGAAGCGCTGCCGTACAACTTTGTGGCTGGCAACGAAATGCTGGAAAACTTTACGCCAGAGCAAGCGGCGCACCAGAAGGCCTTCATCGAGCGCTACAAGCAGTCCAGCCCCGACTTCCAGGACAAGTTCGGCTATGCGGCCAGCAAGTACAAGTCGGACATGCTGACCCTGGCGTCGAAATACATCGGCCACCACTTCGGCTGCCTGGCGCTGACGCTGGAAATGCCGTTCAAGGAAAACGCCGACTTGCCGGATCCGGCCGTGGGCTGGAATGGCGCGCGCAGCGCGGCCCTGGGCGCGGCCATGCTGCAGCCTATCCTGTTGTCGCTGGATTGATCGGCGTTGTTCATGGGCATCGAAATCGAGCGTAAATTCCTGCTGGCCAGCGACGCCTGGCGCGGCCTGGGCCAGCCGGTGCTGCTGCGCCAGGGCTATCTGTCGTCGGCGCGCGAGCGCGTGGTGCGCGTGCGCATCGAGGGCGAACAGGCGATGCTGACCATCAAGGGCGCCAACGTGGGCGCGACGCGCGGCGAGTGGGAGTATCCGATTCCGCTGGCCGACGCCGTCGAACTGCTCGATGGCCTGTGCGAACAGCCGCTGATCGAAAAGGTCCGCCACCGCATCGAACACGCGGGCATGGTATGGGAAATCGACGAGTTTCTTGGCGCCAATGCGGGCCTGGTGGTGGCCGAGATCGAGCTGGCGTCGGAAGACCAGCCGTTCGAGAAGCCGGAATGGATAGGCGCGGAAGTGTCGGGTGATGCGCGCTACTACAACGCGAATTTGATCCGCCACCCGTTTTCACAGTGGTGATGGCGCGTTAAGCGTGGCTTGAAATGCAAAAAGGCGGAACCGGGGTTCCGCCTTTTTTACGTCTGCACGATTTAGTGGAAGTGCTCGGTGCCTTGCGGCGTATCTTCCGGCATTTCCGCATGCGCCAGCTCGCCGACCGGGTCGGCAAACAGCGGCGCGCCGCAATCGTCGCAATACTCTCCGACAAAACGTTCCGCATGGCGCTTGATCTGCGTCACGCCGGCTGCGTTCAGATGCTCGATAATTTCATCGACGGGCGTCTTTTGCTTGTCCAGCGCGGCGATGCCGACCTGGATCAGGCCTTCGATCGGCGTGCCATCCTCGTCTTCCTGGCCGTACAGGGGCCAGACGATGCCGTAGATGACGTCCGGCGCCTGGCGCAGGGTGAAGGCGATGCGGTACTCGTCCACCTGACCGTCGGCCGCCTCTTCGCCGAAGCCGGCGATGACGGCGCGCAATTCCGACGGCTCGATGGCCAGCGTATGCGTCAGGTAGTGCACGGCGGCGCGCACGGAGACGGGGCGTATCAGCTTGTCCGCTTCGCGGCAGGCCACGTAGTACGCTTCCGGCAGCAGCAATTCCAGGCCGCAGCCGGGCAGCAGGCGGGCAATGGTCGGGGTGGCCTGCGCGCGCCATTGCTCCAGGGCGGCGCTGCGCTCCTTGATGAAGTCGAGCTGGCTGGCCGGCGTCTGCCAGCGGAACAGCGGCGCGCCGGCAGGCGCGACCACGGCCACCAGCAGGTAGCGGGTGTCGGCCAGGAAAGGCGCCGTTTCCGCTTCCTTGCTCGATGGCTTGACGGCCGTGCCCTTCAGGGCGGCCAGGGCCAGCTTCTGCGTCTTGGCATACGTCTCGACGTGGCTGCGCGGCAACTGGTCGATCGAGTACAGGGTCGGTGCCATGGCCATCTTCGTGCCATCGGCCAGCAGGTGTGCCGCAAAGTGCGCGGACAAGACGCCGTGCGCGTCGCCGGCCATGGGGCCGGAGGCGATGGAAAAGCGCGTCCACGCAAGGATGGGCACGGCCACCAGCAGGGCGTCGTAGCGCACCTCTTCATGCGTGATGACGGTCGATTCGCTGACGGCTTCAACGCAGTCCATCAGCACGTCGTAGGCGTTCAAGTCTTCCTTGAACAGGCTGCCCAGGGTGTTGTCGACGGTGTCCTGGTGGCCGGTTTTGAGTAATTTCTGGAGCTGCGTATCCAGGCTGTGTTCCCAGGACCGC
Organism: Janthinobacterium sp. GW821-FHT03A03; assembly: GCF_059421435.1. NCBI lineage: Bacteria > Pseudomonadati > Pseudomonadota > Betaproteobacteria > Burkholderiales > Oxalobacteraceae > Janthinobacterium > Janthinobacterium sp. GW821-FHT03A03. The sequence continues at coordinate 39,512 of NZ_JBWKUZ010000021.1, read as the reverse complement.
TCTTCGAGACGGCTGGCTGCCTGCACGATCGCCTGGGCAAAGGTGACCAGGCGCTGGCTGTCGGCAGTCAGTTTATGGGATGAATCTTTGGAAGGACGACGCATAGCGGGATAAGAGTCTCGGAAAGTGAAAAAAATGGATCAGTCAAACAATGATAAACCCTTATAACCGTATTGTAGAGGATTCGGCCGCACGCAATACGTAAGCTGTCTGTAGATCATGCCGATTGCCGTAATTTCAAGCGCAAACAGGGCGTATGGACGAAAAAAAGCGCCGGTCGGAACCGGCGCTCTTATCTTACATCACAGCCGGGCGGATTACTCGGCCAGCAGTTGACGCAGTACGAATGGCAGGATGCCGCCATGCTTGTAGTAATCGACTTCGATCGGCGTATCGATGCGCAGCAGGACCTTGACTTCCTGGCTGCTGCCGTCGGCGCGGTGGATCACCAGGGTAGCCAGTTGCTGTGGCTTGATTTCGCCTTCGAGGCCTTTCAGGTCGAAGGTTTCATTGCCGGTGATGCCCAGCGTTTGCACGCTGTCGTCGCCGATGAATTGCAGCGGCAACACGCCCATGCCCACCAGGTTCGAGCGGTGGATGCGCTCGAACGAACGGGTGATCACGGCTTTCACGCCCAGCAGCTGGGTGCCCTTGGCGGCCCAGTCGCGCGACGAGCCCGTACCGTACTCTTCGCCGCCGAAGACCATGGTTGGCGTGCCTTCAGCAACATATTTCATCGCTGCGTCGTAGATCGACATCTGTTCGCCGGAAGGCTGATGGATCGTGATGCCGCCTTCGACCGCCGAACCGTCCGCCTTGGCAGGGATCATGCGGTTCTTGATGCGCACGTTGGCGAAGGTGCCGCGCATCATGATTTCATGGTTGCCGCGACGCGAGCCGTAGGAGTTGAAGTCCGCCTTCAGGACGCCGTTTTCCTTCAGCCACTTGCCTGCAGGACCGTTTTCCTGGATCGAGCCGGCTGGCGAGATGTGGTCGGTGGTGATGGAATCGCCGAACACGCCCAGCGCGCGCGCGCCTTCGATGCCGGTGGCCACTGCCGCTGGCGTCATCGAGAAGTTGTCGAAGAACGGTGGTTCCGCGATGTAGGTCGATTTTGGCCAGTTGTAGACTTGACCGGAGACGGTGGTGACTTTTTCCCACAGCTTGCCTGGCGCGCCCTTGACGTCCGCGTAGTTGTCCTTGAATACCTTGGCGTTCATGGCGAACTTCATCATGGCCGACACTTCAGCCGAGGTCGGCCAGATGTCGCCCAGGTAGATGTCCTTGCCGCCCTTGCCCTTGCCGACCGGTTCCGTCATCAGGTCGCGCGTCATGTTGCCGGCGATGGCGTAGGCGACGACCAGCGGTGGCGAAGCCAGGAAGTTCGAGCGGATGTTCGGGTGAATGCGCGCTTCGAAGTTGCGGTTGCCCGACAGCACGGCCGACGCGACGATGTCGTGCGTGGCAATGGCTGCGTTCAGCTCGGGCGTCAGGTCGCCCGCATTGCCGATACAGGTGGTGCAGCCGTAGGCGGTCACGCCGAAGCCCAGTTTTTCCAGGTATGGCAGCAGGCCGGCAGCGGTCAGGTACTCGGTTACGACGCGCGAGCCAGGGGCTAGCGAGGTCTTGATGTGCGGAGCGACTTTCAGGCCCGCTTCCACGGCTTTCTTGGCCAGCAGGCCGGCAGCCAGCATCACGCTCGGGTTCGAGGTGTTGGTGCACGAGGTGATCGCGGCGATCAGCACGTCGCCGTTCGACACTTTCACGCCGTTCGTCGTTTCGTACACGGCAGCCAGGTCGGCCGGATTCTTGTTGAAGCCGTTTTCGGTCGTCGGCTTGGCGAACAGTTCGGCGAAGTTGGCCTTGACGTTGCCGATCTCGATACGGTCTTGCGGGCGTTTCGGGCCGGCCAGCGATGGGGCGACCGACGCCAGGTCCAGTTCCACCACGCGGGTGTAGTCGATCTCGCCCGCTTTTGGCACGCCGAACAGGTTTTGCGCCTTGAAGTAGCCTTCGAACGCGGCGATTTCAGCCTTGCTGCGGCCGGTGCCCTTGAAGTAATCGATGGTCGCTTCGTCGACCGGGAAGAAGCCCATGGTCGCGCCGTATTCCGGAGCCATGTTGGCGATCGTCGCGCGGTCCGTCAGGGTCAAGGACTCAGTGCCTTCGCCGAAGAATTCGACGAACTTGCCGACGACTTTTTCCTTGCGCAGCAGTTCGGTGATGGTCAGTACCAGGTCGGTGGCGGTGCAGCCTTCGCGCAGCGCGCCCGACAGGTTCACGCCGATGACGTCCGGGGTCAGGAAGTAAACCGGCTGGCCCAGCATGCCGGCTTCCGCCTCGATGCCGCCCACGCCCCAGCCGACCACGCCGATGCCGTTGATCATGGTGGTGTGCGAGTCGGTGCCGACCAGGGTGTCAGGGTAGTACACGTCGCCGGCTTTCTTGCCTGCGTGGTGCACGCCGCGCGCCAGGTACTCCAGGTTGACCTGGTGGACGATGCCGAAGCCCGGCGGCACGACGCCGAAGGTGTCGAATGCCTGCATGCCCCATTTCATGAACTGGTAGCGCTCGTTGTTGCGCGAGAATTCCAGTTTCATGTTCAGGTCCAGCGCTTTCTTTTCGCGGTAGTGATCGATGGTGACCGAGTGGTCGACCACCAGGTCGACCGGTACCAGCGGTTCGATCTTCTTGGCGTTGATGCCCATCTTGGCGGCCACGTTGCGCATCGCTGCCAGGTCGGCCAGCAGTGGAACGCCGGTGAAGTCCTGCAGCACGACGCGCGCCACTACGAACGGGATCTCGTCGGTGCGCTCGGCGGTCGGGCCCCAGCTCGCCAATTGCTTGACGTGTTCTTCGGTGACTTTTTTGCCGTCGCAGTTGCGCAATACCGATTCGAGCACGATGCGAATCGACACTGGCAGGCGGGAGACATTGATGCCCAGGCTTTTTTCCAGCGCAGGCAGGGAGTACAGCTTGCCCTTCTTGCTATCCGAAATATTAAAGTCCTTGAGCGTGTTCAGAGTGTTGCGGGACATGACCTCTCCTTGTTGGGTATCGTCTATTATTGATTATTCAAATTACAAAACATGACTGAGCCCCCGAAGAGGCCCTTGCTGCTCACATCAGCCGCCGGTAACTGGCAGCACGCCCAGCGATGGCGCGGCTTCCACCACTGCCGCCGGCTTGGCTTGCTCCGCATCCTTGCATTCATTGGCCAATTGGCGGCCCTGCTTGGAATCGAGCAGCATGCCTTTGGCCGGAATGCCGATCCAGACGAGACCATACAGACGGTTCTCGAAGCGGTTGGCGCCGGTGGTGGTGCCAACGCGGCTCAGGCGGTGCAGGCGCTTCTTCCAGCGCAGGGCGATGTGTTTGTCATCCGTGGCATTCGTGTAGATCGTGATTTTATTGCCAAGTTCGCAATTGAAGTCGGTGGAAGCCGAGCCCGTCGTGTTCGGCTCATCGGCTTCTTCCTTGTCGGCGACCGACATGGCGAGCGGATGGGCTTCCTTGGCGGCCGCCTTGGCCTTGCTGGCCTTGGCTTTCGGCTTGGCCTTGACGGCCTTGGGATTTGCCTCTGCCGTGGCGGCGAAGCTGGCCGGCGCCAGCGTGAGGGTCATGGCGCCCAGCGCGACGCTGCAGGCAATTGCTAATTTGGAGATGGACATCGTGTAATTCCTGTCAGTTTTCAGTGGTGCTGGAAGAAGGTGTATTCAGTAATGCGGCGGCCGCCTCGGGCAGGCCCAGGCCCGCCAGTTTGGCGCGTTGCAAAACGGTCCAATAATATCGGTAGCTGGCGCGGTCATGCAAGCGGCCATTTTGGGCGATCGGCCCCCAGTTGGCGCGCAGCGCTTCATTCAGGATGTTGCTGGCCTCGTTGACTTCGGACAGGCGCGGTGTGAAGGCCTTGATAATGGGTTTGATCTGGTCCGGGTGGATGCTCCACATGCGCGTATAGCCGAACTCGGCAGTAGCGCGCTGGGCGTCGTTTGCCACCACGGCCGAATCGCGCACGTCGGTTGTCACGTTATGCGAGGGCACCTTGCCGTGCGCGTGGCAGGCGGCCGCCACTTCGAGCTTGGCGCGCACCACCAGCGGGTGCGTGAACTGGCCCGGCGTGCGCATGGCGGCGGCCGGGATGGCGCCGTAATGGGCCGAGACGAAATCCATGATGCCGAAGGACAGGCATTCGACCTGGGGCAGGGCGGCGATCGCGTAGGCGTCGCGCAGCGCGCCGTGCGTCTCGATCAGGATGTGCACGGGCAGGTTGTCGCGGCCGGCGCGGCGCGCGTGTAGATTGATCAGGTCGATGGCCAGCATGGCGTCCTGCACGCCGCCCACCTTGGGCACGGCGATATAGGCCAGGCGGGCCGCGGCGGCACAGATGATTTCCACGTCGCGCGTAAAAAACGGGCTGTCGACATCGTGCACGCGCACGCCGATGCGGTTGAACTGGTTCTCGTCGCTGGCCAGCAGGCCGGCGATCATCTGCGCGTGCGCTTCTTCATTGCCGGCGCTGGCGCCATCTTCGCAGTCGAACGTGATATCGAACAGGGGCCCAAGCTCTTGTTGCAAAGCAATCGATTTACGCATCAGCTTTTCAGAGCCGGCGTAGTGGTCGCAAGCGGCGAGCAACAGCGGCTGGCGTTTGCCTTGGAATAAAACCTCGGAAGGGTGCATGCTTAAGGCATTTCTGCAGGTAAAAACTACTTGATAAAACAGCCGCGCCGCGACATGCGCGGGGCGGCCTTCTTGGCGGGCGGCGCTCTGGCCGCGCCGCCAATACTGGATTTACGCCAGCAGGTGTTTCACGCCTTCGCGCTCTTCGGTCAGTTCTTTCAGGGTCAGGTTGATGCGGTCTTGCGAGAATGCATCGATTTCCAGGCCTTGAACGATGGTGTACTCGCCGTTCTCGGTGGTGACCGGGAAGCCGAACACGGTGCCTTCAGGAATGCCGTACGAGCCATCCGACGGCACGCCCATGGTGGTCCACTTGCCGTTCGTGCCCAGCATCCAGTCATGGATGTGGTCGATGGCGGCGTTCGCTGCCGACGCTGCCGACGACAGGCCGCGCGCGTCGATGATGGCCGCGCCGCGCTTGCCGACGGTTGGCAGGAACACGTTGGCGTTCCATTCCTGGTCGTTGATCAGGTCCTTGACGGCCTTGCCGTTGACGGTGGCGAAGCGGTAGTCGGCGTACATGGTTGGCGAGTGGTTGCCCCAGACGGTCAGCTTCTCGATATCCTTGACGGCGGTGCCGGTCTTGGCAGCCACTTGCGACAGGGCGCGGTTGTGGTCCAGGCGCAGCATGGCGGTGAAGTTTTTCGCCGGCAGCGATGGCGCCGATTTCATGGCGATGTAGGCGTTGGTGTTGGCAGGGTTGCCGACCACCAGCACTTTGACATTGCGCGAAGCGACGGCGTCGAGCGCCTTGCCTTGCACGGTGAAGATCTGGGCGTTCGCTTCCAGCAGGTCCTTGCGTTCCATGCCTGGGCCGCGTGGGCGCGCGCCAACCAGTACGGCCACGTCGACATCCTTGAATGCGGTCAGCGGATCGGAGTGGGCGGTCATTTCCGTCAGCAGCGGGAATGCGCAATCGTCGATTTCCATCATCACGCCCTTGAGCGCCTTCTGGGCTTTTTCGTCCGGGATTTCAAGCAGTTGCAAGATGACAGGCTGGTCTTTGCCGAGCATGTCGCCATTGGCGATGCGGAACAACAGGGCGTAGCCGATCTGGCCGGCGGCGCCGGTCACTGCAACACGCATTGGGGTTTTAGCCATGATGAATCTCCAAAAATGGGAAAGAAAACGGGCTTGAAGCTGGGCTTACGCTTATCCGGAAAAACTATAATGATACCAAAACCGGCCGGCGCCACCGAATTGCTGGTGTACGCTGCCGTCACGCTTGTGCTGCACGAAACCAGAGTGGCTGGCCGACAACATAAAACGCTGGCGCATATGTTTTATCGAAGGCAGTTTAGGCCTCTGATCTCTATCTGTCAATCATATCTTATGTCTTATATAAGACAGATAACCGCGTCTGTTTTACTGGACGCGGGCAGTGATTTGTGTTGAAATGTCGGACTATGAATTCCGCCTCGTCCAATCTGACCAACAATGCCACTGCTGCAAGCGGGGCGGTCAGTCCGACCGCGGGCACCCCGGCCACGCCTGCAGCCGTGCCGGCCAGCTCCGTCCCCGTCCCTGTCGCCAGTGTCAATACCACTGTGGCGGCCACGCCCGCAGTCAATGCCTCGCCGACCTTCAGTCCCCTTTACCAGCAGATCAAGGCGCTCATTACGCAGAGCCTGCAATCGGGTGAATGGAAGCCGGGCGAGCTCATTCCCAGCGAAGTCGAACTGGCCGGCCGTTTCAAGGTCAGCCAGGGCACGGTGCGCAAGGCCATCGATGAACTGGCCGCCGAGAATCTCGTCATGCGCCGCCAGGGCAAGGGCACCTTCGTTTCCACCCACCATGAGGCGCGCGCGCACTTCCGCTTCCTGCGCCTGGTGCCGGACGAAGGCGTGCCGCATTACCCTGAAAGCAAGTTCATCGAAGTCAAGCGCGTGCGCGCGCCGGCCGACGTGGCGCGCCTGATGGACCTGAAATCCGGCGACGCCGTGATCTTCATCAAGCGCGTGCAGTATTTCGACGGCGTGCCGACCATCGTCGAGGAGCTGTGGCTGCCGGGCCTGATCTTCAAAGGGCTGACGGCCGAGCGCCTGGTGGAATACAAAGGCCCCATGTATGGCCTGTTTGAGACGGAATTTGGCACGCGCATGATCCGCGCCTCAGAACAGATCCGCGCCGTGTGCGCCGACGCGGGCGCCGCGCAATTGTTAAATATCGACCTCGGCACGCCTTTGCTCAGTTCCGAGCGCGTGTCGTTTACCTACGGCGACAAGCCAGTCGAACTGCGCCGGGGCCTGTACCTGACCAGTCGTCATCATTATCAGAATGAACTCAGCTGAAGCAGCGGGGCGCCCGCGGGCGTCCGGACAAGCTGCAAGGCTGAAGTGCATCGCTTGCAAAGTGCCAGTCGCAAGACGGGCATTGGAGACAGCAGAACGCGCAGGTAAAGCATGGCCAGCCCCGGCGGGCCGTGCTTTGCCGGCGGTTCTGTAATTAAATTACGTGAACTACGGAAAGTAGCGCGGTATTTTGTAGTAAAAAACCATTTTGGTTATATGTAACAATAGATATTGGTATGGGTTGCGAAAATCGGCGAAAATCGCGGCTTCAATATTTAGTTGAAATTCAAAGGGGAGGTTTTTGTTATGTCTGAAGCCGTAAGAGAAGTACCAAAAAAAGAACGGCCGCAATTCCGTAACATTCATGTTACCGAATTGTCGAACTACCGCATGGCTGTCGGCGCCATCGTCTCGATCCTGCATCGTATCAGCGGTTTCATCATTTTCGCCTTGCTGCCGTGCATCCTGTACATGCTGGAACTGAGCCTGCGTTCCGAAATGTCCTTCGCTTACTTCCAGGGCATCGCCTCGCACTGGTTCGTCAAGCTGATCACCCTGGGTCTGGTCTGGGCCTTCCTGCACCACTTCTGCGCCGGTATCCGCCACCTGTTCATGGATGTGCACGTCGCCATCGAGAAAGATTCGGCACGCAAGACCGCGTCGTCCGTGCTGGTCGTGAGCCTGGTGTTGACGGCCTTGGTCGCTTTGAAACTGTTTGGAGTATTTTAAACATGGCAGACAATAATATCGGACCGAAACGCCTCGTCGTCGGTGCCCATTACGGCTTGCGCGACTGGCTGGCGCAACGCGTCACCGCCATCGTCATGGTGGCGTATGTCGCCATCTTGCTGATTTCTTTCCTGACCGGCAGCAACTTCAGCTATGAAGGCTGGGCCGGTCTGTTCGCACAGCAGTGGTTTAAATTGTTCAGCCTGGTGACCTTCGTCGCCCTGTTCTACCACGCATGGGTCGGCGTACGCGACATCTGGATGGACTACGTGAAAAGCGCTGGCCTCCGTCTGACCCTGCAAATTGCCACCATGCTGTGGTTGATCGCTTGTGCCGGCTGGACGGTACAGATACTCTGGAGTGTGTAATCGTGGCAGCATATAAATCTGCAATCCCTACCCGCCGCTTTGATGCGGTCATCGTTGGCGCCGGCGGTTCCGGCATGCGCGCGTCGTTGCAGCTGGCTGAAGCCGGCCTGAACGTCGCAGTTCTCTCGAAAGTCTTCCCGACCCGCTCGCACACCGTGGCGGCGCAGGGCGGTATCGGCGCGTCGCTCGGCAACATGGCCGAAGATAACTGGTTCTGGCACATGTTCGACACCGTCAAGGGTGGCGACTATCTGGGCGACCAGGATGCCATCGAATTCATGTGCCGCGAAGCGCCGAAAGTCGTGTACGAGCTGGAACACTTCGGCATGCCGTTCGACCGCAACCCTGATGGCACCATCTATCAGCGTCCGTTCGGCGGCCACACGGCCCACTTCGGCGAAAAGCCGGTGCAGCGCGCCTGCGCGGCAGCCGACCGTACCGGTCACGCCCTGTTGCACACCTTGTACCAGCGCAACGTGCGCGCGCGTACGCACTTCTTCGTCGAGTGGATGGCGCTCGACCTGATCCGTGACGCCGAAGGCGACGTGATCGGTGTTGTTGCGCTGGAAATGGAAACCGGCGAATGCATGATCCTGGAAGCAAAGACGACGGTCATGGCAACGGGCGGCGCAGGCCGCATCTTCGCCGCCTCGACGAATGCCTTCATCAACACCGGTGACGGCATGGGCATGGCGGCACGCGCCGGCCTGCCGCTGCAGGACATGGAATTCTGGCAGTTCCACCCGACCGGCGTGGCCGGCGCGGGCGTGTTGATCACCGAAGGCGTGCGCGGCGAAGGCGGCATCCTGATCAATAGCGAAGGCGAACGCTTCATGGAGCGCTATGCGCCGACCCTGAAGGATCTGGCGCCGCGCGACTTCGTTTCGCGTTCGATGGACCAGGAAATCAAGGAAGGCCGCGGCTGCGGTCCGAACAAGGACCACGTGATGCTGGACCTGCGCCATATCGGCGCCGACACCATCGCCAAGCGCCTGCCGTCGATCCTGGAAATCGGCCACAAGTTCGCCAACGTCGACGCCACCAAGGAACCGATTCCTGTCGTGCCGACGATTCACTACCAGATGGGCGGCATCCCGACGAACATCCACGGCCAGGTCGTCACCCCGACCGGTCCGGACAATTCGGCCAAGGTCGTCAACGGCCTGTACGCGATCGGCGAATGCGCCTGCGTTTCCGTGCACGGCGCCAACCGCCTGGGCACGAACTCGCTGCTCGACCTGGTGGTCTTCGGCCGCGCGGCCGGCAACCACATCGTCAACAGCGGTCTGAAAGCCAAGGAAAACAAGCCTTTGCCAGCCGATGCTGCCGATTTCGCCATGGGCCGTCTGCAGCGCCTGGAAAACTCGACCGGCACGGAAACCGTGCAGGGCGTGGCCAACGACATCCGCGCAACGATGCAGAAGTACTGCGGCGTGTTCCGTACCGACGAGATGCTGAGCAAGGGCGTCGAAGAGATCATGAAGCTTGACGAGCGCCGCAAGCACGTCTCGTTCAAGGATAAATCGATGGTCTTCAACACGGCCCGCGTGGAAGCGCTGGAGCTGGACAACCTGATCGAGACGGCGAAAGCGACCATCGTTTCGGCAGCGGCCCGCAAGGAATCGCGCGGCGCCCACGCCCAGGACGACCATCCGCAACGCGACGACGAGAACTGGATGAAGCACACTCTGTGGTATTCGGAAGGCAACCGACTGGAGTACAAGCCAGTCGTGACCAAGCCGCTGACGGTTGATACCTTCAAACCGAAACCACGTACTTTCTAAGGCTATACCATGGCACGCACTCTCAAATTCAAAATCTACCGCTACGATCCTGACCAGGATGCCAAGCCGTACATGCAAGACCTGACGGTCGAACTGAAAGACACCGACAAGATGCTGCTCGACGCACTGCAGCGCATCAAGGCGGACGTCGATGACTCGCTGGCCCTGCGCCGCTCGTGCCGCGAAGGCGTGTGCGGTTCGGACGCGATGAACATCAACGGCAAGAACGGCCTGGCATGCACCACCAACCTGAACGAACTGTCGGAGCCTATCGTGCTGCGTCCGTTGCCAGGCTTGCCGGTCATCCGCGACCTGATCGTCGACATGACGCAATTTTTCAAGCAGTACGATTCGATCAAGCCTTTCCTGATCAACGACTCGATCCCGCCTGAAAAAGAACGCCTGCAATCGCCGGAACAGCGCGAAGAACTCGATGGCCTGTATGAGTGCATCCTGTGCGCCTGCTGCTCCACGTCGTGCCCGTCGTTCTGGTGGAATCCGGACAAGTTCGTCGGCCCGGCCGGCCTGCTGCAAGCCTACCGCTTCATCGCCGATTCGCGCGACGAAGCCACCGGCGCGCGTCTGGACAACCTGGAAGACCCGTACCGCCTGTTCCGCTGCCATTCGATCATGAACTGCGTCGACGTCTGCCCGAAAGGGTTGAACCCGAACAAGGCGATCGGCAAGATCAAGGAATTGATGGTCCGCCGCGCGATCTGATCCGTCTGATCGCGTCCGCCGGGCGCCGTTTGCGGGAAGAGGGTATCCTCTCTTGCCTGCAGGCGGCGCCTGCAAAGCAGCACCGTGCCGCAAGGCACACGTAAAGTGGTAAACCAAATGACAGAATCAATTTTGTCCTCGCATCAGGCCGACCCGGCCAACCGCGCCCGCCTGCGCTGGCGTTCACGCCGTGGCTTGCTGGAAAACGATATTATCCTGACCCGTTTTCTCGATGCGTATGAAACCGAATTGACCGATGAAGAAGTTGACGCGCTGACGCGTTTGCTGGATTTATCGGACAATGCGTTAATGGATCTGGTACTGGCCCGTAAAGAGCCGGAAGGCGAAGTCGACCTGCCGCATGTGCGCGCACTGCTGCAACGACTGCGCATTGCCTAGACGCCTGGGCGATATATTGCAAACGGTGCGAGTGGCGCGCTGTAGCCCCGCCAGAGCGCGGTGCGAATTGCAGCCAGAATTTTTGATTTTAATTTCGACTCACTCCCGAGAAGGAAGAGCCCATGAATACCTCTGACACAAAAGCTACCCTGTCGTTCTCCGATGGCAGCCCATCGCTTGAATTTCCCATCTACAAAGGCACGGTTGGCCCGGACGTCATCGACATCCGCAAGCTGTACGCCGGTAGCGGCAAGTTCACCTACGACCCAGGCTTTATGTCGACGGCCGCCTGCAACTCGTCGATCACCTATATCGACGGCGACAAGGGCGAGTTGCTGTACCGCGGTTACCCGATCGAACAGTTGGCCGTCAACGCCGACTTCATGGAATCGTGCTACCTGCTGCTGAACGGCGAATTGCCGAACGCGGCGCAGAAAGCCAAGTTCGTCGACACCGTCACCAAGCACACGATGGTGCACGAACAGATGCAATTCTTCTTCCGCGGCTTCCGCCGCGACGCGCATCCGATGTCGGTCCTGGTGGGCACCGTCGGCGCGCTGGCGTCGTTCTACCATGACTCGCTGGACATCAACGACCCGCGTCACCGCGAAGTGTCGGCCATCCGCCTGATCGCCAAGATGCCGACCCTGGTCGCCATGACCTACAAGTATTCGGTCGGCCAGCCGTTCGTGTACCCGCGCAACGACCTGTCGTACAGCGCCAACTTCATGCACATGATGTTCGCCAACCCTTGCGAAGAGTACAAGGTCAACGACGTGCTGGTGCGCGCCCTGGACCGCATCCTGATCCTGCACGCGGACCACGAGCAGAATGCATCGACTTCGACCGTCCGTCTGGCCGGTTCGTCGGGCGCCAACCCGTTCGCCTGTATCGCTGCCGGCATCGCCTGCCTGTGGGGCCCTGCCCACGGCGGCGCCAACGAAGCGGCACTCAACATGCTGAAAGAAATCGGCACGGTCGAGAACATCCCTGCCTTCATCGCGCAAGTCAAGGACAAGAACTCCGGCGTCAAGCTGATGGGCTTCGGTCACCGCGTGTACAAGAACTTTGACCCACGCGCCAAGCTGATGCGTGAAACCTGCTACGAAGTGCTGCAAGAACTGGGTCTGCAGGACGACCCGCTGTTCAAGCTGGCGATGGAACTGGAAAAGATTGCACTGAACGACGAATACTTCGTGTCGCGCAAACTCTACCCGAACGTCGACTTCTACTCGGGCATCGTGCAATCGGCGCTGGGCATTCCTGTGTCGTTGTTTACCGGTATCTTCGCCATGGCCCGCACCATCGGCTGGATCGCCCAGTGGAACGAAATGATCGCCGATCCGGAACAGAAAATCGGCCGTCCGCGCCAGCTGTTCGTCGGTTCGACCACGCGCGAAGTGCTGCCACTGGACAAGCGTTAATCCACGGCTGTATCGAGCAAACAAAAAAAACGGGCTTCGGCCCGTTTTTTTATGCGCGCAGACGAGGTCTGAATCAGCCGAGCGCGGCCAGCAGGGAATGCAGGCACACGCTCGCGCCTTCGAGCGGCAGGCAGGCTTCATCGTGGACGCGGGGCAGGACGATGCGGCGCGGCGCGTTGTGCTTGAGGATGCCGCCCCAGTGAGCGACACGGGCGCCGGCCTGGCGGCGCATCGCCTCGACCGTGGCGCCGCTGGCGAGGATGTGAGCGTGTGGGAAGGCCTGCTGCAGCACGCCCAGGCCGAAATAGGCTTGCGGTTCGGCGGCGCTGATGTAGATGGTGGTCAGGCGCTTGCCGCTGGCGGCGATAGTGTGCGCCAACTGCGACGCATCGTCGCGCAGGAACTGGGCATTGACGAGGATGGCGTCCGCCACGCCGCTCAGCAGCAGCGAAGTGGATGGCGCGCGGCCCAGCACGTCCAGGCGGAAGGTTTCCAGAGGGAGGGAAGGCTGGACGGCGCGTGCAAGCATATGATTCTTTCGATATTCGATACCCTTGTCGCATATTATCCTTTCGACCAGGCGCGAGAAATAGGGTAGATTGCAATACTTAGTTGCATGGATCGGATGAATCAATGGAGAGCCGCAGATGGACCGCATAACCGCCGCGCAAGTATTTGTCGCTATTGCCGAACGCGGCAGCATGGTTGCGGCCAGCGAGGCGCTCGACATGTCGCGCGCCATGGTGACGCGTTATCTGGCCGAGATGGAGCAGTGGGCAGGGGCCCGCCTGCTGCATCGCACCACGCGCCGTTTGAGTCTGACGGATGCGGGCGATGCGACCCTGGCGCGCTGCCGCCAGATGCTCGAGGTGGCCGGCGCCATGGCCGTCACGTCGCCCGGCGGTGCCGATACGCCGCACGGCTTGCTGCGCATAACCTGTTCCCAATCGCTGGCGCAGACGGCGCTGGCCGGCGCAGTGACCGCTTACCTGCGGCGCTACCCGCGCGCCGCCGTCGATCTGCAGATGGAGAACCGCGCCGTCAACCTGGTGGAGCAGCGCATCGACTTGGCGATCCGCATCACGAATGCGCTCGAGCCCAACCTGATCGCGCGCCAGCTGGCCAACTGCGCCTCGGTGGTGTGCGCCGCACCATCGTATCTGGCGGCGCACGGCACGCCGCGCCGGGCGGAAGACCTGGCCCTGCATAACTGTCTCACGTACACGTATTTCGGCAAGAGCCTGTGGCAGTTCACCCACAATGGGGAAGCGCTCACTGTGCCCGTCAGCGGCCGTCTGTCGGCGAATGAATCGCTGGTCCTGCTGGTGGCGACGGTGGCGGGGGCTGGCATCGCCATGCAGCCCCGTTACTCGGCCGCGCCGCTGATCGCCAGCGGGCAGCTGGTGGAACTGCTGCCCGCCTACCAGCCGCAGGACATGGGCATCTACGGCGTCTACACGTCGCGCCAGCACATGTCGCCCTTGCTGCGCACCATGCTTGACTTCCTGGTGGAATGGTTTGCCGGCGACCCGCAGTGGCTGGCGGCCATTGCCGCGCCCGTGTCGGCAGGCAGACCACATGGCCGCAAGCGCCGCGCCGGCAAGGCTGCGGACGTGACGTAAGCGCAATAGTGGCAGGCTTGCAAGCCCGGGAAAATCAACAACACGGCTTACATTTGCTTGCCAAATAAAATTCAACTAGTGGTTGTTGCGTTACAATACCGCGTGCTATTCTAAATGACGGTATGAAGAATGCTGGCGCAATAAAAAAGCCCTTCCCCCACAACTTGATGTGCAATCCGCTAACCGGTCAGGCCGTGTCGCGGAAGGTTAGATTAACCCGCTAATCTCGCGAAGCGCGAAGAAAGGTGAGCAATATGATGCAACAATTTACGTCCAACTCCTACCTGTTCGGTGGGAATGCTCCGTACGTGGAAGATCTGTACGAAGCGTATCTCAATAATCCAGGTTCGGTACCGGACAACTGGCGCGCCTATTTCGACGCCATGCAGCACGTGCCTGCAGTCGATGGCACCAACAAGCCTGACGTGGCGCATGCCTCCGTCGTCGCCTCGTTCGCCGAGCGCGCAAAAGCAGGCCCGATCCGCACAGTGACCGCTTCCTTCGATGCCGAAATGGGCCGCAAGCGCGTCGCCGCCACCCAATTGATCGCCGCATACCGCTACCTGGGCACGCACTGGGCCAACCTGGATCCGCTGCAGCGCCAGGAACGTCCGATGATCCCGGAACTGGAGCCGAGCTTCTACGGATTCACCGATGCGGACATGGACACCGTGTTCAACATCAGCAATACCTATTTCGGCCCCGAGACCGCCACGCTGCGCGACCTGCTGAACTTCCTGCGCGATACCTACACGCGTTCGATCGGCGCCGAATTCATGTACATCTCCGACCCGGCCGAAAAGCGCTGGCTGCAAGAGAAACTGGAATCGATCCGCTCCACCCCGAATTTCACCCCAGAGAAAAAAATCCACATCCTCGACCGCCTGACCGCGGCTGAAGGCCTGGAACGCTATCTGCACACCCGCTACGTGGGCCAGAAGCGCTTCTCCCTGGAAGGCGGCGAAACCTTCATCGCCTCGATGGATGAAACCATCCAGCGCGCCGGCGAAAAAGGCGTGCAGGAAATCGTCATCGGCATGGCCCACCGCGGCCGCCTGAACGTGCTGGTGAACACCCTGGGCAAGGCGCCGCAGGAACTGTTCGAAGAATTCGAAGGCAAGCATGGCGACGACCTGCCTGCCGGCGACGTGAAGTACCATCAAGGCTTCTCGTCGGACATCTCCACCGCGGGCGGTCCGGTCCACCTGTCGCTGGCGTTCAACCCGTCGCACCTGGAAATCGTCAACCCTGTGGTCGAAGGTTCCGTCAAGGCCCGCATGGATCGCCGCGGCGACGTGCACGGCGCGCAAGTGCTGCCTATCCTGGTGCACGGCGATGCCGCTTTCGCCGGCCAGGGCGTGGTCATGGAAACGCTGAATCTGGCGCAGACCCGCGGCTACGGCACGGGCGGCACGGTGCATATCGTGATCAACAACCAGATCGGTTTCACCACCTCGGACCCGCGCGACTCGCGCTCGACCCTGTACTGCTCGGACGTCGTCAAGATGATCGAAGCGCCGGTCCTGCACATCAACGCCGATGATCCGGAAGCCGTGGTGCTGGCGACGCAGATCGCGCTCGACTACCGCATGGAATTCAAGAAGGACATCGTCCTCGACATCATCTGCTACCGCAAGCTGGGCCACAACGAGCAAGATACGCCGGCACTGACGCAACCGCTGATGTACAAGCGCATCGGCCAGCATCCGGGCACCCGCAAGCTGTACGCGGACAAGCTGGTTGCGCAAGGCGTGATCCCTGCCGATGGCGGCGACAAGATGGTGGCCGCCTTCCGCGACGCCATGGACGCCGGCAAGCACACCGTCGATCCGGTCATCTCGAACTTCAAGAACAAGTACGCTGTCGACTGGCTGCCGTTCCTGAACAAGAAATGGACCGACTCGGCCGATACGGCCGTGCCGATGACGGAACTGAAACGCCTGGCCGCGCGCATCACCACCGTGCCGGAACAGTTCAAGGTCCACTCGCTGGTCGAGAAGGTCCTGGGCGACCGCGCCACCATGGGCCGCGGCGAAATGAACCTGGACTGGGGCATGGGCGAACACCTGGCCTACGCATCGCTGGTATCGTCCGGCTACGCCATCCGCCTGACGGGCCAGGATGCGGGCCGCGGCACCTTCGTGCACCGCCACGCCGTGCTGCATGACCAGAACCGCGAACGCTGGGATGCCGGAACCTACATTCCGCTGCAAAACGTGTCGGACAACCAGGCGCCTTTCACCGTCATCGACTCGGTGCTGTCCGAAGAAGCCGTACTGGCCTTCGAATACGGCTACTCGACCGCTGAACCGAACACGCTGACGATCTGGGAAGCCCAGTTCGGCGACTTCGCCAACGGCGCGCAAGTGGTGATCGACCAATTCATCAGCTCCGGCGAAGTGAAGTGGGGCCGCGCTTCGGGCCTGGTCATGATGCTGCCGCACGGTTACGAAGGCCAGGGTCCTGAGCACTCGTCCGCGCGTCCAGAGCGTTTCCTGCAGCTGTGCGCAGACAACAACATGCAAGTGGTGCAGCCGACGACGGCTTCGCAGATCTTCCATTTGCTGCGCCGCCAGATGGTGCGCCAGTTCCGCAAGCCGCTGGTCATCCTGACGCCGAAGTCGCTGCTGCGCAACAAGGACGCCGGTTCGCCGCTGACCGACCTGGCCAAGGGCGGTTTCCAGACCGTCATCGGCGAAGTCGACGACAAAATCGATGCCAAGAAAGTCAAGCGCGTGGTCGCCTGCTCGGGCAAGGTCTACTACGACCTGGTCAACGCACGCAAGACCCGCGGCCAGACCGACACGGCCATCGTGCGCCTGGAACAGCTGTATCCGTTCCCGCATAAGTCGTTTGCTGCCGAACTGAAGAAGTTCCCGAACCTGGTCGAAGTCGTCTGGGCACAGGACGAGCCGCAAAACCAGGGCGCCTGGTTCCAGATCCAGCACAACATCTTCGAAGGCCTGGAATCGGGTCAGCGTCTGGCCTACGCCGGCCGTCCTGCTTCGGCGTCGCCGGCTGTCGGTTACTATGACAAGCACTACGCCCAGCAAAAAGATCTGCTGGAAACGGCATTTTCGAAGCTGAAAGGTTTTATCCTGACCAAGTAAGGATACCGGGCGCCGTGCGATGCGCATTGCGCCCGATCAACTAGATGATGACGGAGCGCCGCTCCTGCTACGCAGGGGCGGCGCCGCAATAACAAAATAAACGGAGTTTTACATGGCACAAATCGAAGTCAAAGTTCCCCAGTTGTCGGAATCGGTTGCGGAAGCGACCCTGCTGGCATGGCACAAGAAAGTCGGCGAGGCAGTTGCGCGCGACGAAAACATGATCGATATCGAAACCGACAAAGTGGTGCTGGAACTGCCGGCGCCGGCCGCCGGCGTGATCGTGCAGATCATCAAGGATAACGGCGCCACTGTCGTTGCCGGCGAAGTCATCGCCATCATCGACACCGATGGCTCGGCCAAGGTCAGCCCGATGGAAGTGTCCGCCGTGCCTGCGCCAGCCCTGGCTGCCGCCGCCCAAGACTCGGCACCGGCAGTGAACAAGAGCGATGTTGCCATGCCTGCCGCTGCCAAGATCCTGTCTGAAAAAGGCCTGTCCGCCGGCGACGTCGCCGGTTCCGGCAAAGACGGCCGCGTGACCAAGGGCGACGCCCTGGCCGCTTCCGCCAAGCCAGCCGTTGCGCCGCTGGCGCCAGCCGCTGCCAAGCCGGCGCTGCAACAAGTTGCCACGCCGTCGGCCGCCAGCCTGGGCGACCGCCCTGAAGAGCGCGTGCCGATGAGCCGCCTGCGCGCGCGTATCGCCGAGCGCCTGCTGCAATCGCAATCGACGAACGCCATCCTGACCACGTTCAATGAAGTGAACATGCAGCCGGTCATCGACCTGCGCAACAAGTACAAGGACAAGTTCGAGAAAGAGCACGGCGTCAAGCTGGGCTTCATGTCCTTCTTCGTCAAGGCAGCCGTCGCCGCCCTGAAAAAGTACCCGATCATCAATGCCTCCGTTGACGGCAACGACATCGTCTACCACGGCTACTTTGACATCGGCATCGCTGTCGGTTCGCCGCGCGGCCTGGTCGTGCCTATCATCCGCAACGCGGACCAGCTGTCGATCGCCGACATCGAGAAAAAAATCGGTGAATTCGGCGCGAAAGCCAAGGAAGGCAAGCTGACCCTGGACGACCTGACGGGCGGCACGTTCTCGATCTCGAACGGCGGCACCTTCGGCTCCATGCTGTCGACCCCGATCATCAACCCGCCGCAATCGGCCATCCTGGGCGTGCATGCGACCAAGGACCGCGCCGTTGTCGAAAACGGCCAGATCGTGGTGCGTCCGATGAACTACCTGGCCATGTCCTACGACCACCGCATCATCGACGGCCGCGAAGCCGTCCTGGGCCTGGTGGCGATGAAAGAAGCGCTGGAAGATCCTGCACGCCTGTTGCTGGACCTGTAAGCACTGTAGTCCCCCGGCGTAGCCGCCGGGGCAATGTAGCTGATACCCCTTGCCAGAAGACGCAGCTGGCTGATCTCAATGAAAGAGGATTCCCATGAACGTCTCTGAAGAAATCAAGCGCCTGCACGAATTGCATCTGGCGGGCGCCCTGAGCGACGCGGAATTCGCGCAAGCGAAAGCCAAGCTCTTGAGCAATATCAACCTGGACAAGCCGGACAGCACGTCCGGCGCCGGTGCGGCTGCCGGCCCGGCAAACGACCTGGTGCAGGAATTCAACCGCCTGCGCCGCTCGCGCACCGACCGCTGGCTCGGCGGCGTCTGCGGCGGCCTGGGACGCGCTTCCGGCATGGAAGCGTGGATCTGGCGCCTCGTCTTCGTCCTGTTTACATTGACCTTCGGCTTCGGCGTGGTGATTTACCTTCTATTGTGGATTTTCGTACCAGACGAAGAGATTGGAACAACAAAACATGAGTACTAAACAATTTGACGTAGTTGTCATCGGCGCGGGCCCAGGCGGCTACATCGCCGCCATCCGCGCAGCGCAGCTGGGCTTTTCCGTCGCCTGCGTCGACGAGTGGTCGAACGCCAAGGGCGGCGCCGCGCCTGGCGGCACCTGCACCAACGTCGGCTGCATCCCGTCGAAAGCGCTGCTGCAATCGTCCGAGCATTTCGAACACGCGGGCCACAGCTTTGCCGAGCACGGCATCGACGTCGCCGGCCTGAAGCTGAACCTGGGCCAGATGCTCAAGCGCAAGGACACCGTCGTCAAGCAAAACAACGACGGCATCCTGTACCTGTTCAAGAAGAACAAGATCGCCTTCTTCCACGGCCGCGCCGCTTTCGCTGCCGCCGCCGCTGGCGCGTATGAAATCAGCGTGACGGGCGAAGCCAACGAAACCCTGAGCGCCAAGCACGTGGTCATCGCCACGGGTTCGAACGCGCGCGAACTGCCGGGCGCACCATTCGACGAGAAACTGATCCTGTCGAACACGGGCGCACTGGCCATCGACGCCGTACCCGCCAAGCTGGGCGTCATCGGCGCCGGCGTGATCGGCCTGGAAATGGGCAGCGTCTGGCGCCGCCTCGGTTCCGACGTCACCGTGCTCGAAGGCCTGCCGGTCTTCCTGGGTGCCGTGGACGAGCAGATCGCCAAGGAAGCGTCGAAGCTGTTCACCAAGCAAGGCTTGAAGATCAATCTGGGCTGCAAGATCGGTGCGATCACGCCAGGCAAGAAAGACGTCACCGTGGAATTCGTGGACGCCAAGGGCGAAGCGCAAAAAGCCGTGTTCGACAAGCTGATCATCTCGATCGGCCGCACGCCGAACACGAACGGCCTGGGTGCCGACAAGGTCGGCCTGCAGCTCGACGAGCGCGGCTTCATCGCCGTCGACGGCGACTGCAAGACCAACCTGCCGAACGTCTGGGCAGTGGGCGACGTCGTGCGCGGCCCGATGCTGGCGCACAAGGCCGAAGAAGAAGGCGTTGCCGTGGCCGAGCGTATCGCCGGCCAGCATGGCCACACCAACTTCAACACGATTCCTTGGGTGATCTACACCTCGCCGGAAATCGCGTGGGTCGGCAAGACCGAGCAAACCCTGAAGGCCGAAGGCATTGCCTACAAAGCCGGCACCTTCCCGTTCATGGCCAACGGCCGTGCGCGCGCGCTGGGCGACACCTCGGGCATGGTGAAATTCCTGGCCGATGCGACCACCGATGAAATCCTCGGCGTGCATATCGTCGGCCCGATGGCGTCGGAACTGATTTCCGAAGCCGTCGTGGCGATGGAATTCAAGGCTTCGGCCGAAGACATCGCGCGCATCTGCCACGCCCATCCATCCCTGTCGGAAGCGACCAAGGAAGCGGCACTGGCCGTAGACAAGCGTACGTTGAACTTCTAAGAACATCTGGCAAAACCTGCTGCGCGTCGTAATTTGTGGTTTGTGATGCTCACTGTACCTTCGTACAGTTGCGCTTCTCGACCACAACTTCCTTCCGCTCGCTACGGTTTTGTCAGGCGTTGTAAACCAGTAGAGTACTTCGCAGCGGGCCGGCAAAGCAGTTTCTGCCTTGCCGGCCCGTTTGCGCTATGTCAAGAATCCCTGTTGAATCGAATCCCATGAACGTTGAAGAGTTTTACCAGCACGCGTTGCAGAAGCGCGATTTCAAGGCCGATGCCGCCCAGCGGCGCGCGGTCGACCGCCTGCAGCTGTGCTATGACGAGTGGGTGGCCTACAAGGGCCAGCGCTCGAGCACCTTCAAGCGCCTGATCAACCGTCCTGCCGTGCCCAGGGGCGTGTACATGTGGGGTGGGGTAGGGCGCGGCAAGTCGTTCCTGATGGACAGTTTTTATTCGGTCGTGCCCCTGGTGCGCAAGACGCGATTGCACTTCCACGAATTCATGCGCGGCGTGCACCAGCAGCTCGACGAATTGAAGGGCGTGGCCGACCCGCTCGATGAAGTTGCCAAGCGCATCGCCAAGAAATACCGCTTGATCTGTTTCGATGAATTCCACGTCTCGGACATCGCCGATGCGATGATCCTGTACAACCTGCTGTCGGCCCTGTTCGACAACGGCGTGTCCTTCATCATGACCTCGAATTACGACCCGGACCTGCTGTATCCGGATGGCCTGCACCGCGACCGCATGCTGCCGACCATCGCGCTGCTCAAGGCCAAGCTGGACGTGATGAACGTCGACGCCGGCGTCGATTACCGCGGCCGTGCGCTGGAGCAGGTGGAAAGCTACTACACGCCGCTGGGCGCGGCCACCGACCGCGCGCTGCGCGAGGCCTACGCGCGCATCGCCGAGACGGCCGACGAAGATGCGCACATCCGCATCGAGAGCCGCGAAATCCACTGCCTGCGGCGCGCCGGCGGCATCATCTGGTTCGATTTCGCCACCCTGTGCGGCGGCCCCCGCTCGCAAAATGATTACCTGGAAATCGCCAGCCGCTTCCATACAGTGATATTGTCCGGCATACCGGCCATGTCGGCGGCGCAGTCGTCCGAGGCGCGCCGCTTCACGTGGCTGATCGACGTGTTCTACGACCAGAAGGTCAAGCTGATCATGTCGGCCGAAGTGGCGCCGGAGCAGCTATACACGAATGGCATGCTGGCCAACGAGTTTCACCGCACCGTTTCGCGTATCATCGAGATGCAATCGCGCGAATACATGGAAAAAGAACAGCGCGGCGCGGCCGACGCGATCGTTTGAGGCAGGAAGAATGAATATGATGGCAAAAACACTATACCAGCTGGCGGCAGGCGTTGGCCTGGCCCTGGCCTTGTCCGCCTGCGCCCACCAGGGCAGCGCGGCATTGGATGAGGTCGGCGTGCCGCAGGTGCCCGCCACCTTGTCCATCGACGAGGCCGATGCCAAGCTCAAGCTGGCAGCCAGCGAGCGCGAGGCGGCCGAGGACGAGTATGCCGCGCGCGAGCAGGAATGCTACAGCAAGTTCTTCGTGAACAGCTGCCTGGACAAGGCCAAGGAAAAGCGCCGCCTGATCCTCGTGCGCCTGCGCGCCATCGAGGCTGAAGCGAATCACTTCAAGCGCGCCGAGTCCGTGCGCCTGCGCGATATCGACCTGGCCCGGACGCAGGAGGATGCGCGTCTCGATGCCGAGCAGCGCGCCGCCGCCTTGCCCAAGCCCGTGAAAGTGGTCGCGCCCGAGCCGGAACCACCCAAGCCGCAAGGCAAGAGCGTGGCCGAGCGCGAAGCCGAACATGCGGCCAAAGTGAAAAAGCAGGCCGCCGACGATGCCGCCGAGGCGCCGCGCCGCGCAGCCCGCGAAGCGGCGTTTGCCCGCAAGCAGGCCGAGGCCGCGGCGCGCCAGAAGCGCGTGGCGCAGCGCCTGGCCGAACGCCAGGCCGAAGCTGACGCCAAGGCGGCCAAGGCAGCGGCCAGCGGCGCGGCCGTCGCCGTCCCGCCTGCCAAATAAGCGGCCCCGCCGCCGGGCGCGCCGGAAATGGCGTGCCCTATCCCGCGCGGCAGGTTAAACTATGCACTCGCCGGTGATCCGGCGCAGATGGCGGCCTGCGCACGCTGCGCGCGCCTGTTGATCAACACTGCCTGGAACGCAACACATGAGCGATGTACAGCATATAGAGCGGCGCCTGATTGAACTCGACGTGGAACACCGTGACCTCGATGCCGTGATCGAGTTGCTGACACTCGATGGTCACTATGACGAGCTGCAACTGCGCCGCTTGAAAAAGCGCAAATTGCAGCTGAAGGACCACATCACATTGCTAAAAATGCAACTTGTGCCCGATGTTCCAGCCTGAGGGCGCCAGTAGCGCCCAGCCCGGCCCAGCCATAACCTTAAGTATATTTTGACCGATCACAATTTATTGCCTGCAAGCCAAGAAGGCCAGCCACCACAGGTGCCAGACGAACCCCAGGCGGCCCCTGGCAAGCACGATGCCGACATCGAACGCCTGTTTGGCGCCGGCGGTCCGCTGGGACCGGCCGTGGGCAGCTACAAGCCGCGCCGCTCGCAAACGGAAATGGCCAAGGCCATCGCCAGCGCCATCGACAGCCAGACGACCCTGATCGCCGAGGCGGGCACGGGCACCGGCAAAACCTTTGCCTACCTGGTGCCGGCCCTGATGTGGGGCGGCAAGACCATTGTTTCCACCGGTACGAAGAACTTGCAGGATCAGCTGTTCCTGCGCGATATCCCCACCGTGCGCGCCGCGCTGCAGGCGCCCGTCTCCGTGGCCTTGCTGAAAGGCCGCTCGAATTACGTCTGCCATTATCACCTGGAACGCACGCTGCAGAACGGACGCATGACCTCGCGCGACGACGTGGGGCATTTGCGTGAAATCTCGCGTTTCATCAAGATGACCAGTTCCGGCGACAAGGCGGAACTGGCCAAGGTGCCGGAAAACGCCATGATCTGGAACCTGGTCACGTCCACGCGCGACACCTGCATGGGCGCCGAGTGCCAGTACTACCAGGATTGTTTTGTGATGAAGGCCCGCAAGGAAGCCCAGCAAGCCGACGTAGTGGTGGTCAACCATCACCTGTTCTTTGCCGACGTGGCCCTGAAGGACACGGGCGTGGCGGAATTGCTGCCCTCGGCCAATACCATCATCTTCGACGAGGCGCACCAGCTGCCCGACACGGCCACTTTGTTCTTTGGAAATACCGTGTCCACCTCGCAAATCCTGGAACTGTGCCGCGACGTGCTGGCCGAGGGCCTCGCGCATGCGCGCGGCATCGACTGGGCGAAGACGGTCACGGTGGTGGAAAAGGCGGCGCGCGACCTGCGGTTGACCTTCCCGCAGGACATCGTGCGCCTGTCCTTGCCGCAGATCGCCCCGTCCAGCGATTTCTTCCCCGCGCTCGAGACCCTCAAGGATGAGCTTGACGGCATGGTGGCCGTGCTGGAAACCCAGGCGGAACGGGCGGAAACCCTGGAACAGTGCCGCGTGCGCGGCGTCGAGCTGGCGCAGCAGCTGAGCGGCTGGAAATTCGACCCGAAAGCCAAGGTGGCGGCCGGCGAGGAAGCGGTGTTCTGGGTGGAAGCCTTTTCCAGCTCCCTGCAGCTGCATAAAACGCCGCTGTCGATTGCGCCTATCTTCAACAACCAGCGCGAAGGCACGCCGCGCAGCTGGATTTTCACGTCGGCCACCCTGGCCGTGAAGAACGATTTCAAGCATTTTTCCGAACAGATGGGCTTGACGGGCGAACCGTCGCACACGTGGCCGAGTCCGTTCGACTATGGCCAGCAGGGTTTGCTGTTCGTGCCGCAAAACCTGCCGCAGCCCAATTCCCTCGGCTATACGGACGCCGTCATCGACTGCGCCCTGCCCATCATCGAGGCGGCGGGCGGACGCACCTTCTTCCTGTGCACCACCTTGCGCGCCGTCAAGCGGGCCGCCGAACGCCTGGCCGACGAGTTCAAGCAGCGCGGCCTGAACTTCCCCCTGTTCGTGCAGGGCGACCGGGGCCGCACGGAATTGCTGGACCAGTTCCGCGCCGCCGGCAATGGCGTGCTGATCGGCAGCCAGAGCTTCTGGGAAGGCGTCGACGTGCGCGGCGATGCCTTGTCGCTGGTGATCATCGACAAGCTGCCGTTCGCGCCGCCGGACGACCCGGTGCTGGCCGCGCGCATCGAAGTGATGGAAAAACAGGGCAAGAACGGTTTCATGCACCATTCGCTGCCGGAAGCCATCATCAACCTGAAGCAGGGCGCAGGCCGTTTGATCCGCGACGAGGGCGACCGCGGCGTGCTGATGATCTGCGATCCCCGCCTCATTTCCAAGCCCTACGGCAAGCGCATCTGGCAAAGCCTGCCGCCGTTCAAGCGCACGCGCGATACGAACGAAGTGGTGGAGTTCTTCCGCAACTTGCCGCCCCGCGCCGAGTAGTTTCTCTTGCCGGCGCCAGTGCGCCGGCTATTTCCCTTTGGAATCAACGCAGTAGCCGATGCCGTGGCGCATCGGCGCCTTGCCCTGCCTGCGTGCCCGGCATGCCGGAAACGGGCGTGATCGCGCCACATTCTGGCGTAGCCGCTGATGTTCAGGACGCCAGACACATCTTTGCGCCAGCGCAAACAGCTTGTTGCCCAGCCGTTTACAGTGACTTCATGCCCTGAGGGATCAGGGCGCGGCGACGGCAAAGCCGCACGGGGAAGCAGGGGGATGCCATGGAGATCCGCTACGGCTGTTTCTTGAGTTATGCGCACGGCCAATATGCGTTCATGAACAAATTCAAGAATGACCTCATCGAGGCCCTGGCCTGCTATCTGGAGCCGCACCTGGACCGCGAGGAGGTCCTGTTCATCGACAGCGAACAATTGGGCGGCGGCGACGATATCGACCTGCGCGTGGCGCGCGCCATGTGCCAGAGCGTGTGCATGATCGTGCTGTACACGCCGAAATATGAAGCGCACGGCTACACGCGGCGTGAGTTTGCCGCCATGCAACTGATCGAGCAGGAGCGCCGCGCCTGGTATGACTTGCCCAGCCACTTGATCATTCCCATCATCATGACGCGCCATCCCGATGGCTTGCCGCCGCAAATCACGGAATCGGGCCTGTACGTCGATTTCTCCGGCTATACGCTGGCCAGCGGCGACCTGAAGTCGAATCCACAATACCTGCCCGACATCGAACGCATCGTGCAGCGTATCGCCACGCATTACCACTTGCTCAAGCGTTCGACACCGCCTGGCCACGATTGCAGCCGTTTCGTGTTGCCCGACATTCCGCCGGAATGGCGTGCCGTTCCGCCTCCACACTTTCCACGTTAATCCACGTCAAAAGGTCCTGTCATGGAATGCCAACGCCTGTCCCTACCGCCTCTGAGCGCCCCTGGCGAAGTCGTCACCTTCTATTCCTACAAGGGCGGTACGGGCCGCACCATGGCGCTGTCGAATATCGCCGTGCTGCTGGCGCGCCGCGAAAACGCCAGCGTGCCGGTGCTGATGCTGGACTGGGACATGGAGGCGCCGGGCCTGCACCATTACTTCGAGCAGCACGAGGAGCGTCCTGGCGTACTGGAATTCTTCGAGGCTTGCCGCCTGCAGCTCGAACGCTTCAGCCTGGAAAGCGGTGCCGGGCAGGGCGCGGGCCGCGACGATGCGGTGCTGGCGCAGCGCGTGCTCGACGCCATCGACTGGCAGCAATACGTGGTGCGCGTCGACCAGGGCAGCCCGCTGTACCTGATGCGCGCCGGGCGTTTCGACGCCAGCTACAGCGAGCGCCTGTCGCAGATGCGCTGGGATCAATTGTTCGACACCTGCCCGGCCCTGTTCCGCTGCTTCGCCGATACCCTGGCCCAGCATTTCCGCTACGTGCTGGTCGATTCGCGCACGGGGCGCACGGACAGCGCCGGCATCTGCACCACCTTGCTGCCGAAAAAGCTGGTGGTGGTCTTCACGCCGAACCGGCAAAGCCTCGAAGGCGTCGACGCGCTCGTCACGCGCGCCATTGAATACCGGCGCAGCCATGAAGACGAGCAGCGCCCGCTGCTCGTGTATCCCTTGCCCTCGCGCATAGAAATGGGCGACGGGGCACAGCGCGCCGAGTGGCGCCGCGGCGACGCGCACAAGGGCATCGCCGGTTTCCAGCCCATGTTTGAACGGCTGCTGCGCGCCTCGTACGGCTTGCCGCAGATCGCCCTCGACAGCTACTTCGACGAAGTCCAGTTGCAGCAGACGAAAACCTTTGCCTATGGCGAACAATTGGCCGTGCGCATAGACCAGGGCGGCGACCGCTTTTCCCTCACGCGCACCTTTGAAGCCTTTTTGCACTGGATGACGGGCGGCTATTTTCCCTGGCAATCGAGCCGTGAAATCGCCTTGCTCGACGCCATCAGCGAAGCGCGCCAGGCCTTGCTGCTCGAACCGGGCCGCGCCGTGGCCCTGCCGCTGGCGCGCGACCTGGCCCGCCTTGGGGAGCTGTACCGCAAGGACGGGCGCGGCGCGCAGGCGCTCGACGCCTTCCGGCAAAGCGTCGAGATCCGCGTGCGCCTGCTGGGCGAAGAGCATCCCGACAGCCTGGCCGGCAAGAGCGGCATGGCGCGCCTGCTGCGCCAGCAGGGCAAGCTCGACGAGGCGCGCTTCCTCGAAGAAGACGTGGCCGACGTGCGCGAACGCCTGCAGGGCGCCGAGCATCCCGACACCCTGGCCGCCAGGGCTTGCCTGGCGCAGACCCTGGCCCTGCAGGGAGAACTGGCGGCGGCGCTGCTGTTGCAGGATGCGGTGCTGGCCAGCTACGTGCGACTGCTGGGCGGTGAGCATCCGGTGACCCTGGGAGCGATGGATGGCCGCGCCGCCACCTTGCTGCGCATGGGACGGCTCGGGCAGGCGCAGCAAGTGCTGGCCAAGGTGGTGGCGGCGCGCGAACGCCTGTTTGGCGCCGAACACGGCGATACCTTGCGCAGCAAGCTGGCCCTGGCGCAGGCGCTCGGGCGCGACGGCGACCTGCAAGGCGCGCGGCGCCTGCTCGACGCCGTGTTGCAGGCGCAGGAGCGGCGCCTGGGCGGCGACCATGCGGCCACCCTGGCCACGCGCGATCTGCTGGCCGATATCGTGGCCGGGCAGGGCGATTGGGCCGGTGCGCGCCAGTTGCATGAAGACCAGGTGGCGGCGCGCGA
Source organism: Janthinobacterium sp. GW821-FHT03A03 (assembly GCF_059421435.1). NCBI lineage: Bacteria > Pseudomonadati > Pseudomonadota > Betaproteobacteria > Burkholderiales > Oxalobacteraceae > Janthinobacterium > Janthinobacterium sp. GW821-FHT03A03. The sequence goes on along the minus strand of NZ_JBWKUZ010000021.1, from coordinate 11,922 downwards.
GCGCACGCAGGGGCTGGACCATCCGGAAACCCTGATGAGCCAGCGCAAGCTGGCCGAAGCCATGTTGCGGCGCGGCGAACTCGACGCGGCGCGCAGCGTGCAGGAGCAAGTGCTGGAAGTACATGCGCGCCTGCTGGGCGAAGATCACCTCGATACCTTGCACAGCAAGAAGCAGCTGGCCGGCACCCTGCAGCAGCAGGGCGACAGCGCGGCGGCGCGCCTGCTGGAAGATGACGTACTCAGCGGCAGTGACCGGCTGCTGAACGCGCCCGCGGCCGACAAGGCGCACGCGCATGCGGACAGCGTGCTCGATAGCGCGCGCCACTTGCAGGAAACCATCCTCGCGGGCCGCGCCAACGGCCATGAGGTGGCGGAACCGGAAACCCTGGCCAGCATGATCGGCATGCTGCAGGGCATGATCGAGCGCGAGCAGTATGCGCAGGCGGGCGAACTGGCCGAGCATCTGAAAGCGTGCCTGCTGCGTCCCGGCGTGCCCGGCAAGCTGCGCAAGCGCGGTATGGCGCAGCTGAAAAGAATGTATAAATTGCAAGGCAACCTCGATGCCTTGCTGGCCTTGCAGGAGGATGAAGTGCAGGCGCTGGAAGGGGCCTTGTCGGAAGCGCGCATCGAGCAGCGCTGAGCCTGCGCGCCATGCCGGTGCGCAGGCATAAAAAATGCTGCCGATCGGCGTGCGGTACGCGCAGTGTTGGCACTGCTTCAGGTAAAATCCCGTTATGAGAATTCTTATCAGTAACGACGATGGCTACCTGGCGCCGGGTCTTGCGGCACTGGCCGACGCGCTCGCGCCGATTGCCGAGATCGTGGTGGTGGCGCCCGACAGCAACCGCTCGGGCGCATCCAATTCACTGTCGCTGGACCGCCCCCTGTCCGTGCACAAGGCAGCCAACGGTTTTTATTATGTGAACGGCACGCCGACCGACTGCGTGCATGTGGCGCTGACGGGCATGCTGATGGAGCGCCCGGACCTGGTGGTCTCCGGCATCAATAATGGTCCGAATATGGGCGACGACACCTTGTACTCGGGCACCGTGGCCGCGGCCACGGAAGGCTATCTGTTCGGCATTCCGGCCATCGCCTTTTCGCAGTCCGAGTTTGGCTGGGTCAACCTGGACGCGGCCGCCCGCGTGGCGCGCGAGATCGTCGAACGGCGCTTTGATGCCCTGCAAAAGCCGTATTTGCTGAATGTCAATATTCCGGCGATTCCCTATGAGCAACTGCAAGGCGTGGCGGCCACGCGCCTGGGCAAGCGCCATTCGGCCGAACCGGTGATCCGCGCGCTCGACCCGCGTGGCCGTGAAATTTTCTGGATCGGCCCCGCCGGCGCCGCCAGGGAAGGCGGTCCCGGCACGGATTTTTACGCGGTGCAACAAGGACAAGTCTCGATCACCCCGCTGCAGATCGACCTGACGCATACTACCCAACTCGATGCCCTGGCCCAGGGCCTGGCATGACCGCTGACCATGACCGATAAGCCGCGCACCTTCCCCCTTTCCCTCGATTCGCTGGCGGGCAGGCCCGCCAGGCAGGGCGGGGGGCAGTCGCTGGCGCAGTCGCGCATCGCCACGCCGCAGACGGCCACGCAGAATGCGGCGCAGAATGCGGCCCGGGGCGGCACGCCGCACCATGGCGCCATGGCGCCTATTGCACCGTCGCGCGCGCAGGCCATCGCCAATGAGCGGGCGCAGCCGGCCGTGGTGGCGCCGCCGCGGCAAAATCCGCTGGTATCGGACGCCGTGCGCCGGGCCATGGTGGCGCGCATCGCGAAGCAGGGCGTCAAGGACCAGGTGGTGCTCGACGCCATGCAGGCCGTGCCGCGCCACATGTTCATGGACGAGGCGCTGGCGTCGCAGGCGTATATCGATGCCTCCCTGCCCATCGGCCATCACCAGACCATTTCCCAGCCGTACATCGTCGCGCGCATGATCGAAGTGATGCGCAATGGCGGCAGCTTGCAGCGCGTACTGGAGATCGGCACCGGTTGCGGCTACCAGGCGACCGTGCTGTCGCTGGTGGCGAAAGAGGTGTATTCGATCGAGCGCATCCGGCCCCTGCACGAGCTGGCGAAGGCCAATCTGCGCCCGCTGCGCGTGTCGAATCTGCGCTTGCAGTACGGAGATGGTATGCTTGGCCTGCCGCAGGCGGCTCCCTTTGACGGGATCATCCTTGCCGCAGCCGGCCTGGAAGTCCCGCAAGCCCTGCTGGAACAGCTGACGCTCGGTGGGCGTCTGGTTGCGCCAGTCGGTGCAAAATTGCAACACTTGCAACTCATTACCCGGGTGGGGAAAATGGAATGGACCAGCCAAACCCTGGAAGATTGCCATTTCGTGCCTTTGCGCCCGGGCACCATATGATGATTCCCGGATCAGCTAGCAAGCAGGACCTGAATATACATGCGAATGATGAAGAAAACGAATGATTAAGAAAAACAATGTAATCCTCTGCAGCCTCGTGCTGGCCGCCCTGTTGAGCGGTTGCGGCACGACAGGTGTCCAGGCGCCCGTCGTGGAGCGCCATCCATCGAGCAGCAGCGCCGCCGCCAGCGATCCGCGTGACCGCGACCCGGCGTATTACACGGTCAAGCGCGGCGACACCCTGTTGCGCATCGCCCTCGAGCACGGCCAGAACTACCGCGACCTGGTGGCCTGGAATGACTTGAGCAACCCGAACGACATCAAGGTCGACCAGGTATTGCGCGTGCTGCCGCCGAATGGCGACACGGGCGGCGCGCAAACATCGGCCATCGTCATGCCGCCGGCGACGGAAACCAAGCCGGCCGCGCCGGCCGTGCCGAAGAAAACGGGCCCGCGCGGCGAGAAGCGCGCGTATTCCGACGCCACCCTGGCCGAGCTGCGCGCCGATGGCGGCAGCGGCGACGCCAAGCCGGCGCCGGCCCCGACCGTCGCCGCCGCACCGGCCGCCGCCGCAGCAGCCCCTGCGGCATCGGCGCCAGGCGACGAGAAGATCAGCTGGATGTGGCCTTCCGAAGGCAAGGTCATCGGCACTTTCGACGAAGGCAAGAACAAGGGCGTCGACATCGCCGGCAAGGCGGGCCAGCAGGTGGTGGCCGCCGGCGCGGGAAAAGTCATGTATGCCGGGAGCGGAATCCGTGGTTATGGTAATCTTGTCATCGTGAAGCACAGTAACAGCTTGTTGTCGGCGTATGCGCATAACCGCAGCATATTGGTGAAGGAAGGGCAGAACGTCAACAAAGGCCAGGCCATCGCCGAAATGGGTGATTCCGACGCCGACCGCGTGAAGCTGCACTTTGAAATCCGCCAGCAGGGCAAGCCTGTCGACCCTTCGAAATTCCTGCCTAACCGTTAGGTAAAGCAATGACACACGCGCCGCACGATCAGCTGGACGATGACCCGGAACCGCCGGAAGACGGGGCCGACGAAGTCGTGACGGACGATGCCGGCGAACTGGAGGGCATTGACGCCGTCGATGCGGGCGAGGGCGGCGAAGTGGCCAGCGTCAGCGTGCTGGTCGAAAGTGTCGATGAATTGAAGAAAGTGCTGGCGGCCGAACTGTCGACCGATACCACGCAGCACTACCTGAACCAGATCGGCACGCGGCCCCTGCTGACGGCGGCGCAAGAGGTGCATTACGCCACCCTGGCCAAGCAGGGCAATTTTGAAGCCCGGCAAACCATGATCGAGCACAACCTGCGCCTGGTCGTGTCGATCGCCAAGCATTACATCAACCGCGGCGTGGTCTTGCTCGACATGATAGAGGAGGGCAACATCGGCCTCATGCGCGCCATCGACAAGTTCGAACCGGAGCGCGGTTTCCGTTTTTCCACCTACGCCACCTGGTGGATACGCCAGAGCATCGAGCGCGCCATCATGAACCAGGCGCGCACGGTGCGCCTGCCCGTGCACATGGTGCGCGAACTGAACCAGATTCTGCGCGGCAAGTATCACCTGGAAGCCCAGCACCACGACGGCAAGGATGCCACCGCGGAAGACATCGCCCACCTGGTGGGCCGTCCCGTGGAAGAGGTGCAGGATATCCTGGCCCTGTCCGAGCACGCCACCTCGCTCGACGCGCCGCTCGACAACGACCCGCAGTCGTCGCTGATGGACATGTTGCCCGGCGCCAGCGAAGACAGCCCCGACGCGCGCGCTGAACACCACGAAATGACGGTGCTGGTGCGCGACTGGCTGACCAAGCTGCCCGACAAGCAGCGCGTCGTCATCATGCGCCGTTTCGGCCTCGACAACGACGATCCGGCCACGCTGGAAACCCTGGCCGAGGAAATGGGCGTGACGCGCGAGCGCGTGCGCCAGATCCAGCAGGAAGCGCTGATTAAACTGAAGCGCGCCATGGCGGCGCGCGGCGTCGTGCGCGACTCCTTGCTCTAGGACGCCCGGTCCCGGTATTTTCGGGGCCGCATCTGCTATCATACGCCCCGCTCGCGGCGCCTGACTTTCCCCCATTCTTTCAAGTTCCAGCGCGGCCCTGCGTCCTGGCCCACTCTTACCTATTGATCGCTATGCAAGAAAATATCATCGAAATCAAATCGCTCGACATGGACGCCCGCGGCGTTGGCCATATCGAGAACGAAGACGGCTCGCCGGGCAAGGTCGTGTTTGTCGAAGGCGCATTGCCGGGCGAGCGCGTCAGCTTTGTGACGTTCAAGAAGAAGAAAAACTGGGAAATGGCCCGCATGACGGCGCTGCACCGCGAATCGGCCATGCGCGTGACGCCCAAGTGCAAGCATTTCGACAACTGCGGCGGCTGCTCGATGCAGCACCTGGAGCCGTCGGCGCAGGTGGCGATCAAGCAGCGCGTGCTGGAAGACAACTTGTGGCATATCGGCAAGGTGCGCCCGCAAAGCATCATGCGCCCCATGTATGGCCCGACCTGGGGCTACCGCTACCGCGCGCGCCTGTCCGTGCGCCACGTCAAGAAGAAGGATGCCGTGCTGGTGGGCTTCCATGAAAAGAAATCGGCGTTTGTCGCTGACATGGATAGCTGCGAAATCCTGCCGCCGCACATTTCCGCCATGCTGCTGCCGCTGCGTGGATTGATTGCGTCGCTGTCCATCTTCGACCAGATGCCGCAGATCGAGCTGGCTGTCGGCGAAGACGTCACGGCCATGGTCTTGCGCATCATGGCGCCGCTCACGGCGGACGACGAAACGAAATTGAAGGCCTTTGCCGACGAGTACGGCGTGCAATGGTGGCTGCAGGTGAAAGGTCCGGAAACGGCCGTGCCGTTCTATCCGCTCGACAAGCAATTGCATTACCTGCTGCCGGAATTCGGCGTCAAGATGCCGTTCAAACCCGTTGATTTTACGCAAGTGAACCACCACATCAACCGCGTGCTGGTATCGAAAGCCCTGCGTTTGCTGGAAGTGCAGCCGCAAGACCGCGTGGCCGACCTGTTCTGCGGCCTCGGTAATTTCACCTTGCCGCTGGCCACGCAAGGCAGCGCAGTGGTCGGCATCGAAGGCAGCACCACCCTGACGGAGCGGGCGCTGGAGAACGCGCTGGCCAACGGCCTGGCGGAAAAAACCTCGTTCTCGACGCGCAACCTGTTCGAAGTGACGACGGACGACCTGATCGCGCTGGGCAAATTCGACCGCATGCTGGTCGACCCGCCGCGCGATGGCGCCATGGCCCTGTGCCAGGCGCTGGTCGGCCTGTCGCAAGTGCGTCCGGACCTGCTGCCCAAGCGCATCGTGTATGTGTCGTGCAGCCCGTCCACGCTGGCGCGCGACGCCGGCATCCTGGCGCTGGAAGCGGGTTATGTACTGAGCAAGGCGGGCGTGGTGAACATGTTCCCGCATACTTCCCACGTGGAATCCATGGCAGTGTTTGATTTGCTCTGAGGGCACACCTGAGAAAACGTCCATAGCTGCGTTGCCTTGCCTAGCCGTACTTACGTACTGTCTTTGGCAAGGTGACTTGCTCTGAACGTGAAAAAACGTCCATAGCTGCGTTGCCTTGCCTAGCCGTACTATTCGTACTGCCTTCGGCAAGGCGCCTTGCTCTGAACGTTTTTCAGGCGCGCTGAAGCTCCCCCATGCGCTGGCCCGGGTTCCGCGCTAATACCACTCACAGCGTATTAAAAAACTGGTCTGTCTTTTCCTGGTCCAGCGTCTTTTTTCGTCCTTCCTCTGCCGTTTTTTCATTGTCCAGTAGGACAACACGCCGTTCGCATAAGCCGCTGCGCTTTTTGCGCAAAGTGGTATTACTCACTTCGAGGCCACTTCAAAACCACTTGACCGCCTATTTTTTCAGCAGCATGCTGTTCTTGCAACTGCAAAAAAACAAGATCACAGGTAGCTCTTATCGAAGCAGAGTGGTATTTCCGCAAACCTGAACAGGAGACAACGTGGAAAATTTAATACTCAGAAAAACGATCAGGAACATGATGGTATGCCTGGCCAGCGGTGGCGTGCTGGCTGCGTGCGGCGGCGGTGGCGACGCCAGCGCGCCGGCAGGTTCGCAACTGCTGGCTGTCAGCACGGTCGCCTGCATCCCATGGCAGGAGGGCGGCACGTATAACGCGGGCACGGTGGTCACGTACCTGGGCGCCAACTACACGGCCCTGGTGACGCAGACCGACCACGTGGGCTCGGGCTGGAATCCCGTTTCCACGCCGAGCCTGTGGAGCGCCGGCGGCAGCTGCGACGGCGGCACCACGCCAACCCCGACGCCAACCCCGACGCCGACGCCGACGCCGACGCCAACGCCAACGCCAACGCCAACGCCAACGCCAACGCCAACACCAACGCCAACGCCAACGCCAACGCCAACGGGCAGCACCTGCGCGCTGGCGTGGGCATCGGGTACCGCCTACAGCGCGGGCGCCATCGTCAGCTTTGCCGGCACCAATTACCGTGCCAATTACTGGACCCTGGGCGATAACCCGTCGACCAACAACGGCGCCGCCGGCACGGGCAAACCATGGACCAGCCAGGAGCTGTGCAGCATCACGCCGACGCCGACGCCGACGCCGACACCGACGCCGACACCGACGCCAACGCCAACGCCAACGCCAACGCCAACGCCAACGCCAACGCCTACTCCGACGCCTACTCCGACGCCCGCGGGCCGCGAAGTCGGTTCCTATTTCGCCCAATGGGGCGTGTATGGCCGCGACTATGAAGTGGCGAACGTGCATACCAGCGGCGTGGCCGACAAGTTGACATTCATCAACTACGCTTTCGGCAATATCTATCCGAAAAACGGCGGCTATGAATGCGGCATGATCACCAAGACGGAGCCGGGCGCGACGAATCCGAATTCGCCGGACGCGGGCACGGGCGGCGATGCCGAGGCCGACTACATCCGCACGCCGAAGCGCACCGTCGATGGCCAGGCCATTCCGTGGGACGCGCCGTTGTCGGGCAACTTCCTGCAGCTGAAAAAGCTGAAGGCGGCGCACCCGAACCTGAAATTGTTCATCTCCCTGGGCGGCTGGAGCTGGTCGAAGAACTTCTCCGTCGGGTCGGCCACCGATGCGCTGCGCAAGCAGATGGTGCGTTCCTGCATCGACATCTACATCAAGGGCAACCTGCCGGTACAGGGCGGGCGCGGCGGCGTGGGGGCGGCGGCCAACATCTTTGACGGCATCGACATCGACTGGGAATACCCGGTCGGCGGCGGCCAGCCGTACAACACGGTCAGCCCCAACGACAAGCGCAACTTCACCTTGCTGATGGCGGAATTCCGCAGCCAGCTCGATGCGCTGGGCGCCGCCAACGGCAAGCGCTACCTGCTGACGGCGGCCGTCGGTGCCGGCAAGGACAAGATCGACAACACGGAACCGGCCCTGTACTCGCAGTACATGGATTGGATCAACCTGATGACCTACGACTTCCACGGCGGCTGGGAAAACAGCACCAACTTCAACGCCCAGCTGTTTGCCGACCCTGCCGATCCGTCGACGGGCATGGCGCGCGAATACGTGGGCGACAAGGCGGTGCAGTACATGCTTGCCGCCGGCGTGCCGCGCGACAAGCTGCTGCTGGGCATACCGTTCTATGGCCGCGGCTGGACGGGCGTGGCGCCGGGACCGAACGGCGACGGCCTGTACCAGGCGGCCACGGGCACGGCGCCGGGCACCTACGAGTCGGGCATCGAGGACTATAAAATCCTCGTCGCCAAGGCCGGCACGCGCTACTACCATCCCGTGACCAAGCAGCTGTACCTGTACACGGGAGCGGGCGGCCAGTGGTGGAGCTATGACGACCCGACCGTCATCGGCACCAAGGTGAAGTACGTGAAGGACCAGGGCTTGCGCGGCGCATTCTCGTGGGAACTCGATGGCGACGCGAACGGCGTGCTGGCGACCGAGGTGTGGAAAGTGCGGTAATGTTGATGTAGCGTAAGACGCGGCCGGATAGCCATGCTGTCCGGCCGTTTATTCATGGAAAAACATGGGAGGCGGGCGATGGCGGCGGTATCGACATTCGGAGTCAACAAGCAGCAGGAGCAGGAACTGAGCCGCGAGTGGCGCAGCTGGATCGCGGAAAACCTCATGCTGGGCAGCCATCCTTCGGCGCTGATGCCGGCGCTGCAAAAGGCCGGCATCGCGGAAGGCCTGGCGCGCCGCGAAGTGGAGCTGGCGCTGCAAAGCCCGTATCTGGCCGGCGCCGTGCGCCTGTCGAACCGCCTGGCCAAGCGCGACTGGGTGATCGATATCCAGCGCAAGCTGAACCAGCTGCGCTCACCCGAAATTCCCCGCCGCGAGAGGCTCTGCGCGCAGGAATTCCTGGAGGAATACTATTCGACCAACCAGCCCGTCATCATCACGGGCATGCTGGACGACTGGCCCGCCATGGCCAAATGGAGCCCGGCCTATTTCCGCGCACATTTTGCGCAGCGCGAGGTGGAAGTGCAGTTCGGCCGCGAAGCGGATGCCCAGTACGAAATGAACAGCGTGGCGCACAAGCGCAAGATGGCCTTTGGCGAGTACGCTAGCCTGGTCGAGAACAGCGGCGCGACCAACGATTTTTACATGACGGCGAACAACGATTCGCAAAACCGGCAGGCGCTGCGCGAGCTGTGGGACGATATCGGCCAGCTGCCCGAATATCTGGAGCAAAGTGGCGCTCCCACGGGCTTCCTGTGGTTCGGCCCGGCCGGCACGGTGACGCCGTTCCACCACGACCTGACGAACAACTTCATGGCGCAAGTCAAGGGGCGCAAGCGCCTGCGCATCATGGCCGCCTGCGAAGTGGCGCGCGTGTACAACCAGCGCCACTGCTTTACGCCCGTCGACGGGCGCGACATCGACCTGCGGCGCTATCCGCTGATGGCCGACGTGCGGGTGCGCGAATGCGTGCTGGCGCCGGGCGAGATCCTGTTCCTGCCCGTCGGCTGCTGGCATTTTGTCGAAGCGCTGGACGTGTCGATGACGGTGGCGTTCACCAACTTCAAATGGGATAACGATTTTTACAGCAAGTATCCATCGAATCACGACTTTTGATCGCGGGGCCGACTGGCGCCAACGCACCGCGAACAGCCGCCGTATAGGCGGCTTTTTTCATGCTACGGCGCGCTTCTTGTATAAGATATTTCCATAAAATAATTGATTAAAATCATTTTGGAGCAAATATTTTGATATGAATCACCATGATGTTTCATTATCCAGATGGTCGTGGCGGGCGGATAATTTTGTGGGTGGCGCGCCGCCTGGCATCTGAATGACTTGCCGGCGCGCCAGTACCGACAATCATCTGGAGGCGGCACGGCATGAACACGCAGCAAACGACACGGGCAGCAATGCAGTTGCAACAAACACCGGCGGGCGGCACCGGACTCGGGCTCGACACGCGGCTGACGCGCGAAGCGGCCGAATTGCTGGCCAGGGCCGACATCCGCCTGAATGGCCGCGCCGCGTGGGACATGCAGTTGCGCAAACCAGGTGTGCCCGAACGGGCTTTCGCCAGCGGCAACCTGGGCCTGGGCGAAGCGTATATGGACGGCGACTGGGATGCGGGCCGGCTCGATGAATTCTTTTGCCATTTGCTGCGTGCCCGCGTGGCCGACGACGTGCGCCCCATGCGCCTGGCCTTCCACGCCCTGTATGCGCGCCTGTTCAACCTGCAGACGGAGCGCCGCGCGTGGATGGTGGGCAAGGAACATTACGACCTGGGCAATGCCTTCTATGCGGCCATGCTCGATCCGCGCATGACTTATACCTGCGGCTACTGGAAGGATGCCAGCAACCTGGCCGAGGCGCAGGAAGCCAAGCTTGATTTGATCTGCCGCAAGCTGCGGCTGGAGCCGGGCATGCGCGTGCTCGACATCGGCTGCGGCTGGGGCAGTTTCATGCGCTATGCGGCGGAAAAATACCAGGTGCAGTGCGTGGGCGTGACGATTTCGCAAGAGCAGGTTGCGTATGCGCGCGGCATGCCGGGCGGCGAACAGCTGGACTTCCGCCTGCAGGATTACCGCGACACCGATGAAAAATTCGACCGCATCGTCAGCATCGGCATGTTCGAGCACGTGGGGCATAAAAATCACCGCACCTTCATGGAGGTGGCGCACCGCTGCCTGGAGGACGACGGCCTGTTCCTGCTGCACACGATAGGTAAAAATAAACGCCATTCCGCGTGCGACCCGTGGATCGACAAATACATTTTCCCGAATGGCGACTTGCCGTCGATCGGCCAGATCGGCGACGCCATCGACGATCTGTTCGTGGCCGAGGACTTGCACAACTTCGGCGCCGACTACGACAAGACCCTGATGGCCTGGCATGCGAATGTCGAGCAGGCGTGGCCGCGCTTTTCCGCCCAGCTGGGCGAGCGCTTCCACCGCATGTGGTCATACTATTTGCTGTCCTGCGCGGGTGCCTTCCGCGCGCGCGATCTGCAGCTGTGGCAATGGGTGTTATCGAAGCAGGGCGTGCTCGGCGGCTACGAGCGCGTCAGTTGAAATGTGCGGCAGCTGATATCATCGCTTGATGGATATCAATCAAGCGCGTACCTTCCTCGAAGTGGCGTCCTGCGGCAGTTTTATCATGGCGGCCGAGCGCATGCATGTGACGCAGACGGCCGTCAGCGCCCGCATCCGCACGCTGGAGCAGCAGCTGGGGCGCCAGCTGTTCGTGCGCAACAAGGCCGGTGCGCGGCTGACGCCGGCCGGCGAGCGCTTCATGCGCCATGCGGCCACCATGGTGCAGGTGTGGGAACGGGCGCGCCACCAGGTGGCCTTGCCGCCGGGGCGCGATGACGCCGTCAGCATCGGCTGCGAACTGAGCTTATGGCAGCCGATGCTCGGCGACTGGCTGATACGCATGAGCCGCGACTGCCCCGAAATCGCCTTGCGCGCGGAAGTCGACAGCCCGGCGCGCCTGCTCGACGCCGTGCACGACGGCTCGCTGGACCTGGCCGTGCTGTACAACCCGCCCCAGCGTCCCGGCCTCGTCAGCGAGCTGCTGGCCGAAGAAAAGCTGGTGATGGTGACCACGCGCGCGGACGGGCAGATGCATGTCGATAAGTACGTGTACGTGGACTGGGGGCCCAGCTTCGCGGCCAATCACCAGGCGGCGTATCCGGAACTGAGCAGCCCGCCCGTGTCGATCTCGCTGGGGCCGCTGGCCCTCGTGTACCTGCTGGAAGCGGGCGGCGCCAGTTACTTTCGCATCGGCAGCGCGCAGCCTTACCTGGACGCGGGCCTCTTGCACCGCGTGCATGACGCGCCCGAATTTTCGCATTCCGCCTGCGCCGTGTATGCGGCCCAGCGCGACAACCCGACCCTGGACCGCGCCCGCGCCTGCCTGCTCGACGTCGCCGAGAAGGTCAGGTAGATGCTGCAGACGTAAAAAAGCCGACCCGCGGGTCGGCTTTTATTCATAAGCGTGACCCGTCCTGGAATAAGTTGACACTTTTTCGTTACAGAGAAGGAGTGTCCGATGGAACAAGGGTTTCGACGCAGT
>NZ_JBWKUZ010000020.1:0-99352 GCF_059421435.1 Janthinobacterium sp. GW821-FHT03A03 | reverse complement strand
CTGCGTCGAAACCCTTGTTCCATCGGACACTCCTTCTCTGTAACGAAAAAGTGTCAACTTATTCCAGGACGGGTCAGCTCTTTGAAAAAGAGCGCCTGAAAAACGTCAGGGCGAGGCGCTGGCGCGAAGACAGGACGACTGGTACGGCAAGCAACGGCAACGCCGCCATGGACGCTCAGGCGCGCATCTTCAGGTGATCAGAAAAATTCCGCCGTATCGTTCGAGGCGATGGTGGTGAGCAAGCCCTTGGCGACCAGCTCGTCGTAGTGGCAAGCCAGGTTGCGGCCGTGGCTTTTCGCGTAGTACAGCGCCTGGTCGGCGCGGCCGAGGATGATGACGGGCGCCTCGTAGGCGTTGATGCTGACGAAGCCCACGCTGACGGTGACTTTGCCCACTTGCGGGAAGTCGTGCGCCTCGACGTTGGTGCGGAAGCGGTCGATGATTTTCTGCGCATTTTCCAGGGTGATCGAGCGCAGCAGCACGACGAATTCCTCGCCGCCGAAGCGGAAGATGCGGTCTTGCGAGCGGAACGACGATTGCAGCTGGTTGGCGATCAGGATCAGCACTTCATCGCCGTACAGGTGGCCGAACTTATCGTTGACCAATTTAAAATGGTCGACGTCGATCACGGCCAGCCACTGCCGTTCCGTATCGGAATGGTGGCGCCGCTCTTCCTCGACGGGACGCGGCTTGTCCGCTTCCGGCTCGCCGCGGTTTTGCAGGATTTTCGCCAGCTGGTCGTCGAAGGTCTTGCGATTCAATAAGCCGGTCAGCGAATCGCGTTCGCTGTAGTCGAGCAGGTTCTGGAAATTGCGGTAGACGCTGACAATGCCGCCGATCACCTGGATGGTGGCGCCCGTGTACGGCGTGGGGTTGGTGATTTCCAGGCAGGTGGTGACCTGGTCGCCGATCCAGATGGGCAGCCACAGCAGGTGGCGGCCGTCGGCGCACAGGGTATCGGCGCTCGCTTCATGGCGATGGATGCAGGCGGCCAGCGCCGGGTAGTCGGACAGCGGTTCGCCCGGCAGCGCCGGATCGGCATTGTCTTCCATGCGGGCAACGTTGCCCGCCACGATGATGGCCCGCGACCGCACGAACACCTGGCCACGCACGGTGGTCAGGGCCAGCACACGGGTCTGCGACGCGGAAGCGAGTTCCTGGACGGCCGAGATCACGGAGATGTCGAGCATCGTGTGATCGCGGTGCCCTGTCATATCCACCATGTGTTTCAGTAGGGAATCCATTGTCGTTCTCTGGAAAGTAGTCACACAAGTGTCGTCATACCAGCATTGCATCAAGCAAGAGCATGTTCGCGTCCGTCTACAAGAAGCCAAGATTTATTTGGTGGCATGACGCTCTGTACCGCCGGGCGAGAGGCCTTTCCAAAGAAGAGCTAAGCAGGATAATGTCTTTTTGCCTAATAGGCAATTAACGTATGCAATATTTCATGTAAATACATGATATTGATGCAGCGCGTTGCAAAAAGTGCCCTGACGCAGGCTTTCAATCCTCAGCGCAACATTTGTCTGCGCCAGCCGTCATTTTCACAAGGTTTGATAATTTCCATATGGAAACTTGTGGCGCGTCAATTTGCCGAAACGTGGACGCTTTATAGTCAATGCAATGGCGCAGAAATTTACGGCAGGAAACATATTAGCAGGAAAGGGCAATGTTTCACACCCGATTGCGCCAGGGACTTGTGATTCACTTTTTGGGAGCTTGTCATGCATACCTTCCTGTCGGCAGCACAGCAGTTTATCAAGGATGAGGATGGCATTACGGCAATCGAATACGGCCTGATCGCGGCATTGATGGCAACCGCCATCACGGCCGGTTTCTTGCTGATCAAGACCAACTTGCTGGCCGTTCTCACCGACATTTCGTCGAACCTGGTGCTGACGCCCTAAGCGGGTGCCCGCTGCCGGCCGGCCGGCAGCGGGTTTTTCTTCGGGAGGTATGCCATGCCTGCAACTGCCTTGTGCGACCTGCTGTTGTTGTTTTTTGTGACGGCCGCCGCCGTCAGTGATTTGATCCGCCGCAAGATTCCGAATGCCTTGGTGTTGTCCGGCATCGTCACCGCGCTGGCCCTGCATTTGTGGCTGTGGCCGCAACAACTGGCGCCGCTGTGGCTGGGCGGCATGGCCACGGGATTCTTCCTGTTCTTGCCGCTGTACGTGCTGCGCGGCATGGCCGCCGGCGACGTCAAGCTGATCGCCATGGCGGGCGCTTTTGCCGGCCCCTGGCCCGTGCTGCAGATCTGTTTTGCCACCTTTCTATTGGGCGGCCTGATGGCCGTGCTGATGATTACCTGGCAGGGCAAATGGCGCGCCTGCCTGCGCAATCTGCGCCAGCTGCTGTGGCCGATGATCGCGCGCACGGCCGGCATTGCGCTGGCTCCCACGCAGCTTGACAGCCATGCCAGCGTGGGCAATATGCCTTACGGCCTGGCCATCGCCCTGGGCTGCCTGGCCGTGCAGGGACGCCAGTATTTCTGAGTCGCATTCATTGCTCTTGATCAATGGGCGTGCGCCCCTGCTCGCTAGAATGAAATCTGTTCAATGCAGTCTTAACCGGCTAGGAGACGCAGCATGACCGAGGTCGACTATTCCACCACCGACAGTGTGCCGCGTCCCGCCGACGCGAACCTGATGCCGCCCTTGCCGCCGCAGCCGAAAAGCCTGCGTGAAACGGGGCTGGAGCGCCAGCTGGTGGTCGAACTGATCGCCAAGCTGATGTTTGTGAGCGGCAAGACGCACCTGTCCGTGCTGACCACGCGTTTGCGCCTGTCGATCAATGTCCTGCGCGAAGTGCTCGACTTCATGGTGACGGAGCAGATGGCGGAAGTGGCCTGGCGCGGCGAGTCCGAGATCGACGTGCAGTACCAGCTGACTGGGGCCGGCAAGCAGCGCGCCTGCGCTTTTCTCGAGCGCTGCGCCTACATCGGCGCGGCGCCCGTCACGCTCGACGCCTACCGCGCCATGGTGGCGCGCCAGTCGTGGCAGGCGCAGGAGCAGCGCGTGGCCAGCGACGACCTGGCGGTCGTGCTCGGCGGCGCGCATGCGGGGCCGGGCATGCTCGACATGGTGGGTGCGGCCCTGTATTCGGGCCGCTCGCTGCTGCTGTACGGTCCGCCCGGCAGCGGCAAGTCGACCCTGGCGCTGCAGCTGGGACAATTGCTGCACGGCCTGGTGGCCGTGCCCTACGCCATCGTCGTCGGCCACGACATCATCCAGCTGTACGATCCGGCGCAGCACCAGCCGCCCGCGCCGCAGCATGTCAGCCATGCGCGCCAGGCGCTGGAGCGGCGCAGCACGGACATCCGCTGGGTGCTGTGCCAGCGCCCCGTGATCCACGTGGGCGCCGAGCTCGACGCCGACATGCTGGAGCTGCGCCATGACGCCAGCGGCGGCTGCTACCAGGCGCCGCCCCATGTGCGGGCCAACAACGGCATGCTGATCATCGACGACCTGGGGCGCCAGCGCCTGGGTGCGCAAGAACTGCTGACGCGGCTGATGCAGCCGCTGGCGCGGGGCAGCGACCAGCTGGGCCTGCCTGGTGGCGTGAAGCTGAGCATGCCTTTCGACAATGCGCTCGTGCTGGCCACGAATGTGCCGCCGGGCGAGCTGTTCGATCCAGCCTTGCTGCGCCGCATCGGCTACAAGGTGCAGGTGGGACCGCTGGCCGACAGCGCCTACCGCGCCCTGTTCCGCCAGCAATGCCGGGTGGCGGGCATCGCGTTTGACGAGCAGGTATTGACTTACCTGCTGCAGCAGCTGCATGGCGCGCAGGGACGGCCCCTGCTGGCCAGCTATCCCGGCGAATTGCTGGCGCGCATCACCGACTTCGCGGGCTTTGCCGGCTGCGAAGCGCGTCTGACGGTCGCCGCCCTGGAGCAGGCCTGGAGCAGCCTGTTTGCCAGCTGCGACATGCCGTCCGCCAGCCTGTGCGAGCGTATCGCATGAAGAACCGGCGCGCCATCCTGATGATGGGCCTGGCAGTCGTGCTGGGCTTGCTGGCGGTGCTGCTGGCGTCGCATTGGCTGCTGCGCCAGACGCCGGCCGGCAAGGGCAAGATCGTCGTCGCCGCCAGCGACGTCAACCTGGGCCAGCGCCTGACGCCGGACATGCTGCGCCTGGTCGAGTGGCCGGCGGAAAGCCTGCCGCAAGGGGCGCTGCAAGACCCGGCAAAACTGGCGGGGCGGGTGCTGAAGACCAGCGTGCTGCGCGGCGAGCCGCTGAGCGAAGCCAAGCTGGCCCCGGCGGGCACCCTGGGCGGCCTGTCGGCCCTGATCACGGAAGGGCGGCGCGCCATCACCGTGCGCGTCAACGACGTGATCGGCGTGGCCGGCTTCGCCTTGCCGGGCAACTATGTCGACATCATCGTCAGCACCCAGCAGGATGCGGGCGACCGCGCGTTTCCGCAAAGCCGCAATATTTCCAAGATCGTGCTCGAACGCATCCTCGTGCTGGCCGTGGCGCAGGAGGTGGGGCGCGACGAGACCAAGCCGCGCGTGGTCAATGCGGTGACCCTGGAAGTGACGCCGGAACAGGCGGAAAACCTGGACCTGGCGCGCAGCGTGGGCAGCCTGTCGCTGGTGCTGCGCAACCAGGTCGACCCGCGGCCGGGCGTGACGGAAGGCGCCACCAAGCTGACCCTGCTGGGCGGTCCGCACGAAGCCGAGCCTGCTCCCGCGCTTGTGCCTGTCGCCGCCGTGGCGCCGCGTCCGGCGCGCGTGGCGAAGGCGCGGCCGGAACCCGTGCGCCAGTGCAGCACCGTCATCGATGGGACGCGCCAGTCGCGCGAATGTTTTTAGTTGCCCTGTTCAACCATGGACACGCTCATGAACCGCGCCCTGCTGACACTCTGCTGCCTGCTGTCGTGCCTGCCGGCAGCGGCTGAACCTGGCCCGCGCTGCGGCGGCGAAGCGGCCACGCCCGGCAACTTGCAGCTGCAGGTGGGCAAGTCGAGCATGTTGCGCCTGCCCGAGGCGGTGCTGGCGCGCAGCGTCGGCAATCCGGCCGTCGTGCAAGCCATGCTGGTGGCGCCCGACACTTTATATGTGGTCGGTGTCGACGTGGGCAGCACCAACATGATCATCCAGGGCAAGAGCGGCGTGTGCAGCGTCGTCAACGTCGGCGTCAGCATGGACCCGGCCGGCCTGCAGGCGACCCTGGCGGCCCTGATGCCGGAAGAAAAAGCCATCCGCGTGACGGCCGTGGCCGATACCCTGGTGCTGTCGGGCACGGTGCAGGATGCGGGCGCCGTGCTGCGCGCCACCGAGCTGGCGCACGCTTACGTGCGCCGCGCCAGCGTGCCGCTGGCGCTGCCCAAGCCCGCCGATGGCGGCGCCCAGCCGGCGCTGGCCGCCGCCGCGCCCGGCGCCGGCACGGGCGGCGCGGGCAGCCGCATCATCAACATGCTCGACGTCAGCGCGCCGCAGCAGGTGATGCTGGCCGTGCAGATCGCCGAAGTGTCGAAGTCCCTGCTGGAGCGGCTGGAAGTGGGCGCCACCCTGCGCCTGGCCTCCGGCAGCTGGGCCACCACCCTGCTGTCGAACTTCCTCAGCGGCACGGCCAACGGCTTGCTCGACGTGCGCAAGTCGAATGGCCAGCAGCTGACCATCGAGGCGCAGAAGCAGGATGGCCTGGTGCGCATCCTGGCCGAGCCGACGGTGATGGCGATCAGCGGGCAGGAGGGGAGTTTTCTGGCCGGCGGCAAGATCTTCATCCCCGTCGGCCAGGACAACAACAAGATCACGCTGGAAGAGCGCGAATATGGCGTCGGCCTGCGCTTTACGCCGACCGTGCTGGCGGGCGGGCGCATCAATCTGAAGGTGGCGCCGGAAGTGTCGGAACTGTCGCGCGAAGGGGTGGGCATTTCCGCCGCCGGCGTCAGCGGGCGCTCGATTTTGCCCGTCATTACCACGCGGCGCGCGTCGACCACGGTGCAGCTGTATGACGGCCAGAGCTACGCCATCGGCGGCTTGATCAAGAATAACCAGGTGAGCAACATTACGGGCTTGCCCTGGCTCAGCGAAGTGCCGATTCTCGGCGCGCTGTTCCGCAGCACGGACTTCCAGCATGACCGCACGGAATTGCTGTTTGTCATTACCGCGCACCTGGTAAAACCCTTGCCGGCGGACGTCGTGCTGCCGACGGCGCAGCTGGCGCCGCCCTCGCGCACGGATTTGATGTTGCGCGGCAAGATGGAAGGGGCGCTGCCCGCATCCTTGCCGCCGCCCGTGCCGCCATTGCGCGCGGCCAATGGTTTCGAGCTGAAATGAGACGGGGAGATACGCCATGCCGAACTCGCTCCTGATATCGCTGCGGCGCCTGGCGGCGCTGCCGCTGGCCGTGCTGCTGGCCGCTTGCGCGCACAGCAGCACGCCGCAGCTGGACGGGCGCTTTGGCGACGCCGTGCGCGTGGCCATGGCGCAGCAGGTGCGCTATCCGGCCAGCGCAGGCACGCGCCAGCCCGCCGACGGGCTCGACGGGCCCAGCGCGCAGGCCGTCATGCAGCGCTACCGCGCCTCGTTCGTCGAACCGAACGGCCAGGCGCCGCAGCCGGTGCAATTCATGCTGGGAGGCGGCAATGGCAAATAGACGCCAGGGCCAGCGCGGGGCGATGCTGATCGCCTTTTCCATCCTGCTCATCGTCGTGCTGGGCTTTATCGGCCTGGCGCTCGACGTGGGGCAGGTCATCGGCCGCAGGACGGAGCTGCAGAACCTGGCCGACAACGCGGCGCTGGCGGCCGCGGCGGAACTGGCGGGCACGTCCGAGGGGCTGGCCAACGCCGTGGCGAAGGCCAAGAGCAGCGCGGCCGACCGCAGCGCGTACCGGCGCCGCATGGAGGGCGCCATCCTGTCGGACGCCAGCATCCGTTTCGCGGCAGCGCCCGACGCGTCCGCCAGCGAGTGGCATGTGGCCGGCGCCGTGCCCGATCCCGCCAGGGCGCTGTTCGTGCGCGTCGATACGCAGGCCAACGAACCGGCGCTGGGCCGGGTGGCGACGGCGTTCCTGGGCGCCTGGTCGCCGGCCCTGCGCACGCTTGACACGGGGGCGCGCGCCGTCGCCGGGCGTACCGGCCTGACCCTGACGCCGCTGGCCATTTGCGCGCTGTCGTCCAGCGCGGCCAGTCCGCGCGCGAATGCGGCGCTGCTGCCGGCCGTCGAACTGCTCGAATATGGCTTTCGCCGCGGCGTGGCGTATAACCTGTTGAAGCTCAACCCGCAGGGCGCCACGGCCGAGCATTTCGTGCTCAATCCGCTGGGCCAGCCGGGGACGGTGGGCGCGTCGGCGCAGGTCAGCGATGCCGCCATCCTGCCCTTCGTCTGCTCGGGCAGCGTGCTGTTCCCGCGCATCGGCAGCGCGCAAGTGCACGTGCACCGGCCCTTTCCCGCGGCGCTGTGGCCAGCCTTCAATGCGCGCTTCAACCAGCTGGGCAGCGGCTGCGATGCCGTCACGGCACCGCCCGACGCGAGCATCCGCCCGTTTCCGAACGCAGCAGCGAACTGGTGGATGACGAATACGCCCGACGCTCCCAGCGCGCTGAGCACCGGCAACCCGCTGCTGTCCGTGGCCGACCCGGAATCGAATGCGACGCCGCCCGCCGTCGGCAGTTACGGGCCGCTGTGGTCGTTTGTCCGGGCGGCGAAGTACAGCAGCGTCAAGCCGCCCGGCGGCTATCTGCCGTTTGCCACCAGCGACTGGCCCAGGCTGTATCCGGCCACCCCGGCCGCGCCCGCCGCCAAGTCCGTCTATCCCGCCAGCAGCACTCCCTACCTGACGCTGGGTTTCCAGACTGCGCCGAGCGGCAACACGGGCGTGGCGCAGCGGCGCCTGCTGCATATCGCCTTGCTGGCCTGTCCTGTGCCGGCCGGCAGCGACGTGCTGGCCCAGGTACGCGGCATCGGCCGCTTCTTCATGACGGCGCCGGCCAGCAATGGCATGCTGAGCGCTGAATTTGCCGGCATCGTGCCCGAGCAGGCGCTGGGCAGTCCCGCGGAGCTGCTGCAATGAGGCCGCCTTGCCGCAGGCCCCGTCGCCAGGACGGCGTGGCCGCCATCGAGCTGGCGCTGATCATGGTGTTCTTCATGGGACTGCTGCCCGTCGTGCTGCTGTTCGGCCGCGCGTTCCTGGCGTACACGGTCTTGCAGAAAAGCACGCATGATGCGGCGCGCTATCTGGCCACCTTGCCGCTGTCGCAGATGGTCAGTACCGATGCGGCGGCGAAAAACACCGTGTTTGCGCGGCACATGGTGGTCGAGGCGATGGCGGAATCCTGGCCCGGCATGAGCAGCGAAAAAGTCAATGTGGATTGCATTTACAACGATGACTTTTATAGCTGCGGCAACTACCCGACGGCGCCGCTGCAGGTGCGCATCAAGGTTGCCGTGGACATGCCTGTCACCTTCCTGCCCGACCTGGCGCGCGCGTGGCTGCCGCAGCTGGCGCCTATCCCCTTGCGTGCGAATGCGACCTTGCGCTATGTTAATTAACCGGCCTCTCCAGCGGCAGCGCCAGGGCGGCGTTTTTGCCGTCGAGTTCGCCATGCTGGCGCTGCTGTTCTTCCTGTTCCTGTTCGCCATGCTGGAAGTGGCGCGCGCCGTGTATCTGTGGAATATGGTGCACGAGATCACCCGGCGCGCCGCGCGCGGCGCGGCCGTCACCGATTTCACCAATGCCGGCGCGCTGCAGGCCGTGCGCGCGCAAGCCGTGCTGCGCGCCGCGCCGGGCGCGCTGCCGCTCGGCGGCGGCATCAGCGACGCGTATGTGCGCATCGATTATCTGTCGCTGGCCGACAGCGGCGCGGCGCTGGCGGCGCTGCCGGTCGGCGTGATGCCAGGCTGTCCGCAGCGCAACCGCATCAATTGCATCGACAATCCGCATGGCGCCAGCTGCATCCGTTTCGTGCGCGCGCGCCTGTGCGTGCCCGGCGTTGGCGCGCGCTGCGAAAGCGTGCCGTACCGGCCCATCCTGCCGCTGCTGGAGGTGATGTTTCCCTCCGGTGCGGGAGCCGTGCGCCTGCCCGACGGCGCCACCATGGTGGCGGCCGAGTCGCTGGGCTATCCGGGCAATCCGAATTCCTGTCCCTGAGCGCCGCGTGGCGGCGCAGCCGACTGTGTAGACCTGAAAGAAGCGAGGAAGTGCGATGAAAGCCTTGATGATTAGCCGCGACGCCAGCTTGCACGATGAAATCGCGGCGCAGGGCGCGGCGCGCATGCCCGTGCTGCGCCTGCTGGAACGGCGCAGCGGCCTGCGCGACGCCGTCGAGCGCATGCTGCCCGAGGCGCCCGAGCTGGTGATCGTCGACGCCAGCGGCATCGACGCCGATGAAGCCGACCTGCTCGAACGCCTGGCGCGCCAGTATCCGCTGGCCGTGCTGATGCTGCTCACGCGCGGCCAGCAGCAGGATGTGCTGATCCGCGCCATGCGCGCCGGCATGCGCGAAGTGCTGCAGCTGCCGCTGGTGCACAAGGCCTTTCACGAGGCGATGGACCGGGTCGATATCCAGGCCGGCGTGACGCAGATGCGCGACGGCAAAGTGCTCGCCTTCATCTCGTGCAAGGGCGGCAGCGGCGCCACCTTTTTGTCGACGAATTTTTCCTACGCGCTGGCCAGCCTGGCCGGCTGCAAGGTGCTGCTGATCGACCTGCACGGCCAGTTCGGCGACGCCACCCTGTATGTCTCGGACCAGAAGCCGGCCATGACCCTGTCCGACATCTGCGCGCAGATCGCGCGCATGGACGGCGCCTTTCTCGCCTCGTGCCTGGTGCACGTGACGCCAAACTTCGGCGTGCTGGCGGCGGCCGACGACCCCGCGCACAAGGTCGACATGCAGCCCGAGCACATGGACCGCATCCTGGCCGTGGCGCGCCAGCACTACGACTACATCGTGCTCGACGTGGGGCGCCAGATCGATGCGCTGTCGCTGCGCGCGCTCGACAACGCCGACGCCATCTATCCGGTGCTGCAGCTGGCCTTGCCCGACATCCGCGACGGGCGCCGCCTGCTCGACATTTTCCGCTCGCTCGGCTATCCGGGCGAGCGCCTGCGCCTGATCGTCAACCGCTATGAAAAGGGCGGGCGCCTGCGCCTGGCGGACCTGGAGCAGGCGCTGGGCGCGGAAGTGGTGCACACGGTGCCCAACGATTACATCGCCGCCACCGACTCCGTCAACCAGGGCATCCCGCTGCTGCAGCTGTCGCGCACCAGCGCCGTGGCGCGCAGCCTGACCGAACTGGTGGAACTGGTGACGGCGCGCCGCGTGATGGAAAGCCGCGGCCTGTTCGACCGCCTGTTCAGCCGCAGCGAGGCGTGACGGGCGGCAGGTGGAGTACGACAAGGCTCCCGCCGGGAGCCATCATGGGAGCCGAGATGACTTTACGCGAACGTCTGGCAGCGAATGAAACGGTGCGCCCCGCCAGCAACGGGCAAGGCGCGCTGGCGCTGCACGCCTACCAGGAACTGAAGAAAACCATGCACCAGACGATACTCGACCGTATCGACCTGGAACGGCTGAAGCGCCTGACGGCCGAGCAGTTCAAGCACGAGCTGGCGCTGCTGGTGCAGCGCGTGATCGAGGAGGAGCGCATCGTGCTGAACCAGCACGAGCGGCATAGCCTGGTGCTCGACATCCAGCACGAGATGCTGGGCTTTGGCCCGCTCGAACCCTTGCTGGCCGACGCCAGCGTGTCCGACATCCTCGTCAACACCTGCGACAAGGTGTACGTGGAGCGGGGCGGGCGGCTGCAGCTGACGGACGTGACCTTCCACGACAATGCGCACCTGATGAAGATCATCGAAAAGATCGTCTCGCGCGTGGGGCGCAGGGTCGATGAATCGAGTCCGATGGTCGACGCGCGCCTGCCTGACGGTTCGCGCGTCAATGCCATCATCCCGCCGCTGGCCGTCGACGGCCCGATCCTGTCGATCCGGCGCTTTGCCGTGCAGCCGCTGACGATTGCCAACCTGCTCGACTACAAAAGCCTGACGCCGCCCATGGTGCAGGTGCTGCAGGCGCTGGGGCAGGCGAAGGTCAACATCCTGATCTCGGGCGGCACGGGCAGCGGCAAGACGACCCTGCTCAACGTGCTGTCCGGCTTCATTCCCGGCAGCGAGCGCATCGTCACCATCGAGGATGCGGCCGAACTGGCGCTGCGCCAGCCGCACGTGGTGCGCCTGGAAACGCGGCCGCCCAATATCGAAGGCAAGGGCGAGGTGAGCCAGCGCGCGCTGGTGCGCAACGCGCTGCGCATGCGGCCCGACCGCATCATCCTGGGCGAGGTGCGCGGCGCCGAGGCGCTCGACATGCTGCAGGCGATGAACACGGGCCATGAGGGTTCGCTGGCGACCATCCACTCGAATACGGCGCGCGACGCGCTGGCGCGGCTGGAAAACATGGTCGGCATGGCCAACGTGAACCTGACGCCGCGCGCCACGCGCCAGCAGATCTGCTCGGCCGTGACGGTGGTGATGCAGGTGTCGCGCCTGACGGACGGCGCGCGCAAGCTGGTCAGCCTGCAGGAGGTGACGGGCATGGAGGGCGACATCATCGCCATGCATGAAATTTTTCGTTTCGAGCAGACGGGCGTCGATGCCGCCGGCAAGGTGCTGGGCCACTTCTGCGCCACGGGCGTGCGGCCGCGCTTCACGGAGCGCCTGCGCATGTTCGGCGCGCCCGTGCCCGACACGGTGTTCGACCCCGACCGCATCTACGAATAGGAGACAGCATGGACCTGGTGTTCTACGGCTTTGCCGTGCTGCTGTTCGCCGCCTGCATCCTGATGGTGGAAGGGGCCTGGCTGTGGTGGTCGGGCACGCACGGCGGCGCGGCGCGGCGCATCAACCGGCGCCTGCGGCTGATGGCGGCGCGCGGCGAGGCGGGCGGCGAGCGGGTCTCCATCCTCAAGCAGCGCCGCTACGCGCGCGCGCCTGGCCTGGACCGGCAGCTGCGGCGCGTGCCGCACGCGGCGCGGCTCGACCGCCTGCTGCTGCAATCGGGCCTGCCCTGGTCGGTGGCGCAATTCCTCGGCGGCGCGGGCGGCCTGCTGCTGGCTGCCTTGCTGCTGCTGGCGGCCTGGCCCATGCCGCTGCCGGGCGCCTTGCTGTTGCTGGGCGTGGCCGGCGGCGGGCCGTGCATGGTGGTGCTGCGCGCGCGTACGGCGCGGCTGCAGAAGATCGAGGCCCAGTTGCCGGAGGCGGCCGATTTCCTGGCCCGCGCGCTGCGCGCCGGGCACTCGTTTTCCAACGTGCTGCAGATGGTGGGCGATGAACTCAATGAGCCGATCAGCGGCGAATTCAAGACGGCGCACGAAGAGATCAATTACGGCGTGCCGATGAACGAGGCGCTGCAGAACCTGGCCGCGCGCATCCCGCTGACGGACTTGCGCTACCTCGTCATCGCCGTGCTGGTGCAGCGCGAATCGGGCGGCAACCTGGCCGAGGTGCTGGTCAGCATCGCGCGCATCATCCGCGCCCGCTTGAAGCTGCTGGGGCAGGTGCGCGTGCTGTCGGCCGAGGGCCGCATGTCGGCCTGGGTGCTGGGGCTGATGCCGGTGGTGATGATCGGCGTCATGGCGCTCGTCAACCCGCAATACATCCGCCTGCTGTGGACGGACCCCAGCGGCATCAAACTGCTGTGGTACGCGGCTGGCATGGTGGCGCTGGGCGTCGTGTGGATGCGCAAGGTCATCCGCATCCGCATCTAAGAGATCGCCTGAAAAAAAGTCCATGGCGTTGTTGCGTCGCCTTGTCGTACTGTCGTACTGCCTTCGGCGACACGCCTAGCCCTGAACGTTTTGTCAGTCGATCAATCGGAGGAAATGCCATGACTGGCCCGCAACTGCTGTTCCTGTTGATCGTCTTCGCCGTGGTGGTGGCGCTGGCCCTGCTGGCGTGGCTGATCTTCTTTCCCGGCGCCCTGCGCCAGCGCCTGTTCGGCTCCATGGCGCCGGCCGCCGGCGACGCGGTGGCGGAAAACGGCTGGGTAGAACGGGTGGCGCGCGTGGCGCAGCCGTTCAGCAAGCTGTCGCTGCCGGAAGAGGGCTGGGAGCGCTCGCCGCTGCGCACGCGTTTCATGAATGCGGGCTGGCGGCAAGCCAGCGCGCCGGCCCTGTACTTCGCGGCGAAAACCGTGCTGGCCCTGTTGTTTCCCACCGTGCTGGGCCTGTACGCGGCCAGCGCCATGGCGGCGCAGCTGCGCAGCGTGCTGCTGTTGCTGCTGTGCGTCAGCGCCACCATCGGCTACTACCTGCCCAACCTGGTGCTGGCCAGCACGGCGAAGCGGCGCCAGCGCGACATCTTTGAAAACATCCCCGACGCGCTCGATTTATTGACGGTGTGCGTGGAAGCGGGCCTGAGCCTGGAGCGCGCGCTGGTGAAGGTGTCGGGCGAAATCCACATCAAGAGCGTGGTGCTGGCGCAGGAGCTGCAGCTGGTGCTGATGGAAATGCGCGCCGGCTTTTCCAAGGAAAAGGCGCTGCGCAACCTGGCCCTGCGCAGCGGCGTGGAAGATGTCGATACCCTGGTCGCCATGCTGATCCAGTCGGAACGCTTCGGCACCAGCATGGGCGACTCGCTGCGCGTGCATTCGGAAAACCTGCGCGGCAAGCGCAGCCTGCTGGCCGAGGAAGCGGCGGCCAAGATCGCGCTAAAACTGCTGTTCCCGCTGATTTTTTGCGTCTTTCCCACCCTCATGCTGGTACTCATGGGGCCGGCCGTGATCGAAGTCTATCGCGTGCTCGTGCCGGCCATGGCCAGCCGCTGAAAGGAGCTGTCATGCGCTTGACGATTTCCCGCCTGGCCGCCGCCTGCGCCTGCCTCGGCCTGGGCGCCTGCGCCAGCCATACGGCGCACGCGCCGCCGCTGCCGCCCTCATTGGACGCCGATAGCGCCTACGTGGCGGGGCGCGAGCATTTCGAGCGGGGCGACCTGCCCGCCGCGCAGGCTTCCTATGAACAGGCGCTGCGCCATGCGCCGCGCCACGTGGATGCGCGCAACGGCCTGGCCGTGCTGCACGCGCGGCGCGGCGAGCATGGCGCGGCGATCGCCCATTGGCTGGCCCTGACGCAGGAGGCGGGTCCGCCGCAGCCGCGGCACGCGTATTTGTTCAGCAATCTCGGTCACGCCTATTCTTTAAGCGGCCGCGATGCGCTGGCCCTGCCGGCGCTGGAACAGGCCTGCCTGCTCGATCCGCTCAATGCACTGGCCTGGCAGCACCTGGCGCAGGTGCTCGAACGCCTGGGGCAGCATGAGCGCGCGGCCGTGATGCGGCGCCAGGCGCAGAGCCTGCAGGAGCACGACCTGCGGCGCGACCTGGCTCTCTTGCGCGGCGCGGCGCCGTCGCCCGCGCCGGTGCCGGTGCCGATGCCGGAGGCGCCCGCCATGGCGCGCATCGAGATCACGCAAGGCGAGGGCATGGCCCGCCTGCAGCGCGTGCCGGCAGCCGTGCGCAGCTTGCCCGTCGCCGCGCCCGAGCGGGCCCTGGCGATGGCTGGCGCGTCGCGTCCGCGCCTGGAAATTTTGAATGGCAACGGCGTGCCCGGCCTGGCCGCCGCGCTGGCGCGCAGCCTGGCCGGCGGGCCCGTGCAGGTGGTGCGCCTGGCCAATGAAACCAGCTTCCAGGTGGCGCGCACGCGCGTCGAATACCGGCCCGCGCAGGAGCAGGCGGCGCGCCGGCTGGCCCGCCAGCTGGGCATGCAGGTGCAGACCCGGGCCGCCGATTGCCCTGCCAGCGACCTGCGCCTGATCCTTGGTCGCGACCTCGGCGACCCGGCCACGCTGCACCGCTATTATCTGCAGCAGCTGCAGCTGGCGCGCCAGGCGCTGGCGCGGCTCGGCTGACACGCATCTGCCGGCATAAAAAAACGCGGCGCCCGCCAAGGCGCCGCGTTTTTTGTATCGCCGTGCCGGTGGCTATTGCCGCGGACGGCGGCGCGCAAAGGCGAGACCGGCCAGTCCCGTGCCCAGCAGCAGCAAGGTGGCCGGCGCCGGCACCATGGCAGGGTCGATGACGACGATGTCGGTGCGCGTGGACTTGGAAAAATTCAGCGTGTAGCTGCCGGCCGGCAGGGCGAAATTCGACGTCAGGGAAAACATGGCGAAGCCGTTCGTGAAGGCGCGTCCGGTGGCGGGATCGTTGGTGCCGGCCGTCATGTTCAGGCTGAACGGGTCGAGGCTGCCGACCCCGTGGTTGCCGTTCACGTCGCTGCCATTGTTGGCGTCGCCATCGGGGGCAAACTGGAAGATCACGCCGTCGGCATTCGCATGCGACAGGCAGCCGGCGGGGCTGGCGGTATTGCACGAGATATTGAAGATGTCCATGATCGACACGTTCGACTTGTCGCCCATGGTCGTCACGCTGGTGCGCAGGTCGCGCCGTCCCATGAAGCTGAAGGTGATGAAGCCGGCGCTCGACAGGGTCAGGTTGACGGAGCCGGTCAGCGTGTCGCCGGCCGTGGCCGTGGCCGCGCCGACCGTGTTGCGCTGTGCTTCCGCCACGGCGCTCACGGTGGAGCCGGCGGCCGTGAGCATGTTGCCGAAGGCATGCGCATCGCCGCGCGCGAATTCCAGGGTGGAACTGGGGCTAGGTGCGTAATGGTTTTGCGGCAAGCCGTTGCAGCCGCCGCCCGAACACACTTGCAGCACGTCGGCGTTGGCGGCCGGGCCCGTATTGACGGCGCGCGGATTGACGGCCGCACCGCCCTGGAAAAAGGCGCTGTCGCTGGCGTTGCGGTTGGCGCCGGCCAGCGACAGCGCGCCGGCACTGGTGGTGATGCGGAAATTGTTCAATTCATTGACGGCCAGGCCGTAGGCCCCGGCCTGCGCCTGGCCGCTGGCCAGCAGGCTTGCCGCCGCCAGTGCGCCCAGCCAGCCCAGGGTCTTGCTTCGTGTGTGATTGACGTTCATCGCGGCCTCATTATCGTGGTCATTGTCGGGGGTGAAATCCGGGGGAGCGATCCAGGACAGCTTGCCTGGATTCATCTCGTAGACTGGGATAAGCAGCTTGCGTGCCATACAAAAAAATCACAGCGAATCAAGCACTTGCGAAAGACGAACTGAGCAGGACGGGGGTAAGTGTAAGAAAGGCCGACGCCGCTTGCCGGGCGCTGCGGCCGGCCTTTGCCGGCCTCAGGTGCCGCGATGGTAGCCCAGGTGGCCACCCGAATTGCGCGCGCAGCCGCAGCCGATGCGCGCCACTTCCTCGTCTTCGGTCAGTTTCCAGCTGGTAATCGTCGTGTGATTCCAGTCGATGTCGCTTTTCTTGACAGGTTTCACGGTCAGCGTGCGGGCTGCCGCGTCCGTGTACTCCATCAATTCCTCGTCGTCGTCGATATCGAAATGGCGGTGGATCAGGGAAATGCCGAAGCGTTCGAGCGCGCCATAGCGCAGCAGCACGTCGCGCAGCTCGCGGAAGCAGGCCAGGTCATCGGCTTGCAGGGATTGGACGGCGGAAATATCGGCAACGGGCTGCCATTGCATGGCTTGGATGTTCAGGCTGTGCATGATGTTCTCCTGTGCCCCTGGTATCAAGCCCAGGCTGCCGGAGGGGCGCCGGCACGCCTGGCGAATGCCCATCCTGGCCGCAACGCCGCTGCGCTGCTTGCGCCAGATCAAAGGTGCGGCACATCGCCTCTCGCCCGACAATTGCCCGTTAAAATAGGCGATGGCAAACAAAACCCCCACCTTCCCCGGCGCGCGCACGGGCCGCGGCCAGGTCCTGGCCGTGCTGCTGTCGAACCGCGACCAGTCCGGCGCCGAACCGCTGCAAGGCCGCGTCTCGCTGACCGCCATCGTGAAAGCGCTGAAACGCAAATACCATTGGCCCATCGAGACGCACAGCTTTCCCGCCAACACGCAGGACGGCCGCGCCAGCTGGGCAACGGTATATAGCTTGCCGGAAAAGGTGATCGAGGCCGCGCTGGAGGCCGGCGGCCGGGAGTGGCTGGAGAGCCGGGGAACGGTTGGGCGGCGGTGACTGCGCCGCAGTACGCTATTCGAGCCGGAAGCCGACCTTGAGCGTGACCTGGAAGTGCGCCACCTTGCCATCGACGATATGGCCGCGCGATTCCGTCACCTCATACCAGTCCATGTGCTTGACCGTCAGCGCCGCCTTGGCAATGGCATCGCGTATCGCCTGATCGCTGCTCTCGGTGGACGTACCGACCAGTTCGATCAGCTTGTAAGTGTGTGCGGACATGATATTTCCCCAGGTAGGCAAGCCAGACATCGGGAGCCTGCTTTGCGCAGGCACGTGCTCATCTTGCGCTTAAACGTGCTGATAGTCATTGCGCGGTGCAGCAATGCGTCGCGCAAGCCAAGCGGGACGAGCTATCCTTCATCAAATATCGACATAGCGAGGCAGCAAGTCCTGATCGACCAGGCGTATTTCAATGGCATTGGCGATCTTGACGTGCTCGGGATTCTCATCAGAGAACGGCTCGTCGGTGACGCTGACGATGATGGTGCCGATCTGCCTGTCTTTACCTTGCTCGTCCATCGCCATCACGGGCACTAAAGCACGTGCCTCGGGCACCTGTTGGACCGTGAGTATGCGCGGCAGGTACAACATCCAGCCAACACCTGGACGGTCCTTGAAGACTTGTTTTTCAAAATAATCGTTACGTGCAACTGTGATCAATACCGGCCGCAGGGAACCCGCAATAATGGACAGTAGCTCTTTCACGCCATCAATACCGAGCCGTTTCGCCCCGACGCCTTTGTAGCTGATCTTAAACGACCAAGCGGGCCAGTCACTGTCGCTGAACCCAAGCGCAATACTCGCGCCCTCGCCGTCTCCGAGTTCGCCATTCCAGGCGCTGAGATATCGAAATCTCTCACCCTTGAACTCGGCCTCGAGTACGGCTTCGGCCGCTGTGGTGAGTTCTCCCGAGGCATCGAAAACCGGATACAGAAACGATTCTGCTTCTGTCTCCTTCGACAGAAACCAGTTCTTTCCAAACGCCTCAGTTTTTTGCAAGAAGCGGACAATCGTCGCGATTTTTTGGACGGAAGGTCGGAACGCAATGGATGTGTTCGCTGCATCGCGTTTGAACAAGGATCTTATTATCATAATTCTATTTAATGTAATAAGTGGTAATGCCCAATGCACTTAAACTGGGCAGCATGTGTTCATAGGCGAGTGGCGTTTGCAAGTACCATTTCAGGGAGGCTGGCGGGTTATCCTTGACGATGTTGGACTGAGCGGTGGCCTGTTTCAATACCATGTTCTGGAAGATGTTTTTCTGAAAATCGTATTTGAATTCGCCGTTTGACTTAAAAAACTGGTCATAATCCGCTTTTGCTTCCTGCAACAAGCATAAGCGGGATTGGAAGCCGTCAAAGTCCTTTCCTTCAAACACCCATTCCATGCCAATCAGAAAACCGGTGATACGGGCTTGATAATCGCGCGCGCGGGCGACATGCTGTGTGGAACAGCCATAAGCGTACCCTTGTCTGGCGGGCACCGACATCTTTCTTTGGTATCGCTTCGCGTCTCGGCACGCGCGAGGGGGGTGACGCGGGCGTCTTTTGCCTCTTCTGCCTCTTTTTTGCGTTTGCGCAATGCCTCGTCCGTGATCACGGCTGCTGCGGCGGCGACACCCAAGGCTAGCAAAATTTTCTCCACGACTGCTGGTATCACCAATATCGGTAGCGCGGGCATTATTGCTCCCCTTCCAGTTTTTTATCCATTACCGCGATCAGTTCGTCGAACCGCTGCTCCGGCGTGGCGCCGGGCTTGCGCAGGTAAGTATCGAGCAGCGGGTCGTCATGGATCCCAGGCGCGTCGGCTGACAGGTACATCAGATGTACGATATGCGGCGTGGACCTGAAACCGATTCGCATGGCGTAGGTGTACGCCGCCAGCATGCGCTCGATCACGGTCGCCCGTCTGGACGGCATGCCATTGCTCCTCGCTAAACGTCAGCATCGCGCCTCCCTATGATTGCCCGCTTGCCGTCGAGCAGCAAGTGCCATTCGTGAATATGACCAAACATCGCCTCCCGCTGTGCCGGCTCAAGTATTTGTGCTAGCTTCACCAACACGCGCGGATCCCAAAAGCGCAGCAGCGTTGCGCGGCCGTCCGGTAGCCGTGTTTCCAGGTGTAGTTGCAGCAGTTGCGCCAGGCCACCGAGGTCCTGTACGGCGAACAGCCAGGTAACAGAAGGCGCCTCGTGCTCCAGTGCGGCCAGATCCTCAACAAAGGAAGGCCCGATCTCGCCACGTCGACCAACCACGGGCCCGCATGCGCGAGCGCAGCATCGGGTGTGCCGGTGAACAGCGAATGGCGCCTCGCATCCTGCATCAGGCGTGCTTGGCGGTGTGTCTCATATTGAACACCGTCGACCAGTGCGTACAGGCACAGCGCCGAATGATGTTGCTGAAGTTGATTCAGGCGTTCTGTGATGTCGAGCAACATTGTTACTCCCGGATAGCCCTTCCGACGAATAGTGACTTGCCATTGATGGGGGCCGCGGTTCAGAATACTTGCCATGCCTTGCTCCTATGTTGAGGTTGGAGCAGGGGTATAGCTTTGCCGGAGGGGCATGATTGCAGCAAAAATGCAGCAAATATCCCAGAAACGGCAAAGGGCTATAGATAAGATATCTATAACCCTTTGATTTTACTGAATATTCTTGGTGCCGACTGCCGGTTTCGAACTGGCCACCTGATGATTACAAATCAACTGCTCTACCAAATGAGCTAAGTCGGCAAAAACTGCGCGTTGCGAATTATACGCTATTTAATGCGTGTCAGGGTCGGGCGGCCGCCTTTTTTTGGCGGCTCGTCGTCGCCGGGCGTGGCGTTGTCGCGTTGTTCGGGGGAGCTGGCCGGCACGGACGACAGGGTCGGAGTGCTGCTGGCGGGGGCGGGCACGGGCGGCGGAACGTCGGCGGAGGCGGGGCTGTCCGTCGGTTGCGCGTCGGGATCATCGTTGCCGAGCACGGGCTCGAAGGCCATGCCCTGGCCGTTTTCATTGGCGTAGATGGCCATCACGTTGTCGACCGGCACGTAGATTTCGCGCGAGACGCCGCCAAAGCGGGCGTGGAAGCGGATGGCGTCGTTGTCCATCTTCAGGCCGCTGGTGGCGCCGAAGCTGATGTTGAGCACGATTTCGCCCTTTTTCACGTATTCCATCGGTACCGTGGTGCGCGAATCGACTTTGACCGCGAGATAGGGCGTGTAGCCGCTGTCGGTGCACCACTCGTAGATGGCGCGCAGCATATAAGGTTTGGTTGAGATTTCAGACATGGTAGGCACTGTGAGGCGGGAGCGCCGCCGGCAACAAATGGCGGGCGCACCGGTAGTTCAATGAAACAGAGCAACTGGAAAGAATCCAAGATGCCCCAGAAAGCGTCGCGAGCGAGCCCGATACCGGCTTGAGTAACGCAGCCGTACTTCAGTACGGCGAGTAACGCCAGGTCGAGAGCGGGCTGCGCAGCAGCTTTATGGGGATATCTTTTAGCGGCGCATGACTTTTTCGGATGGCGTCAGCGCTTCGATGTAGGCAGGACGCGAGAAGATGCGTTCGGCGTATTTCATCAGCGGTGCAGCCGTCTTCGACAGTTCGATGCCGTAGTGGTCCAGGCGCCACAGCAGCGGCGCGACAGCCACGTCGAGCATCGAGAATTCGTCGCCCAGCATGTACTTGTTTTTCAGGAACAGCGGCGCCAGGGTCGTCAGGCGGTCGCGGATTTCCGCGCGGGCCTTGTCGTGGGCCTTGTCGTTGCTCTTGGCGCGTTCGCTTTCCAGCACGTGCACGTGCACGAACAGTTCTTTTTCGAAATTGAACAGCATCAGGCGCGCGCGGGCACGCATCAGCGGATCGGCCGGCATCAGCTGCGGATGCGGGAAGCGCTCATCGATGTACTCGTTGATGATGTTCGATTCATACAGGATCAGTTCGCGCTCGACCAGGATAGGCACCTGGCCATACGGGTTCATGGTCGAAATGTCTTCCGGCTTGTTGAACAGGTCGACGTCGCGCACTTCGAAGTCCATGCCTTTTTCAAACAGGACCAGGCGGCAGCGTTGCGAAAATGGGCAGGTTGTACCCGAATAGAGAACCATCATTTTTTATAGTTCCTTAGAAACAAAGGGGGTGAAGCCGCGAACGGCTCACCCCAGGTCGCTTGTCCACTCATGCGGACAACGCAGAAACAGGCATAAACCGGCCTATGGCCGGCGCCTCACTTATTTGACTTCCTTCCAGAACGACGCGTTAAGGCGCCATGCCAGCAGAGCAAATACCGACAGGAACAGCAGCACCCAAACGCCCAGGCGCTTGCGTGTCTGTTGTGCCGGTTCGGCCATCCACTCCATGTAACCGACCAGGTCGGCTACCGCATTGTCATACTCGATCTTGTTCAGCGTGCCTGGCTTGACTTGCTCGAAGCCGACAAATTTGTGGATTTTCTTGCCCGCTTCGTGCGGATCATTCTCTTCCACGAACTTGGCAGTCTGGATACCTTGCAATTCCCATAACACATGCGGCATGGCAACATTCGGCACGACCATATTGTTCCAGCCGGTCGGACGAGTGTCGTCTTTATAGAACGTACGCAGGTAAGTATACAGGTAGTCGCCGCCTGTGCCAGCGGAAGATGATTTTGCGCGCGAAATTACCGACAAATCGGGCGGTACGACGCCGAAGAAGGCCTTGGCGTCCTGCGGCGCCAGGGAAGTCGTCATCAGGTCGCCCACTTTATCGCCGGAGAACAGCAGATTTTTCTTGATCTGGTCTTCCGACAAGCCCAGGTCTTTCAGGCGGTTGTAGCGCATCGACACGGCGGCGTGGCAATTCAAGCAATAATTGACGAACAATTTGGCGCCATGTTGCAGCGCTGCCATGTTGGTCTGGCGGTCAGGCGCCTTGTCCAGCGGAAAGGTGCCTTCGCTGGCGAGAGCCATGGCGGGCACGAAGGCCAGGATGGCGAGCAGTTTTTTTGAAAATTTCATGTAAGGTCCTTTGAGCGTGGCGTGAGAGCGGCTTAGTGCGGGTGAAACGTCACACGCGACGGCACGGTCTTGAACTTGCCCATTGCACTCCACCATGGCATCAACAGGAAGAAGCTGAAGTAAATCAGGGTGCATACTTGCGACACGATGGTTCTGAAGTCCGTTGGCGGCTGGGTACCGAGGTAGCCGAGGATCAGGAACGACAGGCCGAAGATGGCGTACACAAATTTGTGCCAGGTCGGACGGTAGCGTATCGATTTCACGGGCGAATGGTCGAGCCATGGCAGGAAGGCCAGGATCACGACGGAACCGCCGAAGAACACGACGCCCCAGAATTTCGCATCGAGCACCTGCGGCAGCATGCCGACGATGGCGACCAGGGCGATGCCGGCGATGGCCGACTTGACGGTCGTCGACAGGCGCGACTTGAGCCAGATGAACACCACGTAGGCCGCCACGGCG
Organism: Janthinobacterium sp. GW821-FHT03A03; assembly: GCF_059421435.1. NCBI lineage: Bacteria > Pseudomonadati > Pseudomonadota > Betaproteobacteria > Burkholderiales > Oxalobacteraceae > Janthinobacterium > Janthinobacterium sp. GW821-FHT03A03. Next base: position 76,930 of record NZ_JBWKUZ010000020.1, on the reverse strand, counting down.
CCCATCAGCACGTACATGAAGTCGGCCGTGGTGGCGCGCAGCACCGAGTAGAACGGCGTGAAGTACCAGGTTGGCGCGATGTGCAGCGGGGTCTTCAGGGAATCGCCTGGCAGGAAATTGTTGTATTCCAGGAAATAACCGCCCATTTCCGGCGCGAAGAAGACGACGGCGCTGAAAATGACGAGGAAGATCGAGACGCCGAACAGGTCGTGCACGGTGTAGTACGGATGCGAAGGAATCGAATCGACCGGGTGGCCGTCGGCGCCCAGGTTTTCCTTCACTTCGATGCCGTCCGGGTTGCTCGAACCCACTTCATGCAGGGCGATCAGGTGCGCTGCAACCAAGCCCAGCAGTACCAGCGGGATGGCGATCACGTGGAAGGCGAAGAAGCGGTTCAGGGTGGCGTCGGAAACGACGTAGTCGCCGCGGATCCACAGCGACAGGTCCGGGCCGATGAAGGGGATGGCGCCGAACAGGTTGACGATCACTTGCGCGCCCCAGTACGACATCTGGCCCCATGGCAGCAGGTAGCCGAAGAACGCTTCGGCCATCAGGCACAGGAAGATGGCGAAACCGAACAGCCAGATCAGTTCACGTGGCTTGCGGTAGGAGCCGTACAGCAGGCCGCGCGTCATGTGCAGATAGACGATGATGAAGAAGGCCGAGGCGCCCGTCGAGTGCATGTAGCGCACCAGCCAGCCCCACGGCACTTCGCGCATGATGTACTCGACGGAATTGAAGGCCAGGGCCGCATCCGGCTTGTAGTGCATGGTCAGGAAGATGCCGGTGACGATCTGCAGCACCAGCACCAGCATGGCCAGCGAGCCGAAGATGTACCAGAAGTTGAAGTTTTTCGGAGCGTAGTACTTGCCCCATTGATCGTTCCACAGCTTGGTCAGGGGAAAGCGGTCATCCACCCAGCCCAGGGCTTTTTCGGCGACGGGGGCGTCGGCGGGAAATTTGGTTTCTTTGAACGCTGCCATGATCAAGCCTCGCCTTTCTCGTCTTTACCAATGACCAGTTTGGTGTCGCTCACGTACATGTGGCGCGGCACTTGCAGGTTGTCCGGCGCCGGCTTGTTCTTGAACACGCGGCCGGCCATGTCGAACGTGGAGCCGTGGCAAGGACACAGGAAACCGCCTTCCCAGTCATCGGGCAGGGACGGTTGTGGACCAGGGGTAAATTTCGAGGAAGGGGAGCAGCCGAGGTGGGTGCAGATGCCGACGGCGACGAGAATCTCGGGCTTGATGGAGCGCCATTCGTTCATGCAGTATTCGGGCGTGAACTCGGCGGGATTGCGTTTGGACTCGGCATCGGCGACCTTGCCGTCGGTTTTCTTGAGCGAGGCGACCATTTCCGGCGTGCGCTTCAGGATCCAGACCGGCTTGCCGCGCCATTCGACGGTGCGCATTTCGCCGGGTTGCAAGGTGGTGATGTCTACTTCGACCGGCGCGCCAGCCGCTTTCGCGCGCTCCGACGGCTGGAAGGTGCTTACCAAGGCTCCCGCGGTTGCCAATCCAACTACACTGCCCGCCGCGCACGTGGCGACGAGCAAGCCGCGACGGCCTGAATCGACCTGCTTTTCGTTACTCATGCAAACCCCAATCAGTCAAAATGCGAATCTTTATTATGAGTGGCAGCCGCGAAAAATCCGTCGCCGAAGCTCTTTCCATCGTTTGCCGCAACCCGCATCTTTGTACGGTAAAGTGGCAACATCCCTGCGGAACTTCGGACTATGGCGCAGCCCGTGCCAGTTTCTTGTTGATTATCCGGAAGTGAAAAAGCCACTTCTGGCAACCGCAAATTATAAGTGAAGCAAACAACGAATAAAACAAAAACGTTGCTTGTACCATAATTTATATACTTTTGCAGGAGGTGGCTAGTTCTTTCGAACTAGATGCGTCGTACTGTGCCCGAATTGGTCGCGCCGACAACCACAAGTTGGTGGCACTGGGAATCAATAGTATGATCGGCATGTTTTTTATACCTATCCGAAGGAGAAATTCATGGCAATGATGCAAGAATTTAAAGAATTTGCAATGAAGGGCAACGTCGTCGATCTGGCGGTTGGTGTCATTATCGGTGGCGCCTTCGGCAAGATTGTGGATTCCCTCGTGCAAGACGTCATCATGCCGCCCATCGGCCGCATTTTCGGCGGCCTCGATTTCGCCAATTACTACCTGCCCCTGAACGGGCAAGCCACCACCATGACTTTGGTGGAAGCGAAAAAGGCGGGTGCCGTGTTGGCATATGGTAATTTTTTGACCATTTTGCTCAACTTCATCATTCTTGCCTTCATCATCTTCCAGATGGTGCGCCTGATGAACAAGGCCCGCCGCAGCGAACCGGCCGCGCCGGCGCCGGCGCCTGCCACGCCGGAAGACATCGTGCTGCTGCGTGAAATCCGCGACTCCCTGCAGAAGAACGCACGCCAGGGCGGCGATCTGGCAAAATAAGCCGTTCCGGCACCGGCCGGCTGACCTGGACAGAGAACCCCATGCGACGATTCTGGTTGTTGTTTGCGCAAACCGTGACCATCGCGCTGGCGCTGTACTTTGTGTACGGCGCGCTGCGCCCCGCCAGCCGGGTGCAGCAGCTGGGTTCTCCCGCCAAGCCGGTGCCCGTGGTGGAAACGGCGTCGAGCAGCCTGGCGCCCGGTTCCTACCGCGACGCGGCGGCGCGCGCCATGCCCGCCGTCGTCAACATCCTCACCCTGCAGATGCCCAAGCGCGGCGCCCATCCGCTGGCGCGCGATCCCTTTTTCAAGCGTTTCTTCGGCGACCGCGATCCCAGCCCCGATGACGACGAGGATTTGCGCAACAGCCTCGGCTCGGGCGTCATCGTCAGCCACGAAGGCTATGTGCTGACCAACAACCACGTCGTCGAAGGGGCCGACGAGATCGAAGTCGTGCTCACCGATGGCCGCAAGGCGCCGGCCAGGATCGTCGGCCTGGACCCGGAGACGGACCTGGCCGTGATCAAGATCAAGCTCGACAAATTGCCCGCCATCGTGCTGGGCCAGTCGGAACAGGCGCGCGTGGGCGACGTGGTGCTGGCCATCGGCAATCCTTTCGGCGTGGGCCAGACGGTGACCATGGGCATCATCTCCGCCTTGGGCCGCAACAACCTGCACATCAACAGCTTTGAAAATTTCATCCAGACGGACGCGGCCATCAATTTCGGCAATTCGGGCGGCGCCCTCGTCGATACGCGCGGCAATTTGATCGGCATCAATACGGCGATCTACTCGCAAAGCGGCGGCTCCGTCGGCATCGGCTTCGCCATTCCCGTCTCGACGGCGAAAACCGTGATGGAAGCCATCATCAAGGATGGCCACGTGGTGCGCGGCTGGATCGGCGTGGAAACGCAGGACATCACGCCGGAACTGGCCGACAGCTTCAGCCTGCAGCGCTCGAGCGGCGCCATGATCGCCGGCGTGGTGCGCAACGGCCCGGCCGACAAGGCGGGCATCGTGCCCGGCGACATCCTCTTGACGGTGGAAGGCAAGCCCGTCGGCGACACGACGGAAATGCTCAACCTGATCGCCCAACTGCCGCCCGGCGGAAAAGCTAGAATGACGGTGCTGCGCAAGAATCGCGAAGCGGCGCTCGACGTGGTGGTGGGCAAGCGCCCCATCCCGAAAGAGCTTTCCAAATAGTTGCTGATCGGAAGCTGACACATGCATGTGCGTGATTTGACCCAATTTTTACGTGAACTGAGCGAGAACAACAACCGTCCCTGGTTTGTCATGAACAAGCCCCGCTACGACATCCTGCGCGAGGAATTTCTCGCACTGGTGACGTCGCTCATTGCTGAACTGGGCAAGTTCGACCCGGCCGTGAAGTACTGCAATCCGAAGAAGGCCTTGTTCCGCATCAACCGCGACGTGCGTTTTGCGCACGACAAGAGCCCATATAAAACACGTTTTTCCGCCGCCATTGCGCCGAACGACATGCGCCGTCCCAGCAAGGCGGGCGGCCCCACGTATTATCTGCAGATCGATGGCCAGGGCAATCTGCTGTTCGGCGCCGGCGAATACATGCCGCCGCCAGGCCGCCTGAAGGCGCTGCGCGAGCATATGGTCAACGATGCGCCGGGCTTTTCCAAAGTGCTGAAAAATAAGCGCTTGAAGGCCCGCTATGGCACCATCCAGAACGAAGGCAAGTTGCAGCGCCCGCCCAAGGGTTTCGAGGCGGATGCCGAACATATCGAATTCATCAAGCTGAAAAGCTTTTTTGTCTGGACCGAAGTGCCGCTGCCCGTCAACGCGCCGGAAAAACTGCTGTCGACCCTGGCGGAAGGCTTGCACGATGCGTGGCCGCTGGTCGAGTGGATGCGCGGCGCGAAGGAGCCGGAAGAAGACGGCGAGTAATTGCTAAAGGAGCACATGATGGCACTGCAGCACGCAAGTTCAGGGCAGGTGATCGACGTGCGGCGCGGGGAGGGCGACGACCTGTCGCAGTTTTCCGCGATTGCGCTGGCCAGGACGGACGAACTGGAATTGATCCGCATGTGCATGCCCAAGGGCAAGACCATGCCCGAGCATCATGTCCTCGGTGAAATTACCCTGCTGTGCCTGGAAGGCCGGGTGGCGGTGGAAGCGCATGGCGGGGAGCATGTGCTGGGGCCGGGGCAGATGCTGTACCTGCACGGCGGCCAGGCCCATGCGCTGGCCGCGCGCGAAGACAGCCTGGTGCTGCTGACGATATTGATGGCCAAGGCGGGCCGCTAACCCGCCCTTGGCCGCGTCAGGCCGCCTCGGCGCGCGGATCGCGTGCCAGCAGCTGCTGCACCATGACTTGCGGCAAGTCGCCGTCGAACAGCACGCCGGCGACGGCATTGGTGATCGGCATCTCGACGCCCATGCGGCGCGCCAGTTCGCGCACGGCCTTGGCGCAGGGCACGCCTTCGGCCACGTGACCGAGTTCGGCCACGATGGCGGCCAGCGCCTTGCCTTGCGCCAGGCCCAGGCCGACGCGGCGGTTGCGCGACAGGTCGCCCGTGCAGGTGAGTATCAAGTCGCCCATGCCCGTCAAGCCCATGAACGTTTCCGTCTGGCCGCCGAGGGCCGTGCCCAGGCGCGTGATTTCCGCCAGGCCCCGCGTGATCAGCGCGGCGCGCGCGTTCAAGCCCAGGCCCAGGCCGTCGGCCACGCCGGTGGCAATGGCCAGCACGTTCTTGACGGCGCCGCCCACTTCCACGCCCACCAGGTCGTCGCTCGCATACACGCGGAAATTGCCGCCATGCAATGCCGAGACAACGGCGGCGCGCAAAGGCGCGCTGTGCGAGGCGATGGTCAGCGCGCACGGCAAGCCGCGCGCCACTTCCTGCGCGAACGAGGGGCCGGACAGGGCGCCGCCGGCGACCGTGTCGCCCAGCACTTCCTGCACGATCTGGTGCGGCAGCAGGCCAGTGCCGCCTTCAAAGCCCTTGCACAGCCACACCAGGTTGGGGATGGCCTGGTCTTTCAGCTGCTGCAGCATGGGCCGCAGGCCCGCCACGGGGCAGGCGGCGATCAGCAGCGCGTGTTCGCCGCTGGCATGCGCCACGGCGGCGTCGAAGTCGGCGCTGAGGCGCAGTTGCGGCGGCAGGGCAAAACCCGGCAAATAACTGTTTTCGCCGCTGGCGGCCATGGCGGCCATGGCGTCCGCGTTGCGGCCCCACAGCAGCACGTCGTGGCGCGCGGCCAGCGCCATGGCGACGGCCGTGCCCCAGGCGCCGGCGCCCAGGATGGTGATCTTGCGGGGCAGGGCCCGCGCGGCGGGAGATGTATCTGGAGAAACTTGCATGCGACCTCAGTGGAGCGGAAGAAACGGGGACTGCGCCCGGGCAGCGGGCCCGGTGCGCAGGGCGGCGCCTACAGGCCCCACACTTCGCTGGTCTTGACGTAGCCGGCCTGGCCATCCTTGTGGCGGACCTTGACCCAGCCGGAGTTCGGCTGTTCGCTCAATTCCAGCAGCACGCCCTTGTCGACGAGGATGATGGGCGAGGCGTTGTCGTCGGGGCTGGCGCGCACCTTGAGGTTGGCGGCGCGCGCGACGACATTGCGCTTGGCGGACAGGCCCTTGGCTTCCGTCCAGGCCATTTCGCCGCTGGCGTCACGCACCTTGACCCATTCGCCGTAGCTGAGCACGACTTCCAGCGGCATGCCGCGTGGCGCCACGTACAGCTTGCCGCCCTTGCTGGACGGCGCGTCATACAGAATGGCGGGCGCCGCGCCCACCGTCTTGAAATCGACGGCGTGGCTGGCGGCGGTCGCCAGCAGCAGCACGGCGCCTGTCATCCAGCGTAACTTGCTCAAGAGCGGACTTTTCAACATGATATTTTTGAACCTTAACGAAACACGGCGGCCAGGCCGCCGTGTCAGGCCAGCCTTGACGGCCGGCGGGGTCTTGCCTGCAGCTTAGTGCGTCGTCGCGTCGCCGGCTGGAGCAGCGGCGGCAGCGTCGGCGATGGCTTGCAGACGTTGTTGGTAGAACACTTCGAAGTTGATCTCGGCCAGGTGCACTGGCGGGAAGCCGGCACGGGTGATCACGTCGGCGATGTTGGCGCGCAGGTAAGGGTAGATGATGTTCGGGCAGCCGATTCCCAGCAGCGGATCGAGCTGATCGGCAGGAATGTTGCGTGCTTCGAAGATACCGGCTTGCTTGCCTTCCACCAGGAAAGCGACTTTGTCGCCCACTTTGGCGGTGACGGTGATGGTCACGGTGGCTTCAAAGATGCCGTCGGCCAGAGGCGCTGCGCCCACGTCCAGAGCGACTTCGATGGCTGGCGCTTCTTGTTCCAGGAAAATAGCCGGGGAATTTGGTTGTTCCAGCGACATGTCTTTCAGGTAGACGCGTTGGATTTGGAAGACTGGTTGCAGGTTTTCGTCAGACATGGAACGCTTTCGTTGTAAGGGACAAGAACGGCACACCGTTCAAATATGGTGCTTGCGGTATTCAAACCGCGCCGGATAGGCGCGGCCAGATCAGGTGCGAGGCAATTGTATCAAAACAATACGACAAAAAACCAAGCAATTTCTCGAACCCGCTTTATATCAGGCTGCCGTGCCATTTAACAAGGGGTCGAGCTTGCCGGCTTGATCGAGCGCATACAAATCGTCGAAACCGCCCACGTGGGTGTCGCCCACATAAATTTGCGGCACCGTGCGGCGGCCCGTGCGCTCCATCATCTTGACGCGTTCTTCCGGGTCGAGGTCGACGCGGATCTTTTGCACGGCGACGCCCTTCGCTTCCAGCAGGCGCTCGGCGCGCACGCAATACGGGCACACGGCGGTGCTATACACAATTACGGGGACAGTCATGATTTTTCCTTAAAATGGGTCAGGCGCTTACTTGGCCAGCGACAGCGTTTTCAGGGGCAAGCCCTGCTTGTTCCACTCGTCGATGCCGCCTTCCAGGCTGGTTGCTTCAGCGAAACCTGCGTTGGCCAGCAGGCCGACGGCCGTTGCCGAGCGCGAACCTTTCTGGCAAACCACTACAATGGTGCGCGTTTTGAATTTTTCCAGCTCGCCCATGCGTTTTGCCAGTTCCGGCAGCGGAATATTTTTGGCGTCAGGCAAATGGCCCTTGGCGAATTCTTCCGGGCTACGCACGTCGACGATGGTGCTCTTGCCACGGTTGATCAGTTGCGTGACTTCCAGCACGGTCGCGCGCTTGCCGCGCATCGACAGCAGTGGCCAGAGGAGGGCGCCGCCGGAAATAATGACGATGGCAAACAGAAAAATGTGGTCGATAATGAATTTCACGTAGGGTCCAATGGTTTAAGTCAATCCGCGCATTATAAAATAGAAGCTGGACGAGGTCTTTTTACGTTTTGCTTTTTTGATTTGAACCCCTTGAGAAGATAGAACTATGTACAAAATCGTTTTCATGCGTCACGGCGAGTCCACCTGGAACCTCGATAACCGCTTCACCGGCTGGACCGACGTCGATCTGACGGAAAAGGGCGTCAATGAAGCCAGGGCCGCCGGCCAGATCCTCAAGCAGGAAGGTTTTACGTTCGACGTGGCCTACACTTCCGTCCTGAAGCGCGCCATTCGCACCCTGTGGCTGGCGCTTGACGAGATGGACATGATGTATCTGCCGATCAAGAACGACTGGCGCCTGAACGAGCGCCACTACGGCGCCCTGCAAGGCCTGGACAAGGGCGAGACGGCCGCCAAGTATGGCGACGAGCAAGTATTGGTGTGGCGCCGCAGCTACGACACGCCGCCGCCGCCGCTGGAAGCGAACGACGACCGCGCTTCGTACAACGATCCGCGCTACGCCGGCTTGCCGAAAGCCTCGATTCCGCTGACGGAATGCCTGAAGGACACCGTGGCGCGCGTGATGCCGGCCTGGGACGAGGAAATCGCCCCGGCCATCCGCGCCGGCAAGAAAATCATCATCTCGGCCCACGGCAACAGCCTGCGCGCCCTGATCAAGATGCTTGACGGCATCAGCGACAGCGATATCGTCGGTCTGAACATCCCGAACGGCCAGCCGCTCGTGTATGAACTGGATGCCGACCTGAAACCGATCCGTCACTACTACCTGGGCGACCCGGCAGCAATTGCGGCAGCGCAAGCGGCCGTGGCGAACCAAGGGAAGGCCAAGTAACTTGTTGTCTTTCTTCCGCGGCACAGTCATCGCCCCCTCTGCTGAACGACCCCTGCCGGCGTGGCGCGCCGGCGCCATGCTGTGCGCGGCGTTGCTGTTGTCCAGCGGCCTTGCCCAGGGCGCCAAACCCACCGAACGCAGCAAGCAGAAGGCGGCCGCGGAAGCGCAACGTGCCGGATTGCAACAAAAGCTGACGGCGCTCAAGCGCGACATCAGCCGCACGGAAAGCGCCAAGGACGACGCGGCCGATACCCTGGCCGAGTCGGAAGAGGCCATTTCCAACGCCAACCGCGCCCTGCGCGACCTGGCGCAGGAGCAGAACGAGACGGGCGTCAAGCTGACGGCGCTGGGGCAGGAGCACCAGCAGCTGACGGCCACGGTCGACAAGCAGAAGGCGCAGCTGTCAAAGTTGCTGCGTGAGCAATATGTTGCCGGCAATGAAGACCGCATCAAGTTGCTCTTGTCGGGCGACAATCCGAACCGCATCAACCGCGACCTGCAATTGATGGCCTACGTGTCGCAGGCGCAGGCGCGCCTGCTCGCCGCCTTGCGCGCCAACTTGCTGGCAGTGGAAAAGAACCAGGCGGACGTGCAGAACGCCAAGGATGAGCTGGAAGAAATCGCGCAGGAGGAGCGCGACCAGAAAGCCCTGCTGGTGCAGGAAAAGGCGCGCCGCGCCGCCCTGCTGACGACGTTGTCGCAGCGCCTGGTGGCGCAGCGCAAGGAAGCGGGCAATGTCGAGCGCGACGAACAGCGCATGGGCAACCTGGTCGACAAGCTGGCCAAACTGATCGAGGAACAGGCCGCCGCCGCCGCGGCCGAAAAGAAACGCCAGCAGTTGCTGGCCGAGCAGCGCGCCGCCGCGAAAGCGGCCGCCGACGCCAAGGCCGCCGCGGACAAGCGCGAACGCCTGCTGGCGGCGCGCGCCAAGGCCCAGGCCGAACGCGAACGCATTGCCAAAGAGCAACAGAATAAATCGGGCAAAATCAAGCCGCAGACGCCGGTGCCGCCCGTGAAACTGGAACCGATCGATGACGACGAGCCGCCGCAGGTGGCCAAGGTGGCGCCCAAGCCCGAACCCAAGCCGGAACCGGATCCGGAACGTCCGAGCCTGGGCCCGGCCGCGCCGGCCGGCGCCTTTGCCAGCCTGAAAGGGCAGCTGCGCGCGCCCGTGGCGGGCAAGATCGCCGCCCGCTTCGGCAGCAAGCGCGGTGACGGCCCCAGCTGGAAGGGCGTGTTCATCCGCACGGGCGAAGGCAGCGACATTCACGCCATCGCCGGCGGCCGCGTGGTGTTTTCCGACTGGCTGCGCGGCTTCGGCAACCTGATCATCGTCGACCATGGCGGCCAGTACATGAGTATTTATGGCAATAACCAGTCCTTGCTGAAACGGGTCGGCGACGCCGTCAAGGGCGGCGAAACCATCGCCAGCGCGGGCAACAGCGGCGGTAACGAGGAATCAGGGCTATACTTTGAACTGCGTCATCAGGGCCGCGCCTTCGATCCAGCCACCTGGGTGAAGTTTTAAGTTCCCCAGCGTATTTGTAGATTGTGAAGAACTCATGGGCATCAAAGTCAAAAGTATCGGCCTGATCGGTCTGGGCGTCCTGGCCGGCATCGGCATGTCGCTGCAGTTCCCGGCCGTGGCGCAGAAAATCACGAATGCCCCGCTGCCGCTCGACGAGCTGCGCCAGTTGTCGGACGTGTTTGGCCTGATCAAGTCTGATTACGTCGAGAAGGTGGAAGACAAGAAACTGTTGACGGAAGCCATATCCGGCATGGTGTCCTCGCTGGACCCGCATTCCGTCTACCTCGATAAAAATGCCTTCAAGGAAATGCGCGAAAGCGTGCAGGGCAAGTTTGTCGGCATCGGCATCGAAGTGAGCATGGAAGACGGCTACGTGAAAGTCGTTTCGCCCATCGAGGACAGCCCCGCCGCCAAGGCCGGCATCCAGGCCGGCGACTTCATCACCCGCCTCGACAATCTGCCGCTCAAGGGCATGCAGCTGGAAGAAGTCATCAAGAAGATGCGCGGCCAGCCCGGCAGCAAGCTGGTGCTGACCATGTCGCGCAAGGGCGAAAGCCGCCCGCTGGTCTTCCCCATCGTGCGCGAGGAAATCCGCGTGCAGAGCGTCAAGGCCAAGATGGTCGCGCCCGGCTATGCCTGGCTGCGCATCGCCCAGTTCCAGGAACCGACCGTCGATGACATGGTCAAAAAGATCAACGCGCTGTATGCGCAGGACCCCAAGCTCAAGGGCCTGGTGCTGGACTTGCGCAATGACCCCGGCGGCGTCGTGCCGGGCGCCATTGGCGTGGCGACGGCATTTCTCCCAGGCAATTCCATCATCGTCTCGACCAAGGGCCAGCTGCCCGAGTCGAAGCAGGTGTTCTATGGCCGCCGCGAATTCTATGCGCCGCCGGGCGCCAAGGCCGACCCGCTGGCCAAGCTGCCGGCCGCCCTGAAAACCGTGCCGCTCGTGGTGCTGGTCAATGCCGGCTCCGCCTCCGCCTCGGAAATCGTCGCCGGCGCCCTGCAGGATTACCAGCGCGCCACCGTCATCGGCACGCAAACCTTCGGCAAGGGTTCCGTGCAAACTTTGCGCCAGATCACGGCCGACACGGCCGTCAAGCTGACGACGGCCCGCTATTACACGCCGAAAGGCCGCGCCATCCAGGCGCGCGGCATCGTGCCCGACCTGCTGGTCGATGAAACGGCCGAGGGCGACGGCTGGAACAGCCTGCGCGTGCGCGAGGCGGACCTGGAAAAACACCTGAGCAGCGACGACGGCAAGCCGGAAGCGGCCAAGCCGACGATGGAAGGCATGCACGAGCAGCTGGAAGCGGAGCAGCGCCTGATCGCCACGGCGAAAAAACGCAAGCCGCTCGAATACGGCGCCAAGGACGATTTCCAGCTGCAACAAGCCTTGAACCATTTCCAGGGCTTGCCGGTGCAGCTGGCCAAGGTGGACCCGAAGGTGGAGAAGATCGGCGCCAAGCCGGAAATTGCTTCCGACATCAAGGCCGATGACAAGAAGATTCCGGTGCAAAAACCGTAGTCGCCGCCATGAACGACCATCAACTGCTGCGCTATTCGCGCCATATCCTGCTTGACCAGATCGGCATCGAAGGCCAGCAAGCCCTGCTGGACGCACACGTGCTGGTGATCGGCGCGGGCGGGCTCGGTTCGCCGGCCGCCATGTACCTGGCCGCCAGCGGCGTCGGCAGGCTGACCCTGGTCGATGACGATACGGTCGATCTGACCAATCTGCAGCGCCAGATCGCCCACACCACGCAGCGCGTGGGCCAGCCGAAAGTGCTGTCGGCGCGCGAAACCTTGACCGGCATCAATCCCGAGATAGCCATCATTGCCTTGCAGGAACGCCTGGACGGCGCGCGCCTGGCCGAACTGGTCTTGTCAGCCACGGTGGTGCTCGACTGCACCGACAACTTCGCCACGCGCCACGCCGTCAACCGCGCCTGCGTGGCGCACAAGGTGCCGCTGGTGTCGGGCGCCGTGATCCGCTTCGACGGGCAGGTGAGCGTGTTCGACCCGCGCACGGGCACCCAGCCATGTTATTCCTGCCTGTTTCCTCAAGAACAGCAGTTCACGGACGAGGCGTGCTCGACCATGGGCGTGTTCGCGCCGCTGGTGGGCGTGGTCGGCGCCATGCAGGCGGCCGAAGCCCTGAAACTCATCATGGGCGTGGGCGAATCCTTGGCCGGGCGCCTGTTGCTGCTCGACGGGCTGCACATGGAATGGAGCAGCATGCGCGTGGCGCGCGACCCCGGCTGCGCCGTCTGCGGCGTAGTGGTCTTGCCGGCCTGACAGCTGCCGCACAAATTTTTCCCTATATGACAGGCTTTGTCATATTTCCGCTTTATACTCTGCCTTCATTACTCACCTTCTTCTCACTTTCTTATGCAAAACGCAGCAAACCGTCCGATACGCCAGCGCCGCGCGCGCGGCTTCACTTTGATCGAAATCATGGTCGTGGTGGTGATCATGGGTATCCTCGCGTCGCTGGTGGTGCCCAAGCTGATCGCCCGCACGGGCGAGTCGAAAGTGGCGGCGGCGAAAGTCGATATCGCCACCGTGATGCAAGCGCTGAAACTGTACCGCCTGGACAACCAGCGCTATCCGACCACCGAGCAGGGCTTGCGCGCCCTGGTGGAAAAACCGACGACGGGCCCGGCCGCGAATGGCTGGAAAGCGGGCGGCTACCTGGAAAAGATGCCGAAAGATCCTTGGGGCAATCCTTACCAGTACCTGTCGCCGGGCATCAAAGGCGAAGTCGACATCATTTCGCTGGGCGCCGATGGCCAGCCCGGCGGTAGCGGCGACGATGCCGATATCGGCTCCTGGGACCAGTAAGCCCTTCCGCTTTTCCATGCCATGCTCATGCGCGCCATGACACACGGGCGTCCCTCCCACAGCCGCGGCTTCACGCTGATCGAGCTGCTGGTGGTGATGGTCATCATCGGCGTCACCCTGGGGCTCGTGTCGCTCAACGCCATGCCGAATGGCCAGCAAGCCTTGCAAAAGGAAGCCGAGCGCATCGCCCTGCTGCTGCAGCTGGCGCGCGACGAAGCCATCGTGCGCAGCCGCCAGGTGGCGTTCGAGGCGGACGAAAATCAATACCGTTTCCTGGTGCTTAATGAAAAGCTGTGGCAGCCCGTGACGCAGGACGATTTGCTGCGCGAACGCAGCTTCAGCAACACGCCCATGCTGCTCAGCGTGCAGCCGTCGAACAGCGTGGCCCAGCCGCTGCGCATCATCTTCGGCCGCGAACCGGTCGACAAGCCATTCGTGCTGACCCTGGCCAGCGGCGAGCGCAGCGTGGCCATCCGCGCCGACGGCATCGGCCACTTCACGGTCGAACAATGATGGCCTTTACCCGACAACCTCGCCAGCGCGGCTTCACTTTGCTGGAAGTCCTGGTCGCCCTCGTCATCGTCGGCACGGCGCTGGGCGCCTCGCTGCGCGCCGTGGGCAGCCTGACGCAGAACAGCGACGGCTTGCGCAGCGCCATGATGGCCACCTGGTCGGCGGAAAACCACCTGGTGCGCCTGCGCCTGGCGAAAACGTTTCCGCAGACGGGCAAGCGCACGGTCGATTGTCCGCAGGGCGATTTAAAACTCATCTGCGAGGAGGAAGTGGTGGCCACGCCGAATCCCCGCATCCGCCAAGTGCGCGTGAACGTGTACGACGTGCAATATCCGGCCCGGCGCATCGTGCGCCTGGTCTTGCTTTCCTTTAACGACTGATGGCGCGCCGCACGTTCTCCGCCGCCGGCTTCACCCTGATCGAGCTGCTCGTGGCGATCGGCATCCTGGCCATGGTCGCCGTGCTGGGCTGGCGCGGCCTGGACAGCATCGTGCGTTCGCGCGAGGTGCTGACGAGCCAGCTGGAGCAGGCGCGCGGCATGCAGCTGGCGTTTGCCCAGATGCAGAGCGATTGCGACCACCTGGCCGGCGCCGGGCTGAAAAACACGCTGCTCAACGGCCGCGTCAACCTGACGGCCGAGAATGACCGCCTGACCCTGGTGCGCCTGGCCGCATCGGAGCAGGAGCCGCAGCAGTTGCAAGTGGTCACTTACCGCCTGCGTGGCGGCGTGCTGACGCGGCGCGAGTCGAACGGCACGCGCGACCTGGCCGTGCTCGACACCCTGTGGCAGGCGGCGCGCGACGATACCGATACCTCCAGCGCCGACGTGGCCCTGATGCGCGGCGTGGACAGCATGGTCATGCGCGGCTGGAGCAACGGCGCCTGGAACGTGCTGACGGCCGGCGCCACCATCTCGACCCAGGTGCCGGGCCTGGAAGTGACCTTGCAGATGCCGGGCCAGGACGCAGGCCTGTCCAAAGTCTTCTTGCTGGGGCCGGGATGAGGCGCTTTTCGCTCCCTGCGCGCCAGCGCGGCGTGGCCGTCATCACGGCCTTGCTGCTGACGGCGCTGGCCATCACCGTCGTCGCCAGCCTGTTCTGGCAGCAGCAGGTGCAGGTGCGCTCGATGGAAAACCAGCGCCTGCGCCTGCAGACGCAGTGGGCCATGCGCGGCATGGTCGATTTCGCCCGCTTCTGGTTGCGCCAGGACAATCCCTCGCTGACGGCGCTCGACGGCGTGTGGGCCACGCCCATCGAGGAAGCGCGGCTCGATGACTACGTCGACCGTGAAAAGGTCGACACGGAAAAATTCGACGCCACCGTCTCGGGCCGCGCCCTCGACGCGCAGGCGCGTTTCAATATTACCAACCTGGTGGACGCCACGGGCCCCATCAATCCGCAGCAGGTGCTGGCCTACCAGCGTTTGCTGTCGAACCTGCGGCTCGACAGCGGCCTGGCGCAGGCCACGGCCGACGCCGTGCTGCGGGCAAAGCCGAAACCGCGCGCGGTGAGCAGCGGCAGCGATGGCAAGGCCCCGGCCGCCAGCTCCGCGGGCGGCGGCAGCGAGCCGGTGGCCTTCACCCAGATCGAGGATTTGCTGGCCGTGCCCGGCTACACGCCGCAGATGATCGAGCAGCTGCGCGACTTCGTCATCGTCCTGCCGGAGCTCACGCCGGTCAACGTGAATACGGCCCCGGCCGAGGTGCTGGCGGCCGTGACGACGATGTCCTTGTCCGAGGCCAGCGCCCTGACCCTGAGCAATCCGCGCAAAAAATTTGTCGATTTGGCAAACTTAAAGAATAATATTATCGAAGGCGTGGAGCTTGATGTGAAGAGCCGGTATTTTCTGACCGTTATCCGCGTGCGGCTGGACCGCGCCGCCCTCGATGCCGTGGCGCTCGTCAACCGAAAAACGGATCCGCAACGCACCACCAGCCTGGTCTGGCTGCGGGAAAATTAACCCTGAAAGCGAGTCATTTTGACAACTTTGTATATCCGGCACCCGGCCAAGGCGTCCACCGATAGCGCGCCCGCCTGCTCCTTCGTGCTGGCCGGCGACGGCGGCGCCCTGCTGCAGCAGGGCAGCTCGCCCGTGGGCAGCCTGGGCCAGCTGATCGCCGGCGCGAAGCAGGTGGTGCTGCTGCTGGCGGCGGCCGACGTGACCCTGCTGCGCCTGACAACCCCGCCGCTGGCCGGTGCCCGCCTGCGCGCGGCCTTGCCGGGCCTGGTGGAAGAACACATCCTCGGCGACGCCCAGGATTGCCTGCTGGCCGCCGGCGCGGCCGATGCGTCCGGCATGCGCACGGTGGCCGTGGCGCAGCGCGCCTGGGCCGAGGTACTCGTGAAAGCCTTGCTGGCGCAGGGCGCGCGCAAGGTGGCGCTGCTGCCATCCCAGCTGTGCCTGCCCCTGCAGCCGGGCAGCGTGACGGCGTCCTTGCAAGCGGCCGGTGACGGCCTGGAGCTGGCCTTGCGCCAGGCGCCGCAGGAAGGCCTGGGCCTGGTGCTGCCGGCCCAGCCGCAGCAGGCGCTGCTGACGACGCGCGCGTTTGCCGGCGACGTGCCCCTGACGGTGTACGTGGCGCAGGCCGAGCTTGCGCAATATCAACAACTGGCCGCCGGCATGGACGGCGTGACGGTGGCGCCCGACCACTGGGCGCACTGGATCGCCGGCGCCAGGGGCGCGGCGCTGGACCTGGCTCCCGCGCTGGGCACGGCCACGGGCGCGGCCGCCGACTGGCGCCGCTGGCGCTGGCCGTTGCGCCTGGCGCTGCTGACGGTGATCGTCAACCTGGCCGGCATGAATATCGAATGGATGCGCCTGAAGCGCGAGGCGGCCACCGTGCACACCTCGATGCAGCAGACCTTCAAGGCCGCATATCCGAACGAGGCGCCCGTGTCTGGACTGGAAGCGGAGCAGATGCGCCGCAATATCGCTGCCGCCCGCCTGCAGGGCGGCCAGGCCAGCATGGATGACTTCACCAGCATGAGCGCGGCGCTGGGCGAGGCGCTGGGCGGCCTGGCCGGGCGCGGCGTGGTGGCGTCGCTCGAATACCGCGAACGCAGCCTGATCGTGCGGCTCAAGCCGGACATGGTCACCGCCAGCGCCCAGGCGCAGGTGCGCGACGGCCTGGCCGCGCGCAAGCTGGCCTTGAATGAAACGGAGCCGGGCGTGTGGAAGATCACGCCGGCCACGGGAGCAAAAGCATGAGTGCAGCAGTCAACAAGGCGCGCGCAGCGTGGACGGGGCGGCAGCAGGCCGTGCAGGCGTTCTGGGCGGAGCGTACGCAGCAGGAGCGCAAGCTGCTGGCCATCGGCGGCGTGGTGGCGGGGCTGGCCCTCGTCTACGCCGTGTTTTTCGAGCCGGCGTGGACGGGCCGCATCGCCTTGCAAAAAAGCTTGCCCGAGCTGCGCCAGAACGCGGCCCAGCTGCAGGGGCTGGCGCGCGAAGCGGGGGAGCTGGCGCGCCAGGCGCCCGTGCAGGTGGCGCCCATGAGCCGTGACAGCCTCGATGCGTCGCTGAAAGCGCGCGGCCTGGCGCCGCAATCGCTGTCGCTGACGGGAGAGTATGCGCGCGTGCAGCTGAACGGCGTGCCGTTCGCCAGCGTCATGCTGTGGCTGGACGGCTTGCGCCGCGAAGGCCGCATCGCCGTGCAGGAAGCCAAGATCACGGCGCAGAACAAGGCGGGCCAGGTGGACGCCACCCTGAGCCTGCACCAGAGCCCGGGCGCGACGCGATGATGCGCCTGCTCGGATGGCTGCTGGCCATCGTCGCCAGCGTCTGCGTCACCCTGCTGGTGTTTTTCCCGGCCGGCTGGGTGGCCAGTATCGTGGAAAAGCAGACGGGCGGACGTTTGACCTTGGGCGACGCGCAGGGTACCCTGTGGCGCGGCTCGGCCTTTATCGGCGGGGCGGCCAGCGCGAACGGCGCCGTGACGCCGCTGCTGCCGGGGCGCTTCAGCTGGCGCATTTCGCCCTCGGTGCTGTGGGGGGCGGCGGACGTGGAAGTGCAGAATCCGCAGGCGTTGTCGCAGCCGGTGAACCTGCGCGGCTCGTGGTCGCACTGGCAGGTCAGCCCGGCGGCCCTGCTGCTGCCGGCCGATGGCCTCGGCGGCCTTGGTGCGCCGTTAAATACCGTGGCGCCGACGGGCAGCATGCGCCTGTCGTGGAGCACGCTGGAGCTGGCCCTGGAGCAGCGGCAGTTTTCCGCCGTCGGCCGCACCACCTTGCAGATGACGGACATGGCCTCGCGCCTGTCGTCGCTGCGTCCGCTGGGCAGTTATGAACTCGATTTCGATTGGCAGGGGCAGCAGGCGACATTGGCCTTGCGCTCGATCAAAGGACCGCTGCTGCTCGACGGCAGCGGCAGCCTGAATCAGGGGCGCATGCAGTTTTCCGGCCAGGCCCAGGCCGCAGCAGGATATGAAGAGACCTTGGCGAGTTTGTTGAATTTGCTGGGACAGCGCCGTAGCAATAGCGAAAAGAACATCATCGCCTTAGAGTTTAGACAATGAAAAAACCATCCGTGAGCCCAAATACCTCCCCCTTCTCGCTGCGCCGCCTGTCGGCCGCCGCCTTGCTGTGCTGTTCCGTGGCCGGCATGCCGGCGCCCGTCTGGGCCGCGCCCGGCGATGAGGCGGCGCTCAATTTCGTCGGCGCCGACATCGAATCGGTGATCAAGGCGGTGGGCCATTACACCAACATCAATTTCGTCATCGATCCCCGCGTCAAGGGCACGATCACCCTGGTGTCGGAAAAATCGATCAGCAAGACGCAGGCCTTCGGGCTGCTGGCCTCGGCCTTGCGCCTGCAGGGCTACGCGGTGGTGTCCGGCGACGGCTACGCGAAGGTGGTGCCGGAAGCGGACGCCAAGCTGCAGTCCGTGCCGACCCAGGTGGGCAACGGCAGCAGCCAGGTGAAGGGCGACCAGATCGCCACCCAGGTGTTTTACCTGAATTACGAGTCCTCGGCCAACCTGCTGGCCGTGCTGCGGCCGCTGATTTCGCCGAATAACACGATCAACGCCAACCCGGGCAACAACTCGCTGGTGATCACCGATTACGCGGATAACCTCAAGCGCCTGGCGAAAATCATCGCCGCGCTCGACGTGCCCGCCTCGACGGACCTGGATGTGATCCCCGTGCGCTATGCCATCGCTTCCGACCTGGCCTCGATGGTGAATAAACTGATGGAAGGCGGCAGCGGCGGCGCCGGCGCGGCGGCCGACGCGGGCAAGGTCTCGGTGCTGGCCGACCCGCGCACCAATTCGCTGGTGCTGCGCGCGCCGTCGGCGGCGCGCGCCAACCTGGCCAAGTCGCTCATTTCCAAGCTGGACCAGCCCACCACGCAGCTGGGCAATGTGCACGTGGTGTACCTGAAGAACGCGGACGCCACCAAGCTGGCGCAGACCCTGCGCTCGGTGGTGACGTCGGACGGCACGGCCGCCACGGCGCAGCAGGGCGTCGGCAACCAGAATACGAACAACCAGATCAGCCAGAGCAACAGCGGCATGAACAGCACGGGCCTGGGCGGCAATACCCAGAGCGGCACCACGGGCGGGGCGGCGCTGAGCAACGGGCCGCAGCAGCTGTCCTCGGGCGGCGCGGCGGGCTTCATCCAGGCGGACGCTTCGACCAATACCCTGATTTTGACCTGTAACGAAGCCGTTTACCGCAACCTGCGCGCCGTGATCGACCAGCTCGACGTGCGCCGCGCCCAGGTCTACATCGAGGCGCTGATCGTCGAAGTGACGTCGGCCAAGGCTTCCGAATTCGGCGTGCAGTGGCTGGGGCTGTCCGGCGACAGCAACAGCAGCTACCGCGTGGGCGCGCTGCAGTCGTTTGCCGGCGGCACCGACAACAATATCGCCAAGCTGGCGCTGGGCGGCGGCAAGGTGCTGCCCACGGGCGGCCTGACCCTGGGCAT
Source organism: Janthinobacterium sp. GW821-FHT03A03 (assembly GCF_059421435.1). Classification (NCBI taxonomy): domain Bacteria; kingdom Pseudomonadati; phylum Pseudomonadota; class Betaproteobacteria; order Burkholderiales; family Oxalobacteraceae; genus Janthinobacterium; species Janthinobacterium sp. GW821-FHT03A03. The sequence continues at coordinate 57,521 of NZ_JBWKUZ010000020.1, read as the reverse complement.
CTTCAAGCAGATCAACGGCGCGCTGGGCCTGGGCGCCGTGGCGCATGCGCTGGAATCGGACGGCAATGCGAACATCCTGTCGACGCCGAACCTGATCACCCTGGACAACGAGCTGGCGACCATCAAGGTGGGCCAGAACGTGCCTATCCTGACGGGCCAGTACACCAGCACGGCCGGCACCAACACGAATCCGTTCCAGACCATCGACCGCAAGGAGGTGGGCCTGACCCTGAAGGTGCGCCCGCAGATTTCCGAGGGCGGCACCATCAAGCTGGGCATCTATCACGAGACGTCGAGCGTGGATAAATCCACGGCGACGGCCGTCAGCGGCATCACGATTAACAATCGCGTGATCGAAAACAATGTGCTGGCCGACGATGGGCAGATCATTGTACTGGGCGGTTTGATCGAGGACAGCACGGGCGACAACGCGGAAAAAGTACGCGGTTTGGGCGACATCCCCTTGCTGGGCAACCTGTTCAAGTATCAGACGCGCGAGCGCAAGAAAACCAATCTGATGATCTTCCTGCGCCCCGTCATCGTGCGCAACAAGGAGCAGAGCGGCAGCCTGGCGGCCGACCGCTACGATTACATGCGCTCGGCCGAGACGGCCGCCGTGCCGGCTTCGGGCAACCTGATGCTGAAAGACCTCGGTACGCCGGTCCTGCCGGCCCTGGAAAACGGCCAGCCGGTGGGCGGCAGCATGGTGACGCGTCCCGTGCCGCCGGCGCCGACGCCGCCGCCAGGCGCGCCGGCCAATGCGGCCACGCCGCCGCAGCCGCTGCTGCAGCAATACCAGCAGCAACAGCAGCAGAAGTGATCGGGGCGCCATGAGTAATCTGCTTCCCTACGCCTACGCGCGCGATTTCGGCCTGCTGGCCCGGCCCGGCGCCGTCGATGGCGCCCCGGTCGAGGTGCTGGTGGCGGCATCGACGGCGCCGGCGGCCATCGCCGAAGTGTCGCGCCGTTTCGGCCAGATTCAATTGACGGTGCTGCCGCGCCCCGAGCTCGACGCGGCCATTGCCGGCGCCTACGCGGGCGGCGGCGGCGACGCGTCGCAGATGGCCGATGAATTCGACGCCGACCTGGACTTGACCAAGCTGCTGCAGGACGTGCCGGCCATCGAGGACCTGCTTGAATCGTCGGACGATGCGCCCGTCATCCGCATGATCAACGCGCTGCTGACGCAGGCGCTGCGCGAAGGCGCGTCCGATATCCACATCGAACCGTTCGAGCAGACGTCCGTCGTGCGCTTCCGCATCGACGGCAGCCTGCGCGACGTGGTGCGCCCCCGCAAGGCCATCCACGGCTCGCTGATTTCGCGCATCAAGATCATGGCGCAGCTCGACATCGCCGAAAAACGCCTGCCGCAGGACGGCCGCATCACCCTGCGCGTGGGCGGCAAGCCCGTCGACGTGCGCGTCTCGACCCTGCCCACCGGCCATGGCGAACGGGCCGTCTTGCGCTTGCTGGACAAGGAGGCGGGCCGCCTCGACCTGCAGCACCTGGGCATGAGCGCGCCCATGCTGAAGCAGTTCGACGGCCTGATCACGCAGCCGCACGGCATCGTGCTCGTCACGGGCCCTACCGGCTCGGGCAAGACCACCACCCTGTATGCGGCGCTGTCGATGCTCAACGCCACCACGACGAACATCCTGACGGTGGAAGACCCGATCGAGTACGACCTGGCCGGCGTGGGCCAGACGCAGGTCAATCCGCGCATCGACATGACGTTTGCCAAGGCGCTGCGGGCGATTTTGCGGCAGGATCCGGACGTGATCATGATCGGCGAGATCCGCGACCTGGAAACGGCGCAGATCGCCGTGCAGGCGTCGCTGACGGGCCACCTGGTGCTGGCCACCCTGCACACGAACGATGCCTCGGCGGCCGTCACGCGTCTGCTCGACATGGGCATCGAACCGTTCCTGCTGTCGTCGTCGCTCTTGGGCGTGCTGGCGCAGCGGCTGGTGCGCAAGCTGTGCGGCTCCTGCAAGACCTTCGATGGCCAGTACTGGCAGGCGGTCGGCTGCGAGCAGTGCGGCCAGACGGGCTACCAGGGCCGCGTCGGCGTGTATGAACTGCTGCGCACGACGGAGCAGATCCGCGCGCAGATCCACAACCGGGCGTCGGAGGCGGACGTGCGCGCCGTCGCCCTGCAGGACGGCATGACGGGCATGCGCGACGACGGCGAACGCTGGCTGCGCGACGGCACCACCACGCAGGCCGAGTTGCTGCGCGTGACCAAAGACTAGGCCCGCCACCATGCCCGCATTCCGTTATGAAGCCGTTGACGCGCAAGGCGCCACCCGCAAGGGCGTGCTCAATGCCGACAGTCCCCGTTCCGCGCGCGCCGAGCTGCGCGTGCAAGGCCTGGTGCCGCTGGCCGTCGAGCAGATCGCCGCGCAGGTGGACGCCGCCGGCGTCACCAAGCGGCGCGGCTTCGGCGAGCGCCTCTCAAACACCGAGCTGGCCCTGTTTACGCGCCAGCTGGCCAGCCTGCTGGAAGCGGGCCTGCCGCTGGAGCAGGCGTTTTCCGCGCTGCTGGAACAGGCCGAGCGGCCCTACCTGCGCGACCTGATCGCCTCGATCCGCTCGGAAGTAATCGGCGGCGCCGCGTTTTCCGACGTGCTGGCGCGGCACCCGCGCGATTTCGCGGAAATTTACCGGGCGCTGGTGGCGTCGGGCGAGCAGATCGGCCATCTGTCGCGCGTGCTCTCGCGCCTGGCCGACTATATCGAGCGGCGCAATGCGCTGGTGCAGAAGGTCAAGCTGGCGTTTACGTATCCGGCCATCGTCACGGTGGTGGCGTTTTCCATCGTGATCTTCCTGCTCACCTACGTGGTGCCGCAGATCGTTTCCGTGTTCGCCAATACCAAGCAGAAGCTGCCCATGCTGACGGTGATCATGCTGGCGCTGTCGGACTTCGTGCGCCATTACGGCATCGTCGTGGCGATTGCCCTCGTCGGCGCCTGGGTGGCGTGGCGCCGCGCACTGCAGCAGCCGGCACTGAAGCGGCGCTGGCATACCTGGCTGCTGACGGCGCCCCTGTACGGCAAGTTCGAGCGCAGCCTGAACACGGCGCGTTTCGCCAGCACCCTGGCCATTACCACCGGGTCCGGCGTGCCGATCCTGCGCGCGCTCGACACCAGCCGCGACACGCTGACGAACGTGGCGATGCAGGAACTGGTGGTCGAGGCCAGCGGCGCCGTGCGCGAAGGCGTGAGCCTGGCGCGCGCGCTGTCGGCGCAAAAGCATTTTCCGCCCATGCTGATCCACATGATACGCGCCGGCGAAATCACGGGCGAACTGCCGGCCATGCTCGAGCGCGCCGCCAGCGCGCAGGAGCAGGACCTGGAACGCCGCACCCTGACCATCGCCGGCTTGCTGGAACCGGCCCTGATCCTGGCCATGGGCGTGGTGGTGCTGCTGATCGTGCTGGCCGTATTAATGCCGATTATCGAGATTAATCAGCTGGTGCGTTAAGAGAAATATCAAGGAAACCATGAAGCGTTTGCCCCAACTTGTAAGTTTGCTCGCCGTCGTGGCGCTGTCCGTCTCGCTGGCCTACTGGGCCATGCAGCTGTTCAAGGCGCCGCAACGCCCCATCAATCCTCCCGCCGTGCCGGTGGTGCAGGATGCCAGCGTGGAGGCGGGCGCCTCGCTGTTCGGCGGCCAGGTCAGCGTGGCCACGGCCAGCAACTATCAGCTCAAGGGCGTGGTGGCGGCCGGCAATGGCCGCGGCAGCGTGGCCATCATCTCGACCGACGGCAAGCCGTCCGTGGCCCTGCCTGAAGGCGCCGAGGTGGCGCCCGGCGTGACGGTGCAGGAAGTGCATGCGCGCCATGTGCTGCTGCTTGACGGTGGCGTGAGCAAGCGCATCGACCTGGTGGCGGACGACAAGGCGCTGGCCTTGCCGGCGCAGGTGGCTGCCGCGCCGGCGCCCGCCGCGGCGCCCGCGCCGGCGACGAACCTGGTGCCGCCGCCGTTGCCGACGGAGCAGCCGCGCCCGGCCACCATGATGCCGGCGCCGCCGCAGGTGACCAGCAGCGCGCCGCCGTCGAATTAACGCCGCCGCATTCACTATGCAGTAACGCCGTTGTTATCGTATTTTTCCGATGGCGCCGTGCCGCCATCGCCACAGGAGTCTTCATGTTCTTGATCCGTGCCGTCCTGGCGGCCTGCGTGGCGGCGCTATGCGTCTTGCCGCAAGCCGGCGCTGCCGCAGCCGACGCTCCCGCCGTCGCGCCTTCCCCCGTTCCCGGCCAGGCCGTTCCCCCGCCCGCGCGCCCGCGCATCGCCCTGGTGCTGTCGGGCGGCGGCGCGCGCGGCCTCGCGCATATCGGCGTATTGAAAGTGCTGCAGGAACTGCACGTGCCGATCGACATGGTGGTCGGCACCAGCATGGGCGGCGTGGTCGGCGGCGCGTATGCGGCCGGCGCTTCCGTGGCGGACCTGGAGAAGATGGCGCGCGAGACGAATTGGGCGCGCGTGGTGGCCGACCGGCCGCCGCGCGACGAACTGGCGTTCCGCCGCCGCGAGGAAGATTTGCTGCTGCCGTCGCGCATCGAATTCGGCACCAGCCGCAACGGCATTTCCACGCCGCCGGCCGCGGCCAGCAATGCGGCGCTGGAGATGGCGCTGAACCGCCTGCTGCCGGCCGGCATGCGCGACCGTCCCGCCAGCCAGCTGCCCTTGCCCTTCCGCTCGGTGGCCTCGGACCTGGTCAATGGCGAACTGGTGGAGCTGGTCGACACGCCGCTGTTCCTGTCGATGCGCGCCTCGCTGGCCGTGCCGGGCGTGTTCGCCCCCGTGCGCGTCAACAACCGGCTGGTGGTCGACGGGGGCCTGGTGCGCAACCTGCCCGTCGACATGGCGCGCGCCATGGGCGCCGACATCATCATCGCCGTCAACGTGGGCACGCCGCTGGCGCCGGAAAAAGAGCTGGGCAGCGCCATCGGCGTGGCGCAGCAGATGCTGCAGATCCTCACGGAGCAGAACGTGCAGCGCTCGCTCAAGGAACTGCAGCCGCAGGACATCCTGGTGGCGCCGGACCTGACGGGCGTCAGCTTCCTCGACTTTGAAAACTATGCGCGCGCCATGCGCGCCGGCGAACAGGCGGCGCAGGCGCTGGCCGCCCGCCTGGCGCCGCTGGCCCTGCCGCCGGAACAGTACGTGGCGCGCGAGCAGCTGCGCCTGGCCGCGCCGGCCCTGCTCGACGTGGCCCTGCCGCTGACGCGCCTGGCCGTGGAGAGCGAAGGCGATATCAATCCGCGCATCCTGCAGGCGCAATCGGGCCTGGTGGAAGGGCAGTCGGTCACCCAGGAAGACGTGCTCAAGGCGGCGGCCAAGCTGTATGGCCGCGGCGACGTGGCGCGCGTCGAGACGGACGTGGTCGATGCGGGCGACCAGCGCGCCGTCACCATCAAGGCCGTCGAGGCGCCGTGGGCCAGCAGCCGCCTGCGCGTGGGCCTGGAAGTGGCCAGCGATTTCAGGGACAGCAATACCTTTGCCTTGAAGCTGCTGCACGTGCGCTCGAATCTGAACAGCTGGGGCGGCGAATTGCGCAGCATGGTGCAGATCGGCACCACGCGCAACTTCGGGGTGCAGTACTGGCAGCCGCTGGGCGCCGGCAATCCGTGGTACATCGCGCCGTCGATCCAGTACAGCTCGCAGGCGGTCGACCTGTTCGACAAGGGACGGCGCAATGCGCGCGTCGCCTACAGCGGCCAGGGCGCCAGCCTGGTGCTGGGGCGCCAGTTCGGTTTCTGGGGCGATCTGCAGTTCGGCATCACGCGCAGCGAAGTCAAGGCCGGCGTCAGCATTCCCGCCGACCCGGCCTTGGCCGACCAGCGGGCGCTGGGCACCAACCAGTTCGTCCAGTTCCGCGTCGATACCCTCGATTCGCCCGGTTTCCCCACGCGCGGCGTGCTGTTCGACGCCACCTGGACGCGCTCGGCGACCACCGGTACGGGCGAGTCGGGCCTGGGGCGTTCCGCCATCACGGGCATGAAGGCCTTTGGCCGCGGCAACTGGGCCGGCCACGTGTATGGCGAATGGGCGCGCGCGCAGCGGGGCGAGGCGCCGCTCAGCCTGGGCGGCTTTTTGCGCCTGTCCGGCACGCAGTTCGAGTCGGTGACGGGGCGCAGCGTGGCCCTGGCGCGCATCGTGATGGCGCGCCGCATCGGTTCTCTGCCGAGCACCCTGGGCGGCGCCGTGCGGGCCGGCTTTTCGCTGGAAATGGGCGGCGGCTTCGATCAGAGCGAGCGCTGGAAAGCCAGCAAATTCACGCAGGCCAGCAGCGCCTTCATCTCCGTCGATACGCGCTTCGGCCCCGTGTACGTGGCGTCGGGCGCGTCGAAGGGCGGCGCGAGCACGCTCTATCTGTTCCTGGGACCGGTCTGGTAAGGGGCTGCCGGGGCGACGGACGCCGTGCTGCGGCGCAGCGCCGTGAAGGCGGCAAATTCCCATGAGCGAAAACCCAGCAGCAGGGTAAAGCCGTCGCGCTCCTGCGCGGGCAGGCGCCGGTCGTTCTGGTGCAGGCGCGCCAGTTCCTCGGCCAGCTGGCGGATTTTTTGCACCAGCTCCTGGGCGCTCGACAGCGACAGGCGCGCCGGGATGCACATCAGGGTTTCGCCGGCGCCGTCAAAGTGTCCGCTGAAATAATCGGCTACCACGTACTCGCGGAAGTACTGCTGCACGGGACCGTCGGCCAGCCAGTGGAAGGCGTTCGAGACGCGCAGGCTGTAGCGGTTCAGCGGTTTGAGCTCGATCAAGCCCAGGCGGTCCAGTTCGGCCAGGCAGCCGATGCACTCGGCCTGCGTCAGCGCATACGTTTCCACCACCTGCTCCAGGCTCCAGTGGCCCAGGCAGCAGATCGCCACCAGCAGCAGGCGCGGATGCGCCACCAGCGACTTTTCCTGCACCAGGGTGAGCGTGTCGGCGTGCGGCGTGATGTCGGCCGCGCCGCGCAGCACGTCTTCCATGGCGATGCCGGAAGCCTTGCAGATCAGGGCCAGGCGCGACAGCGACATGTCGTGCTGGCCAAACATGCGCTTGACGCTCGATTCGCTCATGGCGATGCGCTCGGCCAATACCTTATAAGTGATGCCGGCGGCGCGCAATTGGGTGCGCAGCACGCGTAAAACCAGTTCAGGCGAACTCACGATAGTTCCTTTTTACAAGTTTGGTAGCGGATGACGGTACCGAATGTAGCCCTTAATGGCACTTTGCACAAGGTGATAGTACTTTGTGGCAAAAAAGATGACACTCCCGCTTGTGGCTCGCGCAGCGCGCTACAACCAGGCAATCCATCCACTTGTAGAGGTTATCCATGTTCCCATCTTTCCGTTTTCCCGCAGCCCTGCTGGCGCTGGCCAGTATCGCTCCCCTGCATGCCGCGGCTGCCGATCCGGCGCCGAGCCCCATCTATATGGGCGCCAGCTACGGCTTTCGCGCCAGCACCAACCTCGATTGCGTGCCAGGACAAGGCGATTGCGACAAAAGCAGCAAGCGCAGCGGCAAGGCCTACGTGGGCTACAGTTTCGATGCGCTGCCGTTTCAGGGCGGCGTGGCCCTGCCTTCGATTGAGCTGGTGGGGTACCTGGGGGGAGAGGTCAAGTCCGGCTTTGACACGGGCGCCGGCAAGCGTGCTGGTCGCGGCAAATTCACCGGTCTCGGCATGCAGGGCGTGCTCGGCTACCAGTTCGACGCGTTCACCCTGAGCGGCCGCGCCGGCGTGGCTTACACGCAGGGCAAGGTCGATTATCTGGGCGGCGGTTCGGACAAGAAGGACAAGATCGGCCTGACCTACGGTATCGGCGCGGCATATGCGTTGAACAAGAACTGGTCGCTGCACCTCGATTGGGACCGCGTGCCGGTCAAGTACAGCACCCAACAGACGAGCAAGGTCGACATGTTTTCGCTGGGCGCGTCCTACCGTTTCTAAGGGGGACGTTCAGCAGACGATGGCCTGATGGCGGACGCCCTGTAAAAGGGGTGTCCGCGGGCGGCCTGCAATGCCCATGGCGGCGTTGCACTGCGCATACTGTCTTCGTCCATGCGCCTTGCCATGGACATTTCCAGATCAGTCCTTGACGTCTGCCTTCAGCAGCAGTTTCGCCAGCAGGCGTTTTTCCTGCTGGCGCTGGCCGGACACGGTCTTCACATGCGCCCCGGCGGCGCGCTGCAGGGCAGCGGTGGCGACCGGGTTGCGCGGCTTTTGCGAGGGTTCGACGCGGAACTGCATTTTCTGCCGCGTCGCCAATGCCTTGTTTGCCATCGGTCCCCTCCTTGACTACAGCACGTAGCGCGACAGGTCTTCGTTGACCGACAGCGCTTCCAGGCGTTCATTGACGTAGGCGGCATCGATCACCAGCAGGTTTTCCGTCGTGCTGCTGCCTTCGCTGGCCGTAAACGACACTTCCTCCAGCAGTTTTTCCATCACCGTGTGCAGCCGGCGCGCGCCGATGTTTTCCGTGCGCTCGTTAACCGAATAGGCGATTTCCGCCAGGCGCGTGATGCCTTCCGGGGCGAATTTCAAGGTCAGGTTTTCCGTCGCCAGCAGGGCTTCGTACTGCATCGTCAGGCAGGCGTCGGTGCTGGTCAGAATGCGCTCGAAGTCCGAGATCGACAGCGATTCCAGTTCCACGCGGATGGGGAAGCGACCCTGCAGCTCGGGGATCAGGTCCGACGGCTTGGCCAGGTGGAAGGCGCCCGAAGCGATGAACAGGATGTGGTCCGTGCGTATCATGCCGTACTTGGTGTTGACGGTCGTGCCTTCGACCAGCGGCAGCAGGTCGCGCTGCACGCCGGCGCGCGAGACGTCGGCGCCGCCCGCTTCCGAGCGCGAGGCGATCTTGTCGATTTCGTCGAGGAAGACGATGCCGTTCTGCTCGACGTTCTGGATGGCCTTCTGTTTCAGCTCATCCTCGTTGACCAGCTTGGCCGCCTCTTCCTCGACCAGCAGCTTTAATGCTTCCTTGATCTTGACCTTGCGCGCCTTCTTGCGCTGGCCGCCCACGCCCGAAAACATGGACTTGATCTGCTCCGTCATTTCTTCCATGCCCGGCGGCGCCATGATTTCCATCTGCGGGCCCGCCTCGGCCAGTTCCAGCTCGATTTCCTTGTCATCGAGCTCGCCCTGGCGCAAGCGCTTGCGGAAGGTCTGGCGCGTGCTGTCGCCGCTGCCCGTGTCCACGGCCGCTGGCGTATTCGGCGTGAAACCGAAGTCGCGCGCCGGCGGCACGAGGATATCGATGATGCGGTCTTCCGCCGCGTCTTCGGCGCGCGCGCGCACTTTCTTCATTTCCAGCGCGCGCGTCTGCTTGATGCCGATGTCGATCAGGTCGCGGATGATGGTGTCGACGTCGCGGCCAACATAGCCCACTTCCGTAAACTTGGTCGCTTCGATCTTGATGAACGGCGCTTCGGCCAGCTTGGCCAGGCGGCGCGCGATTTCCGTCTTGCCGACGCCCGTGGGGCCGATCATGAGGATGTTCTTGGGCGTGATTTCATGGCGCAGCGGTTCGGCCACCTGCTGGCGGCGCCAGCGGTTGCGCAGGGCGATGGCGACGGCGCGCTTGGCCTTGGCCTGGCCCACCACGTGTTTGTCGAGTTCGGTAACGATTTCCGACGGGGTCATGTTCATGATCATAGTTGGCTTTCTGTATTCTTTGCTTGGGCGCGCTTGGCGCTTAATCGAGAGTCTCGATAATGTGCGACATGTTGGTATAGATGCACAGCTCGGCGGCGATGGTCAGCGACTTCCTGACCACCTCGGCCGGCGACAAGTCCGTGTTTTCCTGCAGCGCCTTGGCGGCCGACTGGGCGTAGGTGCCGCCCGAGCCGATGGCGCCGATGCCGTCTTCCGGTTCCAGCACGTCGCCGTTGCCCGTGATGACCAGGGTCGACTCGCTGTCGGCCACCAGCAGCATCGCTTCCAGGCGGCGCAGCACGCGGTCGGTGCGCCAGTCCTTGGCCAGTTCCACGGAAGCGCGCAGCAGATTGCCCTGGTGTTTTTCCAGCTTGCCTTCAAAACGGTCGAGCAGGGTGAAGGCGTCGGCCGTGCCGCCGGCAAAGCCGACGAGAACCTTGCCCTGGTACAACTTACGCACCTTGCGGGCCGTGCCCTTCATGACGATATTGCCCAGCGTGACCTGGCCGTCGCCGCCCAGGGCCACTTGCTTGCCGCGCCGGACGCAGAGGATGGTGGTGCCGTGAAATTGTTCCATAGTGACCTCAAAAGATTCGTGCCTATGCGTGCAGCGTCATGCGCCTGCGCGCCCATGGCTCAAAAGTGGGGATGGAAAAGGCAATTGCAAGCGGCACTTGCCGCTGCCGCGCTCGCTTCAGTGTAGTCGGCGCGGGACGAAAAAAAAGCACGCAACGCAGGTTGTGTGCTTTTTTCGCCATCACGGGCCGCCGGGGCGGCCGCGCAAGGGAAGGGGCGATCAGTCGCCGTACAGCTTTTGCTTCAGTTCGCGCCGTTGCTGGGCTTCCAGCGACAGGGTGGCGGTCGGACGGGCGATCAGGCGCGGGATGCCGATAGGCTCGCCCGTTTCTTCGCACCAGCCATAGTCGCCGGCGTCGATGCTGGCGATCGATTGCTGCACTTTCTTCAGCAATTTGCGTTCGCGGTCGCGCGTGCGCAGTTCCAGCGCATGCTCTTCCTCGATGGTGGCGCGGTCGGCCGGGTCCGGCACGAGCACGGTTTCACGCAAGTGTTCCGTGGTTTCGCCGGCGTTTTTCAGCAAGTCTTTCTCGAGCTGCTGCAGGCGCGCCTTGAAGAATGCCAGTTGTGCCGGATTCATGTAGTCATCTTCGCTCATGGCGCGAATTTGGTCTTCGCTGATGAGAGGGATGTCTTGGTTGGCGGCCGGGGTCGATTTATTAGTTTTGGTCATAACTTCGCTTACCTTCGATACGACAGAGTTTTCAAATTGATCAGTTGATGCGGCGGTGCCGAGCAACTGTACAGGTTCCGCTTGGCATTGCTGTCCCGCTGTACTGCGTGCGACCTTGGCTTGCCGGCGGCGGCCAGGACTACCGGCCGGCTATTTTTGCCATGTTGATAACTTTTTACCGCTCTATGCCAGTCGCGCTCTGTGCGCGACAACGGGCGTGTTGGGTGGATCGCTTGCATGCCTGGCATGCGGCCAGCGGCAGTTTGCCAGCATTTCATGACAGGCTAACGACATGGGCCGTTTTCGTCGCTGATTTTGGCACGCTTTGCCTTATATTGCCATCCCGATTTGTTGACTAGCCGATCAGAGGCGGCCACTTGTTGGTTTATGTCAGCAAGATTGTCGTCGGATGGCGGGAAAGCGTGCTTTACTTTCCCTTTTGTTTCTGCTTTGCAACGGGTACTTTGCAAAACCCGGCTAGTTTATACCAAACATTGTTCGAGTCCGCGAATAAAAATGTCTTTTGGTAGATTTTTGCCAATAAATACCATTTTGCTGCCGCGTACCTCGTTTTCGCCCCATTTGGCGCCCAGGTCACTGCCCATCAGCTGGTGCACGCCCTGGAAGACCACCTTGCGCTCGGCGCCCTGCATCAGCAGCACGCCCTTGTAGCGCAGCATGCGCGGGCCATACACTTGCACCAGGCCGCCGAGGAATTCGTCGAGCTTGGCGCTGTCGAACGGCTGCGTACTCTTGAAAACAAAGGCGGCGATATCGTCGCTGTGCTGCGCATGGTGGTGGTCCGCATGGCCGCAGTCGGTGGCGCAGGCGTCGCTGTGCTCGTGTTTGTGGCCGTGCTCATGGCCATGTGCATGGTCGTGCGCCGTGTCGTGCACCGTGTCGTGATCATGTACGTGCGCCGTCTCCGTCGCCAGGAAATCCGGGTCCAGCTCCAGCTTTTCATTCAGGTTGAAGCCGCGGATGTCGAGCACCTCGGCCAGCGGCGCGCGGCCGAAATCGGCCCGGGCGATGGGCGCGCGCGGATTGATGCGCTTCAGGCGGCGCGTCAGGGCGGCCACGTCGTCATCACTGACGAGGTCAGTTTTTGACAGCAGCAGCTTGTCGGCAAAGCCCACTTGCCGCTGGGCTTCCTCGTATTCGTCAAGTTGCTTCATGGCATGGCGGGCGTCGACCACCGTGATGATGGCGTCGAGCATGTAGTGGCTGCCCACTTCCTCGTCGACAAAGAAGGTTTGCGCCACGGGGCCGGGATTGGCCAGGCCCGTCGTTTCGATGACGACGCGGTCAAACGCGATCAGGCCAGCGTCGCGCTTGCGCGCCAGTTCCGTCAGGCCCACGATCAGGTCGCCCCGCACGGTGCAGCAGATGCAGCCGTTGTTCATCTCGATGATGTGTTCGTTGCTATCCTGCACCAGGATTTCATTGTCGATGTTTTCCTGGCCAAACTCGTTTTCGATCACGGCGATGCGTATGCCATGGTCTTCCTGCAGTATGCGGTTGAGCAAGGTGGTTTTGCCCGCGCCGAGGAAACCGGTGAGGATGGTGGTGGGTATCATTGCCATGCGATGCCTATGCTGTAGTCGGTGGTGCCGCCGCGCAAGCGGACGAATCCGGACGATTATGCCGGAATTTCCCAAATGCTTGCAAATGTGCGCCGATTCGCTTGATTTGGATCAGGCCGTCTGGATTATCTGGCCTTGGCGCGCGGGTGGGCCTGGTCGTAGACGTGGGCCAGGTGCTGGAAGTCGAGGGCCGTGTAGACCTGGGTCGAGGTGATGCTGGAGTGGCCCAGCATTTCCTGCACGGCGCGCAGGTCGCCCGACGATTGCAGCACGTGCGAGGCAAACGAGTGGCGCAGCACGTGCGGATGCACGTTGGCGGGAATTTCCGTCGCCAGCGCGTGCGCCTTCAGGCGCAGCTGCAGCACGCGGGGCGAGATGCGCGTGCCGCGCGTGCTTAAAAACAAGGCAGCGCTGCCATCTTTTGCCGGCGGGCGCACGGCCAGCCAGGCGGTCAGGGCCACGAGAGCTGCCTTGCCGACGGGCACCTTGCGCATCTTGCTGCCCTTGCCCGTGACGACGACTTCGAAGCTGGCCATGTCGAGCCAGCCCAGCGAGGCGGGCTGGCCGCCTTCGGCCTTGCAGTAGTGGGTGTCCAGGCTGGTCAGTTCGGACACGCGCAAGCCGCTCGAATACAGCAGCTCGAACATGGCGCGGTTGCACAGCTGCTCCGGCTCGGCGCCGCCCTGCTGGTGTTGCGCGGGCGCCACGAGGCGCACGGCGTCGTCCACCGACAGGGCTTTCGGCAAGGTCTTGGCCCGCTTGGGCGCGCGGATGCCGTCGACGGGGTTGGCGTCGAGCGCCGTTTCGCCGCTGAGCCAGTTGAAGAAGCCGCGCCACGACGACAGCTTGCGCGCGATCGAGCGCGGGTCGAGGCCGCCGGCGTGCAGCTTGGCCGTGTAGCGGCGCACTTCATTGTGCGCCAGGGCCGTCCACGGCGTATTGCCGCTCAGTTCCAGCAGGGCGCGCAGGTCGCGCCCGTAGGCGTCCAGCGTATGCGGCGACAGCTTGCGCTGCGTGGCCAGCTGCGCCAGGTAGGCGTCGAGCCAATCGGCCTTGCCGCGCGCCGCATGCATGGCGGCCTCAGGCTGGCGAACCGGCGCGCAGCGCGGCCAGGGCGGCGCTGGCCGTGGCGCCGATATGCACGAGGAAGTCGGTGCCCATGCTGGAGGTGAAGCGTTCGCTGTCTGGCGAGCCGAGCACCAGCAAGCCGAAGGTGCCCGTGGTGCCCGGGGCGCGCAGGGCGATCATCACGGTCGATTCGATTTTATCCGCCTGCAACCAGTGCACGGCTTCGAAATCGCGGTTGCTGCCGCAGTACGGCGCTTGCAGGCTGTTGGCGAACATGCGCACGTCGGCCGTGACGTCTTCCGTGAACCAGCCGTTGGCGTGTTCCGGCAAGACTTGCCACAGGCGCAGACTGACGTAGGGCACGTCGAAATTGCTTTGCAGCGCATCGACCAGCACGCGCGGCATGGCGGCATCGTTGCGTACTTGCAGCATGGCCTGGTTCCAGCCGTGGAACTTGCTGGCGATGTCGCCATTTTCCTCGGCCAGGCGGCTCAGCTTGGACATGCGCAGCTCGAGCGCCTTGTATTTGTCGCGCATCACTTCCATCTGCCGCTCCTGCAGCGAGATGGTGCGTCCCGTCAGCGGGCTGCTCAGTTTGACCTCGCCGAGCAGAGCTGTATGCTCTTCGAAGAAATTCGGGTGCTCGCTCAGATACTGGGCGACGGTGCTGGAATCGAGTGTGGCGGTCATTGATAGTGTCAGAAGATAGAAGGATGAACACTTGATTCTAACCGAGAGTGCGCCGCAATATGGAGCAAAAGCGCGCGCCCATGAAAAAAGCGGCATGGTTGCCCATGCCGCCTTGCTCCGTCTGGCGCGTCACGTCACCCGTAGCGGGTGACGCGCGATGCCATTAGAAGTTGTGGTGTACGCCGATGCCGAAGTAGTTGATGCTTTTCGCAACGTTGTAGTTGATATTGTCGGCCACAGCGCCTTTTTTGTTCGAGATGTCTGCATATACGTAGGTGCGCTTCGACAGATTGTAGTCATAGCCCAGCGATGCTTGCTTGGTTTTGACGACGCCATCGGGCGTTTTCTGGCCATAGCCGGCGCGGATCTTGCCTGGGCCAACGTCGTAGTTGGCGCCCAGTACCCACGATTTGGTGCCGGTATTGATGATTTTGAAGTCATCATCCTTCTGGTGCTGGATCGACAGCATGACTTTCAGCTCAGGAATAGGATTGACCGAGGCGGCAACCGACCACAGCTTGGCTTGCAGGCCATTGCGCTCGTAGGCAGCCATGGCGGCAAAACCAGGCGAGGTGTACGTCGCGGAGATCGAGTATGGCGTCGATGTCGGCGCCACGTTGGCTGGCACGGCATAGTTGCCCGAAGCAAATGTTACCGAATTGCCCGGCGCACGTGCCGGGACGGCGCTGTTGTTATTGGCTTCCTTGGCAGCGACGGTGGCGTTGAGCTGGAAGCCATTGAACACTGGCGAGTTGTAGAACACGGCGTTCGAGAAGCGGTTACGCGAGTTGCCTGGCGCGCTCAGCGGATCGCTGGTGTAGCCGGCGACGGTCAGGTCGGTCTGGAAACCGGCTTGCGTAGGCATGCCCGACCATGGTTCGAACGAGGTGCTCACTTCCTGGTATGCGGTCAGACCACGGCCCAGACGCAGGGTACCGAAGTCGCCTTGCAGGCCGACGCGGCTTTGACCCTGGAAGAGTGGACGCGAGTTGTTGCCCGACGTGTTTTCAATGGTGCCCGTGTCGGATTCATAGCGAATTTCCAGTTGGAAAATAGCTTTCAAGCCATTGCCCAGATCTTCCGTGCCTTTGAAGCCCAGCTTGTTGTTGTCGCGTTTGCCGACGGAAGTGGTGCCTTCGGTGGCCTTGGTCAGACCTGCATCGATCGTGCCGTAGATTTGAACGGACGACTGCGCTTGTGCGGTTGCGGCGTAGGCGCCGAAGAGAGCGAGGGCAACGAGTGATTTTTTCATGTCTTATTCCCTATTAAAAGTAAGTTCCGTCCGAGATCCGAGCAGATTGAAATGCGCCAACTGCCGCGTTTCGATGAATGAACCTTAATTCGTCGGCACGCAAGACGTGTGGGATTGGTCAAATATGCGTGAAAAGATTGGTGAAAAGCGGCATAAGCGCATGCCCCTGTTGTATTTTTGTAACGCGCGATTTCTGCGGCCGGCACGCCAACGGCCACCGTCTTCCCTTGCTGGCGCATCGGCCGCAAGCGCATATTGGCGTAACGTCGCCATGGCATTGTTGCGTTGAATCAAGTTCTTGCGCCGGCTTTGGCGGAATTTGGACGCCGTGACGGTACACTAGGGGACGGCTTGCATCGACAGGCCTGAGACAGCTCACCATTATTAGAATCATTGACTCAATATCGAGAATCGATGGCAAATCGCGAAACATTAGGATTGATCAAGGGGGCGCGTGCGGGCGATGTGGCCTGCCAGCTGGCGCTGGGACGGCTGTACCTGTTCGGGCAGGGCGTGCCGCAGAGCTTGCCGACCGCCTTGCACTGGCTGGCACGCGCGGCCCAGGAAGACAGCCAGGAAGCTTGCATGCTGATCGGCACGCATGTGCCGTTCGAGGTGGCGCAACCGGCGGCCAAGGTGCTGATTCCGTACTACGCGCAGGCGTACGACGCGGGGCTGGCGCAGGCCGGTCTCGTGCTGGCGCAGCTGGTGCTGGGCGATGCGGCCAGCACCACGTGCGAAATCCTGCGGGCCAAGGCGCGCCTGGCCCTGGACGCGGCCATACGCGCCGGTTTGCCCGATGCGCAATGGCTGCTCTCCACGCATGATGGCGTGGCCGGAGACGCTGTAGCGGCCGTCAGGCATGCCGTGGCGCAGGGAAGCGAGGCCGATACCCTGGTGCATGCCGGGCTCGAGCGTGCATGGAATACGGGCGACCATGCGGCGTTCCTGGCGCAGGGCTTGCCGCTGGCGCGCGAACTGCTGCAGCGCCAGGCGGCGGCCGGCGCGCGCACCATCGCCCTCGATGCGCAGCAGGTGCTGTTGCTGTCGCGTTGCGCCCAGGCGCTGGCGCCCGGTGGCGACGCCGAGGGCTGGCAGTGTTGCGAACTGGCCGCGCATGGCGGCGACCGCACGGCACAGCTGGAGCTGGGACTCGGCTATGCGCGCATGGATGCGCATGGCCAGCGCCTGGCCACGCGCAATGGCGCGGCGAATTTCAAGCGGGCAGTGCGCTGGCTGACGCAGGCGGGCGAGCAGGGCCTGGCCGAAGCGTGGTTCGTGCTCTCGCGCATCTATACAAAACCGGAATTTTCCCAGCGCAATGTGGTCGAAGCCCATTGCTGCCTGGAGCGGGCGGCCGACCTGGGGCATGGCCCGGCCCAGCTCGAGTGCGGCATGTATGCGTGGCGTAACCGCCGTGATGGCGTCAACAGCGACGTGCGCGCCGCCTACTGGCTGCTGCAGGCGCAGGCGCAAGGCAGTGCTGAAGCGGAGGCGGCGCTGGCGCGCATTGCGCCGCGCGGCGAGCCGGGCGACTGGGGGCAGTGGGCCGCGCTGCAAGCCGGCTCGCCGCTGCGCCAGCTGGAGCAGAATCATCCCTTGCTGGCGGCGCGGCTGGAACTGGCGCGCTGGTTTCACCTGTCGCGCGCCGAGGCATTGCTGCTCGACATGCATGCGGCCGACCAGGGGCATTGTCTGTTGATCGATATCAGTGCCGCGCATGGCCGCGGCAAGCGGCGCCTGGCGCTGATCCGCACGGCGCAGGAGCGCCAGGTGCTCGACCAGGTGGTACGCCTGTTCGAGCGCGTCGATTGCGGCGTGGCGGGGCCGGAAGGCAATTACCGGCAGCGCTTGTACCGCCTGAAGTGCTACCTGGGCGAGCTGGGCGTCGCGCAGGAACAGCAGTTCCTGGCCGCCTGACCCATTCCTTACAGCTCGATCGTGCCTTCGAAGACGGTTACGGCCGGGCCCGTCATCAGGACGGGCTGGCCCGGGCCTTGCCAGGCGATCGACAGTTCGCCGCCGCGCGCACTGATGCGCACGGGGGAATCGAGCAAGCCGCGCATGATGCCGGCCACGGCGGCGGCGCAGGCGCCCGTGCCGCAAGCGAGGGTTTCGCCCGCGCCCCGTTCAAACACGCGCAGTTTCACGTGCTGGCGGTTGACGATCTGCATGTAGCCGGCGTTGACGCGGCGGGGAAAGCGCTGGTGGTGCTCGATCAGCGGCCCCGACGCTTCCAGGTCTTGCGCGTCGACATCGTCGACCACCTGCACGGCATGCGGATTGCCCATCGAGACGACGGACACCAGCACCGGGCCTGCATGACCGGGCAGCGCCAGGTCCAGCGGCCATAAGGTGTCATTTCCCTGCGCCACGCCATCGAGGCCGCTTGCATCGAACGGCACCAGCGCGGGTTCGAGCACGGGCGCGCCCATGTCGACCGTGATGCTGCCATCAATTTCCAGGCGCGGTGCGATGATGCCGGCCATGGTTTCCACGCGGATGCTGCTCTTGCTTGACAAGCCTTTTTCGCTGACGAACTTGACGAAGGCGCGCGCGCCGTTGCCGCACTGTTCCACTTCGCCGCCGTCGTTGTTATAGATGCGGTAGCGGAAGTCGCAGCCGGGCAGGCGTGGTTTTTCCACCACGAGAATCTGGTCGGCGCCGATGCCGAAACGGCGGTCGGCCAGGCGCTGCCACTGGGCCGGCGTGAAATCGACATCCTGATTGATGGCGTCGATGACGATGAAATCGTTGCCCGCGCCATGCATTTTGGTAAATTGGAGTTTCATGTTCCGCCGTATCACTTGTGCTGGTTATAGAACGACGCTTCGCCTTCCGGACGCGTCTTGAAGCGTTTATGGGTCCAGAAATACTCGGCCGGCGCTTCGCGCACGCGCTCTTCGATGAATTCGTTCATGCGGCGCGTGGCGGCCGTGATGTCGTCGCCCGGATAGTCATCCCAGGCCGGATAGTAGGTCACTTGCCAGCCCTGGTAATTGGGTAAAAAAGTGGCGATGACGGGTATCACCTGCGCCTTGGCGGCCAGCGCCAGGCGCGCCGTGGCCGTCAGGGTGGCGGCCGGCACGCCGAAGAAGGGCACGAATTCCGCATCCTTCTCGCCGAAATCCATGTCCGGCAGCATGAAATACGGCAAGCCGTCGCGCAGGGCGCGCAGAATCGTCTTGATGCCGTCCTGGCGCGTAAACAGCTTGGGCGGCTTGAAGCGCGAGCGGCCGTTGCGCAAGGCCTGGTCGAAGGCGGCGTTCTTTTGCTGCACGTACATCGAGGAAGCGGAAATTTCCATGGCCGTGGCGGCGCCGGCCACGTCGAGGCAGACGAAGTGCGGGCACAGCAAAATGGTGGGCTTGGCCGCGATCTGCTGGCCCGGGAAGGCGGGCACTTTCCTGATCAGGCGGTTCAGGCGTTCTTCCGATGACCACCACAGGATGCTGCGCTCCCACACGCTGCGCGAATAGGCCTGGAAATGCTGGCGCGCCAGGGCCACGCGTTGCTGTTCCGTCAATTCCGGCATGCACAGGCGCAGATTCGTCAGGGCGATCCTGCGCCGCGTGGGCATGGCAATGAACAGCACGCTGCCGACGGCCACGCCGAAGCGGCCGAGGATGGGCAAGGGCAGCCAGTGCAGCAGCCACATGAAGGCGATCAGCAGTCTCATGCCTGCTCCCCGGCGGGCTCGGGCGTGGCGGGCGTGGGCGGCGGCGCGCCGCGCGGCACCTTGTAGCGATTGTAGCTCCACAGGTATTGCGCCGGGCTGCGCGCGATCAATTGTTCCATGGCCGCGTTGATGGTGCGCGCCTGTTCGGCCGAGGTGCTGTCGAGGGACGCGGTGAACGGCACGAAATGCACGACATAGCCGCGTCCGCCCGGCAGGCGTTCCGCGTAGGTGATGATGACTTCGGCGCCGCCCATCTGCGCCAGCTTGGCCGGCAGGGTCATGGTGTAGGCGGGACGGCCGAAGAAATCGGCCCACACGCCTTCGCCCTCCTGCGGCACCTGGTCCGGCAGCAGGCCGATCGGCTGACCTTTTTTCAGGCATTTGGCGAAGATGCGCACGCCCGACATATTGGCCGGCGCCAGCATCAGGTTTTCGCGCGCGCGCGCGCCTTCGATCAGCGGTTTCAGGGCGGCGCGCTTGGGCGGACGGTACATGACGGTGAGCGGCGTGCGCAGCGCGATCTGCTGGGCGACGATTTCAAAGCAGCCCAGGTGGGGTGTCAGGAAGACAATGCCACGGCCATGCTGCAGCGCCTTTTCCACCAGTTCCCAGTTTTCCACCGTCGCATGGCGCGCCACGCGCTCGGCCGGCGCGCACCAGATGAAGGGCAGTTCCAGCACGCTCTTGCCCGCTTCGGCCACCGCCGTGTGCAAGTGTTGCGAAAACCCCGCACCCTGCATGTTCTCGCGCATGCGGCGGCGGTAGGACGGGGAAATGGCGTAAATCACCCAGCCGAGCGCAGCGCCCAGGCCATGCAGGACGGGCAAGGGAAAGATGGATAAGAAGCGGAAAATAGGGACTAACATGTATAAGCTGGTTCCAGGAATGGCGTGTTGCCGTGCCAAAATTTTTTAAGAAGCGTAAAATACCACGTATGCAGTACCCGCTGAGTTAATAGACAACTTGCGAAGCGGAATATAAATATCGCTAAAGCGTCGCAGGCAAAATCCTCTTTACTGCGACAGAACATTCACATAGTAATCAGGAGCTTGCAATGTCAAACGACTATCTCTTCACTTCCGAGTCCGTCTCGGAAGGCCATCCCGACAAGGTTGCCGATCAAATTTCCGACGCCATCCTTGACGCTATCCTGACCCAGGATCCAGCCGCCCGCGTGGCTGCCGAAACCCTGTGCAACACGGGTCTGGTGGTACTGGCCGGCGAGATTACCACGCACGCCAATGTGGATTATATTCAAGTTGCGCGCGAAACCATCAAACGCATCGGCTACGACAACACGGAATACGGCATCGACTACAAGGGTTGCGCCGTGCTGGTGGCCTACGACAAGCAGTCGCCGGACATCGCGCAAGGCGTCGATGAAGGCGCGGGCATTGACCTGGATCAAGGCGCTGGCGACCAGGGCCTGATGTTTGGCTACGCCTGCGATGAAACGGCCGAGCTGATGCCTGCCGCCATCCACTACGCGCACCGCCTGGTCGAGCGCCAGTCGCAACTGCGCAAGGATGGCCGTCTGCCATGGCTGCGTCCGGACGCGAAATCGCAAGTGACCCTGCGCTACGTCGACGGCCGCCCCGTCGGCGTGCACACGGTCGTGCTGTCGACCCAGCACGCGCCGGAAATCTCGCACAAGCAGATCGAAGAAGCCGTCATTGAAGAAATCATCAAGCCTATCCTGCCGCGCGAATGGCTGACGGAGACCAAATTCCTCGTCAACCCGACGGGCCGTTTCGTCATCGGCGGTCCGCAAGGCGATTGCGGCTTGACCGGGCGCAAGATCATCGTCGACACCTACGGTGGCGCGGCCCCGCACGGCGGCGGCGCGTTCTCGGGCAAGGACCCGTCGAAAGTCGACCGTTCGGCAGCCTACGCGGCCCGTTACGTGGCGAAAAACATCGTCGCCGCAGGCCTGGCGCGTCAATGCCAGGTGCAGGTCAGCTACGCCATCGGCGTGGCCAAGCCGATCAACATCACCGTCTACACGGAAGGCACGGGCGTGATTCCCGATACGGAAATCGCCAAGCTGGTGCTGGCGCACTTTGACCTGCGTCCGAAGGGCATCGTGCAAATGCTGGACCTGCTGCGCCCGATCTACCAGAAGAGCGCCGCCTACGGCCATTTCGGCCGCGAAGAGCCGGAATTCACGTGGGAGCGCACGGACAAGGTCGCCCTGCTGCGCGACGCTGCCGGCCTGAAGTAATCTAAGTAACCCCCCAATAAATTATTGTGATCTCTGACTTCCATAACCGGCGCTCTGCGTCGCAGCGGGCGCCTTGCATAGCATCGGCTTCTGTTCTTCATAATTTCACAATAATTTCCTGAGGATTACTTAGTCAGACTTGCAAGAAAAGCGCCCCGGCCGCCAGGCTGCGGGCGCTTTTTTTATATGTTGTTAGTTGGCAATGCATGCCGAACAGGCTGGCGCGCGCGGCTTGACAATGTTAAAATCCCGTGTCCGAGGAGCGTTGCGACGAAGAAATTCGCCAGGCTCGGAATATCCTGCAACCGCGCTCACGTACCTTTTTCAACTGAAAGGAGGGCGTGATGAACGCCGTACTCAAATCGCAACACGACTACACCATCGCCGATATCACTCTGGCCGCATGGGGCGACAAAGAAATCAAGATTGCTGAAACGGAAATGCCTGGCCTGATGGCCATCCGCGAGGAATTCGCGGCAGCGCAGCCATTGAAGGGCGCGCGCATCACCGGTTCCATCCACATGACCATCCAGACCGCCGTGCTGATCCAGACCCTGGAAGCACTGGGCGCGCAAGTGCGTTGGGCATCGTGCAACATTTACTCCACGCAAGATCACGCCGCCGCCGCCATCGCTGCCGCCGGCACGCCCGTGTTCGCCGTCAAGGGCGAGTCGCTCGACGACTACTGGGAATACACGCACCGCATCTTCGAATGGCCGGATGCGGACGGCAAGGCTGTCTACTCGAACATGATCCTCGACGATGGCGGCGACGCCACCCTGCTGCTGCACCTGGGCGTGCGCGCGGAAACCGACCTGTCGGTGCTGGCCAACCCCGGTTCGGAAGAAGAAATCTGCCTGTTCAACTCGATCAAGAAGCACCTGCTGGTTGACCCGACCTGGTACTCGAAGCGTTTGCCGGAAATCCTCGGCGTGACGGAAGAAACGACGACCGGCGTGCACCGTTTGTACCAGATGCACAAGGAAGGCAAGCTGGCTTTCCCTGCGATCAACGTCAACGATTCCGTCACGAAATCGAAATTCGACAACCTGTATGGCTGCCGCGAATCCCTGGTCGATGGCATCAAGCGCGCCACCGACGTGATGATCGCCGGCAAAGTGGCCGTCATCGCCGGTTACGGTGACGTCGGCAAGGGTTCGGCGCAAGCCATGCGCGCCCTGTCGGCGCAAGTGTGGGTGACGGAGGTCGACCCGATCTGCGCACTGCAGGCGGCGATGGAAGGCTACCGCGTGGTCACCATGGATTACGCGTGCGAACACGGCGACATCTTCGTTACCTGCACCGGCAACTATCACATCCTGACGCACGACCACCTGACGCGCATGAAAGACCAGGCCATCGTCTGCAACATTGGTCACTTTGATAATGAAATCGACGTTGCTTCGTTGAAACAATACGAGTGGGAAAACATCAAGCCGCAAGTCGACCACATCATCTTCCCGTCGGGCCGCCGCATCATCCTGCTGGCCGAAGGCCGTTTGGTCAACCTCGGCTGCGGCACGGGCCACCCGTCGTACGTGATGAGCTCGTCGTTCGCCAACCAGACGATCGCGCAGATCGAGCTGTACGCGAACACGGCCAACTACCCGGTCGGCGTGTACACCCTGCCGAAACACCTGGATGAAAAAGTCGCGCGTTTGCAACTCAAAAAGTTGAATGCGCAGCTGACGGAACTGACGCAAGAGCAAGCCGACTACATCGGCGTGCGTCAAGAAGGCCCTTATAAGCCAGAGCACTACCGTTATTAATCGCTTGCTTGCCTCGGGAACCTACTGCGCTTCTCGGCCACGCCGCGCATCCGCTCGCTACGGTTCCTGAGGCAACAAGACTGATCGGTGTATCGTTAGAGACAGCCGTTACTGTGCTGTCTCAATATCTTTTTTGACAGGCTAGAGAAATGCGCTTGCTACTGATTTGGTTTATCAATGCGGCAGCCCTGTTTGCCGTCCCCTATCTGATGCATTCGGTGACGATGAGCAGCGGCTGGACCGCGCTGCTGGCCGCTGCCGTGCTGGGGCTGGTCAATGCACTGATCCGTCCTTTGCTGATCCTGCTGACCCTGCCCGTGACGTTTCTGTCGCTGGGCCTGTTCATTTTGATCATCAATGGCTTCCTGTTCTGGCTGGTGGCGCAGGTGATAGCTGGTTTCCATGTCGCCAGTTTCTGGTCTGCCGTCGGTGGTGCCATTCTGTACAGCATCATTTCCTGGGCCTTGTCGACCTTACTTTTGAGTAATGACGATGGAAAAGCATAATTTCAGTATTGAGTTTTTCCCGCCGAAAACCCCGGAAGGGGCGGAAAAGCTGCGCGTCACGCGCGCCAAGTTGTCCGAATTGCATCCGAAGTATTTCTCGGTGACGTTCGGCGCGGGCGGCACCACGCAGCAGGGCACGCTGGACACTGTGCGCGAGATCCTGGCGGCCGGCGAAGAAGCCGCACCGCACCTGTCTTGCGTGGGCGGCACGCGCGAATCGATCCGCGCCGTGCTGGGCGAGTTCAAGGCGGCCGGCGTGAGCCGCATCGTGGCCTTGCGCGGCGATTTGCCGAGCGGCTACGGCGCCTCGGGCGAGTTCCGCTACGCCAACGAGCTGGTGGAATTCATCCGCGCCGAGACGGGCGACCATTTTCATATCGAAGTGGCCGCCTATCCGGAAGTGCATCCGCAAGCCCGTTCGCCGCAGGACGACCTGAATGCGTTCGCGCGCAAGGTGCAGGCCGGCGCCGATGCGGCCATCACCCAGTACTTCTACAATGCCGACGCGTATTTCCAGTTTGTCGAGCAGACGCAGAAGCTGGGCATCAATGTGCCCATCGTGGCCGGCATCATGCCGATCACGAATTACACGCAGCTGATGCGCTTTTCGGACATGTGCGGCGCGGAAATTCCACGCTGGGTGCGTTTGAAACTGGCCAGCTTCGGCGACGACAGCGCGTCCATCAAGGCGTTTGGCCTGGACGTGGTGACGGGCCTGTGCGAACGCCTGCTGGAAGGCGGCGCGCCAGGCTTGCATTTTTATAGCATGAACCAGGCGGCCGCCACGACGGCCTTGTGGCAGCGCCTGGTGAAGTAGTACCTCGGGCTTACAGCGCCTAATAGTAAAGATCGCCCTCGGTCACGATGTAATCGAGGGCGATGTCGTATTGGCCGTTCGGAAAACTTGCCGCTAGGCAGGCATAGGCGATACCGACGGTGCGCGGACGGGGCGTTTGGGCCAGCGTGCGGTCATAATAGCCGCCGCCATAACCGAGGCGAAAGCGTTCCTGGTTAAAACCCAGGCAGGGCACGAGCAGGGCCGCGGGCGCCGGGTGCAGGCGCAACCGGGCCGGCACGGCCACGCCCATGCCATCCTTGACCATGGCTTCGCCAGGCGTCCAGCCGGAAAATGCCAGCGGCGCGTGCTTTTCCAGCACCACCGGCAAGCTTAATTGCACGCCGCGCGCGGCCAGCTGCGCATATGCCTCGTGCAAGTCGGGCTCGCCGTGCAGCGGCCAGTACACGCCCAGTTCCTTGACGTTTTCCTGCGCGCACCAGTCGAGCAGGCGCTGCGCGATGGCCGCATCCCATCCTGCGCGCGTGGCGTCGGGCAGGGCACGGCGTGCCGCCAGCAAGGCTTTGCGCAAGCCGGCTTTTTCCTGTGGCGCAATGGGTGGCCGTGCAGCCGGGTCGCATGTTATTCTAGGGTCGCTATTCATATCACCATCAAGATTGAGAGTCGTACATTGATTTCCCCACTGAAATGGATTGCCGGCTCGATGCTGTGTGCCGCATCGGCCTTGTCTCCCCTGGCCGCCCTGGCCCAGGTGGCCGCCACCGTCTCCCCCGCTGCCGCGCTGGCGTCCGATACGCGCAGCGAGGATGATGCCTTCCTGCTGCTGCGCGACGCCGCGCGCAAGGATGACGCCGAAAAAGCCGACTTTTATGCGGCGCGGCTGACGAATTACCAGATTCCATCGTATGTCGACTATTATCGGCTGAAACCGCGCATCAAACTGCTGACCGAGGCGCAATTTCGCGATTACCTGAACCGCTACAAGGGCAGCGCCATCGCCGACCGCTTCCGCAATGACTGGCTGCTGGAACTGGGCCGCAAGCGCGACTGGGCAGTGTTCGATGAGCAATACCCGCAATTTGCCCTCGACGATGATACCCAGCTCAAGTGCTACGCGCTGATGTCGCGCGCCGCCAAGGGCCAGAACGTGGCGGCCGAGGCGCGCAATCTGCTCGTCGCGCCGCCCGGTTATGGCGAAGCGTGCGGCAGCCTGATCGCCGTATTGGCGCAAAACGGCCAGTTTGACACGAATGAGCTGTGGGCGCAGATCCGCCTGGCGGGCCAGACCAACGCCACGGGTCCGGCGCGCCGCATCGCGCTGCTGCTGGGCGCGTCCGACGCGAAGATGGCGCAAGCGATCGACTTGCCCGCGCTGATGCTGGCCAAGGGGCCGGGCCCCAGCCGCGCCGACCATGAAATGTACCTGGTGGCCATCGGCCGCATGGCGAAAAGCACATTAAAACTGGGCGTGGTGGCGCTGCAAAAGGCGAGTGCGCAGCTGACGGCGCAGGAACAGGCCATCGGCTGGTCCAACCTGGCCTTGCAGGCGTCGTACTCGCTGGCACCGGAAGCCTTCGAATATTGGCAAAAATCCAATGGCGCGCCATTGACCCTGGAGCAGATGCAGTGGAAAACGCGCATTGCCTTGCGCGAAGGCAACTGGCCCATGGTGAAGTCGTCCATCCAGGCCATGCCGGCCTCGCTGCGCACGGACCCCACCTGGGTCTACTGGCTGGCGCGCGCGCAGCAGGCGGAAACGCCGGGCCGCCCGAATGCACAGGCCGATGCCCTGTACCGCACGATTGCCGACCAGTCGAATTTCTACGGCTTGCTGGCCAACGAAGAGCTGGGCAACCACCTGGTGCTGCCGCCGCCGGGCCAGCCCGTCACGCCGGCGGAAATTGCCGCCATGGCCGCCAATCCGGGGCTGCAGCGGGCCTTGAAATTCTTCAATATGCGCTTGCGCTTCGAAGGCACGCGCGAGTGGAACTGGGAATTGCGCTCGATGACGGATCGACAACATCTGGCGGCCGCGGAATTTGCGCGCCAGAACAATGTGCTCGACCGCATGGTCAACACTTCGGACCGCACGCGCCTGGAAGTGGACTATACGCAACGCTATCCGACGCCGCACGACGACGTCATGCATCCGGCCACGCAAACCCTGGGCCTCGATAAAGCCTGGGTGTATGGCCTGATCCGCCAGGAATCGCGCTTCATCATGGATGCGCAATCGCACGTGGGCGCCTCCGGTTTGATGCAGGTCATGCCGTCGACGGCCCGTTATGTCGCCAAGAAGATCGGTTTGACTGATTTCGTCACGGAAACCTTGAGCGATGTGCGCACGAATGTCTTGCTGGGCACGAATTACCTGAACATGGTGCTAGGCGGCCTCGACGGTTCGCAAGTGCTGGCCAGCGCCGCCTACAACGCGGGGCCGGGGCGCCTGCGCATCTGGCGCGCCACCATGACGCGGCCGCTGGAAGGCGCCGTCTTCGCCGAAACGATCCCGTACACGGAAACGCGCGGCTACGTGAAAAACGTGATGGCCAACGCCACGTATTACGCGGCCCTGTTCGAGAAAAGCCCGCAGTCGCTGAAGGCGCGCCTGGGTACCGTGGGACCGAAAAACAGCGCTGTCGCGGCCGATTTGCCTTGAACCTTACCTGGATTAGCTGATTATGCAAACGACCATCCTTGATCCCAGCCTGACGCAAGCCCTGGCCGCCGCGCGCGAGCCAGGTTTGACCCTGATCATCGGCAACAAGAATTACTCGTCGTGGTCGATGCGCCCGTGGGTGGCCATGACGGCCTTCGGCATTCCGTTCCAGGAAGTGCGCGTGCTGCTCGACCAGCAGGACACGGCGACGAAAATCGCCGCCTATTCGGCCTGCGGCCGGGTGCCCGTGCTGCTGGCGGGCGAGATGACGATCTGGGACAGCCTGGCCATCTGCGAATACCTGGCCGAGCAGTTTCCTGACAAACACCTGTGGCCGCAGGATGTGGCCGCGCGCGCCATGGCGCGTTGTGTCTGTGCGGAAATGCATTCGGGCTTTACCGGCTTGCGCACGGACATGTCGATGAATATCAAGGCGAAGTTGCCGGGACGGGGCCGCACGGCCGCCGCGCAGGCCGACATCGGCCGCATCAGCGAAATCTGGGAAGAGTGTTTATCCCGCTTTGGCCACCACCAGTTCCTGTTTGGCGAGTTTTCCATCGCCGATGCGTATTTCGCCCCCGTCGTCATGCGTTTCCGCACGTATGGCGTGTCGCTGGCGCCGGCGCTGAACGCCTACTGCGAGCGCGTGCAGGCGCACCCGGCCATAGCCCGCTGGATCACGGAAGCGCTGGCGGAGACGGAAACGGCGCCCAAGCACGACGCGGAACTGCCTGATTAAGAAAAGAGTGTTATGAAGATATACACGGTCGGTGGCGCGGTGCGCGACCAACTGCTGGGCTTGCCCGTGAAAGACCACGACCACGTCGTCGTCGGCGCCACGCCCGAAGACATGCTGCGCCAGGGCTTCCGCCCCGTCGGCAAGGATTTCCCCGTCTTCCTGCACCCGCAGACGCAGGAAGAATACGCGCTGGCACGCACGGAACGCAAGACGGCCCCCGGCTACCGGGGCTTTGTCTTCCATACGGCGCCCGACGTCACGCTGGAAGACGACCTGGTGCGGCGCGATCTGACCATCAACGCCATCGCCCGGGCCGAGGATGGGACGTTGACCGACCCGTTCGGCGGCGTTGAGGATATTCGTAACAAGATCTTCCGCCACGTCTCCGACGCATTCGGCGAAGACCCCGTGCGCATCTTGCGCCTGGCCCGCTTTGCCGCCCGCTACGACGCTTTCACTATTGCACCGGCCACTCTGGCCCTGATGCGCCGGATGGTGCTTGATGGCGAAGTCGATGCCCTGGTGGCCGAGCGCGTGTGGCAGGAAGTGGCCAAGGGCTTGATGGAACGCCGCCCGTCGCGCATGCTGACGGTGCTGCACGAATGCGGCGCGCTGGCGCGCATCATGGGAGAAATCCAGCTCAGCGAGCGCTTGCTGCAGGTGATCGACCATGCGGCCGCGCAGGGCCTGGACTTGCCCGTGCGCTTTGCCGTCCTGACGTTGCATATGAGTAAAGATTCCATCGAGCAATTGAGCGAGCGCTTGCGCGTGCCCAACGAATGCCGCGAACTGGCCGTCATGGCGGCGCGCGAGCTGGACCATATCAACGGCGCGCTGGCCTTGCACGCCGAAGCCGTGGTGAGCTTGTGCGAGCGCTGCGACGGCTTGCGCAAGCCGCAGCGCTTTGCGCAGATGCTGCAGGCCGCGGCCTGTGACGCTCAGGTCACCGGCGACTTTCCCCAGGCGGCGCGGCTGCAGGGCGGACTGGACGCGGCGCGCGGCGTGAATGCGGGTGCGCTGGCGCAAGGCTGTACGGAGCCGAAACGCATCCCGCAAGTCATCCATGCGGCGCGGGTGGCGGCCGTGGCGGCCTTTCTGGACCAGGCTTGAATGGCGGGAATAGGCTACAATACCGGCGGATGCTGCACTGCACAATTCCGGCCTGACGTGCCGCAGCACCGCCTCCAGGAGTCGACGTGACCTTACCCAAGCTATTTCAAAACCCGTTTCGCCGCTGGCTCAGCCGTAGCGGCGGCGGGCGCCCGACCGTGCTCGTCAAGCAATTGCATGAGCGCGACCGGCGCCGCATGATGAAGCATTTCCTGGCGCTCGAGAAAAGCGACCGCCTGCTGCGCTTCGGCAGCGCCTTGCCCGATGAACTCGTCGCGCAGTACGTGCAAAAGATGGATTTCTCGCGCGACATGATTTACGGCGTCTACAACAGCCTGTTCAAGCTGGTGGGCGTGGGCCATCTGGCGTTCGCGCCGAAGGACCAGTCGCCGGCAAAAAGCGTGGTGACGGACAAGGAGCAGGTGGCGGAATTTGGCGTGTCGGTGTCGAAATCCATGCGCGGCATGGGCGTCGGCTCGAAACTGTTCGAGCGAGCGGCGATTCACTGCCGCAACAACGACGTTGATACTCTGTACATGCATTGTTTGTCGTCGAACAAGACGATGATGCATATCGCCAAGAAGGCGGGCATGGAAATCCAGCGCGATTACGGCGAAGCCGATGCGTATTTAAAACTATTGCCGCCGAACCCGACCAGCATGCTGCAGGAAGCCGTGCAGGAGCAGTTCGCCATGTTCGACTACACGTTCAAGGCGAACGCGCGCGCCGCCAGCAAACTGTTCGAACGCTTGCCGGGGCGCAAGAAGTCCGCGCCGCCGCCATCCCCGCCGCCGGCCGACTGATTACAGCAGGGGCAGGGCCGTCGTATCCTTGATGCGCTGCAAGGCGAAGCTCGATTTCACGTCCAGCACGGCCGGGTGGCGCAGCAGGGTGGCCATCATGAAGCGTGAGAAATGTTCCATGTCTTCCACGTGCACGCGCAGCAGATAATCCATCTCGCCCGTCATCGCATAGCACGCCACCACTTCCGGCCAATGCGCCACGGCCACGGCGAAGTCGGCGCGCGGCGAGGTATTCGTCACCAGATTCGGCGCCAGCACGCGCGCCGTGCTGTGCGCCGTGGCGTCGCTGTGCTTTTCCAGCCGCACGTTGACGTAGGCCAGCAGGCCCAGGCCGATCTTTTCCGGGTCCAGCAGGGCCACGTACTGGCGGATCACGCCCGCTTCTTCCAGCCGTTTGACGCGGCGCAAGCATGGCGACGGCGACAGGCTGACCTGTTCGGCCACGTCCTGATTCGACAGGCGGCCATCGGCCTGCAGGACGGCGAGGATCTTGCGATCCGTTTTATCCAGCGTAATTTTGCTCATGCTTCCTCCGGTGGTTCTTGTTTCACGCAATATTATTGCGCAAATCATGATTGTTCGGGAGATCTTTGGCATTTAATGCCCGTGACCCACGCCTATACTGTGCGCTACTTCTTGGAGGAGACATCATGCAATTTCAGCCTTGGGATAACCCGATGGGTACCGATGGTTTCGAGTTCGTCGAGTATGCAGCACCAGACCCAAAAGCATTGGGCAAGCTGTTCGAGAACATGGGATTCACGGCCATCGCGCGCCACCGCCACAAGGATGTCACCCTGTACCGTCAGGGCGACATCAATTTCATCATCAATGCCGAACAAGATTCGTTCGCGCAGCGTTTTGCCCGCCATCACGGCCCGTCCGTGTGCGCCATCGCCATCCGCGTCGACGACGCGGCCTTCGTCTACCGCCGCGCGCTGGAACTGGGCGCCTGGGGTTTCGATAACAAAACCGGCCCGATGGAGCTGAATATCCCCGCCATCAAGGGCGTGGGCGATTCCCTGCTGTATTTCGTCGACCGCTGGCGCGGCAAGGGCGCCGACAAGGAAGGCGCCGCCGCGCCGGGCGGCATCGGCGACATCAGCATCTATGACGTCGACTTCGTCGCTATTCCGGGCGCCGTCGCCAACCCCGTCGGCCATGGCCTGACCTACATCGACCATTTGACGCACAATGTGCACCGTGGCCGCATGAAGGAATGGGCGACGTTCTATGAAAGCCTGTTCAACTTCCGCGAAGTGCGCTATTTCGACATCGAAGGCAAGCTGACGGGCCTCAAATCGAAGGCCATGACTTCGCCGTGCGGCAAGATCCGCATCCCGATCAACGAATCGTCGGACGACAAGTCGCAGATCGCCGAATACCTGGACCAATACCATGGCGAAGGCATCCAGCACATCGCCCTGGGCACGGACAATATCTATGCGTCCGTGCAAGGCATGCGCGATACGGGTATCGATTTCCAGGATACGATTGAAACTTACTATGAGCTGGTCAACCGCCGCCTGCCGAACCATGGCGAGCAGCTGGAAGAACTGCGCCGCCTGCGCATCCTGATCGACGGCCACAGCACGGAAAACGAACGCGAACTGCTGCTGCAGATCTTCACGCAGACGGTGATTGGCCCGATCTTCTTCGAGATCATCCAGCGCAAGGGCGACCAGGGTTTCGGCGAAGGCAATTTCCGCGCGCTGTTCGAGTCGATCGAGCTGGACCAGATCAAGCGCGGCGTGCTGAAGGATACGAACGCGGCGTAAGCCGAAGTACCGGGGTCAGACGGGGGCGCCGAGCCCCGACGGGTCTGAGCCCGGCACTCTGCTGGTTTGACCAAAAGTAACAAAAAAGCAGCAGCACGGGAGTGCAGCGCAGCAAAGAACTGCGCGCCTTCCTGTGGTAGTCTACGACAAACAAGTCATTTTTCCGCACCGGCATGCTCACAAAGCGCGGCCGGTACGTGTGAGTTCAACCGACTTTGCACGCGTAGCACAGAGAATAATGGAGACAAGTAATGAATGCACCAATCAAGGGCTCGAGTCTTGAGCCGGGCGCGCACGCGTCCGAAATTTCCCTGAACGACAAATACACGCTCGAGCGTGGCCGCGCCTTCATGACGGGCACGCAGGCGCTGATCCGCCTGCCCATGTTGCAGCGCGAGCGCGATTTGAAGGCTGGCCTGAACACGGCCGGCTACATCACCGGCTACCGCGGTTCGCCTGTGACGTCCGTCGACATGACGGCGATCAAGGCCAAGAAATACCTCGATGAACACCACGTCAAATTCCACCCTGGCCTGAACGAAGACCTGGCCGCCACGGCCGTCTGGGGCACGCAGCAAACGAATCTGTTCGAAGACGCGAAGTACGACGGCGTGTTCGGCATGTGGTACGGCAAGGGCCCCGGCGTCGACCGCTGCGGCGACGTCTTCAAGCACGCCAATAACGCCGGTTCCGCCAAGCACGGCGGCGTGCTGGTGCTGGCCGGCGACGACCACGCGGCCAAATCGTCGTCCACGGCGCACCAGTCCGACCATATCCTGAACGCCTGCGGCATCCCCGTGCTGTACCCGTCGTCGGTGCAGGAATACATCGACTACGGCTTGCACGCCTGGGCCATGAGCCGCTACACGGGCTTGTGGGTGTCGATGAAATGCGTGACCGACATCATCGAGTCGG
Organism: Janthinobacterium sp. GW821-FHT03A03; assembly: GCF_059421435.1. Taxonomy (NCBI): domain Bacteria; kingdom Pseudomonadati; phylum Pseudomonadota; class Betaproteobacteria; order Burkholderiales; family Oxalobacteraceae; genus Janthinobacterium; species Janthinobacterium sp. GW821-FHT03A03. The sequence continues at coordinate 25,052 of NZ_JBWKUZ010000020.1, read as the reverse complement.
GCGCCGCCGTCGATTTCGACCCGGACCGCGTGCAGATCACCCTGCCGACGGACTTCGAGATGCCGGCCGGCGGCTTGAACATCCGCTGGCCCGACACGGTGCTGGAACAAGAAGTCCGCATGAACAGCTACAAATGGTATGCGGCACTGGCGTATGCGCGCGCCAACAAGCTCAATAAAATCATCTGGGACAGCCCGAAGGCGCGCATCGGCATCATCACGGCCGGCAAATCCTACCTGGACACGCGCCAGGCGCTGGCCGATCTCGGCATCGACGAGCAGACGGCGTCCGACATCGGCATCCGCCTGTACAAGATCGGCATGACCTGGCCGCTGGAAGCGGACGGCGTGCATGAATTTGCCAAGGGCCTCGACGAAATCCTCGTGGTGGAAGAAAAGCGGCAAATCCTCGAATACGCGCTGAAGGAAGAGCTGTACAACCTGAAGGATGGCGAGCGTCCGCGCGTGGTCGGCAAGTTCGACGACACGGGCGAGTGGAGCAACCAGAAGGGGACCGGACACGGCGACTGGCTGCTGCCGGCCACGTATGAACTGAACCCGGCGATGATCGCCCGGGCCATTGCCAGCCGCATCTCGCGCTATTACGCGGGCCACCCCGTCGAGCAGCGCGTGAAGGAGCGCATCGCCTACCTGGAAGCGAAGGAAAACGTCCTCAAGGCCATCAGCGTGAAACCCGATCCGCAAAAGGACCGCACGCCGTTCTTCTGCTCGGGCTGCCCGCACAATACCTCGACCAAGGTGCCGGAAGGCTCGCGCGCGCTGGCCGGCATCGGCTGCCACTACATGGTCCTGTGGATGGACCGCGAAACGTCGACCTTTACCCACATGGGCGCCGAAGGCGTCACCTGGGTGGGGCAGGCGCCGTTCACGAATGAAAAGCACGTGTTTACCAACCTCGGCGACGGCACGTATTTCCACTCGGGCATCCTGGCCATCCGCGCCGCCGTCTCGGCCAAGGTGAATATCACCTACAAGATTCTGTTCAACGACGCGGTGGCCATGACGGGCGGCCAGGAATTCGACGGGCCATTATCTCCGGCCATCATTTCGCGCCAGATCGCCGCCGAAGGCGTCGGTCCCATCATCGTCGTCACCGACGAACCGGAAAAGTATCCGGACGATTACGCCTGGGCCGAAGGCGTCACCGTGCGCCACCGTTCGGAACTGATGGACGTGCAGCGCGAACTGCGCGACATGCCCGGCGTGTCGGCCATGATCTACGACCAGACCTGCGCCTCGGAAAAACGCCGCCGCCGGAAACGCAATGAATATCCGGACCCGGCCAAGCGGGCCGTCATCAACGAAGCCGTCTGCGAAGGCTGCGGCGACTGCTCCGTGCAATCGAACTGCCTGTCGGTGGAACCGCTGGAAACGGAACTGGGGCGCAAGCGCCAGATCAACCAGTCGTCCTGCAACAAGGATTTTTCGTGCACGACGGGTTTCTGCCCCAGTTTCGTGACGGTGGAAGGCGGCGGCCTGAAAAAGCCGAAAAAAGCTGCCAGCGCCGACAAGGACGCGCCGGCCGTGCCGGCCTTGCCGACGCCAGCCATTCCATCGACGGCCGAGCCGTTCGGCATCCTGGTGACCGGCATCGGCGGCACGGGCGTCGTCACCGTCGGCCAGATCCTGGCCATGGCGGCGCACGTGGAAGGCAAGGGTTGTTCCGTGCTGGACATGAGCGGCCTGGCGCAGAAGGGCGGCCCCGTGATGTCGCACGTGCGCCTGGCGGACCGCCAGGAAGATATCCACTCGACGCGCGTCGGCACCGGTGCGGCTGACCTGGTGATCGGCTGCGATTTGATCGTCACGGCCAGCCGCGACGCCCTGTCGCGCATGGGAGAGGGGCGCAGCTGGGCCATGATCAACTCGACCAGCTCGTCGACGGCCGCCTTCGTGAAGAACCCGGACTGGCAATTCCCCGGCGCTTCGGCGCGCATGGAAATCGAAAAGGCCTGTGGCAGCGACCACGTCGACTTCATCGACGCGGGCCAGATCGCCACGGCGCTGATGGGCGACTCGATTGCCACGAACATGTTCATGCTCGGTTACGCCTGGCAAAAGGGCAAAGTGCCCTTGAGCGAAGCGTCCATCATGAAGGCCATCGACCTGAACAACGTCTCGGTGGCGTTCAACAAGGCCGCCTTCAACTGGGGCCGCGCCGGCGCCCACGACACGGCCAGCCTGGTGCGCATGACGACGCCAGCCAAGGTGGTGGAGTTCAAGCGCATCGACACGCTCGACGACATCATCGAAAAAAGAGTGGCCCTGCTGACGGCTTACCAGGACCGCGCGTACGCGCAGCAGTACCTGGACTTCGTCGGCCAGGTGCGCGCCGCCGAAAGCGCCCTGAACGGCCCGCACCTGCGCCTGACGGAGGCCGTGGCCCGCTACTTCTACAAGCTGATGGCCTACAAGGACGAGTACGAAGTGGCGCGCCTGTACACGGACGGCGCCTTCCAGGCGAAGATCGCCGCCATGTTCGAAGGCGACATCAAGCTCAAGTTCCACCTGGCGCCGCCGATCATGGCGAAAACGGATGCCCAGGGCCACCTGATCAAGAAGGAATATGGCCCGTGGATGCTCAAGGCATTTGGCGTATTGGCCAAAATGAAAGGCTTGCGCGGCACGGCATTCGACGTGTTCGGCCATACGGCCGAGCGCAAGATGGAGCGCGCGCTGATTCTTGAGTACCGCGCGACGGTGGCCGGCCTGCTGCCGAAGCTGACGACGGCCAAGCTGGCGCAAGCCGTGGCGATCGCCAGCATTCCGGAAGACATCCGCGGCTATGGCCACGTGAAGGAGCGTCATTTGAAGGCGGCCAAAGAGAAGGAAGCAAGTCTGCTGGTCGCCTTCAATGCGCCGGCGCCGTTGCCGCCCGTCGTGGCGGCACCCGTGGCGGCCACCGTGTGATGGGGTGAACGCCTCGCTGTAGCAATGGCGCCTGCGGGCGCCATTTTTTTTCGTGTCAAAGAAAACAACGCCCGTCTGCAAAACGCATTATAATTTTTCGATAATTTCTTTTCGGAAAGTTTTCTCATGCATTCCCTGCGTCTCTTCTCCCTGGCCGTTCCTCTCGTCTTGTTGCTGAGTGCTTGCGGTGGAGGCGGCGGCGAGAGTGCGCCTGTTACCCCTCCCGTGACGTCGACCGGTCCGACGGCGCTAGTGGCCTCGTCCACGGTGGCGAACCGCTGCGAGAAGCCGCGTACGGGCAGCAGCGTGGATCTGCCGGGTACCCTGCCCGATGAACTGACGTGGGTGCGCAGCTGGATCGATGAAACGTATCTGTGGTACCGCGAAGTACCGGCCACATACCAGCCGCAGAACTTTGCCACGCCCATTTCCTATTTCGATGTGTTGAAAACAACGGCCACGACGGCGTCCGGCAAGCCGAAGGACCAGTTCCATTTCACCTATACGACGGCCGAATGGGAAGCCTCGCTCAATGGCGTGGAACTGGGCTACGGCATGCTGCTGGCGCTGACGCGCACCACGCCGCCGCGCAAGGCGGTGGTTACCATTGTCGAGCCAGGCTCGCCGGCCGACCTGGCGGGCTTGCGCCGCGGCGATGAGCTGCAAACCGTCGATGGCGCCGATTTCATCAATGCCCCTGACGCAGCCAGCGTGAAGATCATTAACGCCGGCCTGTCCCCTGCAGCGCAAGGCACGCACACGCTGGCGTTCAGCCGCAATGGCTCGCCCGTCTCCGCGAGCCTGCAGGCGGTGGAAGTCAACACCAGCGCCGTGCTCAACCAGCGCGTCATCGACACGCCCACGGGCAAGGTGGGCTATCTGACGTTCAACACCCACAACAATGTGGCGGAACGCCAGCTGGTCGAGGCGATGCGCCAGTTCCAGGCGGCCGGCATCAGCGACCTGGTGCTCGACGTGCGCTACAACGGCGGCGGCTACCTCGATGTCGCCAGCGAACTGGCCTACATGATCGCCGGTCCGCAGGCTACTGCGGGCAAGACGTTCGAGCAGGTGCTCTTCAATGACAAGACCAGGCCGCAAGCGCCCGTGCCATTCCATGCGCAGAGCCAGGGCTTTGCCGGGCCGAATCCCCTGCCCAAGGGCACGCCTTTGCCTACGCTGGGCCTCAAGCGCGTGACCTTGCTGACGACGGGCAATACCTGTTCGGCCAGCGAAGCGATCATCAACGGCTTGCGTGGCGTCGACGTGCAGGTCAACCTGATCGGCGGCAGCACATGCGGCAAGCCCTATGGTTTTTATCCCACGCCGAATTGCGGCACCACGTATTTTGCCGTGCAGTTCCAGGGCGTCAACGCCAAGGGCTTCGGCGACTTTGCCGATGGCATGGCGCCGACGTGCGACGTGAAGGACGACTACCAGCACCCGCTGGGTGACCCTGCCGAAGGCATGCTGGCGGCGGCGCTGCGCTACCGCAGCAGCGGCAACTGCACGCCGGCCACGGGCGCGATCCGGCTGCCGGGTTCGATGGAGAGTCCGGCCGACACGGCCATGCGCCTGCTGCGCCCGGCCTACAAGGAAATTGCTGTGTTGAACCGGTAAAGCCCGATTTTGCCCCCCTTCCTGGGCAAAGGTGGGGCGGTTTCCTGCTCATAAATCTTTCGATATAACAATTTTGATATATGAAAGAACGAATCGATTCGTTCTGTAATAACTGGCATCTTGATATCTTTCACCTTCTCCCTAACCTTGAGAAGCGCAAAGATGCCTATACAATTCAAGTTACCACCGCTCACCATAGCCGTACTGGCCGTCCTGGGCGGTTCCGCATGGCAGGCGCACGCGCAGACGCAAGCGCCCGCAGCGGATCTGCAGTCGGCGGCCACCCCGCCCGCCGTCGTGGTCACCGGTTCGCGGATTCCCCGCGCCAGCCTGGAGGGACCATCGTCCGTCACCATCCTGACGGGCGATGAAATCACCAAGCAAGGGTACAAGAACGTCTTCGATGCGCTGACCAACCAGGTACAGAACAGCGGCTTTACGCAAGGCGAGGACTTTGGCAACACCTTCACGCCGTCGGCCAATACCATCAGCCTGCGCGGCCTCGGCCCGAATCACACCTTGATCCTGCTCAATGGCCGCCGCCTGGCCGACTTCCCCGTCGCTTACGAAGGCGCCGTCAACTTCACCAACCTGGCGAATATCCCGTCAAGCATAGTCGACCGCATCGAGATCCTCAACGGCGGCGCCTCGGCCATCTATGGTTCCGACGCGATCGCCGGCGTGGTCAACGTCATCCTGAAGAAGCAGACGGAAGGTTTCGATATCAACGTCAAGGCGGGCGGCACCACGCGCGGCGGCGCCGGCAACCAGCGCGTGCAGCTGACGGGCGGCGGCAATTTCGACAAACTGCATACCTTGTTCAGCGTGGAGCTGAGCCAGCGCGATCCGCTGTCGAGCCTGCAGCGCGACTTCATGGCCACCCGCTCGGGCACGCCGACGAATATCGCGTCGCGCCGCGTGGTAAAGGCGGGTACTTCCGGCACCTACGTGGACCTGGGCGACACCTGCACGCAGTTCGGCGACCTGTTCGGCGGCAGCACCGTCAAGTACCAGGCGAAGAACGGCAGCTATTGCGCCAGCCCGAAAGTCGGCCCCACATACTGGACCACGCAGACCAAGAACCGCAGCCAGAACGTGTTCGGCAGCGCCAACTATGAGCTGTCGCCGGAAACGACCTTGTTCGCCGACTTCCTGATCGGCAAGAACTCGACCGAGAACAATACGCGCGGCCCGACGTGGACGTCGTCGTCGACGGGCAGCAGCTATTTCCGCAACCAGAATACCAATCGCTACGAAGCGTGGACGCGCTATATCTCGCCAGAGGAAATGGGCGGCGTGGAGCGCTACAACCGCAAATGGGACGACCTGGCCACGGCCATCTCGCTGGGCGCCAAGGGCCGCGTGCCGGGCACCAGCAGCTGGCAATACGAAGCCAATTACAACGCCTCGGTGTACAAGAGCGAAAGCCACACGCCGCGCGCGCTGGCCAATATCGACGGCTTCTTCCTGGGGCCGAAGCTGGGCACCGATGCCGCCGGCGTGCCGGTCTACGCGCCGGATCCGGCCCGCCTGTCGCGCCGGGTGACGGCGGCCGAGTTCGACAGCATCACGGGCAATTCCGACAGCGACGACAAGGCCTGGACGAATACCCTGAGCCTGGCTACCAACGGCGACCTGTTCCAGCTGCCCGCTGGCGCGGCGAAGATCGCCACCATCGCCGAAGTGGGCAAGCAGGGCTTCAGCAACGTGCCCGACGCGCGCCTGAACGAAGGCTACTTCAACGTCGCCACCAGGTCCGACATCACGGCCGGCACGCGCACCCGCTATGCGCTGGGGGCGGAACTGAATCTGCCGCTGCATGAAAAGCTGACCGGCACCCTGGCCGGCCGCTACGACCGCTACAGCTTTGCCGGCCGCCATGACGGCAAGTTCACCTATAACGGCGGCCTGGAACTGCGTCCCGCGCCTGAACTGCTGTTCCGCGCCAACTACGCCACCAGCTTCCGCGCACCGGACATGAACTATATCTACAAGGCGCGCGGCACCGGTTACTATTCGAGCACCACCGACTACTACCGTTGCGGCGCCGCCGGGCAGGCCATCGATAATTGCGACTACGCGAACAAATCGCCGGGCGCCGACTATGTGCAGAACGGCAGCAAGAATCTGCAGTCGGAGAAGGGTAAGTCGTTCGGCGTGGGCGCCGTCTGGTCGCCGACATCCAATTTCGACGTCTCGGTCGATTACTGGAATATCAAGATCGACGACCTGGTTACCAACCTGAGTTCCGACAAGATACTGCGCGATGAAGCCGATTGCCGCCTGGGCAAGACCGACATCAACTCGCCGACCTGCGTCGATGCCCTGAACCGCGTCGAGCGCTTTGCCGCCAATGCGCTGAACCGCGCCGGCGAGATCAAGACCATCACCGTCAATCCGATCAACGCGGCCAGACAAAGCAGCAGCGGCATCGACATCAGCGTCAAGTATTTGCTGCGCACGACGGACTATGGCCGCTTCGCCTTCAAGGCCAATTACGCCAAGGTGCTGAGCAATAAATCGCAGCAATTCGTCGGCGACGAAGAGATCGACGAGCTCAAATCGCTGAACAATTCGGACTGGCGCGACAAGCTCAACCTGAGCGTTAACTGGAGCGCTGGCGACTGGTCGAACACCTTGCTGGTCAGCCGCTACAGCAAGATCCCGAACGCCGCCGGCAAGGCCTATCTGACGCCGACGGCGCTGGCCAACATCAGCACCGTATATCGCATCAATGACCGCGCCACCGTTTCGCTGATCGTCAACAACGTGTTCGACAAGATCAAGCGCGACGACAGCGGCGGCTGGCCGTACTACCCGGTGGGCAGCTACAGCCCGCAAGGCCGCCAGGGCTGGGTTGAATTCAACTACCACTTCGGCTCATAAGTCGAACTTGCCGGAGCACGGCCGGAACAGCCAACGCTGTTCCGGCTTTTTTATTTTCCGCTGCGTTTTTAGCCGACCGCCCCTCTATAATTGCCCGCTTGTCCACTCTCGATGGAGTTTGCCCATGCCACGTCACGCCCTGTTGTCCGCCGCCCTGTTCACCGTCTTTGCCGCCAGCGCGCATGCCGCGCCCGCCCTGACGACGGTGGCCGAGCGCTCCGCTTTCCTGCAGACGGGCCGCTATGCGGAAGTGGAAGCCCTGTGCCGCCAGTTTCAGTCGCGCTATCCGAAGCAGGTGCGCTGCGTGGAGTTCGGCCGCACGCCGGAAAACCGCCCCATGCTGGCGCTGGCTGTCTCCAAAACGGGCGCCCTGACGCCGGCCGAGGCGGCGCGGCGCAAGCTGCCCGTGCTGCTGGTGCAGGGCGGCATCCATGCGGGCGAGATCGATGGCAAGGATGCGGGCTTCCTGGCGCTGCGCGAAGTATTGGAGGGCAAGGCGGCGCCCGGCGCGCTCGACAAGCAGGTCTTGCTGTTCGTCCCCGTCTTCAATGTCGATGGCCATGAGCGCTTTGGCCAGTGGAACCGCCCGAACCAGCGCGGCCCCGTGGAAATGGGCTGGCGCAGCACGGCGCAAAACTACAATCTGAACCGCGACTATGTGAAGGCCGATTCCCCCGAAATGCAGCACATGCTGGCGCTGGTCAACGCCTGGGATCCGCTGGCTTATGTCGACCTGCACGTCACCGATGGCGCGCAGTTCGAACCCGATATCTCGATTCAGGTCGAACCCGTGCATGCGGGCGACGCAGCCCTGCGCGTGGCCGGCACGGCTTTGCGCGATAATGTCCTGACCGACCTGGCCAGGCAGGGCTCGGACCCGAAGCCGTTCTATATTTCGTTTGCCGAGAACGACAATCCGCAATCGGGCTTTGTCGATTCGACGCCGAATCCGCGCTTCTCGCATGGCTATTTCCTGCTGCGCAACCGCTTCGGCATGCTGGTGGAAACCCATTCGTGGAAGGATTATCCGACCCGCGTGCGCATCACGCGCAACACCATCGTCTCGCTGTTGTCGCAAATGGCGCAGCATGGCGCGCAGTGGCGGCAAACGGCGCTCGAGGCGGACGCGCGCGCCGCGCAGCTGGCCGGCGCCACCTTGCCGCTTACCTATAAAACGACGGACAAGAGCCGCATGATCGCGTTTCGCGGCTACGCCTATACGCGCACGCCATCCGAGGTGTCGGGCGCGCTGATGACGCGCTACGACGAAACCACGCCGCAGATCTGGAACGTGCCGCTGCGCGACGAGATCGTGCCCGACCTGCAGCTGGCCGCGCCGAAGGCCGGCTACCTGGTGCCCGCCGCGCAGGCGCCGATGGTGGCGGCCAAGCTGCGCCAGCATGGCGTGTCGTACCAGGTGCTGGCCACCGCGCCCGGCAAGCTGCCGGTCGAAGCCTTCCGCGCCACGCAGGTGAAATTCGGCGCGCAGTCGTTCGAGGGCCGCCAGACGGCGGCCGTGCAGGGCGAGTGGCAGCAAGAGGAGCGTCCGGTCGATGCAGGTGCGTTGTACGTGCCCGTCAACCAGGCCAAGGCGCGCCTGGTCGTCGCGATGCTGGAGCCGCGCGCGCCCGATTCCCTGCTGGCCTGGGGCAGTTTCAATACGGCCTTCGAGCGCAAGGAATACATGGAAGAATACGTGGCCGAAGATGTGGCCCGTGCGCAGCTGGCGGCCGATCCGGCGCTGGCGGCGCAGTTCCACCAGAAGCTGGCCGACGATCCCGCGTTTGCCAGGAATCCGGCCGCGCGCCTGGAATTCTTCGCCCGCCGCCACGCCTCGTGGGATGAGCGGCTGAATCTGTACCCGGTGCTGCGCACGGATGTCGCGCCGGCGCTGAAGTAAGGGAAGCCGCGCGCCTTGCTAATTTGCAATGTGCGCGGCGCGGAAAATGGTATTGTGCCTGTTTTCCCGATCAGGGCTTCCAGTGGAGCACCAGCGCATGCCGCAGCAAACACCGAAAAAAATTCTTATCCTGAGCGTTTCGGCCGGCGCCGGCCATATGCGCGCAGCGCAAGCCATCGAGGCATACGCGGCGCGCGATGACGGCGCCGGCCCAGCGGCGCTGGCCAGCCATCTCGACGTGATGGATTTTGTCACGCCCGCATTCCGCAAGCTGTACACGGATTTTTATATCAAGCTGGTCAACAAGGCGCCCGCGCTGTGGGGCTATCTGTACCATGCCACCCACGACGCGCCGCGCGACAGCTCGATGCAGCGGTTGCGCCGCGCCGTCGAGCGCCTCAACACGCGCGCGCTGATGGCGCAGATCGCCGCCTTCCAGCCCGATGCGATCATCTGCACGCATTTCCTGCCGGCGGAACTGCTGTCGCGCGCGCTGCGCCAGGGGCAGCTGGCTTGCCCCGTGTGGGTGCAGGTCACCGATTTCGACTTGCACCGCATGTGGGTGCATGAGCAGATGCAGGGCTATTTTGCCGCTACCGACGAAGTGGCGTTCCGCATGCGCCACGAAGGCATTCCTGCCGAACGCATCCACGTGACGGGCATCCCCATCATGCCCGCCTTTGCGCAGGCACCCGACCGCGCGCAGTGCGCGCAGGCGTTTGGCCTCGACCCGCGGCGCACGACGATCCTGCTGATGGGCGGCGGGGCGGGACTAGGCAGCCTCGATACCATCGCCGCGCGCCTGCTGGCGCTGGATGGCGACTTCCAGCTGATCGTGCTGGCGGGGAAAAACGCCGCCGCGCTGGCGGCGCTGCAAGCACTGGCCGGCCGCTATCCGGGCCGCCTGCTGGCACAAGGCTTTACCAGCGAAGTCGAGCGCCTGATGGCGTGCGCCGACCTGGTGATCACCAAGCCGGGCGGGCTGACCACCTCGGAATGCCTGGCCCTGGGCTTGCCCATGATCGTCAATTCGCCGATTCCCGGGCAGGAAGAGCGCAACGCCGACTATCTGCTGGAGCAGGGCGTGGCCCTGAAGGCATTCGATGCCGTCACCCTCGAATACCGCGTGCGCCTGTTGCTCGATCATCCTGAGCAGTTGCAAGCCATGCGCGAAAAAGCCCTGGCGCTGGGCCGTCCGCGCGCCGCCGCCGACGTGCTGGTGCAGGTATTGGCGCAGAGCGTGGCGCCGGAGCCGGCGTGACGGGCGCCGTGGCCAAACCCTGGCAGATCGCCCTGACGCTGGCCTGGGTGGCCCTGCTGGGACTATTCTTCGCCCAGGTGGAAATCCAGATCGAAGGCGCGGCCGGCTGGGCCGCGAACCTGCCCACCTGGCGCATCGAAAGCCACTGGCTGCTCGATATCTTCTGGGGCGGGCGGCCGATGACGGGCTACCATGCCTGGGTCTTTCCCTTCATTGCCCTGTTCTTCCATTTCCCCATGCTCTTCCTGGCGCAGTGGTCGCTGCGCCTGGAATACCGCGCCATCGGCTGCATCATGCTGTTCTGGATCATCGAGGACTATCTGTGGTTCGTGCTCAATCCCGCCTATGGCGTGGCGCACTTCAATCCGGCCCACATCGCCTGGCACAAGCACTGGCTGTGGTGGGCGCCGACCGACTACTGGGTATCGCTGCTGCTGGCCGGCGTGCTGCTGTGGTTTTCATACAAGAGGAAGTCATGACCTTTTCGCCTGTCCTGCTGTTGTTTTTGACCCTGGCGGCCGGTTCCGCCGGCGCGCAGGCGCGCGTGGCGCCCGAGCGCAACGCCGAGTGGGCGAGGCCGCTGCCGCACGTGTCGAACCTGCACCAGGTCACCCCCGTCCTGTTCCGCAGCGCCAAGCTGGACAGCGCCGACGTGGCCCAGCTGCAGACGCTGGGCGTGAAGACGGTGATCAGCCTGCGTTCCTTCCACTCCGACACGCAGGTGCTCGATGGCAGCGGCATCCGCGCCGTCCGCATTCCCATCAATACCTGGGCCATCCGCGACAAGCATGTGATCGAGACCATGCGCAGCATCCGCGCCGCCGAACAGCAGGGCCCCGTGCTGCTGCACTGCCTGCACGGCGCCGACCGCACGGGCCTGATGGCCGCCATGTACCGCATGTTGTACCAGGGCTGGCCGCGCGAGAAGGCGATCGACGAGCTGAAAAATGGCGGTTACGGCTATCACGCCGTGTGGAAGAATATCGAAAGCTACCTCAAGCGCGTCGACGTGGCGGCGCTGCGCGCGCAGATCGAACAGGAGAAACCATGAAGACCTGGCTGTTCGCACTGGCCGCCGGTTATCCGCTGGCCACCCTGGCGGCCACGCCTGCGCTCGATTTGCGCGATGTCAGCAAAGCTGGCATGCCCGGCAAGACCTTTGTCGCCACGACCAGCATGCCGGCCAGCGTGGCCACCGTCTGCGCGGCCATCCAGGATTTCGCCGGCTATCCGCAGTTCATGCCGAATGTCGACAAGATCAAGGTGGCAGCTGCCGGCGGCGGCGCTTCGCTGGTCGATGTCACGCTCAAGCTGCCGATGGGAAAAATCAAGCAATACCGGCTGAGAATGACGCCCAAGGTGCTTGACGCCAGCTGCAGCTTGTCCTGGAAGCTGGTGCCCATGGAGGGACTGAAGGTGGAGGACACCATCGCCGACACCAGCGGCTACTGGCAGCTGTGGTCGGATCCGCTCGATGCGGGCGCTGCCGCCGTCAAGTACCAGGTGTACACGGATCCGGGCCCGGTACCGATGGGCCTGGGCTGGATCGTCGACAGCATGAGCCGTGACAGCATCCCGAAAATGTTCGACGCGCTGCGGGCGCGGGTGGCCGCGCGCAAATAGCCGGCGCAGCGGGGCCGCCACTGCACGCCGGCGCGCCACTTCAGGCATGATGTCGTTTCATTCACACATCTGTCCGGAACCCGCATGGAACACCACAGCTTCCTCATCAATATACTGTTTTACCTGGTGGCCGCCATCATCATGGTACCGCTGGCCAAGCGCCTGGGCATGGGCGCCGTGCTGGGCTACCTGGTGGCCGGCGTCGTCATCGGGCCGTGGGGCCTGGGTCTGATCAAGAATGTCGAGGTGATCCTCAGCTTTTCCGAATTCGGCGTGGTGCTGCTGCTGTTTTTGATCGGCCTGGAACTGGAGCCCAGGCGATTGTGGCTGCTGCGCCGTCCCATCTTCGGCTGGGGCGGGGCGCAGGTGGGCGTCGTCAGCGCGGGCTTGTGCGCCGTGGCGATGGCTTTCGGCGTGGACTGGCGCACGGCGCTGGTCGGTGCGCTGGGGCTGTCGCTGTCGTCAACGGCCATCGTGCTGGCCACCCTGGGCGAACGAAAATTAATGAGCACGCCGGCCGGTTCCGCCGGCTTTTCCATTTTGCTGTTCCAGGATATCGCCGCCATTCCCATGATCGCGCTGGTGCCGCTGCTCGGTGGCCTGGTCGCGCATGGCGGCGAACCGGGCTGGCTGCGCGTGGCCAAGCTGGCTGCCGTGCTGGCTGCCCTGGTGATCGGCGGGCGCTTCCTGGTCAACCCCATCCTGCGCTTCATCGCCAGGACGGACTTGCGCGAAATCTTCACGGCCTTTGCCCTGCTGCTGGTGATTGCCATCTGCGTGCTGATGGAATCGGTGGGGCTGTCGATGGCGCTGGGCACCTTCATGGCTGGCGTGCTGCTGGCCGACTCCGAATACCGCCATGAGCTCATTTCCGACCTGGAGCCGTTCAAGGGCTTGCTGCTGGGGCTATTCTTCATCGCCGTCGGCATGTCCGTCGATTTCGGCGTGCTGCGCGCCCAGCCGCTGCTGATCCTGGCGCTGGTGGCCGGCTTGCTGGCGGTGAAAATCGCCTTGCTTTACCTGCTGTCGAAATTTTTCGACATTCCCCGCGGCCAGCAGCTGTTCTTTGCGCTGCTGCTGTCGCAGGGCGGCGAGTTCGCCTTCGTCGTCTTCGCCACGGCCGTGGCCGCGCACGTGTTTTCGCCGCAGACGGGCGCGCTGCTGGTCGTCGTTGTCACCGTGTCGATGGTGGCCACGCCCTTGCTGCTGCTGGCGCACGACAAATTCGTCGCGCCGCGCCTGCAGGGTGACAAGAAGCGCCGCCCCGACGACCATATCGAGGCGCAGGACAACCCCATCGTCATTGCCGGCTTCGGCCGCTTCGGCCAGATCATCGGCCGCCTGCTGGCGGCCAACAAGATCGGCGTGACGGTGCTCGACCACGACCCGGACCAGATCGAGCTGCTGCGCAAGTTCGGCTTCAAGGTGTTTTATGGCGACGCCACCCGCGTGGACCTGCTGGTGGCGGCCGGCATCGAGAAAGCGAAGGCGCTGGTGATCGCCATCGACAATGTGGACGACAGCCTGGCCCTGGTCGACGCCGTGCGCCTGCGCCTGCCCGAGCTGACGATCCTGGCGCGCGCGCGCAACGTCACGCATTACTATGAACTGATGAAGCGGGGCGTGACCCTGATCGAGCGCGAGACGTTTGCCGCGGCGCTGCTGCTGGGCGAGCAGACCTTGCGGCAGGTGGGCTTCAGCGCGGAACGGGCGCAGCGCGCGGCCGGCATCTTCGGCCGGCATAACCTCAAGACTTTGCTGGAAGTGGCGCCGCACTTCCAGGACCAGCAAAAAGTCATGTCGCTCACGCGCCAGGCGCGCGAGGAGCTGGAAGACATGTTCGAGAGCGATGCGGCGGCGTTTGCGGCCGAAAACGTTGCAGAATCGGGTGCAGACCCTCGGCACCGCTAACGCAGAGGCTTGCGCTAACGTGCGTGGGGGGCTGCCCCCAGCCTTTGCTTTGGGCTTACTTCCCCCGCTTCGCTTCGATTGCCTCGATCTGGTCCATGATGCCGTTCATGCGCGCCACCAGCGCCTGGTACGGTTTCGGCGAGGCCAGGTCGACGCCGGCCGCCTTCACCAGATCATACGGGTAGGCCGAGCCACCCGCGCCGAGCATCTTCAGGTAGGCGGCCAGCGCGCCCGGTTCCTTGTCGAGGATGCGCTGCGCGAAATCCTGCGCCGCCGCGATCGAGGTGGCGTACTGGAACACGTAGAAGCCGTGGTAGAAGTGCGGCACATACGCCCATTCCAGCGCGTAGGCGGGATCGATGCTCATGATGCCCTGCGCTTCGCCATGGTAGCGCTTGAGGATGCCGGCGTAGATGGCCGTGATCTCTTCGCCCGTCAACGATTCTCCCTTGTCCACCTTGCCGTGGATGGCTGCCTCGAATTCGGCGAACATGGATTGGCGGAAGAACGTGCCGCGCAGGTTTTCCAGCGCCGCGCCCAGGTACAGCAGGCGCTCGTCGTCATCCTTTGCCTGTTTCAGGCGCGCGTCAAGCAGCAGCGCCTCGTTCGTGGTCGAGGCGATTTCCGCGACAAAGATGCTGTACGGCGCATAGATCGACGGTTGCGCCTGGTTGGCCAGCACCGAGTGCATGGCGTGGCCCCATTCGTGCGTCAGGGTGCTGACGGCTTCGTAATTGTCCGTGTAATTGAGCAGCACGTAAGGGTGCACGTCGTACGCGTCGCCATTCATGTAGGCGCCGGCCACCTTGCGTGGGCGTGGATACACATCCATCCAGCGCGCATCCACGGCGGCGGTCAGCGCCTTGACGTAGTCGGAGCCCAGCGGCGCGGCGGAAGCGAGCATCATCTGCTTGCCTTCGGCCAGCGGGAAGCTACGCTCGCTTTTCAGCAGCGGCGCATACACGTCGTAATAGGCCAGGTCCTTGACGCCCAGCATGCGCGCGCGCAGCTTGAAGTAGCGGTGCAAGGTGGGCAGGTTGGCATTGGTTTGCGCAATCAGGGTCTGGTAGACGGCCGGCGGCAAGTTGTCGGCGTCGAGCGCGGCGCTTTGCGAATCGGCGTAATGGCGCACCTTCGCGTTGGCGGCGTCCGTTTTCAGCTGGCCGTACAGGGTTTCGCCGAACGTGCGTTCGTATTCTTTCCACTTGCCGAAGAAGGCATCGAACACCCGCTTGCGGTCGGCGCGGTTGTCGTCGCCCCGGTATTTGGTGTAGGCCGCCTGGTCGAGGCGCACCTCCTTGCCGTCCGATAGTTTGATGGTCGGCCACGGGATTTCCGCATTGGCCAGGGTGCGGTAGACGCTGGCGGCCGACCCTGTCGCCAGGCCGAACTGCGCCACCAGCTGTTCACCGGCCGCGTCCAGCGTATGCGGCGCGCTGCGCAGCATGTTGCTCAGTTGAAAACGGTACAGCTGCAAGCCCTTGTCTTTCGCCAGCATGGCATCGATGCGCTTGGCGCCCAGGGCGAGGATCTCCGGCTGCAAAAAGGTGGTGGCCTGGGTGAAGTCGTTGCCCAGCAGGGCGGCGCGCTGGTTCAGCTGGTTGCCCTTGCTGTCGCCCGTATCCTGGTCGTAGTACTGCGCCGCATAGGTGGTGAGCGTATTGACGCGCTTGCGCGCATCGGCGTACAGGTCCAGGCAGCTTTTCAGGCGGGCCGGCGAGGCTTTCAACTGCCCCTTGCAGCCAGCCAGCTGCTGCAGCTGGGCCGACAGCCGTTTCGCGTCGGCGTCGAACGCGGCATCGTTTTGATACAGCGCCGTCAGATCCCAGCGGTCGGCCTGGCGGTCCGTGGGCGCAGGTGCGGCAGTGGCGGTGGCGAGCCCGAGGGCCAGCAGGGAGAACAGCAGGGGGCGCTTGAGCGCGGATGGCGTCATGGTTCATTCCAGTGAGGTTGTCGGAAGAATGCGTGCTGGCCGCCGGGCAGGAATGCGCGCGTGACACATCGCGTACCGGCAGAGCTGACTACGGTACCTCAAATGGACGCAGGGGGAAAGAGGGCGGATGCCGCCACCAGGACGGTGGCGGCGAAACAACATGAGGTTTACAGCGGTTGCAGCGGGATGGTGCCGAAGGTGGTTGGCGTCGAGCATGGCTCTTCGTCAAAGGCGATGTCGCCCATGGGGTTGGCCACGCCGTCCGCCTTCAAATCCTTGAAGCCGAACAGTTTCGGGTCCATCAAATGCGATGGGGCCACGTTCGACAGCGACGAGAAGATGCTTTCCACGCGGCCCGGGAATTTCTTGTCCCATTCGCGCATCAATCCCTTGATCTGCTTGCGCTGCAGGTTTTCCTGCGAGCCGCACAGGTCGCACGGAATGATGGGGAAGCCCTTGACTTCCGCATAGCGCTGCGTGTCTTCTTCCTTCACATACGCCATCGGGCGGATGACGATGTGCTTGCCGTCGTCTGACTGCAGCTTGGCCGGCATGCCTTTTAGTTTTCCGCCGAAGAACATATTCAGGAAAAAAGTTTCCAAAATATCATCGCGGTGGTGGCCCAGGGCGATCTTGTTGGCGCCCAGCTCGTCGGCCACGCGGTACAGGATGCCGCGGCGCAGGCGCGAGCACAGCGAGCAAGTCGTCTTGCCTTCCGGAATCAGCCGCTTGACGATGCTGTAGGTATCCTGGTTTTCGATGTGGAAAGCCACGCCCAGTTCCGTCAGGTAGGCGGGCAGGATTTCCGGCGGGAAATTCGGCTGCTTCTGGTCCAGGTTGACGGCAACGATATCAAAATGAATCGGCGCGCGTTCGCGCAAGGTTATCAAAATGTCCAGCAGCGCATAGCTATCCTTGCCGCCCGACAGGCACACCATCACCTTGTCGCCGTCTTCGATCATATTGAAGTCGCCGATGGCTTGGCCCACCAGGCGGCACAGGCGCTTGTGCAGCTTGTTGTTTTCCAGGGCGATCTTTTCCGCCTTCTTGCGCGCCAGTTTCTGCGCTTCCGCGTTGGCCGGGAATGCCACGGCCGTCATCGTCGTTTCCA
The DNA here is from genome assembly GCF_059421435.1 of Janthinobacterium sp. GW821-FHT03A03. NCBI lineage: Bacteria > Pseudomonadati > Pseudomonadota > Betaproteobacteria > Burkholderiales > Oxalobacteraceae > Janthinobacterium > Janthinobacterium sp. GW821-FHT03A03. Next base: position 7,877 of record NZ_JBWKUZ010000020.1, on the reverse strand, counting down.
GCACGGCGTTATTGCTCATGTTGTTCATGCTTCATCCTTGATCTTGAATACTTCCACGCCCACGCCTTCGCAGTCGGGATACACATCCGGCTTCATGCTCGACACGCGCGCGGCGCGCACGCGCGGGTGGGCCAGCATGGCGGCGAGCACGTCGTCGACCAGGCTTTCCTGCAGCTGCACATGGCCTTGGGCCATGCGTTTGGCGATGGTTTCGCGCATGAAGTCGTAGTCGACCACTTCTTCCAGCTGGTCATCCTTCGGCGTCGACAGGGCCAGGGGAATGTACAGGTCGACGTTGATGAGGACGCGTTGCTCGCCTTTTTTTTCGAAGTCGTAGACGCCGATGTTGATGAGGACTTCGTAATTGCGCAGGAACAGCCGGCGGCAATCGGCCAGGCGGGGGTGGGACAGGGCGGACGACATAGTTTTACCTTTTAGGGAATGCTGGAATGCTGGTTGTTTGGCAGGGCTGCTGATTATTTGGTCAAAAACATGACGTCGCGCGGCAATCCGATCAAGTGCTGGCCGCCGTCGACCAGCAGGGTCGTGCCCGTCAGCGCACGCGCGCCGGCCACGTAACAGACGCTGTCGGCCACGTCCTCAGGCGTGCTGGAGCGTCCCAGCGGCGTGTTTTCATGCGCCTTGGCAAAGTTCGCTTCCGTCTGCTCGCCGGAGACCATGGTGATGCCGGGGGCAATGCCCACCACGCGCACTTTCGGCGCCAGCGCCTGGGCCAGCATGGTGGTCGCCGACAGCAGCGCCGCCTTGGACAGGGTGTACGACAAAAAATCAGGATTGAGATTGTACAGTTTTTGGTCCAGCAAGTTGATGACCACGGCTTGCCCGCCGCTCGGGGTGGCCTGGTACAGGGCCTGCGCCAGCAGGATGGGGGCGGCCAGGTTGGCGTGCATGTGGGCGTCCAGCGCCGCGACGGAAAAATTGCCCGCATTGTCGTATTCAAACAACGATGCGTTGTTCACTACACAAGTGACGGGTCCCAGCGCCGCCTGCGCCTGCGGCAGCAGCTGGCGCACGGCGTCTTCCTGCGCCAGGTCGCAGGGAAACGCTTGCGCGCGACGGCCCAGCGCCGTGATTTTCGCCACCAGGCTGATGGCGTCCTCGCGCGAGTCGCGGTAATGGACGGCGATATCCCAGCCGTCACGCGCCAGGCCCAGCGCGATGGCGCGGCCGATGCGGCGCGCCGCGCCCGTGACGAGGGCGACGCGGGGTGTGCTGTCGAATGGCGTTGTCGTTGCGTCTGTCATGTCTTTGCTATGGTTGAGATATTCGGTGGACGCCGCACTGGCGGCATGCGCCGCCGATTCGCTACAATGCGGATATGTCTCTTCCCGCACCCGATAGCGACGCGCTGGCCGCGTCCCATGCCTTGCAGCACCAGATTGCCGCCGAAATCGCGCGCAATGACGGCGCCATTCCCTTTGTCCGCTTCATGGAGCTGGCGCTGTATGCGCCTGACCTCGGCTATTACAGCGGCGGCGCCGCCAAGCTGGGCAAAGATGGCGATTTTACAACCGCACCGGAGATTTCGCCCCTGTTCGGCGCCACCCTGGCCCATGTGGCAGCCGCTATTATGGCGCAAACGGCCCCGCGCATCCTCGAATTCGGCGCCGGCACGGGCAAGCTGGCCGTTGATATCCTGACGGAAGCAGCGAATGCCGGCATTCATGTGGAACAGTATGCGATCGTCGAACTGTCCGGCGAATTGCGCGCGCGCCAGGAGCGGGCGCTGGCCGCCTTCCCGCAGGTGGTGTGGCTCGACGGCTTCCCCGACAGTTTCGAAGGCGCCGTGTTCGGCAATGAAGTGCTGGACGCCATGCCCGTCAACCTGATCAGCAAGACGCCCGGCGGCTGGTGCGAGCTTGACGTCAGCATTGCCGACGGCCAGTTTATCTTCGTCGAGCGCCCCGCGGGCGAGGATGTCGCGGCGCAGATCGCCGCCCAGGTGCCGGATGCGGATGACTTGCCAGTCGGCTATGTCAGCGAGATCCACGGCGTCGCCTGCGGCTTCATGCGTTCGCTGGCACGCATGCTGACCGCCGGCAAGGGCGGCGCGGCCGTGCTGCTCGACTACGGTTTCCCCGGTCACGAGTATTACCTGGGCCAGCGCGCCACGGGCACCCTGATGTGCCATTACCGCCACCATGCCCATGCGGAGCCATTTTATTTGCCCGGTTTGCAGGATATTACCGCGCACGTGGATTTTACGGCAATGGCCGTGGCGGCGCAGGATGCGGGGCTCGACGTGCTCGCCTACATGAACCAGGCCTCCTTCCTGCTGGGCGCCGGCATCGGCGACTTGTTGCTACGCACGGATCCCGCGCAGGCCAGGGCATATCTGCCGCAGGCGAGCGCCGTGCAGAAACTGCTGTCGCCAGCCGAGATGGGAGAGTTGTTCAAGGTATTGGTGGTGGGGCAAGGCGTGGAGTTGCCGGAAACCCTGTTGTCAGGTGACCGCAGCCACCGCTTGTAATATCAAGGCAGGGCGTTAACGCCCTGCAATTTCCTGTCCGCCGGTGGTTATTATCTTGTCATATCGTATATGATGACCGACACAGCACGGTTCCATCCTGCAAGAACCCGTCGCCGCGCACCGATTTCAAGATAGAACGATGGGAAAGATACATACACACTATGACAACCTGAAAGTGGCGCGCCTGGCGCCGCAGGAAGTCATACGTGCCGCGTACAAGGCCCTCAGCCAGAAATATCATCCAGACAAGAATCCCGGTGACGAAAAGGCGGCCCGCATCATGGCCATCCTGAATAGCGCCTACGGCACCCTGTCCGACCCCCAGCGGCGCCGCGAGCACGATGAGTGGATCGCCGCCGAGGAATGGGAAATCGAATGGCTGGAAAGCACCCACCACGAAGAAGGCAAATCCAAGGATGGCAGGCAGCATGGGCATCAGCATGAGCATGCGTGGGCGAAGGATGTGCCGCCGACGGCGGGCAAGGCACAGCGCGGCGCACTACCGATCTGGCGCAACTGGCGCTGGTGGCTGAGTCTGCTTGTTTGCCTGCTGCTGGGCTGGCTGGGCGCCTTGCTGATGCTCGATACCTCGCAGCCCATGCCGACCGCGCTGGCGTCGGCCTGGAGCGGCCTGGCCCACGATGGCGCCAAGCCGTCCGCGGAGACGGCGGGGCCGGGCGCGACCGCCACGCCACCGGCAAAGAACGAGACGGTGGCCATCGATAGCTGGGCAGTGGGCAAGCCGTATGCGGCCGAACCGGCGCAGCCCAAGGCGCCCGAGATCCGCGTGCAGGCCGTTTCCCAGCTCAACCTGAAGCCCAGCCGGCCTGTCTGCGACGGCACTGGCCAGGCCGAGTCTGCGGGACTGGTGGCGCCGAACGGCGAGCCGTGGCCGGCGCAGTCCGGTTATGTCGACGGGTTTCCGATCAGTAACAAGGGCGATGAGCTGGCTTTGACCATCGACAACAGCGGCAATGCGTCGCCCGTGTTCGTCAAACTGTATGACACGGAGCGGCGCTCGAATGTGCGCTACCTGTTTATCCTGGCGAACGACAGGCTGACGGTGGAGCAGCTCAGCGCTGGCAAGTATGAAGTGCGTTACCAGGCTGTCGGACCCGGCCAGGACAGTTGCGACGGCAAGACGCGCAGCAGCGCACCGGCGCACGCCCCCGGTCCGGCCTCGGCCGAAGGGAGTGCGCAGAATCCTGTTGTAAGCGGCATCTAATCTGATTATGCTTGATATGCGTCAAACGGCTTTCATCTCGAATCTATCCTTTAGGAGCAGCATCCATGACCGACCTCAAAGCCGATGCCGATGACAATTGGCTGCTTGACGAGGATGAGCCGGTGGCGAGTCCTGCCGGACTGGCCGCCCCTGACCAGCGCCTGTGGCGCGTCCTGATTGTCGATGATGACGTCGACGTGCATGCGGTAACGCGGCTGGCGCTGCGCAATGTCAGTTTCAAGGGCCGTGAACTGGAGCTGTTCTCCGCCTACAGCGGCCGCGAAGCGTATGACATCCTGCGCGACACGCCCGATATCGCGCTGGTGCTGCTCGATGTGGTGATGGAAACGGATGATGCGGGTCTGATCCTGGCCAAGCGCATTCGCGCCGACCTGAACAACTCCATCGTGCGCGTCGTGCTGCGCACGGGCCAGCCGGGCCAGGCGCCCGAGCAGCGCGTCATCATCGAATACGATATCAATGATTACAAGGCCAAGACGGAACTGACGACACAGAAGCTGTTTACCACCGTCATTTCGGCCCTGCGCGCCTACGAGAGCCTGATGATGCTCGAGCGCAGCCGCATCGGCCTGGGCAAGATCCTCGCCGGCGCCACCAATCTGTACCAGATCCACTCGCTGCGTGAATTCGCCTCTGGCGTGCTGAACCAGGTCAGCGCCATTCTCGACGTGGGTGCCGACGGCGTACTATGCCTGATGCAGGGCGGCGCCGGACGGCCCGAGGTGGTTGCCGCCACGGGCACCTACGCCATGCTGGCGGAGTCGGAAGCCATGCCGGTCAACCACGCGCTCACGCCCACCATCGACAAGGCCTTCGCGGAAAAGCGCAGCCAGTTCGAGCATCCGGCCAATGTGCTGTTCATCCATACGGAGGGCAATCGCGAGCTGGCCATTTCCGTCACGCCGCCGTGGCCGCTGGCGCAGATCCAGCGCGACTTGCTGGAAGTGTTTTGCCAGCGCATCGCCGCCGCCTTCGATAACCTGTATATGTTCGGCCAGCTGCGCAAGGCGCAGGAAGCCACCGTGGTGGCCCTGGCCGACCTGGCCGAGTTCCGCGACAGCGACACGGGCGGCCATGTGCGGCGCGTGCAGCAATTGTCGGACGCCATCGCCCGCCGCATGCAGCAGCGCGGCGTGTACCCGGACGAGCTGACGCCGCAGCTGCTCGACATGATCGGCCTGGCGAGCATCCTGCACGACGTGGGCAAGGTGGCCACGCCGGACGCCGTGCTGCTCAAGCCGGGCCGGCATACGGACGAGGAGCGCACGCAGATGCAGCTGCACGCCAGCGTGGGCCGCACCATTCTCGAGCGGGCCGCCAACATGGTCGATGGCGTCAGCTACCTGACGTACGGCGCGCAGATCGCCGGCGGCCACCACGAGCATTTTGATGGCGCCGGCTATCCGAACGGCCTGAAGGGGCGCGACATCCCGATTTCCGCGCGCATCGTTGCCGTCGTTGATGTGTTCGATGCCTTGCTGCATGAACGGCCGTACAAGGAACCCTGGCCGTATCCGCAAGTGCGCGAATATATCGAACAGCGCAGCGGCAGCCAGTTCGACCCGGAAGTGGTGGCGGCGCTGCTCGACCTGATCGACCACGAGCCGCAACTGTGGCATCCGGAGCGCGCTGTCGCTTGAGTTATCGGCTTCGTTGCCAGTTTCCGGCGTTGCGCCATTCCCTTGGGCGCGCCGCCGGCATATACTCGGCAGCCTCATGCAGGCTGGCGCCATGCACCAGTGTGGTGCGCCGCTGAGTTTTCGGACATCACGACATGAAAGAACTCAAGGGCCTTAGCGCACTGATCATTGAGCCGCATCCGGGCATGCGCTCGAGTCTGCACAATATGCTCAACCTGTGCGGCCTGGCAAAGATCGACGATGCGGCCAGCTCCGGCCAGGCGATCCGCATGCTGGGCAGTAAATCGTATGACCTGATCCTGTGCGAATACGACCTCGAAGGGGGGCAGGATGGCCAGCAGATGCTGGAAGACTTGCGCCATCACAAGCTGATGCATGCCTCTACCATGTTCTTCATGGTCACGGGCGAGGGCAGTTTTGCCAAGGTGGTCAGCGCCGTCGAGCTGCTGCCCACCGATTACATCCTGAAACCTTTTACGGCTGACAGCATGCTTGAGCGCATAGGCCGCGCGCTGGACAAGCGCAACGCCTTCGTGCCCGTATATGAACTGATCGACGTGGGCAATGAGCGCGCGGCGATTGCCGCCTGTACCGAGGGAGCCAGCCTGTACCCGCGCTATGCGACCGATTTCATGCGCCTGCGCGCGGAACTGCATCTGCTGCTGGGCGAAGCGGCCGACGCCGAGCCGATCTATGCGGCACTGTACGAGGCCAAGGCCATCGGCTGGGCGCGCCTGGGCCAGGCCAAGACGCAGTTTCTGCTGGGCGAGTATGAGGCGGCGCAGGGCATGCTGGAAGGCTTGCTGGAAAACAACAAGCGCTTTCTCGACGCCTATGACTGGCTGGCGCGCACGCACCTGGCGCAAGGCAAGCCGCAACTGGCCCAGGCAGCCCTGAGCGAAGCGGTGGCCCTGTCGCCGCATGCCGTGCGCCGGCTGCGCCGGCTGGGCGAGGCGGCCCTGGCGGCCGACGATATCGAGATGGCGGAAAAAGCCCTGAAACTGGTGGTAAGCAAAGCCAAGTATTCCGAGTTCCGCGATCCGGAAGACCATGTGCGCCTCGTGCAGACCCTGGTGCGCAAGGGCGATCCGCTGCAGGTGGGCGCCGTGATCCGCGACCTGGACAAGTCGATGGGCGGGCAAAAGAATGTGGAACTGTGCAGCGCGGTGTGTAGTGCCATGCTGCATGCGCATACGGGCAATGCCGAGCGCTTGCAGCAGGCGCTCGATGCGGCCCTGCTGGCCAACCGCCACGCTCCCGGCGGCTCGAATGCCTTGAAAACGGAGCTGGCGCGCCATTGTCTGGCGCATGGACGCGAAGACGGCGCCGCCGAGGTGATGCGCGAGGTCATGCGCAATGCGCCCGACAGCGCCGCCATGACGCGTGCCATGGCCGTATTCGAACAGGCGGGGCGCGATGAGCTGGCCAAGGCGCTGGCGCGGCAAAGCCGCCAGGAGGTGGCCGACATGGTGGCGGCCGGCGCGGCCAGGGCGGGCGAAGGCGACTTCCGCGGCGCCGTCGAGTTAATGGACGAGGCCGTCACGCGCCTGCCCGACAATCCGCAAGTGGTGTTCAATGCGGCCGTGGCCGTATTGAAATGCATCGAGCATGAAGGCTGGGACGAGCGCATGGGGCAGCAGGCGCTGATTTTTATTGCCGGCGTGCGCCGCCTGGACCCGCGCAACCCCAAATTGCCCGTGCTTGCAGGCTTGCACCAGCAGTTACTGCGCAAATATAAGCCTCACGGCAGCTCCTGGATGCATCCGTCCGAGGCTTAATGAAGGGTGCATGACGGGAAAATGCGGTTTGCAGGCAGGAGGGATAAAAAAAATGCGAAAAAGAGCGACTTTTTCGCGCCAACCCTTGCACATTCTCAAATCGGGAGCTTATAATCACGCCCCGAAGCAGCCAACTTCTTCTTTATAAGCAAATGCAGCAGTCAGGCATCAGTAAATAAGGTTGACAGTTGTGAGTAGATGCTTCATACTCTGCGGTTCCCGCGGAGGGGTGGCCGAGTGGTTAAAGGCGACAGACTGTAAATCTGTTCTCTATGAGTACGCTGGTTCGAATCCAGCCCCCTCCACCAAGTTTTTGCAAGGAAAACTGGGTAGTAGCAAGTAAGTGAAGATAAAGTGAACGATACCTCGCGGGTGTAGCTCAATGGTAGAGCAGAAGCCTTCCAAGCTTACGACGAGGGTTCGATTCCCTTCACCCGCTCCAGTTTCCGTTCAGATGCTTGATGCATCGCATGCAACAAATTACAGCCCTTGTAGCTCAGTGGTAGAGCACTCCCTTGGTAAGGGAGAGGCCACGTGTTCGATCCACGTCAAGGGCACCAGAATTCGCAGTAGGCAGCACAGAAGCAATTCAAACCAGACCGTCGGGCGTGTGCCTGAGCAATCTAATCAAATCATTAGGAGTTCAAAATGGCAAAAGGTAAATTCGAACGGACCAAGCCGCACGTTAACGTCGGCACCATCGGCCACGTCGACCACGGTAA
>NZ_JBWKUZ010000019.1:0-103022 GCF_059421435.1 Janthinobacterium sp. GW821-FHT03A03 | reverse complement strand
AAGTACAAAACGCCCGATGCGGTGCATCGGGCGTTTGTGCAGCAATAAATACTGTCAACCTATTTTAGGACTGGACAAGCCCACACCGTTCATGCATCCGCCAGCGATAAAAAGCGCATGGGATCGACCTGCCACCTGGCGGCCGACTCATGGCCGACGATCTTGTCGGCGCCGCCGAAGCCGAAGCCGCGCGACAGGTCGACCGTCTCGGGCTTGATGTAGGTCTTGCTTTTCGTACTGAAGAATACGTTGACTTTCGGCGCCAGCAGATTGCTTTCGTGCGCTTCGATGACGACGGCCAGGCGGCCCGATTCCAGCATCACCATGGTGCCCACCGGATAGATCCCCACGCAGCGCATGAAGTCCTGCGCAAACACGGGGTTGAAATGGAATTTGCTCCACTCATAAATCTTGCGCAGGGCTTCGGCGGCGGCGATGCCCTTGTGATAGCTGCGGTCCGACGTCAGCGCGTCGTACACGTCGACGATGGCGGCCATCTGCGCCAGTTCGCTGATGGCGTCGCCGGCCAGCTGGTCCGGGTAGCCGCTGCCGTCGCGCCGCTCGTGGTGGTGCAGGGCGATGTCGAGCGGAATGGCGCCCAGCTCGGGCGAGCGGCACAGGATGTCGTAGCCGTCGCGCGGATGGCGCTTGATCAGGGCAAATTCCTCGGGCGTCAAGGGACCCGGCTTGTTCAGCACGCTGTCGGGCACCAGCGCCTTGCCCGTGTCGTGCAGCAAGCCGCCCAGGCCCGCCTGGTGCGTGGCCGTGGCGTCGAGTCCGCGTGAGCGGCAAAACGCCACCAGCAGCGCGCACACGCTGACGGAATGCAGGAAGGTATAGTCATCCTTGGTCTTGATGCGCAACAAGCCGACGAGGGCGCCGGGATTGCGCAGGATCGATTCGGTGATATCCTGCACCGTGTGCTGCACGCGGTCGAGCTCGACGGCCTTGCCCAGGCGCACATCGGCCATCACCGTGCGCACCAGGCTTGAGGCCTGCCGCCGCAGCTGCGTGGCGCGCGCCAGTTCCATGCCCAGCGACACGCGCGTGACCACCTGCGGCGCCGTGGCGATCTGCACCAGTTCACGCTCCGTTTCGGCGCGCGCCTGCGCCACCGTGGGCGCATCCTGCACGTCGAGGCCCTTGCCGCTGTCGATCACCACGTCGTGGATGCCGGCCTGCACGATCTTGCGGATTTCATCGTCGCTGCGCAACAGGAAACGGTTGCGCACGAATGGATGCGTCATCCAGTCGCAGCTGAGGTCATGGATGTACATGCCCACTTTTAATTGCGCGGAATCAACTTTCTTAAGCATGCTTTCATCCCACGATAAACGGCTGGAGCACCGAAGGCGCTAGAATGAGTATAACAAAATTGTTATTCTGCGGGCCGCGTTCGGCACTGCAGCGCAACATGCCGTTTTTCCTTACACCGCACTGTTGCCGGCACTCATGCCGCGCAGCAAGGCACGCACCGCTTCGTGACCCATGGAACTGCGCCAATTACGCTACTTTGTTGCCATCGTCGACCACGGCTCGCTGTCGCGCGCGGCCCTGATCCTGCACGTGGCGCAGCCGGCCCTGACGCAGCAGCTGCGCCAGCTGGAAGAGGAACTGGGCGTGCAGCTGCTGCACCGCTCGGCCCAGGGCGTACTCAGCACGGACGCGGGCAAGGTGTTTTACGAACATGCGCAGGCCATCCTCAAGCAGGTGGCCGACGCCCGCTCGGCCGTCACGCAAAGCGCCGCGCGGCCGTCCGGCAATGTCACCCTGGGCTTGCCACACAGCATCTCCGGCGCGCTGGCCCTGCCCCTGCTGCTGGCCGCGCGCGAACGCTACCCCGAAATCACGCTGCAGCTGACGGAAGAAATCACGGGCAACCTGAACGAACAGCTGAAATCGGGGCGCATCAACCTGGCCGTGCTGTTCGACGACGGCCAGCTCACGCCGTTTGCCTGCAGCCCCCTGGTGGAAGAAGAGATGCGTTTTATCTGCCGCAGCGATTCGCCGTTCGCGCCCGACGGCCGCGCCCTGTCGCTGAAACAGGCGCTGGCCGCCACCCTGATCCTGCCGGGCCTGCAGCATGGCGTGCGCCCGCGCATCGACAGCCGCGCCCGCGAACTGGGACTGGAGGCGGCCAATGTGATCGAGATCAACTCGATCGCCATCCTGAAATCGGCCATCCTGGCCGGCATGGGCGCCACCATCCTGCCGGCCGCGCCCCTGCTGGCCGAACTCGACAGCGGCGCCATGCGCAGCTACGCCATCCACAGTCCCGTGCTGTCGCGCACGGTGGCCCTGTGCGCGTCAAAAAATATACCGCTGACGAACGCGGGCAACGCCGTAAAGCACCTCGTGCTGCAGGTGGCCGCCGAGCTGTGCGGCAGCGGGCGCTGGGTGGGGGCGCACGTGCTGGCCGCATAGTATCGTCCGCACATCGCCATGCTAAAAATACTATCAATTATTTCCATAAAGAAATATCATACTGCATTATCTATTTCACAATAATGCCTTATGCCATACCTTCGCCCTCTCTTGTCTTGCCTGTTTGTCTGCACGGGCGCCCTTGGCGCATGGCATGGCGCCATGGCTGGCGTGCCAGAAAAATCCATGCCCGCCTTCGAATTGCTGCTGCGCGAGGTCACGCAGCCCATCAAGAATGAGGATATCGACGTCGTCGTCTTCATGTCGCCGGAAGAATGCACGCCGGCCACCACCAAGAACCTGTTTGGCAAAGTCTTGGCGGCAGACAATACTTCCATGCTGCACAGCTGGACTTGCCGCGCACTGATGGAAGCGGCCGCCGATCCCACGCAAAAGCTGGCGTTCATCCCCACGCTGTCGAGCGTGAAGCAGCCTTCCGCCCTGGCTACCGCGCAGGCATTGCCAGCGAGCCCGACGGGACGCCGCTATGCCGCCCTCGTCGACTGGCATATCGAGAACGTCTCGTCGACGTCGAGCTGCAGCTTCATCGCCTGTGTGTTTTCCTTCACCATGAGCAGCGAAATCGCCGTCGTCGACCGCCTCGACAACAAGTTGATCTGGCACTCGATCCAGAACATCCCCAATTCCATCTTCTCCGACCACTATGATGAAAAGACCGGCCCGGCCATGGGCGCGCAGGCGATCTCCAGGGCGCTCACTCCCGTGCTGGGGGAAAACTGGGCGCAGCTCGCCGACGCCGCCGGCGTGCTGCGCAGCACGGCGCTGGAAGCGGACCCCGCCATCGCCGCTCCTGGCACGGCCCTGAACACCAAAGCCAACCTGGTCATCTTCAACGACTACAGCAACAGCAGCAAGCACAGCAGCGACGCGTACGTGGGGCGCTATTACAGTCTGAAGGGGCAGCACTTGCCGAAAAAGGCCAATCTCACCTTTTACAATGCCGTCTACAGAAGCTACGTTGCCTTGCAATTAGTCCCCGGGAAGTACGACATCTCGTTCACGGCAGAACCGTATGGCGTGGAGATCCAGGCCGGCGGCGCGCCCGTGTATCTGCGTTTATCCAAGGGGATGTTCAACAAGACGAATGTGGACAGAATCGATGCCGGAGAAGCCCTGGCACTGGCCCTGAAATCGACCAATCTGCTCTTGCCGGAAGCGACGCCCGCCTCCCACCCGCAGCGGCCCCGTCCGGTTTTCTGGACGCAGCCCTAAGCGGGCACGGCAGCCAGGGCCTGTCTTGCGGCGCGAGGCAGGCCATCATTTTTTCTTATACCCCCATCGGCAAAGCGTATTTGCCCCTTCCCCACGGTCGTTCTACACTGACCACATTAACTATTTTAAATTTAAAATAGTTATGTGCCGCCCACACGCGGCCATCCCGTCTGCACAGCGCGCGCCTTACCGGGCGCGCCCCTTGTACAGCCGTCATCTGAAACACCCTTTTGGAGACAGCCATGTCCGTGACCACGGAAAACGGCTCCGCAGCGTTCGCTAGAAACGCCGGTGCCGCGCCATCTACGCCCCCCGACACTTCCCGTTTGACCACCGTCAGCCTCGACGACAAATACACGGCCACTTCCGGCGCCATCTTCCTGTCCGGCATCCAGGCCCTCGTGCGCCTGCCCATGATGCAGCGCCTGCGCGACCAGGCCGCGGGCCTGAACACGGCCGGCTTCATTTCCGGCTACCGCGGCTCGCCCCTGGGCGGCCTCGATGAAAACCTGTGGAAAGCCAAGAAACAGCTGGAAGCGCACCACGTGCAGTTCGTGCCCGGCGTCAACGAAGACCTGGCCGCCACGGCCGTCTGGGGTTCGCAGCAGGTCGACCTGATCGGCCCGGCCAAGTACGACGGCGTGTTCGCCATGTGGTACGGCAAGGGCCCGGGCGTGGACCGCTGCGGCGATGTCTTCAAGCACATGAACCATGCGGGAACGTCCAAACTGGGCGGCGTGCTGCTGGTGGCCGGCGACGACCACGGCGCATATTCGTCGACCCTGCCGCACCAGTCCGACCATCTGTTCTCGGCCTCGATGATCCCCGTCCTGTATCCATGCAATGTGCAGGAATACCTGGACCTGGGCATCCACGGCTGGGCCATGTCGCGCTTTTCCGGCTGCACGGTGGCCTTCAAGGCCCTGGCCGACACGGTCGAATCGTCCGCTTCCATCGACGCCGACCCGTTCCGCGTGGAAGTCAAGATTCCGCAGGACTTCCACATGCCCGAAGGCGGCCTGAACGCGCGCCTGTCGAGCATCCCGCTGGGCCAGCAGGCGCGCAACCAGGAAGCGCTGATGCAGGACTACAAGATCTATGCGGCCCTGGCCTACGCGCGCGAAAACAAGCTCAACCACACCACCATCAACAGCCCGAACGCCAAGCTGGGCATCATTGCGTCCGGCAAATCGTATCTGGATGTGCTCGAAGCGCTGGAAGAGCTGGGCATCGACGAGCAGATGGCGGCCGACGTGGGCTTGCGCCTGTTCAAGGTGGCCATGCCGTGGCCGCTGGAACCGGACAGCGTGCGTGAGTTTGCGCAAGGTCTCGATGAAATTCTCGTGGTAGAAGAGAAGCGGCAAATCGTCGAATACCAGTTGAAAGAACAACTCTACAACTGGCGCGACGACGTGCGCCCCCGTGTCATCGGCAAGTTCGACGAAAAGGGCGAATGGGTGGCGCCGCGCGGTGAATGGCTGCTGACCTCGAAGGCCGACTTTTCCGTCTCGCAAGTGGCGCGTGTCATCGCCAGCCGCATCGCGCGCCTGATTTCCGACCCCGTCACCTGCGACCTGATCAAGGCAAGATTAAGTTTCCTCGACGCCAAGGATGCGGTATTAAAGAAAGCCGTGAACACGCCGTTCCGCCCCGCCTTCTACTGCTCCGGCTGCCCGCACAACACGTCGACCAAGGTGCCCGACGGCAGCCTGGCCCTGGCCGGCATCGGCTGCCACGTGATGGCCACGTCGATCTACCCGGAAATGAACAAGCTGACCACGCACATGGGCGGCGAAGGCGCGCCGTGGATAGGCCAGGCCGCGTTTTCCGAACTGCCGCACGTGTTCCAGAACCTGGGCGACGGCACGTATTTCCACTCCGGCTACCTGGCCATCCGCGCCGCCCAGGCGGCCAAGGTCAATATCACTTACAAGATACTGTACAACGACGCCGTCGCCATGACGGGCGGCCAGCCCGTGGACGGCTTGATTACCGTACCGATGATGGCGCAGCAGGTGGCGGCCGAAGGCATCGCCCGCATCGCGCTGGTGACGGAAGATTTATCACGCTACAGCGACCGCAGCAACCTGCCCGCCCACGTGACCTTGCACGACCGCAAGGACATGGACGCCGTGCAGCGCGAATTGCGCGAAGTACAAGGCGTGTCCGTGCTGATCTACGACCAGACCTGTGCCGCCGAAAAACGCCGGAGAAGGAAAAAAGGCGAATATCCGGACCTTGCCAAACGCATGGTCATCAACGACGCCGTCTGCGAAGGCTGCGGCGACTGCGGCGTGCAGTCGAACTGCGTGTCCATCCTGCCGAAAGAGACGGAATTTGGCCGCAAGCGCACCATCGACCAATCCTCGTGCAACAAGGATTATTCGTGCGCCAAGGGTTTCTGCCCCAGCTTCGTCACCGTCGAGGGCGGCAGCCTGAAGAAGACCAAGACGGGCGCAGGCAAGCCGGGCGAGACGGACGACTTCGGCCCGTTGCCGGAACCGGTGCTGCCAGGTTGCGAGGCGCCGTACAACATCCTCATCAACGGCATCGGCGGCACGGGCGTCATCACCGTGGGCGCGCTGATGGGCATGGCGGCCCACCTGGAAGGCAAGGGCGCGTCCGTGCTGGACATGACGGGCATGTCGCAAAAGAACGGTTCCGTCACCTCGCACGTGAAAATCGCCAAATCTCCGGCGCACATCCGCGCGCAGCGCATCGCCACGGGCGAAGCGGACCTGATCCTGGGCTGCGACATGCTGACGGCCGGCGCGCAGGATGCCGTGTCGAAAATGCGTCCGGGCCGCAGCCTGGCCGTCGTCAACCTGCACGAGCAGCCGCCGGGCACGTTCGCGCAAAATGCCGACTGGCAATATCCAACGGCGGAAGTGCGCCAGCTGATCGAGGAATCCGTGGGCGGCGCGGACGCGGCCGACTTCATCGACGCGACCAAACTGGCGACGGCGCTGATGGGCGATTCCATCGCCGCCAACCTGTTCATGCTCGGCTACGCCTGGCAAAAGGGCCGCATCCCCTTGACGCAGGCGGCCCTGCTGCGCGCCATCGAACTCAACGGCGTCGGCATCGAGTCGAACAAGAAAAGCTTTTTGTGGGGCCGCCGCGCCGCCGTCGACGTGCGCAAAGTCACGCAGATCGCCACGCCGGCGCAGGCGATCATCGTGCAGATGCCGCAAAGCCTCGATAGCCTGGTGAAAAAACGCGTGGAATTCCTCACCGCGTATCAAAACGCCGCGTATGCGGATGGTTACTTGACCCTGGTCAAACAGGTGCGCGACCGCGAGAATACCCTGGGACTGGGCCAGAAGCTGTCGACGGCCGTCGCCAAGAGCTACTTCAAGCTGCTGGCCTACAAGGACGAGTACGAAGTGGCGCGTTTGTACACGGATGGCCGTTTCGTGGAACAGTTGCAGCAGCAGTTCGAAGGCAACTTCTCCGTCAAATTCAACCTGGCGCCGCCGCTGTTTGCCAAGAAAGATGCGAAGGGGCACCTGGTGAAAGCGGAGTTCGGTTCCTGGATGTGGCGCGCCTTCCAGCTGCTGGCGAAAGCCAAGGGGCTAAGGGGCGGCAGCTTCGACGTCTTCGGCTATACGGCCGAGCGCAAGATGGAGCGCGCGCTGATCGTCGAATACCGCGAACTGCTGGCAGGCCTGCTGGCCAACCTGACGGCGGACAATATCGCCACCTGCGTGGAACTGGCGTCGTTGCCCGAAAAAATCCGCGGCTTCGGCCACGTCAAGGAAGCGGCCGTCGCCACGTATCGCCACGACAAGGCGAGATTGCTGGCAAAGCTGGCTGATGGGAGCAAGCACGCGGCCTAGGTGACTCTGGAATACAACGCTGCCAGGTGGCTTGCCTGGCAGCGTTGTATTCACTATCCTGATCCTGCCATTTATTTCACTCGCTTTATCACACCAGAAAAACGACAGACGCAAAATAACCATAAAAATCAGCCACTTACAATCACATGGTAAAACATTGGGTCGTCCAGGCAATAGCGCTGCTTAAGTCCAGTCGGGATCCCGTGCCCCATGAGATCAATGAACTGGACTGGAAACTATCGTTGTCCGGCAACAAGGAGCGCTTAATCGAACATCTGATCGCCTTCTCCAATTGTCCGCACGGCGGCTATATGGTCTATGGCATCGCAGACGCCGGAGCTGCGCTGATGGGAGTTGAGCAAACTCAAGTTGAAGAAACCATTTTGCAGTTGACCAATCTGGGCCGCGATGCAGTTGAGCCGCCTCTTATCCTCGACCATGCAGTGGTCGAATACGACACCGTTCCTTTATTATTCGTTTATATCCGTGAACAAGCAGACAAGCCCGCACATCGCAGGGGCAAGAGTATTGAAGAAACATGGATAAGATCGGGTGGCACAAGTCGTAAAGCATCTCGATCGGAAGTTGGTGCACTCATGCTCAACAGCCATGCTCCCCGCTGGGAGGAACTACGAACAACACCCCTGCTTTCTGCCGATGAAGTCATCGAACATCTCGATCTGGCGACCATTTCCAAACTCTTGCAACGCCCTCTTCCTGACGACAGCTTTGAGCTGATGCGCTGGCTGGAGGAGGAAAATATGGTCATTCCCGATGGCAGCGGCTACTACATTACGCATTTCGGTGGTATCTCAGCAGCGCGTGAGTTGGAGCACTTCACGCACCTCAGTCGTAAACGTATTCGCGTCATCCGTTATAGCGGCACCAACAAAGTCGATACAATTGATGAAGTTCGCGGCAACAAAGGCTATGCAGTGGGTTTCGAAGGCTTGATCGGCTATCTACTGCGCGTCCTGCCACATTCGGAAGTGATCCAGCAATCCCTGCGTGAGCAAGTTAGCCTCTATCCTGAAATTGCGCTACGCGAATTAATCGCGAATGCCTTGATCCACCAGGATTTCAACGTCACAGGCGCTGGCCCTACTATAGAAATCTACGACGACCGCATCACCTTCACCAATCCGGGGACACTGCTTCCAAGCAAGCGCCTTGACCGTCTGATCGGTACGACACCAGAGTCACGCAATGAATTGCTGGCATCCAAATTTCGCCAATATCGGATCTGTGAAGAAAGGGGTACGGGATTCCAAAAAGTGGTCTCGGCCGTCGAGTTATTCGGCATGCCGCCCGTCCTCTTCACGCCACTGGAAAATGGTTTCCAAGTCACCTTGTACGCGCCAAGACAGTTCGCCGACATGGCGCAGGTCGAGCGCGTGGAAGCTTGCTATCAACATGCCGTTTTGCAGTATTTTTCCAGCCAGACATTGACCAATACCACCTTGCGTACCCGCTTCAAGGTCAGCGAGCGCCAGCGCAATCAAATCACCAACTTGATCGCCGATGCTGTCGCAGCGGGACGCATCAAGCGCAAGGACAGCACCAGCGGCAATAAATTCGCGGAATACGCCCCATACTGGGCATGAGCCGATGTCAATCCGCGCAGCGCCCCACGGTGGCCCCCGGCAACAGCACCGGTTGCCAGATTTCCTGCAGCCGTTCCGGCGGCGTGCCGGCCAGCAAGGATTGCAGCATTTCCACCATCTTGGCGCCGGCGCGGCGCAGGTCGGGCTGGTCGACGGTGGTGACGTTGATGCCGATCAAGGTATCTTCCACATTGCCCCAGACGATGACGGAGATTTCCTTGCCGATCTCGATGCCGGCATCCATCAGGGCGCGCACCACGCCCACGCCGGACAGGTGGTTGTCGACGATGACGGCCGTCGGGCGCGGCGAGCAAGCCAGCAATTGCTGCATGGCCTGGTAGCCGCTGCGGCGATCAAAAGTGTTGTCGAGCAGATAGCGGGGGTCGGCTTGCAAGCCCGCCTGCGCCATGCAACGGATAAAACTTTCCTTGCGCTCATAGGCGAAATGCAAATCCAGCGGCGCACTCAGCAAGGCGATGCGCTGGTGGCCATGGGCCAACAGGAAGGATAGGGCCAGGTCGATGCCCGTATCGTTGTCGTAGTCAAAATACGCGTAGGGCGCATCGATGCGCGTGCGGCCGTTCGCCACAAACGGAAAATCCACCTTCGTCAGGTAGGCGATGCGCTCGTCGACCACCCTGGTGCGGCCCACCACGAGGCCGTCGACCTGGCGTCCGCGCACCATGGTTTCATACGAGGGCTGTTCGTTCTGCGGCGACACGGGGGCGATGATGAGGCTCATCTTCGACGCTTCGACGGCGTCCGACATGCCATTCACGACGGACAGGAAGACGCTGTCGCCCAGGTCGCTGGGCAGCAGGGGATAGATCATGCCCAGCACGTTGGTGCGGCCGACGGCCAGGCTGCGCGCCAGCGGGTTGGGCCGGTAGCCTACCTTCTTGGCGGCCGCCAGGACGATTTCACGGGTGCGGGAATTGACTTCCGGATAGCCGTTCAACGCCCTGCTGACTGTCGTTTTCGACATGCCGAGGGCAATTGCGAGGCTCTTGAGATTCATGTATTAACTACCTGTCTGTACGGCAAAAGAAACCAACTCTGACCGTCAATTATAGCCCAGAGCGTCAAACAGGCAGCGCAGTACTGCACATCAACATGGTATAAAAACAACAATGCATTGACTATTTAAAAAGCAATATTTTAAATGTGGCCACTTTTACCATCCGCCCAGCGCGGCATGGCCGATGGCAGACGGCGCGGTGAGGCAAACGGAAGCGGGTACTCACTATGACAACGGCCCGGGCACCGTCATCTTGCGATTGCAGCAACGCCGGGCGCGCACGATAAAATTATCAAGAAAACATATTTACTGGAACTGTGCGAGAATTTGTCCTATTCTTGATTCAGGTAAAGATTACCTGCAGACATGTCGCGCCTCCCGGCTGGCGCTTTCTTCTTCTGCGCATGCCTGGGCATACTTTCAAAGGTGAATAATGTGGTCTCGCTAACTTCCGTCAACAATGTGCAGGCATCGCTGGCCACGGCGCAGCGGAGAGTCGAGCAAGGCCAGAACCAGGTGCAGCGCGACAGCGAACAGCTGGCGCAAAGCCGCCAGTTGCTGAGCCGGGAAAAAGAACAGTTGAGCCAAGCCCAGCGCAGCAGCCAGCAAGCCGAGGCCAGCGCCCAGCCCGCCGTCAAGGCGCCGCAGCTGGACCAGGCGATCAAGGTGGCCGTGCCGCAGCAATTGACTCAGGCGGCGCCGAAAAGCACGCCCCAGCTGAACGGCTATGGCCAGGCCCTGGGGCGCCTGATCGACGTGACGGCGTAAATTACCGCAGCATTTCCTCTTCCAGCATCGCCAGCCACCACTTTTCGCCCGGCTTCGGCTGCCGCAAATCCACCGTCTCGCCCATCCGCGGCGTGGCCAGGTGCACGCCCTGTTTTGCCGCCAGGCCCGTGATGCGGTCGAACGGTTCATGCCAGGCGTGCAGTCCCAGGTCGAACGTGCCGTTATGCACGGGCATGAGCCACTTGCCGCGCAAGTCCAGATGCGCCTGCAGGGTTTCCTCGGGCTGCATGTGCACGTCCGGCCACAGCTTGTCATACGCGCCCGTCTCGATCATGGTCACGTCGAACGGGCCGTACTTGTCGCCGATCTGCTGGAATCCATCGAAATAGCCGGAGTCGCCGCTGAAAAACACGCGCACGTCGGGCGCGTCGATGACCCACGACGCCCACAGGGTTTGATTGCCGTCAAACAGGCCCCGTCCCGAGAAGTGCTGCGACGGCGTCGCCACCAGCTTCACGCCGGCTATCGTCGTGCCCTGCCACCAGTCGAACTGGCGCACCTTGGCGGCCGGCACGCCCCAGGACACCAGGGTATCGCCCACGCCCAGCGGCGTGACAAAGTGCGCCGTCTTGGCCGCCAGCTGCAGCACGGCCGCATGGTCGAGGTGGTCGTAATGGTCGTGCGACAGGATGACGGCCTTGATCGGCGGCAAGTCGGCGATGCCGATGGGCGGCTGGTGGAAACGCTTCGGACCTGCCCACTGGACCGGCGAGGCGCGCTCGGAAAACACGGGGTCGGTGAGGAAGAACTCATTGTTCAGTTTCAACAGCAGCGTTGAATGGCCGAGGCGAAACAGGCTGTTGTCCGGTGCGGCCAGCAGCTGCGCCCGGGTCAGCGCTTGCACGGGCACGGCAGCGGCCGGCACGGTGCTGTCAGGCTTGTCAAAGAAGAAAGTCCACATCAGCTTGAGCGTGGCCGCCGTGCCCAGCTTGTGCATCTGCACGGGATTGCGGAACTTGCCTTCGTGGCGTTGCGCCGATTCGGTCGGTGCGGCAGGCGCGGCGCGCAAGGTGCAAGAACTCATGATGATCAGGACTCCCAAGAATAAGATGCGGTGCATATGCGATCCGGTCTATGAAACACAAGGATTAAATTACACTACACAGTGTAGTTCCTATTTCTGGCAAAGTAAACCAGGAGGTGTAAAATATTGTTTTCAAAGGAGATTTTCAGCCATGGCCGCACCGCAACGCCTCACCGACCGCAAGCGCGTCGCCATCGTCGATGCCGCCATCGCCGAGTTCCGCGAGCACGGTTTCGATGCGACCAGCATGGACAGGATCGCCGCCACGGCCTCCGTTTCCAAGCGCACCGTGTACAACCATTTCCCCAGCAAGGACGAGTTGTTCGCGGAAATCCTGCAGCGCATGTGGGAAAGCAGCGTGGCCCAGCCCGCCGTGCCCTATGTGGCCGACCAGCCCCTGCGCCCGCAGGTGCTGGCCCTGGTCGAGCAGAAGATGGTCTTGCTGTGCGACCCGGCGTTCATCGACCTGGCGCGCGTGATCTTCGGCGAAACCATCCACTCGCCCGCGCGCGCGCAAGCGATGGTGGCGCGCCTGAATGAAAAGGAAACAGGCCTGAATATCTGGATCCGCGCGGCGCAGCAGGACGGGCGCATCAAGGCGGGCGAGACGCTGGAAGTGGGGCATCTGCTGATGGCTCCACTGAAGACCTTTGCCTTCTGGCCGCAGATCACCCTCGGTGAGCCTCTGCTGGGCCCGGCACGCCGGCGCGAAGTGACGGAACTGGCCGTCGATATCTTCCTGTGCTATTACGGCGTGGCAAAACAGACGGCATAGACGGGCGGCAAGTGAGCGGACAGCGTCTGCCAGTGCTCGCCCTCGTCGCCCGAATACCAGGCGCCGCCCGTCGTCGAGGCCATCAATAAACTGCGCCCATCGTCGGCCAGCGCCAGCCCGTGGCGGTAGACCAGGTCATAGCAATGCTGCTGCGGCAATCCTGCGCGCAGCACGTCAAAGGTTTTGCCGCCGTCGCGCGTGCGCGTGACGGCCAGCGCGCCATCTTGCGGAATGCGCAGCACGTCCGCCTGCGCCGGCACGAACCAGGCCGTGTCGCCGTCACGCGGATGCACGGCCACGGCAAAGCCGAAATGCGACAGCGGCGCCGTCGTCACTTCCTGCCAGTGCCAGCCCGCGTCCTGCGAGCGCCAGATGCCGTTATGGTGCTGGCACCACAGCGCTTCCGGCGTGCCGGCGCTGCGCACGATGCGGTGCGGGTCTTGCACGGCTTCGTTTTCATCGAGTTCGGGCGGCATGTAGTCGGCCCGCATGCCCGTCGCGCTCAGGGCCCAGCTGGCGCCGCCGTCCAGCGTCTGCCACACGCCGCCGCAGGATACGCCGACCAGCACTGTATTGCTGTCGCGCGGGTCGACGCAGATGCTGTGGATGCCGGGCACGTCGTAGCCGCCGCCAAACCACTGCGCCCGCTGCGGCACGTTCCACAACGCTTCCACCAGCTGCCAGCTGTCGCCGCGGTCGCTGGAACGGAACAGGCCGCCAGGCAGGGTGCCCGCCCACAGCACGCCGGGCTGGTCCGCGCCGCCGGCCGCCAGCGACCAGATCTGCCGCAAGGTCCAGTCGACGGTATCGCTGCTGCCCTCGGGCTTGGCGGGATACGCGGGCACGGCGACTTCCTGCCACGCGCCGGCGCCCGCGTCGAGGCGGTGCAGCTTGGCGCCGAAGTGGCCCAGGTACAGGGCCGCGTACAGCGTGCCGTCGCGGCTGTCGTGCAGCAGCATGGAGACGGGGTCGCCGGCGAATTGCACCAGCGCCAGCTGCCAGGCGCCGGCCGCATCGACATCGAACCGGAACAGCCCCTTGCGGGTGCCGAGATACGCGCGCTGCGGAACTGCTGTCATGGCGTCAACCTCCTGAAAGTGCCTGCAAGATATACACCTGGCTGTCGGGCCGCAAGACGTCGTCAAGGTCGCGGCGCTCGCGGCAGCGCGCGCCGTCGATGAAGATCACCACGTTGGGACGCAAGGCGCCCTGCTCGTCGAGCACGTAGCCGCGCAGGCGCGGCTGCTGCGCAAAGGCGCCATCCAGGGCGGCGCGCAGGCGGGGCGCGGCCACGTCCAGCGTGGGCACATCGAGAAAACGCGCCAGTTGTTGGGTAAAATGCAAGTGCGCCATGCTGCCCTTCGACGTCATCGGCCAGCCCTCATTCTAGTCCGCTTTGCCGACGATACAATGGCGCATGCCCTAAAATAGGGCCAAGCACACAAGGAGGCCAGGCATGACGATTACCCCGGAAGAACTAGCGGTGCTGATGCAGGAAGTGGAAGTGGCCGATCCCATCGACTTTGCCGACCTGCCCTTCAACGAGCAGGAATTGCGCGGCCTGATCGCCAACCACCTGTGCGAGATGGCCGACGCCATGGAAAGTTTTACGCCGGAAGACCGCAACCTGGCCCTGCTGGCCGTGGCGGCCAAGCTGGTGCTGGAAAACCTCGTCTTGCACGTGCAGCTGCTGCGCCGCCACGGCTTGCCCGTCAGCGACAGCGTGGAGGCGCTGCTGCAGCGGCTCAAGAACCCGGGCCGACCCTGAGCGCTGCACGGCGGCGGCCCGCTACTGCAGGTTGATGGCGGTCAACACCATCCTGCTGTCAGGCAAATTCGTACTCTGACGGATATACAGCACGCCATGGCGCGACAGCGCCAGGTTGCCGCCCATGCGGTAGGTCCAGACGGTCTTGCGGCTGGCCAGGTCGATCGCATAAGTCGTGTTGCTGCCGCCAACGAACAGCAGGTTATCGGTGACGATCACGTCGCCGCCAAAGTACGGGTCGCGGACCACGTCGAGCGGCCAGCTCCACAAGAGCGCGCCATCGCCGAGCTGGCGCGCTTCCAGCGCCTTGCTGGCCTGATTGCCCACGTACACGATACCGCGCGCCACCACCGGCTGCGTGCTGAACTGCCCCTTGACTGCCCAGCGCACGGCGCGGCTGCCCACATCGACCAGGCTCAGGCTGTTATCAGCCGCCTCGCCGGCCACCGGGCGCTGATTGAGCACCAGGACGCTGCCTGCATCGGCGAGCACGGGTGCCTGGCGCAAGCTGTTCTTATTGAAGCCGCCCAGCACCTGCCCTGGCACCGCCACGCTGAAGCGCGTCGCGCCATCGGCGATATTCAAGGCCGTCAATGTCCCTGCCGCATGGCTGTACACCGTGTCCGCGCTGACGGCCGGCGCCCACTCATCGACATTGCCCAGCTTGGGCAAACCGAGGCTGGCCGACCACAGCGTCTGCGTCGCCGCACCGATGACCTGCACGTCGTTATTGCCGCCCACGTAGACATTGCCGCCAAAGAAGGTGGGCGCCGTCGACAGGGACACCCCCAGCAACATGCCATTCGTATTCGGCGGGCGCACACTGGCCGGCACGCCGCCAGCGAGCGCGTCAAACACGTAGACGCTGTCGCTGCCCGCCATGGCCAGCTTACCGCCCGAGACGGCGGGCGCCCCCAGATAGCCGTCCGGCGTCACCGATTGCGTCCAGCGCGCCTGGCTGTCGCTCTCGTTAAGCGCCGTCACCGTCGACGTGGTCACATATTTGCTGCTGCCTTCCACCGGCACGGCGGACTGCTGGCTGATATACACGAGGCCGTTGGCCGTCACCACGGGACTGCCAGCGACCGCGCGCGGGGAGCTGGCGCCCAGCCAGGTCCAACGGCGCGTGAAGCGGCGGCTGTCGAGGGTGACCGGCACCAGGCCCGTATGCGCGGCATTGCCATTCACGCCTTCCCAGTCGCCCACGCCGGACAGGGCTTGCAAGGCGCCCATGCTGCCGGCAAGCGGCGCGACCGTGACCTTGTAGCCCATGCTTTCGGTCTTGTACAGGCCTGCCGTGGCGGGCAAGGACAGCTCGATCTTGCCCGCGTACTCGCCGGGAGCCAGGCCAGGCACCGTCTTGAACGTCAGCAGCCAGCTGCCATCGGCCTGCTTCTGGCGCTCGGCCGCCTGCAGCACGAGCGCCGTGCCGCTGGCGGGTTTTTCCTGCGGCTGGGGACGCGCATCGCTCACGCCATCGGCCAGGCGCACCGTCACGTGGATGTCGTCACACGTAGCGCCAGGCTGGGCCGTGCAGCTGCCGCTCACCTCCGCCAGGCTCATGCCGGTTTTTTCCTGCAAGCCGGGCGGCGCGCCAACGGAACTGCCGGAACCGCCGCCACAGGCGGACAAGGTAGTCATGATGGCCAGCGGCAATGCGGCGGCCTGCCACAACGAAGGGAATAATGTGCGCATGCAAGGGTCCATGTTGAGGTTTCATTTCCTCCCCAATGGAGGTGTGCTGGAAACCGGGACTGAGTGTTATAGCATGGGAAATATTGCAAAAATCTAACACATAATCACGGCAACGATCTATGGGCGCACGGCGCGTGCCTGCAAGGTGAGATCGCTTTCCGCCACGGCCACGCAGGGCAGGATATAGCCGTCGAGCCGTTCATCGGGGCTGATGCCGGGCCAGTCCACCGTGTAGCGGATCTTTCCTTCAGGCATGTGGCAGATGCACGTGCGGCAAGTGCCGTTGCGGCAGGAGCTGAGCAGGCGGATGCCGGCCAGCTCGGCGGCGGCCACGATGGTGGTGCCCGCCCCGGCCGGGAATTGCCAGCCTTGCGGGACGATGGTGATGATAAAGGTGGTCAGGGGCGCGCTCATGCGCCCAGTTTAACAGTCCGCCAGGGCGCTCCAACTGCCGCCCTGCGCATGGCTGCGCAGCACGGCTTGCGCAAAGGCCAGGCCCGCCACGCCATCATGGACGGTGGGCAGCCAGCTGGCTTCCTTGGGCACGGGCAAGCCCGCCTGCAAGGCCCGCATGTGCCAGGCCGCATCCAGGTACAGCTGGGCGAACGCTTCCAGATACCCTTCCGGATGGCCAGCCGGCACGCGCGTGGCGTGGCGCGCGGCGGCGCTGTCGACCCGGCCCGGACGCAGCAACTGGCGGTTGCCGCCCTGCGGCGTCACCCACAGTGCATTCGGTTGTTCCTGGTCAAAGTCCAGCTGCGCCTTGCTGCCGAACAGGCGCAATCGCACCGTGTTTTCGCAACCGGTCGCCACCTGGCTGGCCCACAGCGTCCCTTTCGCCCCATTCGCGTAGCGCAGCATCACCTGCACATGGTCGTCCAGGGTGCGGTGCGGAACAAAGGTGGACAATTCGGCCAGCACGGCGTGCGGCGTGAGTCCGCTGACGAACTGCGCCAGGTGATACGCGTGCAAGCCCACGTCGAGCAGGGTACCGCCCGGGCCAGCTTTCAGCGGGTCGTTATGCCAGTTGCCTTCGCTCATGCCACCCGCGTGTATCGCATCGGCCAGCCAGTCCTGCGAATACTCCACTTGCACGAGGCGCAGCTCGCCGATGTCGCCCGCCTCGACCATCGCCTTCGCATGGCGCAGCAGCGGATAACCGCTGTAGGTATGCGTGAGCGCAAACAGCAAATTTTTGCGTTGCGCCAGCGCCGCCAAGGCCTGCCCCTCCGCCAGCGAGATGCCCAGCGGCTTGTCGCAGATCACGTGGATGCCCGCTTCCAGGAACGCCGTGGCGACGGGCGCATGTAAATGATTCGGCGTGACGATGGCCACCGCCTCGATGCCGTCCGGACGCTGGCTTTCCGCCTGCGCCATGGCGCGGTAATCGCTGTAGCAACGCTCCGGCGCCAGGTGCAGCGCGGCGCCGCTGTCGCGCGCCCGCTGCGGGTCGGACGACAGGGCGCCCGCCACCAGTTCGTACTGGTCGTCGATGCGCGCCGCGATGCGGTGCACGGCGCCGATGAATGCGCCCTGCCCGCCCCCTACCATGCCCAGCCGTAAACGTCGCTGCATGTCAGTCTCCTAGTCCCTGGCCGGGCCTAGGCCAAGCAAGTGATGGATTTGATCTTGGTCAACAGCACTGCCCGCGAAATCGTCGAACGCATGTTCGGCCACGCGGATGATGTGGTCACGGATGAAACGCGCGCCTTCGGCCGCCCCGTCCTCCGGGTGTTTCAAACAGCATTCCCACTCCAGCACGGCCCAGCCGGGGAAGTCGTACTGCGCCAGCTTCGAAAAAATCGCCTTGAAATCGATCTGCCCGTCACCGAGCGAGCGGAAGCGCCCGGCCCGGTCCTGCCAGTCGCCATAGCCGCCATACACGCCCTGGCGCCCGCTGGGCCGGAATTCCGCATCTTTGACGTGAAAAGCCTTGATGCGCGCATGATAAATGTCAATAAACGCGAGGTAATCGAGCTGCTGCAGCACGAAGTGGCTGGGGTCGTACAAGATGGACGCGCGCGGATGGTCGTGGACGGCGGCCAGGAAGCGCTCGAACGTCACGCCGTCGTGCAAGTCCTCGCCCGGATGCAATTCATAGCAGAGGTCCACGCCGGCCGCATCGAACGCGTCGAGGATGGGCAGCCAGCGTTTCGCCAGTTCGGCGAACGCCGTTTCCACCAATCCGGCCGGGCGCTGCGGCCACGGGTACAGATACGGCCAGGCCAGCGCGCCGGAAAACGTCACGTGCGCCTGCAATCCCAGGCGCTGCGAGGCGGTGGCCGCCCACAGCAGCTGCTGCGTGGCCCACGCCGTGCGGGCGGCAGGATCACCGCGCACCTGTTCTGGCGCAAAGCCGTCGAACAGCGCGTCGTAGGCCGGATGCACGGCGATCAGTTGGCCCTGCAAATGCGTCGACAATTCCGTCACCTGCAAGCCGTGGCGCGCCAGCAGGGCTTTCACGTCGTCGCAGTACTGCTGGCTTGCAGCCGCTTGTTGCAGGTCAAACAGGCGCGGTGCCGTGGGCAGCTGCAAGCCCTTGTAGCCCAGGCCGGCCGCCCATTGCGCCAGGTGCCCGAGCGAGTCGAACGGCGGCTCGTCGCCGAGAAACTGGGCCAGGAAAATGGCCGGGCCCTGGATGGTTTTCATGGAAATTCCTTAAAATCAAATTGGAAGGTCGGTCCCTGCGGGATCGGAATACGTCCCATTGGGACGCATTCCCCCTTCAGGTACGACCCCAGCCCTGGTCTTGGGGTGTGATTAAAAAGGCGAGTTCGGAAAGTAGAACTGCCTGGCGTTCTCGCGCGTGATCAGCACCGAGGGGATGATCGTGTTGGCCGGCAATTTATCACCTTTCAGGCGCGCTTCCGTCGTCAGCTTGATGGCGTCGTACATGAACTTGGGCGAGTACGACACGTCGGCCACGATCAGCGGGTCGGAACCGTCCATGATCTTTTTCACCGCCCCCTTGGCGCCCGCGCCGCCGAACACCTGCTTGATATCCGTGCGCTTGGCTTGCGCGATGGCTTTTTGCACGCCGATGGCCATGTCGTCATCGGCGGCCCAGACGGCGTCGATGTGCTTGAAGCGCGTCAAATAATCCTGCATGACCTTGAAGGCGTCGTCGCGGTTCCAGTTGCCGTACTTGGCGTCGAGCACCTTGATCTCGGGATGGCCCTTCATCACGGCGGAAAACGCGTCGTAGCGCTCGTTATCGAGCGTGGTCGGCATGCCGCGCAGCACGACGATATTGCCCTTGCCATTCAGGCTTTTCGCCAGGTATTCGGCCGGCAGCTTGCCGAAGGCCGTGTTGTCGCCGGCGATGTACGCATCCTGCGACTGCGTGTTCGTCAAGCCACGGTCCACCACCGTCACGTACACGCCCTTGCTTTTTACTTGTGCCACGGGCTGCGTCAGCGAGGCCGATTCGATGGGGAAGATCACCAGGGTGTTGATCTTGTTCACCGTCAACATGTCCTGCAGCTGGTTCGCCTGCTCGGGCGCCGTGGCGGCCGTCTTGACGATGATTTTCACGCCCGGATGGGCTTTTTCCAGCTCCGCCTTGGCCTGGTTGGCCCACCACACGATGCCCGACGTGAAACTGTGCGTGGCCGTGGGAATGGCCACGCCGACGACGAGCTTGTCAGCCGCTTGCGCCGGTCCCACCGGCAGCGCCCACGCCTGCAGCACCAGCACCGCCATCCCTGCTACCCGTATAAAGCTCTTCATGCTGCTCTCCTCCAAGGTTGTGGGCGCCCGGTGGCCGCCCTTTCAGAACGCCGCTGTGGTTTTATTTGCGGCCTCGCTGCAGGAAGGCGACGGCGATGATCACCACGCCTTGCACTGCGGCATTCAGGTAGACGCTGATGATGCTGGTCAAATTCAGGATATTGCTGATCACGGAGAGCAGGATGGCGCCGATCACGGTGCCGACGATGCGCCCTTCTCCCCCCTTCAGGGCAGTGCCGCCGACGACGACGGCGGCGATGGCTTCGAGTTCCCACAGCAAGCCCGTGGTCGGCGTGGCCGAGCCCAGGCGCGGCACGTACAGCACCGTGGCGATGCCCACGCAGATGCCCAGCAGCATGTAGGTGGCAATTTTCACTCTGTCGACATTGATGGCCGCATAGCGCGCCACTTGCTCGTTGGAACCAATCGCCTGCACGTGGCGGCCAAAGGTCGTGCGGTTCAGGATGACGGCGCCAGCCGCCGCGACGAACAGAAAGATCCAGATCGGGATCGGCGCGCCCAGCACGCTCGTGTAGTAGACGGGGCTGTACAGCTCGGACAGGGTGGCATCCAGGGTCAGCGCGCCGCCGTCGGCCAGATACGTGAGCACGGCGCGAAAGATGCCGAGCGTTCCCAGGGTGACGATGAACGGTTCGATATTGCCCTTGCTGATTAATAAACCGTGCATCAGGCCGAAACCAGCTCCC
This sequence comes from Janthinobacterium sp. GW821-FHT03A03, assembly GCF_059421435.1. Lineage (NCBI taxonomy): Bacteria > Pseudomonadati > Pseudomonadota > Betaproteobacteria > Burkholderiales > Oxalobacteraceae > Janthinobacterium > Janthinobacterium sp. GW821-FHT03A03. The sequence continues at coordinate 82,417 of NZ_JBWKUZ010000019.1, read as the reverse complement.
AGCACCAGCGCCATGGCGATGCCCAGCACCAGCATGGTGATCGGCGCCAGGTTGCCGCCCGCGCCTTGCGCCAGCGCATTCATGAAATAAATCATGCAGCCGGCGATCAGGGCCGCCATGGAGCCGACCGACAGGTCGATGCCGCCGGAAATGATGACGAAGGTCATGCCCACGGCGATGATGCCGATGAACGCCGTGCGCGTGAGCACGTTCATCAGGTTGTCCACGGTGGCGAAGTCGCCGTTGAGCAAGGTGCCCGCGATGCACAGAGATAACAAGCCCAGCACGGGGCCCAAGCCCTTGATGCGCGCGCCGAAGCGGGCAACGGCGGTGGCCATCGGGGATACGGTGGTGTCAGTGCGTGCCGGTTGCATGGGCAATCAACTCCTCTTCGGTCAGGTGGTCGGCGGACAGGGTGGCTTGCAAGGTGCCGGCGCGCATCACGGCGACCCGGTGGCACAGGCCGATCAATTCGATCAGTTCCGATGAAATCACGATCACGGCGCGCCCTTCGGCGGCCAGGCGGTGGATCAAGAAGTAAATGTCGCGCTTGGCGCCCACGTCCACGCCACGGCTCGGTTCATCGAGCACGACGACGCGGGGGTCCGAATGCAGGTATTTCGCCAGCGCCAGCTTTTGCTGGTTGCCGCCAGACAACATGCGCGCGCGGCTGTCCAGGTCGCCCGTGCGGATATTGAAATCCCCGACGGCCCTGGCCAGTGCCTGCTTCTCGGCGTTGACGTCGAGCCAGGGCCGCGCATAGCGCTCCATCGTCATCATCGTGAGGTTTTCGCGCAAGCCCAGGTTCACATGCAAGCCCTTTCCCTTGCGGTCTTCGCTCAGATACGTCAGGCCATGCTGCATGGCTTGCCTGGGCGTGCGGATATCGACCTCTTGGCCATTGATCTCGATCAAGCCCGCGCTGCGCGGGCGCAAGCCCAGCAGCGCTTCAAACGATTCCGTGCGCCCCGCGCCCACCAGGCCCGCAAAGCCCAGCACTTCGCCGGCACGCACCTCGAACGACAGGTTTGTCGACCAGCCGGGCACGCACAAGCCGTCGACGCTCAAGACCACGGGCGCATCGGCCGCCAGCGCCACTTTCGCCGGGAACATGTCGGACAATTCGCGCCCCACCATCAGGTTCGCCATCTGCTGGCGCGTGAGGCTGGCCGTCGGCTCGCGCGTGACGAAACGCCCGTCGCGCATGACGATGACCTCGTCCGTGTTGCGCTCCACTTCATCGAGCTTGTGCGAGATATACAAAATGGTCACGCCATCGCTTTTGAGCTGCGCCATGACGGCGAACAGCCGCTGGGTTTCCGACGACGTCAGGGTGGCCGTCGGCTCGTCCATGATCAAAAAGCGGGCGCGGCGCGACAAGGCCTTGGCGATTTCCACCAGCTGTTTTTCGGCAACGATGAGGTCGCGTATTTTGGTGTCGGGCGACACGTCCAGCCCCACCTGTTTCAAATAGCGCGACGCTTCCTCGCGCATGGCGGCCTCGTCCAACAGCCAGCCGCGCGTCTTTTCGTGTCCTAAAAACATGTTTTGCGCCACCGTCAGGTGCTCGGCCAGGTTGAATTCCTGGTGGATCAGCACGATGCCGGCGGCCTCCGCCGCGCGCGAGCTGGCGAAGCGCCGGGGCTGGCCATCGATCAGCAGCTGCCCTTCGCTCACGCCCTCGTAGCCGGCGAGGATTTTCATCAGGGTCGACTTGCCGGCGCCGTTTTCGCCCAGCAAGCCATACACGCGCCCGGGCGCCAGGGTAAAACTGACGCCATGCAAGACGCGCACGGGGCCGAAATCCTTGCACACCCCCTCGAAACCGACGGCAACGCTCACTATGCACTCCCTCGCAGAATTAAGCGGTGCTGCAGCAGCACGCCCGGCACGCTGGCTGCCGGGTCCGCCAAGCGCTGCAGCAGCAGGCGGGCCGCCGTCTCGCCCAGCTCGCGCATCGGCTGCGCGATGGTGGTCAAACCGGGGGCCATCTGCGCGGCGATGGCGATATCGTCGAAGCCGATGACGGCCACGTCCTCGGGCACGCGCAGGTTCAGCTGGCGCAGCGCGCTCAAGACGCCGATGGCCAGGGTGTCGGACACGGCAAAGATGGCCGTCGGCGCATCGGGCTGCGCCATCATGCGCAGGGTGGCGGCCGTGCCCGCCTCGTAATCGAGGCTTTGCACCGTGTGCACCCACTGCGGCCGCACGGGCAGGCCGGCCGCCGCCAGGGTGTCCAGATAGCCTTGCTGGCGTTGCCGCGCGTACAGATAGCGCTCGTCGGAGTTGATCAGGCCGATGCGCGTGTGGCCGCGCGCCAGCAGGTGCGCGACGGCGTCGGTGGCGGCCCGGTGGTTATCGATGCCGACATAGGGCACGGCCACGCCGGGGTCGAATTCGCAGCAGGCCACCCACGGCAGGCTGGCGGACTCATGCGACAACGCATGCTGCACCGTGTCCGGGTCCAGGCAGATGGCGCCGTCGGCCCGGTGCATGCGCAGCAGGTCGAAGTAGGAGCGCTCGCGGCCCGCATCGGCGCCCGTGTCGCACAGCAATACAAAGTAGCCGTGCTCGCGCGCCACCGTGTCGATGCCGCGCACGATCTGCGCATAGAAAGGGTTGCCCACGTCGGGCACCATGGTCAGCAGCATGCGGCTCTCGGCCGTGCGCAGGCTGCGCGCCAGGTGGTTCATGCGGTAGCCGAGCGCGGCCACGGACGCCAGCACCTTGTCGCGCGTGGGCGCCCGCACGCCGGCCTGCTCGTTCATCACGCGCGAGACGGTGGCCACCGACACGCCCGCATGCGCGGCGACGGCGCTGATGGAGACGGTTTCTGTCGGCAAGGAAAACGGGACGGCTGGCGGCATGGGGCTTTTCACATAAATGTAATCGATTACATTTATAGGCCAGCACGGCGCGCGATGCAAACATTATCGATGCTGCGATGCGCAAAAAACAGGCAGGAAAAGAGACTTAACGGAGACAAAAACGGCCCTGTGCGGGCCGTCTGACGCAGCTATTTCTGCGCTTGCAAGGTGTTCTGCTGCACGGCAAAACCGGCGCGCACGGCGGACAGGGCCGCCACCCACAGGATCAGGCCGGCGCCGAGGCAGCCGACGGGATGCATGGGGCCGTGGCGCACGGTGAGCGGATAGCCGATGGCCCACACGCACAGGGCCATGCCGATGGCCACGTGGCGGCGTGCCTTGAACAGCCAGGCCAGCGGAAAGAAATGCAGGCCCACGATCAGGATCACGGCGGGGATGAACCACGCCTGCAGCCCCAGGTTTTTCAGGACATTGCCGACGATGAAGATGGCGATCCATTGCCCCGCGTTCACCATATTGAACAGCCGGCCCGCGCGCTTCGCTTGCGGCGTCTGTTCCGCCGCCGCATGCGCGGCCCGGTGGCGGCGGAACTGGCGCCACGCCAGCATGAACAGCAGGACGGTGACGGCGGCCACCGGCAGCAGACGCAAAGGCTGGGCGCCATACGTCTGCACGCACCAGGCGGCCACCCACAGGCCGCCGAACAGGGAAAAGAACATGGCGCCGATGGCGCTACGGGCAAGAGCGGCGGCAGGGTCGGTCTGTGGCAGTGTCATGGCAGGGTCTCCCGGTCGATCAAAGTGATTATTTCATCATCGCGCAAAACGTTTCGGGATTGCCGTCAAGAATGACGCCGCTGGGCAGGCGGTGGCTGCGCTGCTGGGCGCGCAGCAAGGACGCGGCCAGGGCCGAGTCGCCATCGACGGCGTAGACGAAGACGGGCATGTTCATGCCGGCCGCATCGGCCAGCAGATTCGGATTGGCGTCCAGGCTGCGCGCATCGACGTGCACGCCGACGGGCATGCCGATCTGCTGCTGCACGCGCTGCAGCCACGGCTTGTCCAGCCTGGGCGGACGGGCGTTTTTCGCAATGTAGCGGCTGACCCGGTTGGCGCCGGCCGCCTGCGCATTGCGCGCGTCAAACACGAGCAGGCCCAGGTAGCCTTGCGGGTCGGCGCGGCGCGCGCAAGCGAGGTTGTTCGGCACGCCCGACGTCAAGAACCAGTTGCCGTGCTTGATGCCGCGCAACTGCGCCACCAGGGTGGCGATCGGTGCGCACGAAGGCATGACATCCTTGATTTCCGCATTCAGGGTCTTGGCCGGGAAAGCGGTGGCCAGGTCGGCGATGTCGCTCACAAAGGGCGGCGTTTCCGGCGTGGGCACGCCCCGGTTCTTCATGCTGGCCGCGCGCCAGTCGTCGGCCGTCAATTGTTTCACGGTGCGGGGCGCGCCCGTGTCGACCACCCTGCCCGTCAACAGATCGTGGTGCACGACCCAGTTGCCGTCGCCCAGCAGTTGCAAATCCGTCTCGACGCCGTCCCAGGTGCCGAAATACGTGTTGCGCAGCGCGCTCAGCGAGTTTTCCGGCGCATTGCCGGCGCCACGGTGGGCGTGCACCTTCATGCCCAGGCAGTCGGCCTGCACGGCTGTGCTGGCCATGCACAGCAGCAAGGCCAGCGCGGCCGCCTTATTTTTGTTGCGGGTGATAACCATATTCGAGTCCCTGCAAAACATTGATGCGGATCGCTTCGTTGACGGGGTAGCTGTAGCCCTGCCCCACCGCCACGACGTGCGTGATATTGGCCAGCAAGCCCTTGCCGGCGATTTGCCAGCGCGTGCTGTCGTCGGCCGCCTGGCGGTTCCAGTCCAGCATCTGGCGGAACAGCTCGCTCTTCGTGACATTGTTGTCCGACAGGCTGAAGATGCCCCAGGTGCCCAGGAAGGCGCCGGCCAGCACGCCCGTGGCGATCCAGGCGGAACGGCGGCTCAGCTGGCCATCGGCGCCCGCCTGCTCGCCCCGGCGCGCCGCCAGCACCAGCAAGCCCACGGTGGCGATCAGGTACAGCAGTTTCGAAAAGTGGCCGATGGCGCCCAGCAGCGAGAAAAACAGGGCCACGGGCGGCACGATGGCGGCGCGCGCCGCTTCCTTGCCCTCCGCATAATACCTGCCATGCACTTCGAAGTCGCTGCGGCTGGCGCGGTACTCCACCAGCTTTTCCGCCGTCTGGCGCGCGGCGAACTGGTCGAACAGGCGGCTGAACTCGGCCGGACTCGCATACGCCGCCTGCACCACGGCGCCCTTGGGCAAGCGCAAGCCCTTGCCCGCTTCGCTGCCGTCGCCGCCGTCCGGCCCGTCCCGCAGCACGGCCTGGATGCCGGGGCGCGCCACGAAGGCGGGGAAAGACAAGCCGGGCGGAATGCGGTCGCCCTTGATCGTCAAGCCCTTGCCGGCCGCTTCCGACGCATAGCGGCGCTTGACGGCGGCGCGGAAACTCAATTGATCGGCCGGATGCCAGTTGGCCGACACGGGCACCTTCTTGCGCACATTGTTGACCACGGCTGCCTTGCGCCGCGCCGGCACGGAATGCGGCTGCCAGCCGTGGCGCGACAGGCTTTGCCGATAATCGTTCCAGGCCGATTCCTGCTGCTGGCGCAAGCCCGCATCGTCGTCGGGAATGATACCCGAATACAATTTCCACTTGTCATGCACTTCGCCGATCGCCTGCTGATACTTGTCGTAGTAGCCGGCCGCGCCGCCGGCGATCTTGCGGACATTAAAGTTGATCAACTGCTCCTTGGCCGGCTCCATGCGCTCGTCGAGGTGGCCCACCGACACGGCCAGGAACGGAAACAGGGCGAGGAAGGCCTTGCCTTCGGGCTTGGCAAACAGGGTGGGATCATCGACCAGGCCCTGCAATTGCAGGCTGCCGCCCACCAGCGAGCGCTGCATCAGGGTGGTATTGAAGGCCAGGCGGCGAAATTGCGCATCGCGCGTTTCGACCAGCACCGTGACCGTCGTCTTCAGAATGCCGAACACGACCGCGGCCGTGGCGACGCAGCAAAAGACGATCTTTTTCCAGCCGGGGCCGCTGCCATTGTTCTTCAGGCGGCGGCGCCACATCAGCTGCAGCACCACCAGCGCGGCGGCGATGCCCGACAGGCTGCGGCCATAAAATTCCACGCCTTCCACGTCGTGCGGCTTGACGTCGCCGCCCACCACGTCGAGCAAACGGGCATTGAAGCCCAGCTCGCAGCACAAATAAATGATCGTCAGGACGATCAGGATCAAGGTCTGCCGGATTTGCAGACTGCGCAGACTCGCGGCCATCTTATTTCCTCAGATCGATGACGACGGGCTTGATCTCTTCGGCATGGAAGATCATCGGCGCGGCCGGGGCAGCCGCCGCGCCGCGCGGCGCGGGCTGGCTGGCGGCGGCGGGTGCCGCCGCCCTGGCCGGGGCGTCCTGGCGGCGCGGCCTGGCGCCGGCGCGGCTGCCCGCTTTCGGCGCGGCGGCAGGCACCGGAGCGCTTGCCGGCGGGGCCGGGATCACGCGGCCGCTGTCGCCGCTGCCCCCAGGCACGGTGGCAATGGCGGGGCCGGTGGCGCGCAAGGCGTCGTCGGCAAACGGCTGGGCGCGCGTATCGACGCCCAGCGGCACGGGCACGCTGGCGTTGAGCAGGCGGTTATCCGTGTAGATCATGCGCGACAGGCGGTTGTAATTGGGAAAGTCGATATTGAGCGATTTGCCATCTGCCGCCAGCTCCACGCGGGGACGGTCGTTGCAATTGCCCACCGTCCACTGCAGCACGTCCGTGCCCTGGAAGGCCAGCACTTCATAGCGGTAGGCGCAGTTGCGCTCCTGCGTTTCCACGATCACCACGGTGCGCTCGCCCACGTTTTCCACCCTCGCCACGCGGGCCGTGACGGCGTTGGCCAGCGGCACGACGCGAAACGCCTGCGACAGCTTGATCGAATACTTGCCTTGCGGATCCTTGCGCAAGGTGCCTTCCGTGCCGTCGCGCAGGCGGAAGGTGGAAAGCGGCGTGCCGAACAGCTCGGCCGTATCGAGGCCCACCATCACGCCGCCACGGCCGTTCGGCGTCATGGCGCAGCCCGTCAACAGGACGCCGGCGGCCAGGCCCAGGGCCAGTGTGCGCCAGTGCGCGTATGCGAAATTCTTATACGTTGTCATGCTTTATAACTTTCTCTTATTTTTGAATTCAGGGATTGATCACGGCGAGCGGATTGCCCGGGCCCGGCGGCGGCAAGACTTTCTGGCGGTTGCGCGACAGCAAGGTAAAAGCGCCCAGGGTGTCTGGTCCGGCGACGATTTCCAGCTGCTCGCGCTGCAGCCACGCGCGGATCTCCGCTTCCCTGGCCTCGGCGCGGAACAGCACGCGGAAGCGCACGCCCGTCTCGACGCCGCTGCCGCCGTTGCGGAATTCCGCATTGCCGACGACAGCCTGATCTTTCGGCAGGAACAGCCACGCCGATTGCACCACCATCACGCTGGCGGCCACGGCCGTGACGATCTTCAGCCAGCGGCTGGCATTGGCGGGCTTGATTGGCGTCATCTGTGGCGCGGCGGCATCGGCCGGAGCGATCTGCAACTGCTGCAGCCCCTGGCGCAGCAATTGCCGGTAGACCACGCGGGCATCCTTGCCCAGCTCGCTCGACAGGGGCGTGCCCGTCAAGCCGTAATCGTCGCCGGGCAAGGCCACGCGGGCGATCACGCCGGGCGCCGCGGCGGCCCCATTGGCGCGGCCATGCGTTTCCAGCCAGCGCGCCGCCTGCAGGCGCTCCTGGCTGAACACGCCCAGGCAGGCGCCCAGGTCCGTCACGGCCACGGTGACGGGCATGTCGCACAGCACCAGGCCCGCGCGCGGGTCGGCGGGCGCGTCGCGCTCCTCGACCACGAGGCCGCAGGCGTCCGCATACGACGCATCCGGCGTGACGAGCCAGCCGCGCCAGCGCTGTTGCGCGCTGTCCCAGGCATCGAGCAGTACGGCGCCAAAGCCGGGGCAAGGCGCCAGCAGGTGGATCTGTCCGCCGGCGATGGGCCGCGCGGCCAGGGGCGCGGCGTCGCTGCGGCGCGCAAAGCGCTCCATCAAGTGCTCCGGCACGGCAATGCCGCGCCAGTCGGGTGTAGTGCCCGCCACATCCGCGTCCAGCACTTCGATGGAAGGCGGCGGCGACGGCAAACGGGCGGCAACGATGGCCAGTGTGGGCGTCAATGCAGTCATGCCGGTGGCCTTTCATCAGGGTTCGGGGAGGCGGACACGGGGTCCAGGTGCAGGGATAACGCGGCCACGCACAGAATATCCAAAACTATTTGCGCCGCCTGCATGTCGCGCGCGGTCAGCGCATCGCCGACGCGCAGCTTGAGCAGGGTCAAGACCCAGCTGCCCAGCAGGGTGGCGCGGTGGGCCGGCTCGACGATCTGCCGTCCCGCGCTGGCGGATTCGCCCTTCTGCCGGTGCACGAGGCCCAGCTTGCCGCCGTGGTAATGCGCGGAAGCGATCTGCTCGGCCAGTTCCCTGACGGGCATGCCGCCGCAGCCGCAGTGGCGCAGCAGCAAGATCAAGTCGCGGGGCAAGGTGGTAATAAACACGTCGGCCGCCTCGCGCACCGATGCCGGAGTCAACTGGTAGTCGCGCAGCGGCGCGGCATACGCGTCGGGCGCCTGCAGCTCGCAACCTTCCTGCGCATCGGCGTCCTCGTCATCGCGCTGCTTGCGCAGCTGGTCGATGATGAAGCGCTTGAAGTACAGGTACAAGGCGCCGACGTGGTGGGGCGCGGCGTCGCTGTCGCCATGCAGGACTTTTTCGATGAAGAACTGGTGGCGCAAGTCGGCCAGCGAGTCGCCGAGCGAGGCCGCCTCGCGCGGGCGGCATGGCGTCAGCGCGGCGATGACGCGCTGGTAAAACTCGCCCAGTTCGCCTTGCGACAGCCGCTGGCGGCGCGTCCAGAAGTCATGAATGCGTTCAAATTGTTCCGATTGCAAAGCCGGTCCGATCGTGTGTTGGGCGCCACGCGCCACTGGCCGGCGCTACTGCGCACCGGCAAACAAGCAATGCGCTGGCCAGACAAGAGAAACTTGTCAGTAAGGTAAAATGCATTTAGGCAATTTTCTCATATCAAACTGGAAATCGCTAACTTTTGTTACTTCAACGACAATCCCCTGAGACACCGATGCGCCGCCTGATTCCCCTGTTTTTCAGCCTGTTCTTTTTACTGCTCAGCAACGTCGCGCACGCCGCCGTGCCAGCGGCTCCCGGCAAGCGCATCGCCCTGGTGATCGGCAACGCGGCCTATCCGCAGCCGCTATTGAATCCCGTGAACGACGCGCGCGCCATGGCCGAGCGCCTGCGCCGCCTCGGTTTTGAAGTACTGCTGCGCACGGACATCAATGCGCAACAGCTGCAAAGGGCGTCGGCCGAGTTTTCCACGCAGGCGCGCGGCGCCGATATCGCCCTGGTGTTTTACGCGGGCCACGGCGCGCAGGCGGGCGAAGCCAATTATGTGTTGCCGCTGGGCGCGAACATGCTTGCGCTCAGTGCCGCCGCCATCGCCGCGCAGGGCGTGTCCGTGTCCAGCCTGGCGGGCGACCTGCAGCGCACGGGCGCGCGCGGCGCCGTGCTGATCCTCGATGCTTGCCGCCAGGAATATACGCGCGGCGGCGCCGTGATGGTCCCTGGCGGCGGCAATGCGGCCAGCCACGGCTTTGCCGACACGCAAGCGCCGCGCGGCGTGGTGATCGCCTATTCGGCGGGACCGGGCGCCCTGGCGCACGATTTCTGGTCGCCCGATTCGCGCAACAGCCCGTACACGAGCGCCCTGCTCGACGCGCTCGACGCGCCGGGCTTGCCCATGAGCGACGTCTTCTCGCAAGTGGCGGCCAGGGTCGCCGCCATGACGCACGACGTGCAAAAGCCGCGCGTGTCGTTCGGCGAAACGTCGGCCCGCCTGGTGCTGAACATGGGCAGCGGCAAGGGCGTCAGCCCGCCCGCCCCCGGCGTGCTGGCCGGCGCGCCAGGCCAGGGCGGCGTGCGCGCACCCGTGCCGGCGGCGGAAAAGCCGGTGACCTCCGGCGCCAAGGTCTGGCCAGGCAATGTACTGCAAGACATCAACTATGAAATCCGCATGCAGATCGCGGCGCGGCCGTTTCCCCGCCAGCAGCTGGAAAAGCGCGCGCGGGGCGGCGACCTGGTGGCGCTGACGGCGCTCGGCTATGGCATCGGCGGCGGCGATGCGGGCATCAAACAGCCGAAGGCGGGCATGCAGTGGCTGGAAAAAGCGGCCGCGAAAGACTTTCCTATCGCCCAGACCTACCTGGCCGAATTGCTGATGGTCAAGGGCGATCCGGCGGCATTGAAACGGGCGGGCGTGCTGCTGGACGCCGCCTCGCAGGCCGGCTACAGCCCCGCCCATGCCTATAAATTCGACCTGGCGCGGCGCACGGGCGCACCGCCGCAGGATGCGGCACGCCATCTGCAGGATGCCTTCATGGGCTTGATGAAGGATTACCAGGGCGCCGCCAAGGACGTTTTGCAGCCGCCGAAAAAATAGTTTGAAATAATTTTGGATTTCCCTGAACTGCCCCCGTTATCCGTGGGTACATGCAATACAGCATGACAGTGACCAGGGAAATCTTATGCACACATCCAGCCCGGCAGCAACCATTACCACCGGCCAACGGGGCCGCATCCTCGCCTACCAAGCAAGCGGACAAGGTTGCGTCAGCGTGGCAGGCACGCAACATCCATTCGACGTGAGCACGCACTGGCGCTCGGACACGGCGCCCGCCATCAATGCCGTCGTCGACGTGCGCTTCGACGACGCCGGCAGCCTCGCCACCGTCACGGCCATTCCCGCACAGCAACTGGCGCAGGAAGACATGGCCGGCGCGGCGAAACTGGCGCGCGAAAAAAGCCAGCAGCTGTGGGGCCGGGCCGTCTCGGCGCTGGGCATCCCCGTGCTGGGGGCGCTTGGCGTGCTGCTCGCCGGCGCCTTCATCTTCAACGCCATCGGCATCCGTTTGTTCGCCTCCGTCTCGCGCACCTATTGGCAACTGCTGGGCCTGTCCGCGGACAGCCTGGAAAGCTTTGCCCGCGACGGCGCCAGCGGTTTTACCTCGGCGCAATTGTTCTTCCTGCTGGCGATTGCCGGCTGCTGCGCCACCATGGCCAGCAGCCACCCGAAAGCGGCGCTGGGCAAGTGCGCGCCCCTGCTGTTCATCATCGTCCACAGCAGCTTGTTGTTGATCAAGATCAAGGGCGCCGTCAGCGACGCGGGCAACGCCATGGGCGGCATCATGGGCAGCCGCGCGGCCCGCATGGCCGAACAGATGGCCAGTGAAATGCTGGGGCAAGTGTGGCAGGGACTGTCATTCGGCATCGGCTTTTACCTGGTGCTGGCCGCTTCCATCGTCCTGGCCGCTTACGGCGTCGGCGAATACCAACGTAAAACCATCGGCTAAGTCACCTCTTTTACACATTCACTAAAGGAAATATCATGCACCGTACCCTCCCCGCCCTGCTCGCCATCGCCATCCTGCTGTCCGCCTGCGGCAAGCCCTCCGAGAATGCAGCGCCGGCGGCGTCGGCGCCCGCCACCAGCGTGGCCGACATGGCCGCCAAGGCCCAGGTAAAAGCGGCGGCCGCCAGCCTGCCGCAGGCGGACCCGGCCACCCCAAGCGCCAGCTATGTCGACATTACGAGCGGCAACCAGTTGATGTACAGCTACATCGCCCTGTCCGGCGTGCCGCCCGACTATGCGGCCGTGGCGCAGCGCATCTCGCGCGAATATGCGGGCAGCAACGACGCCTTCCGCAAGCAGGAAGTGCTCGACGCGCTGAAACCGCAGATCGACGCCAAGGTCAATGAAGCCAGGATGAAACGCTATTTGCGCTACCAGATCAACGGCCAGGGCGCGCTGTCGCCGTACGCGATGGACAAGGCCGCCTTCCCCGCCAAGTTCGCCGAAGCGGGCACGTATTACTACATGTACGACAACGGCGACTACAAGCTGGCATTTACCAACGGCGACGGCTACTCGCTGCTGAAAGTGGACCAGGAGGCGGCGCGCAAGATCGAGGCGGCCCGCAGCGGCTACAAGGATTTCGCCATCATCGTGTACGCCTACGCCCAGGAAGCGGACATGGCCAGCAACCAGGTCAAGGCGCAGATCGTCAAGGTGGCGATCAAGCTGAACGGGCAGGAAATTCCTGTCAGCCAGGCGCTGTAGAACGAGCTCGGTTACACTGTTCGCCACATTGCATCGGGATAGTGACATGGGCGAACAGACACTGGCGGAACAACAGCTGGCCAAGGGCCGGCAACTGCAGCAGCAAGGCAGGCTGATCGAGGCGATCAACGCCTACCAGGCGGCTTACAAGCAAGATCCGGCCCTGGCCGAAGCCCAGCATTTCCAGGGCCTGGCGATGCTGGAGCTGGGCCAGGGCGCTCTCGGCCTGGGCCTGTTAAAGCTGTCGCTCAGGCAACAGCCGGAGAACCCTCTGTTCCACTACAACCTCGGCAACGTGCTGCGCGGCACGGACAGCGAGGCGGCGCTGGCCAGCTATGCCACGGCGGCGCGGCTGGCGCCGCACGAGCACGATTTCGCCATCGTCCATTCGGAATTGCTGCTGGCCAGTCAGCGCCTGCCGGAAGCCATCGCGGAACTGGAACGGGCCCACGCCCTGCGCCCCCAGCGCTGGCAAAACCTGCAGGGCCTGGCCGAACTGTATTACCGCACGGGACAGCAGGAACTGGCCTCGGCCCGCTATGCCCAGGGCCTGGCGCTGCACCCGGCGCTGGCGCAGCGCTGCCGCATCGGCTTTGCCAGTCCGCAAGCGGAACACGCCGAAACCTTGACGACGCTCAATGTGCCGGCTGGCTTGCACGACTTTATCCGTGAAGCGGATTTGCACATCATCGACGACTTCCTGCCCGACCCGGCCGCCTGGCGCGCCCAGGCGCTGGCGCTGCCGTTTGAACAGCAGCGCTATGCGGGGCAGAACTATCCGGGCAGCCAGACGGAAGGCCAGCCCTGCCAGGCCATCATGGAGCGCATCGCCACGGCGCTGGGCCGCCCCATCCGTTTTATTTCTCCCGACAACGGCTCCTGCCGCCTCAGCTATGCGGACGCGACGGCGCGCACGGATATCCACGTGGACAACGAGACAGGCAACAATTTCAATTTCTATGCGGGCGTGCTGTACCTGAACCCGCCGGGGCAATGCCAGGGCGGCACCACATTCTGGCGCCACCAGCCCAGCGGCTGGTACCGGCGATTGCCCGAGGCGGACGTGAAGGCGGGCGGCTATGCCAGCTTCAAGGATTTCCAGAAACGCTGGCTGCCGAACAGTAAAGTGCAGAAATTCAACGACTTACAGGAACAGCGCGACAGTTGGCAAGCGCTGCTGGAAGTGCCGATGCGCCACAACCGGTTGATCGTATACAAGGGGCACTACTTTCACTCGATCAGCAATGTGTTTGGCGACACGCCGGAGAATGGCCGCCTGGTTCAGCTGTTTTTCTTTGAAGTGCCCGATTGAACCCCAAAAGCAGGATCCGGGGTCGTACCCTGAGGGTACGACCCCAGCATTTGCCGTTGGGTTTAATACATGTCCGCGGCGGTCGCCCGCACAGCTTTGAGCAGCATATCCGCCCCCGGCGACAACAGATGATCCTGCTGGCGGATGATGCCGAAGGCATCCATCTTGCACGGCAGCTCGATGGGCAAAATGCTCAGCACGTTCAGCGATTCATAGTAATGGGCCACTTCCGTCGGCATCACGTGCAGCGAGTCCGTCTGCTGCAGCAATGAGGTGATCAGCAGCAAGGCGGTGGTGTCGACCACGTCGACGGGCGGCTCCAGGCTGGCGCGGCGGAACATCATGTCGAAACGGTGGCGCAGGATGCTGCCTTGCGGCGGCAGGATCCACGGCTGGCCCGCCAAATCCCTTAACTGCAAATTCTTGCGCGACAGCAGCGGGTGGCCATTGCGCGCCACGGCGCTGGCCGGCTCTTCCGTCAATTCCTCGTAGATGAGGCCGGCGCTGCTTTCCTTTTCCAGGATGCGACCGATCATGAAGTCCAAGGTTCCATGCTGCAGCATGTCCATCAGCGTATTGCTGTGCTCGAGGTGCACGCCGATGCGCATCAGCGGCGCCTGCTGCTTGATGCGGGCGATCGCGCGCGGCAGCAAGGCCATGGCCGGCGTCATGATGACGCCCACTTCCACCTGGCCCGTCAGGCCCGATTTGAGCGCGACGATGTCGTCATGCGCCAGCGACAGGCTCGTCAGGGCCATGCGCGCGTGGCGTATCATCGTCTCGCCGTAGATGGTCGGCTCCATGCCGCGCGGCAAGCGGTCGAACAGGCGCACGTCCAGCATCTCTTCCAGGTCCTTGATTTGCTTGGACGCGGCCGGCTGTGTCATGTGCAATTCTTCCGCCGCGCGGTGGATGTTGCGCTGCTCGTCCAGGGCGATCAGCAGCAGCAGTTGCCGCGTCTTCAGGCGGGCTCGCAAGAACCAGTTGGGGTTGAGGGTATCCATGAATAAATCATATCATGATCGATATCGGTTTTAACTCAATACCGATGTTATAGATATCGGTGTGTCTCCTTTTTTTGTCGTCAAGCAGCGATCACGATGCCTTGCGGGCTGCGCTGGACTTGGGTGCAGGGCCGATGTACACGGCCGGATCGCCCGTGCAGAGGTTGTTCACGATGGGCTTGGTGCCACGCAGGCGAGCACCGCCGCCATGCCGATGGCTGCGGCACGTGTGTGTTGCTTGAACATCAGATTAACTCTCCTGGGTGGTTTTCTGGCCCATGGCCATCAATCTTTGCACGACGCAAAAAACGAACAGCAGGCCGCCGATGACGATCTTGGTCCACCACGAACTGAGCGTGCCGTCGAAGGCGATCAGGGTCTGGATGGTGCCCAGCACCAGCACGCCGGACAGGGCGCCGGCCACGTAGCCGTAGCCGCCGCTGAGCAGGGTGCCGCCGATGACGACGGCGGCAATCGCGTCCAGTTCCGTGCCTTGCGCATGCAAGCCATAGCCGGACAGCATGTAGAACGAAAACAGCACGCCGCCCAAGGACGCACAAAAGCCGCTGAAGGCGTAAATGAAGACCTTGGTGCGCCCCACAGGCAGCCCCATCATCAGGGCCGACTGCTCGTTGCCGCCGATCGCATACACGGCGCGGCCGAACGGCGTGGCGTGCGCCAGCCAGATGGCCAAGAGTAACGTCAGCACGGCGATGACCACGCCGGGCGAGACAACGCCGCCGAGAAAACCCAGCTGCGTCTGCGACATGGCCACGAACAGCGGGTCGGCTATGGTGATGGAGTTGATGCTGATCAAATAGCACAGGCCCCGCGCCAGAAACATGCCGGCCAGGGTGACGATAAACGCTTGCAATTTGAAGTAATGGATCAGCGCGCCCATGCCGGCGCCGAATACGGCCCCCAGCGCCAGCACGGTGGCGATCACCAGCAGCGGCGGCCAGTGCGCCACGTGCAGCAGCCAGGCGGCGATCATGGTCGACAGGGCCAGCACGGAGCCGACGGACAGGTCGATGCCGCCGGAAACGATGACGAAGGTCATGCCGACGGCAATCACCAGCAAAAAGGCGTTATCAATCAATAAGTTAAAAATGACCTGCGTGGACAGCAGGCCCGGGTAGGCGGCGCCGCCCAGGCCCAGCATCACCAGCAGCAGCAGGACCGTAACGAGCGAGGTGAAATACGGGGTGTGCAGCAAGCTCTTCATGCTTTTCTCCGATGCAGCAATTGCTTGAATTGCGACGATTGCGACAGGCAGACGAGGAAGACGACGACGGACTTGACGACCATGTTCACCTCGGGCGGCACGCCGAGCGAATAGATGGTGTAGGTCAGGGTCTGGATGATGAGCGCGCCGATCATGCTGCCCACCAGGCTGAACTTGCCGCCCGCCAGCGACGTGCCGCCCAGGGTCACTGCCAGGATGGCGTCGAGTTCCAGCATCAGGCCCGCATTGTTGGCGTCCGCGCTCTTGATGTTCGAGCTGATCATCAGCCCCGACAGGCCCGCGCAGGCGGCGCAAAAGACGTAGACGAAAAAGATCAGGGTCGCCGTCCGGATGCCGGCCAGGCGCGCGGCGACGGGATTGATGCCGACGGCCTGGATGAACAGGCCCAATGCGGTCTTGCGCATCAGCACGGCCGTAATGATAAACACGGCCGCGACGAGGAACAGCGAGAACGGCAAGCCGAACAGATAGCCGCTGCCGATGAAGAAGAACGGTTGATAGTAGACGGTGACGATCTGGCCATCCGTCAGCAATTGCGCCAGGCCGCGCCCCGCCACCATCAAGATCAATGTGGCGACGATGGGCTGCAAGCCCAGGCCCGCCACCAGCACGCCATTCCAGGCGCCGCACAGCAGGGCCGCGCCCAGGGCCGCCGCCAGCGCCCAGCCCATGGGGATGTTGCTGACATAAGTGGGCACGCCGTTGTCCATCACCAGCGTGCCGCCGATCAGCATGGCGGCCACGGTGCCGGACAGGGCCACGACGGCGCCCACGGAAATGTCGATGCCGCGCGTGGCGATGACGAGGGTCATGCCCAGCGCGGCCAGCATCAGGGGCGCGGCGCGGTTGACGATGTCGATCACGCTGCCGTACAAATGGCCATCGCGGATTTCCAGGTGGAAAAAGCCGGGGATGGCAAAGAAGGCCACCAGCAACAGCAGCGACAGCGCGGCCAGGGGCCGGCTCAGGGGGTGGTGTAAAACGGTATGCACAATGGAAGAATCCGTGGTGGCAGCCGCCCGCGCCGCCGGGGCGGCGGGCGACGAAGTGGATACGCTCATGCGGTCTCTCCGGCAATCACTTGCAGTACGGAACTGTCATCGAGCTCGCCCCGCGCATAGTCGCCGCAGGCCTTGCGGTCGCGCATGACCAAAATACGGTCGCTGCAGCGCAGCACTTCGGGCAATTCGGACGAAATGAACAGGATGGCCATGCCCTTGCGGCACAGTTTGGCCACATGGCGCATGATTTCCTGCTTGGCGCGCACGTCGATGCCGCGCGTCGGTTCGTCGAGAATCAGCATGGCGGGCGACGTCACCAGCCAGCGCGCCAGCAAGGCCTTCTGCTGGTTGCCGCCCGACAGGCTGCCGATCGGCGTTTCGATGCTGGCCGTCTTGATGCCCAGCGCCTTTACGTATTCGTCGGCCAGCGCCTGCTGGCGTTTAAAGGGGATGGCGCGCAGCAAGCCCGTGCGGGCTTGCAAGGCCAATATGATGTTTTCGCGCACGGACAGCGACAAGATCGCCCCCTCGTGCTTGCGGTCTTCCGAGCAGAAACCGATGCCGGCGGCGATGGCGTCGCGCGGCACGGCGAAGTGGCGCGGCTTGCCGTTGACCATGAGGCTGCCCGAGTCGGCCCTGTCGGCGCCAAACAGCAAGCGCGCCAGTTCCGTGCGGCCCGAACCGAGCAAGCCGGCCAGGCCCAGCAATTCACCCTGGCGGATGTGGAAATCCATGGGCAGCAAGGCGCCCTTGCGGCCGAAGCCCTGCGCTTCCAGCACCGTCGGACCGCAGCTGGCCGCGCCGGCTTCTTGCGCCAGATCAAGCGCCTGTTCCGGCGTGTCCAACGCCACGCCGATCATCTTGTTCACCAGCGCCAGGCGCGACAGCTCGCTGCACGCATACTCTCCCTCGCGCTCGCCATTGCGCATGACCGTGATGCGGTCGGAAATGGCGTAGGTCTGGTCGAGAAAGTGCGTCACGAACAGGATCGCCATGCCCTGCCCGCGCAAACGGCGCAGCACGGAAAACAGCAGGTGGACTTCCGCCTCGTCCAGGCTGGACGTGGGTTCGTCGAGGATCAGCACGCGGGCCGAAATATTCAGCGCGCGCGAAATGGCCACCATTTGCTGGATTGCCAACGGGAAACTGGACAGTTGCGCCGTGACGTCGATATCGATCTGCAACTGCTGCAGCAAGGCACGCGCCTGCTGCTGCATGGCACGCCAGTCGATAGCCCCGAAACGGCGCGGGTAGCGGCCGATAAAGATGTTTTCCGCCACCGACAGGTTCGGACACAGATTGACTTCCTGGTACACGGTGCTGATGCCGAGCGCCTGTGCATCCGACGTGGACGCGGTAGCGATGGGCTTGCCGTCAAACAGGATCTGGCCGCTGTCGGGCGTATAGACGCCCGTCAGCACCTTGATCAGCGTCGACTTTCCTGCACCGTTCTGCCCCATCAGGGTGTGCACTTCACCCGGATACAGGCGCAGGGCGACATCGCTGAGGGCTTTGACGCCGGGAAAGGCTTTACTGATGCCGCGCAACTCCAGCAAGGGAGCCGGCGCGGCCGTGTGATGCGCTTGCGTCTTCATCATGCGGCAAGCTTAGTACTTACGGTTCGGAAATTCCTTCGCGGCCACCTCGGCAGGGAACACGTTCTCCACCGTCGTGATGCGGGCCGGCACGGGTTTACCGGCCACCACGTCGCGGGCGATGGACATCAGTTGCGGGCCCAGCAGCGGGCTGCACTCGACGGTGACGTTCAGCTTGCCGGCGATCATGGCCTCGAACGCGCCTTTGACGCCGTCGATCGAGATGATGATGATGTCCTTGCCCGGTTTCATGCCCGCTTCCTCGATGGCCTGGATGGCGCCGATGGCCATGTCGTCATTGTGCGCATAGAGCACGTTGATCTTCTTGCCTTCCGCCTTGAGGAACGCTTCCATCACTTCCTTGCCCTTGGCGCGCGTAAAGTCGCCCGTTTGCGAACGGATGATCTTCAGCTTGGGATTCTTGCCGATGACTTCCTGGAAGCCTTCCTTGCGGTCGATGGCGGGCGCGGAGCCGACCGTGCCCTGCAATTCGACGATGTTCAGTTGCGCGTCCGGGGTTTTCTTGGCGTATTCGAGCAGCCATTGACCGGCGCGGCGGCCCTCTTCCACAAAGTCGGAACCGATGAAGGTCACGTACAGCGACTTATCGGCCACGTTGACGGCGCGGTCCGTCAGGATGACGGGAATCTTGGCGGCCTTGGCTTCGCGCAGCACCGTATCCCAGCCCGATTCGACGACGGGCGAGAAGGCGATGACGTCGACCTTTTGCGCGATGAACGAGCGCAGCGCCTTGACCTGGTTTTCCTGCTTTTGCTGCGCGTCGGCAAATTTCAGGGTGACGCCGTCTTTCTTGGCGGCATCCTTGATGGAGACGGTATTGGCGGTGCGCCACTCGCTCTCGGCGCCCACCTGCGAAAAGCCCATGACGAGGGGCTTGGCGGCGAACGCGGAAGGCGTGGCGAAGGTGGCGGCGGAAGCGGCCAGCAGCATGGCGCTGGCGAGGAGGGTGCGGCGGCTCAAGGTCATTCTTGTCTCCAGTTTTTTTATTGGAATACCATCACAGCCGGATGCCGGATGGGCGGTTTTTTATGAACCCATGGTAGGAGAAAGCAACATAGCCATCCAATCAATTCTTTTTCGCTTGCGATACCGATTTGCGTATCACCCGCCGCCCATCCCCTGGTCCGCTGACCGTTTGGCAGCCGGCAATTCGCGGCTCTGGTAGCGGTTCAAGTCGCGCGGGTCCACCTGCGGCCAGCCGTCCTTGTCCCACGTCATGGGCAATATCTTGAGCTTCTGCAAGTAGTTGTCCGCCGTCTCATACGCGTGCAGCACCAGGTAATCGTTGCCGTCAAACGTGTAGGCGCTGTTGTGGCCCAGGCCTTGCCAGTCCTTGTCGCCTTTCAAGACCACCGTGCCGCCGCCCTGCGCCATGTCGCGCCCCTCCTTGTCCAGATACGGCCCCGTCACGCTTTTTGACCGGCCCACGGCCAGGTGATACGTGCTTTTTTCCTTCTGGCAGCACAAGCCCCACGAGACGAACAGGAAGTATTCGTTGTCGCGCTGGAAGATGAACGGCGCCTCGATTTCCTCGGGCGCGGGCTTGAATTCGCCCGCCCTTGGCGGCAGCGGCGCGCGGCGCGCCAGCGAGTGCCACTCTTGCGGTTCCGCAATACGGGTCCAGTCTTTGTTGAGCTTTACCAGCTTGATGCCGTTCCAGAACGAGCCGAAGGCCATCCACGGCGTGCCGGCCGCGTCCGTGACGATGTTCGAATCGATGGCGTTCCACTCGTCGCGCTCTGGCACCGATTGCAGCAGCATGCCCTGGTCGATCCAGCGGTAATCGGGCGAGCGGGGATTCAAGGTGGTGTTGACGGTCACGCCGATGCCCGAGGTGTTCTTGCCGAAGCCGGACACCGAGTAGTACAGGTAATATTTGCCGTCGTGGAACTGCACGTCGGGCGCCCAGATATGGTCGTCAAACGATGGCGCGGCCGTCTTGGCCCACGCGGGCTGGCCCGCGAACACGCGCCCTTCCGGCCGCCAGTCGACCCTATTTTTTGAACTGTAGAAGGTGATGCCGGGCCCCGTGCTGTACAAATAATACGTGTCGCCTTCCCTGGCCATCACGGGGTCGTGCACGCTGACCTGGGACGCCCGGACAGGGCTGAAGGCAAGCATGGCCGCCAAGGCCATCATTGTCGAAAATTGCATCGTGTTCTCCACATGGCCTGCCGGCCCGTCATGCGGGCCGGCAGGCTACCTCAAAATCGGCAGGTTTATTCGACCGCCACCACCACGACGGCCTTGGCGGGCAGCGACACGGTCAGCTTGCCGCCTTGCGCCTGGGCATTAAACGCCACCGGCTGCACGGCTTGCGGTTGCGCAAAGCTGTTGACGGCATCCATCTTGCCTGCGCTCAACACGCGGCCGGTGACCTTGGCCACCGGCTTGCCGGCCAGGGCCACGCTGACGTCGACGGCCTCGTGCGGATTCGTGTTGACCAGGGACAAGTACACCTTGCCATCCTTGCCACGGGCGGCCGAGGCGCTCACTTCAGGAATGCTGACCTTGCCCAGGCTGTACTTGCCATTGCCGCTAATGGCGACCGGCAGGGCCGTGGCGTCCTGGAACGGCACATACATTTCAAACGCGTGATACGTAGGCGTGAGGAAATATTTATCCTTGTCCGTGATGATCATCGCCTGCAGCACGTTGACCATTTGCGCGATATTCGTCATGCGCACGCGGTCCGCGTGGGCGTGGAAGATATTGAAGTTCAGGGCCGCCACCAAGGCGTCGCGCAAGCTGTTTTGCTGGAACAAAAAACCCGTGTTCGTGCCCGGCTCCACGTCGTACCAGGTGCCCCATTCATCGACGTACAAGCCCGTCTTTTTCGACGGATCGTTCCTGTCGATGGCGGCGAGATTGTTCTTGATCAAGCTATCGATGCGCAGGGTGCGGCTCAGGGTGGAGATCCATTGATCTTCGCCAAAGCCCGTGGCCGCGCCCTTCTTTTCCCACACGCCGGTCGGCACCGTGTAGTAGTGGAAACTGATGGCGTCCATCATGTTCGGCTTGATTTCGCGGCTCAGGGTGCCGGACCAGCTGGTGTCGTCGTCATTGCCGCCGCTGGCGATGAATTTCGGGCGCGCGCTTTCCGGCGTCTTCATGAAGGTGTGATAGTGCTTGTACAGGTCGGCGTAATACTGCGGGCGCATGTTGCCGCCGCAGCCCCAGGCTTCATTGCCGATGCCGAAATAATCAACCTTGTATGGCTGGGCGCGGCCATTCTTGCGGCGCAGCTCGGCCAGGGTGGATTTGCTGTCCGACGTCATGTATTCAAGCCATTCGGACATTTCCTGCGGCGTGCCGGAACCAAGGTTGCCGTTGATATAGGTCTGTGCGCCCAGCAGCTCGGCCAGGTCGAAGAATTCATGCGTGCCGACGGCGTTCGACTCTTCCACGCCGCCCCAGTTGGTGTTGACCTTGGTGGGGCGCTTGTCGCGCGCACCGATGCCGTCCTTCCAGTGGTATTCATCGGCAAAGCAGCCGCCCGGCCAGCGCACCAGCGGTACGTGCAACTGTTTCAAGGCGCCTAGCACGTCGTTGCGCCAGCCTTTCGTGTTCGGAATGGCAGAGTCCGGCCCCACCCACATGCCTTCATAGATGCCGGTCCCCAGGTGTTCGGCAAACTGGCCGTAGATGTTCTTGTTGATCACGGAACCGGGCCTGGCCATGTCGATGGTGACCTTGACGGGCGCGGCAAAGGCGCTGCCGGCGGCCATGGCCAGGCTCAGGGCCACGATGCTGGTATGGATGAATTTCATGCTGTCTCCTGTTTTTTTAGTGAAAAGCAAGGGCCGGGGTCAACCCCGGCAAAATCTGGATGTGGCGATGCCTCTCCGGCTACGGAGTGGCAGGCATACACGAATGGGGTAAAGCGGGAAGGCCCGCGGCCGACAAAACGCCCAGGGCTAGGCGCCTTGCCGAAGACAGTACGAATGTACGGCTAGGCAAGGCAACAACGCCCTGGGCGTTTTGTCAGACCCAGCCGGCGTCGACGATGAATTCCTGGGATGAGCACATCGCGCCGTCATCGGAGGCGAGGAACAGCACCATGGCGGCTATGTCCTGCGGCATCAGTTTATGCGGCAGGCACTGGCTTTTCTTGATTTCCGCTTCCGCCGCCTCGTCGACCCACAGGTCGATCTGGCGCTGCGTCATGACCCAGCCCGGCGTGACCGTGTTGACGCGGATATTGTGGGCGCCATAATCGCGCGCCAGGCCCCGCGTGAGGCCCACGACGGCCGCCTTGGTGGTGGCGTAGACGGGGTAGCCGCCCGACTTCATGTGCCAGGAAATCGAGCTGACGTTGATGATGGAACCGCCGCCCCTGCGCTTCATGCCGTCCAGCACGGCCTGGCAGGTGAAGAACATGGGACGTTGATTGATCGCAATGCGCTCGTTCCAGTACTCGAGGGTGACGTCCTGCGCCTGGTGGCGCTGGTCGTTGGCGGCGTTGTTGACGAGGATATCGAAGTCGCCCAGCTTCTGCGCCAGTTCCGCCATGACGGCTTGCAGGGAGGCAATATCCGTGATGTCGCAATGGCGGAACAGGGGCGCCGTCATGCCCGCCTCAGCCAGGCGTCGGCACAGGGCCTCGCTCGCTTCCACGGCGATGTCGACAAACGCCACCAGCGCGCCCTGGGCGGCGAACTCCGCCACCAGGGATTCGCCGATGCCGCTGCCGCCGCCCGTGATGAACACGCGCTTGCCCTGCAAGCTGCCATATTTCGCCAATTGCTTCATCTTGTCTCCGCCTGTTTATTTTTTATGTACTACGTGCAACACACACTGGTGCGGCAAGGCCCGCTGGCCCCGCCGCGCAGCAGGTTTTAGTCCTTGCCCAGCACGCCATCCTTGCGGCGCCAGATACTGAGCGGATTATCATCGCGCAGCGACTCCGGCAGCAAGTCCTGCGGCAGGTTCTGGTAGGACACGGGGCGCAGGAAGCGGTTGATGGCCGCCGTACCCACGGAGGTGCTGCGCCCGTCCGAGGTGGCGGGGAACGGGCCGCCGTGCACCATGGCCGTCGACACTTCCACGCCCGTCGGGAAACCGTTGGCCAGGATGCGGCCCACGCGGCGTTCCAGCACGGGCAGCAAACGGCGCGCATCAATCAGGTCGCCGGCATCCATCTGCAGGGTGGCCGTCAGCTGGCCTTCCAGGCTTTCCGTGATCGCCAGCATTTGCTCGATGTCGCGGCAGGCCACCAGCAGGGAGGCAGGGCCGAAGACTTCATCGCGCAGATCGTGCCTGGCCAAAAACGCCTCGCCCGAGGTGACGAACAGGGCGGCGGCGCCTTTGCCTTCCTCGCCCGTGTTCTGCACCAGCGGCGTCACGTCGGCGTGCTGCGCCAGCGCCGCCACGCCCGTGGCATAGCTGCTGGCGATACCCGCCGTCAGCATGGTGGCGGCCGGCGCGGGCGCCAGCGCTTCGGCGGCGGCGGCGGCAAAGGCCGTAAAGTCGGCCCCTTCCAGGCCCAGCACCAGGCCGGGATTGGTGCAGAACTGGCCCACGCCCATCGTCAGCGAAGCGGCAAAACCGCCGGCAATGGCCGCGCCACGGGCAGCCAGGGCTTGCGGCAGCACAAACACGGGGTTGATGCTGCTCATTTCCGCATACACGGGGATCGGCTGCGGGCGTTCGGCCGCCACCTTCATCAGGGCGATGCCGCCCGAGCGCGAACCCGTAAAGCCGACGGCCTGGATGGCCGGATGGGCGACCAGGGCCTGGCCGATGCCGTTGCCCGTGCCTGTCAGCAAGGCGAACACGCCGGCCGGCAGCTGGCAAATGGCAATCGCCTTGACGATGGCGCGCGCCACCAGCTCGGACGTGCCCGGATGGGCCGAATGGGCTTTCAGCACGACGGGGCAGCCGGCCGCCAGGGCCGAAGCCGTATCGCCGCCGGCCACGGAGAAGGCCAGCGGGAAGTTACTGGCAGCAAACACGGCGACGGGACCCAGGCCGATCATGCGCAAGCGCAGGTCAGGACGCGGCGGCACGCGCTGCGGCAAGGCCGAATCGATGCGCGCATCGGTCCACGAGCCTTCGCGCAACAAGCCGGCGAACAGTTTCAATTGACCCACGGTGCGGCCGCGTTCGCCTTCCAGGCGCGCGCGCGGCAAGCCGCTTTCCGTCATGGCGCGCACGATCAGCTCGTCGCCCAGTTCGCCGATTTGCGCGGCGATGGTGTCCAGGAAATCAGCACGTTCCGCATCCGTGGTGGCGCGAAACGGGTCGAACGCGGCTTGCGCCAGACGGCAGGCTTCGTCGATTTGCGCTACGTCAACCATGTGGAAGGCGGGCGCGATGTGCGCGCGCGCGGCCGGGTCCCACGCTTCGAAGGAGCCGCCATGGCCCTTGACGGCGACGCCGCCGATCAATGCGTCACCGCTAATGATAAAACTCATAATGTGCTCACTTTCGCAAATGCGGTTGGAAAGACGTCGAGGCGGTTGCGCAAGGCAGGGCCAAAGGCCGGCGCTTCGATTTCAAAGGTGTCGCCCGGCGCCACGCTCACGCCATCGGCAAAGCTCAGGGTGGCCGTGCCGAAGAAATGCACGTGCACGTCGCCGGGGCGCTTGAACAGCGGATACTTGAAGTGATGGTGTTCCAGGTTGGCAATTGTGTGCGACATATTGTCTTCGCCGCTGACGAACGCCTTTTCCCAGCGCACATTGCCGGCCGCGTCGAGCACGCGCGAGCTGCCGTCTATGTGCGCGGGCAATTCACCCACCAGCAGGGCCGGGCCCACGCTGCAGGCGCGCAGCTTTGAATGGGCCAGGTACAGATAATTCTGGCGTTCCGTCACGTGGTCCGAGAATTCATTGCCGATGGCGTAGCCGACCCGGTAGGGCTGGCCGTCGTCGCCGATCACGTACAGGCCGGCGATTTCCGGCTCTTCGCCGCCGTCCAGGGCAAAGTCCGGCATGCGCAGCGGCTGGCCGCCGGCGCGCACGATGGAGCCGTCGCCCTTGTAGAACCATTCGGGCTGGGCGCCGGCCGTGCCGTCGGCGGGCTTGCCGCCTTCCACGCCCAGGCGGAACATTTTCATGGAGTCGCTCAAGGAATCAGCATCGCCGCCGATCTTTTTGTGCATGGCGTCGCGCGCGCCGGCGCTGCCCAGGTGGGTCAGGCCCGTGCCCGTCACGTAGCAGTGCGCGTCGTCCGCATGGTCGAGCGGCGCCAGCAAACGGCCGCTGGCGGCCACGTCCGCATACAGGTGCGTGATACTGCCGACGCTGGCGTTGACCAGTTCCGCCAGGTTGACACGCTTGCGGATGGCGTCTTGCGCCAGCGCATAGCTGGTGTTGTAGCCTTCGATGACGCGGATGACGTCGTCTTGCAGCAGGCCGACGAGGCGGCCGCCGTTTTCATTCGTAAATTGCAGCAACAGCATAATTGTCTCCGCTTAATGTGAGTGGCGCGGCACGGCGGACCCGCGATTGCCGACCAGGAAGTCGAAATCGCAGCCTTCGTCGGCCTGCAGCACGTGTTCGATGTACAGCTGCTGGTAGCCGCTCTTCGGTCCGGGCGCGCTGCCCAGTTCGCGCTTCGCCAGGCGCTCGGCGATTTCCGCGTCGCTGATGTCGATGTTCAGGCTGCCGGCGTGGCAATCGAGGGCGATCGTGTCGCCGTCGCGCACAATGCCCAGCGGGCCGCCCGCCATGGCTTCCGGCGCCACGTGCAGCACGACGGTGCCATAGGCTGTGCCGCTCATGCGCGCATCCGAGATGCGCACCATGTCGGTGATGCCTTGCGCCAGCAGCTTGGGCGGCAAGCCCATGTTGCCCACTTCGGCCATGCCCGGATAACCTTTCGGGCCGCAATTTTTCATCACCAGCACGGAATCGGCATCGACATCGAGATCCGGATCAACGATGCGCGCCTTGTAATGTTCGAAATCCTCGAACACGACGGCCTTGCCCCGGTGCTGCATCAGGTGCGGCGAGGCGGCCGACGGTTTGAGCACGGCGCCGCGCGGCGCCAGGTTGCCGCGCAGCACGCAAATGCCGCCATCGGCCAGCAGCGGGTTGTCCAGGGTGCGCACCACTTCATCGTTGTAGATCGGCGCGTCGACGCAGTTGTCCCAGAGCGACTTGCCGTTGACGGTCAGCGCATGCTTATGCGGCAGCAAATCGCCCTCGCCCAGGCGGCGTATCACGGCCGGCAAGCCGCCCGCATAGTAAAACTCTTCCATCAGGAAACGGCCCGACGGCAGCAGGTCGACGATGGTCGGCGTGCCGCGGCCCGTTTTCGTCCAGTCTTCCAGTTCCAAAGGCACGCCGATGCGCCCGGCAATGGCTTTCAAATGGATCACGGCATTGGTCGAGCCGCCGATGGCGGCATTGACCTTGATGGCATTCTGGAACGCTTCGCGCGTCAGCACTTTCGACAGGCGCAGGTCTTCGTGCACCATTTCAACGATGCGGATGCCCGACATGTGCGCCAGCACGTAGCGGCGCGAGTCGACGGCGGGGATGGCCGCGTTGTGCGGCAGGGACGTGCCCAGCGCTTCGGCCATGCTGGCCATGGTCGAGGCCGTGCCCATGGTGTTGCAGGTGCCGGCCGAGCGCGACATGCCCGATTCGGCCGACATGAACTGATGCAGGGTGATCGATCCCGCCTTCATCTGCTCGTGCAGCTGCCATACGGCCGTGCCGGAACCGATGTCCTTGCCATTCAATTTGCCGTTCAGCATGGGGCCGCCGCTGACGACGATGGTGGGGATGTCGACGCTGGCCGCGCCCATCAGCAGCGCCGGCGTCGTCTTGTCGCAGCCGACCAGCAGCACGACGGCGTCCATCGGGTTGCCGCGGATCGATTCTTCCACGTCCATCGAGGCCAGGTTGCGCGTCAGCATGGCCGTCGGGCGCAGATTCGATTCGCCGTTCGAGAAGACAGGAAATTCCACGGGGAAACCGCCCGCTTCCAGGATGCCGCGCTTGACGTGTTCGGCCAGCTGGCGGAAATGCGCGTTGCAGGGCGTCAGTTCGGACCAGGTATTGCAGATGCCGATGATGGGTTTGCCGTGAAATTCGTGGTCAGGTATGCCCTGGTTTTTCATCCAGCTGCGGTACATGAAGCCGTTCTTGTCCTGCGAGCCGAACCACTCGGCCGAGCGCAGGGCCACCTTCTTTTTTGTCTCAGACATGCCATTCTCCAGGTTGTGCCATGCCGGATCTAAGGTCGTCGGCCCGGGCAGCGATGTTGGAATACTAAAGAATCCTGCCATGCCTTTCCAATCAATTTTTAATGCGTTCCGATATCGAAAACGATATCGGCATGCACCAATGAAAACGCCCTGCGGGCGCATGGCGGCAGGGCGTAGGCGGTTTTGGCTGGGGCGCTTACTCGGCGGAAAAGCGGTACACGGTTTCCGTCCGGTATTCCTCGCCCGGGCGCAGGATGGTGTTCGGGAAATGCGCCTGGTTCGGCGAGTCCGGGAAATGCTGGGTTTCCAGGCACAGTGCGCTGCGGTAGCTGATGGCGCGCAGCTTGCCGTACTGGCTGCTGTCGAGGAAGTTACCGGAATAAAACTGCATGCCCGGTTCCTGCGTGTATACCTGCATCAGCCGGCCCGAGGCAGGGTCGCGCACGGTGGCGGCCAGGTTCAGCAGTTGATCCGCCTTTTGATTGAGCACAAAGTTATGGTCGTAGCCGCGGCCGATGCGGATCTGTTCATGCGGCAGGTCGATGCTGTCGCCGATGACGGTGGGCTGGCGCAAGTCGAACGGCGTGCCGGCCACGTCCGCCAGTTCGCCCGTGGGGATGGCGCCCGCATCGACGGGCAGGTAGCGGTCCGCATGGATGGACAGCTCGTGGCCGAGGATATGGCCCTGCCCCGCCAGGTTGAAATAGCTGTGGTTGGTCAAGTTGACGGGCGTGGCCTGGTCCGTCACGGCGTGGTAGCGCAGGCTCAACGCGTTGTCGTTGTCCAGTTCATACACGACGGTCACGTCGAGCTTGCCCGGGTAGCCGTCTTCGCCGTCCGGGCTGCTGCGCGTGAACGTGACGCCCACGGCATCTTCCTTCGTGAACGGTTCGGCCTGCCACATCACCTGGTGGTAGCCTTGGTTTCCGCCATGCAAGTGATTGGGCCGGTTATTCACGGCCAGCTGGTAGTCCTTGCCGTCGAGGCTGAAACGTCCTTGCGCGATGCGGTTGCCGTAGCGCCCGATGACGGCGCCCAGGAAAGCGCTGTTGTGCAGATACGGCTCGATGCGCTCGAAACCGAGCACCACGTCGGCAAAGCGGCCATCGCGGTCCGGCACATGGATTTCGCTGATGATGGCGCCGAAATCGAGCACCTTGACTTGCATGCCCTGGCGATTCGTCAGGGTAAACACGGTGACGTGGTCGCCGTCGGGCAGGACGCCGAACGGCGCCCCGGTGACGGTGGCGGCGGTGGATGCGGCTGCAACAGTAGTCATGGGCGCTCTTCCAGGTTTTACAGGGTCGATGAACGGCCAAACACGGGCATGCCCTGCGCATTCCAGCGCAGCGGCTTCACAAAGGTATGGCGGTCCGGGTTCCACAGCGGGTCGCCAACGATTTCCGTGTAGGTGCGGGCATGGTACACCAGCAACACATTGTCGCCATCTTCGGCCGTCGTAAAGCTGTTGTGGCCGGGGCCGTAGATGCCGTGCTCATAGCAGCTGGCAAACACGGGTTCCGGCGACTTGCTCCACGAGAACGGGTCGAGCAGGTCGGCCGTGTCGTCGGCCCACAGCAGGCCCATCGCGTAGTTTTCATCGGTGGCGCTGGCCGAATAGCTGATGAAGATCTTGCCATGGCGCTTCAGCACGGATGGTCCCTCGTTGACCCGGAAGCCGCGGATTTCCCAGTCGAACTCGGGCTTGCTCAGCATCACGGGCGGGCCGGCCAGCTGCCACGGCGTGGCCATGGGCGCGATATAGAGGTTGGAATTGCCCGCGATGGCGATATCTTTCTGCGCCCACAGGTAGTACAGCTGGCCGTCGTGGCTAAAGGTGGTGGCGTCGAGGCAGAAGGTGTCGATGCCCGTGTCGATCGATCCCATGAATTCCCACTCGCCTTCCAAGGGGTTGGCGTTCGTGTTGCGGATCGCATACATGCGGTGCTGGAACAGTTGATGCTTGATCTCGCGGCTCGGCGCGGCGGCGAAATACACATACCAGGCGCCGTCGTTGAAGTGCAATTCGGGCGCCCACACCAGTTCGCTGTACGGGCCCGTGTCCGGCTTGTGCCACACGTCGACGGTAGGCGCGTCGGCCAGGCCGGCGATGCTGCCGGCGCGGCGCAGTTCGATGCGGTCGTACTGGGGCACGGAAGCCGTAAAGTAATAATAGCCGTCGCTGTGGCGGGTGATATGCGGGTCGGCGCGCTGTTCGATCAGCGGTTTCAAGACGTCTGCCATGTTGCTTACTCCATTCAATGATTCTTACGCAGCGACAAAACCGCGCTTGTGCATTTCCACTTTTACGCCTCGGTAATAGTCATCGCTGATGCGGTACTTGAACATCAGCAAGCCCATCAGCAAGTGGAAGAAGCCGGGGATGACCGACAGCATCAGGGCGATGCCGTTCAGGGCGAATTGCGTCTGCTCATGGTTGGGCTGGTAGTCGAAATACGACAGCAGCATGCCCACCAAAAAGCCGGCCACGGCCATGCCGGCCTTCTGGCAGACGGAAATGCCGCCGAAGGCGAAGCCGGAGACGCGCTTGCCCGTCTTGACTTGACCGTAATCAATGGTCTCCGCGATGGCCGACCAGAACACGGGCGCATGCAAGTCCACCACAAAGGAGAGCAGGAAATACAGGGCGAAGGCCAGCACGGTGTCGCTCGGCGTCACAAAGAAATAGATGGCCAGGCTGATCAGCGCGACGCCGATCTGCGTGTAGCGGAACAGTTTTACCTTGCAATAGAACTTGGTGATCCACGTCGAGGCGACCATGGCCAGGATGGCGGCCACCACGCCCGTGGTCAAAAAGGCGGCCACGGTTTCCGTGCTGCCGCCCAGATAGTATTTCGCATAATAAATGGCGACGGAGCCGCGCACCACGTAGCCGATGGTGCCCGTGACGCACACGCCGCACAGCACCAGCCACTGGTCGTTCTGCAGCAGCACTTTCAACTGCGCCAGCAGCGATTGCTTTTCCACCACATGCACGACGCGCTCCGTGGTGGAAAAATAGCAGAACAGGAACAGGGCCACGCCCATGACGGCCATCACGGCCATGGCCGCCTGGTAGCCGACGGCCGGGTTGCCGCCGCCCCAGCGCTGCGACAGCACCGGCACGACGATGGTCACCATGAAGGCGCCGATCTTGGCGAAGAACAAACGGTAGCCGTTGGCCGACAGGCGCTCGTGCGGGTCGCTGGTCAGGCCGCTGATCAGGGAAATATACGGGATGCCCACGCCGGCCGTCATGATGGTCATCAAGATGTACGTCGAATACGCCCAGATGAGCTTGGCGTCATAGCCCCATGCCGGCGTGGTAAACACGAAAAAGACGCTGACGCCGAACGGCACGGCCAGCCACAGCAGATACGGGCGGTAGCGGCGCGAGGCAAAGCTGTAGCGGTCGGTGATCTGGCCCATGAGCAGGTCGGCGATGGCGCCCACCACTTTCACGGCCACGAACAGCAGGGCCAGGTCCGTGGTTTTCAAGCCATAGATATCGGTATAGTAAAAGGTAATGATCAGCATCATCGACGAGATGACGACATTGAGCGCCATGTCGCCGGCGCCGAAGCCGACCTTTTCAACGGTGGATAATTTTTGCGTCTCCATGCTTTCCGTCCATTCTTTTGATGATGAATCGTGCCTGACTGCCCAACTGACAGGGGCGTTGCCGGCCGAAACCATGGCAACGCCCTTGATTTTTTACTGTGCGATCAACTTACATCTTCCAGCGCAGCGATAACCCTACCGTGCGGTCATAACGGCGCGTATCGCGCGCATACACGCCCGGCGCGTTCCAGTAATCCTTGAACTTGGTGTCGAGCAAGTTATTTCCGTCCAGGGTCACGGTGAACTGGTCGTTGAGCTTGTACGACAGCGAACCGTCGAGCTGGGCCGTGGCCGCCACCTTCAAATCCAGGCCGGGGCCGCCCTGGTTGTAGCTGTCGATGAATTTCGAGCGCCAGTTGTAGGCCAGGCGGCCCGACCACGCGTCTTTCTCGTACAGCAGCACCAGGTTGTAGGCATAGCGCGACACGCCCGTGATGGCATGGCTGCCCGTCTCGTCGTCGGTGGTGCCGCTCATATAGGTGCCGTTCGCCTGCAAGCCCAGGCCGTTCAAGATGCCGGGCAAGCCGTCATAGAACTGCTGGTAGCCGATTTCCAGGCCCTGCAGCTTGCCGTCGGCCGTGTTGTAGGGGCGGTCCACGTCGTAGACCTTGCCGGCGATGGTTTCGCTGGCAATGCGCTGCTGGATATAGCCGTCGAACTTGTGGTGGAACACGGTGGCCGTGACGGAACCGGCCGGCGCGAAATACCATTCCAGCGCTGCATCGACGTTGTCGCCCGTCACCGGTTTCAGCTCCGGATTGCCGCCCGCGCCCGTGGCTTTGACCGTTTCCGTCGAGTTGACCAGGGCCACGCCCGGGTTCAGCTGGGAAAAGCCGGGGCGGCTGATGGTGCGGCCCGCCGCGAAACGGCCGATCAGGTCGGAACGCAGCTTGATCTTCAGGGCCACGCTGGGCAGCACGTCGGTGCTGGCCGTGTCGCTGACGACGGGCGTGTACACGCCATCCTGTGAACTGTTGCCCTGCAGCCTTTGCTCGGTGCGCACCACGCGCACGCCGACGGTGCCGTCGACGGGGTAGGCACCGAGCTTGAAGGCGATTTTCGCCTTGCCGTAGAGGGAATATGTCTTTTCCGTGTCCTTGAAGAACGATCCCGGGTCCATGGCGCGCACCGCGCTGCTGCCCGTAATGGCTTCGCGGATCGTGGCCGTGTTATTGAGCAGGAAGCTGGCGCACGGCGTGTACCACTGCTTCAAACCATAGTCGGGACCGCCGCCGGACATCGGCTCCGACAGGCAATTGAGGCCGGGAATCGACGTCACGCCCTGGCGGCTGAACGGAAACGCGGCGCCGGACACGTCCGGTGCTTCCGCATTGCCTTCGAAACTCTTGATCGATTGCGCTTCGCGTTTGACGCCGCGCAAGCCGACGCTGATTTCCTTGAAGATGCCGCCGGCACTGGGCGTGTACGCGAGGTCGGCGCGCAGGTCGTTCGCGCTGCCCTCATCGCGGCCGTAGCGGTCGAAAAAGCCCTTCAGATAGTAATTTGCCGGGTCGTTCAAATCGCTGCCCGTGTAATCGACATGCAGGGTGCCGTTCTGGTTGGTATTGATGGTGGCGTTCGGCACGACGGTGATGGCATCGAGAATCGGATTGCGCCAGTTGTACGTGCTCCTTGTGCTGGCCAGTTCCGACGTGAAACGCCATTCCGGATTGATATCCCACAAGCCGCCCACGGCAAACTGCTGCGTCTTCGTCTGGTTCTTGTTTGCCTGCGTCGACATGATGGTGTTGACGTTGGTGGACGTCAGCGTCTGCAGCTGGTTGCTGCCGGGAATCCTGGTGGCGGACACGGGCGTGCCCCACCACGGCAGGCCGACAAAGTAATCGGACTCGGCGTCGAGCAGGAAGCGCGTGGCCATGCCTTCGGCGTACAGTTCCACGTCG
Organism: Janthinobacterium sp. GW821-FHT03A03; assembly: GCF_059421435.1. Taxonomy (NCBI): domain Bacteria; kingdom Pseudomonadati; phylum Pseudomonadota; class Betaproteobacteria; order Burkholderiales; family Oxalobacteraceae; genus Janthinobacterium; species Janthinobacterium sp. GW821-FHT03A03. Next base: position 49,478 of record NZ_JBWKUZ010000019.1, on the reverse strand, counting down.
GCGTTCGGGCGCCATTGCAGCACGGCATTGGCGGTCGTGCGGCGGCGGTCGCCCTTGATCGGCAACAAGCCCACCTGGTCCGGCGCCGTCAGGCCCGGCGAAAAGTAAAGCTTGTCCACGGGCGCGGTACTGAAGGCGCGCTCCTCGTGGTAGCGGTGTTGCTGCTGCGACAAGCCCAGCAGCGCCCCCACTTCGCCGATGCCCGTCTTCCAGCGGTTCGCCGCCATGGCACTGATGTTCGGGTCCGTGGCTTTCGATTTGTCGCTGTAGACAGCGCGCGCGTTCACGCTGGCGGTAAACTCCTTGAAATCGAAGGGGCGGTTGGTGCGCACGTCGATGATGCCGGCCACGCCGCCCTCGACCTGGTCGGCGCCCTGCGATTTATAGACGTCGACGCGCTGCAGCATGGTGGCGGGAATGTCGGCCAGGTTGACGTAGCGGCCCGTGGTGGTGAACAGTTCGCGGCCGTTGAGCAGGGTCGTGACATCGCGCAAGCCGCGTATCATGACGGCGCTCGCCTCGCCCGAGTCGCGGCGGATCTGGATGCCGGATATGCGCGCCAGGGTTTCGGCCACGTTGTTATCAGGGAATTTGCCGATGTCGTCGGCGACGATGGAATCGATGACCTGGTCCGAGCGCATCTTGATCTGCTGCGAATTCTGTGCCGAGCGGCGCACGTCGCTGACGGTGACCACGGCCACGTCGCCTTCCGGCGCGGCCACGGCGGGCTGCACGGCGGTCGGCGCGGCTTGCGCATCCGCCTGCGCCCAGACCGAGGCAGAGCTCAGCAAGCCAAAACCGGCCAGTGCCGCAACAGCGGCCTTCAAGGTGAACGGACGAGGGAAAATGGCCGCGAGCGGGCCGGTGGCGCTAGACATCATGCATCTCCAGATATTGTATTGATATTGTTATGCTGCTTGCATGTCGTTCGCATGCTCGGCGTTTATCTTAGGGGCTGGGCGATAATCTCTCCAATCAAATTTTCCGCAGTTTCGATATCAATTTCGATATCGGCGGTCGGAAAATTTGGAGGTTGCAACACGACGAGGGCAGGGGCGTCAGGGAGATTTCCCGGATGGGTCTGCACAAAAAAACGGCAGCACTGGCGTGCAGCATGCAAACGCGAACAGGACTAAGCTGGGGGATGTCATAAAGTCATTCCACCCACCGCTTGCACAGGAGTCCGCATGAACGTTTTAATAGTATTGACCTCGCACGACCAGCTGGGCGACACGGGCCACAAGACCGGCTTCTGGCTGGAAGAATTCGCCGCGCCGTATTATGTGCTGAAGGATGCTGGCGCGCGCCTGACCCTGGCCTCGCCGAAAGGCGGCCAGCCGCCGCTGGACCCGAAGAGCGACGCGCCCGACTCGCAGACGGCGGCCACGGCCCGCTTCAAGGCCGACCCGGCGGCCCAGGCCGCGCTCGCTTCCACGGTCCTGCTGTCCAGCGTAAAAGCGGCCGACCATGACGCCGTGTTCTATCCGGGCGGCCACGGCCCTCTGTGGGACCTGGCCGAAGACCGGGATTCGATCGCCCTCATCGCAGCCCTGCACGCGGCCGGCAAGCCCGTGGCCGCCGTCTGCCACGCCCCTGGCGTGTTGCGCCACGTTAAACGCAGCGACGGCCAGCCGCTGGTAAAAGACAAGAAAGTGACGGGATTCACGAATACGGAAGAGGAAGCCGTGGGCCTGACCAAGGTCGTACCGTTCCTCGTGGAAGACATGCTCAAGGAAAACGGTGGCATCTATTCCAAGGGCGCCGACTGGGCCTCGTATGTGCTCACGGATGGCATCTTGATCACCGGCCAGAATCCGGCCTCGTCGGAGGCGGCGGCGCAGGCGCTGTTGAGGTTGCTGAAATAGGGGGCAACGAGGGAAACGGTGGCCGTGCAGCAAAAAGCACGGCCATAAATCGCTCGTCCCAGCCATGCTGAGGCTGGAGGCACAAAAACGTAATGTCTTGATTTGTCTGGTGCGGCTGGCGGGGATCGAACCCACGACCCTTGGCTTCGGAGGCCAATACTCTATCCACTGAGCTACAGCCGCGTAGGGGGAATTTCTGAAGTGATGCGAAGGATACCGTTTTTCTTTACCTACGTCTACGGAAACTGTCGTATCGTCGGCAATTGCATGTCATTGCTCAATTTTTGTGCCTATAATTGTGGGTTTCATAAAGGTTTGCATCCAGGCATGTAAAAATGCTACCTTACACGGCCATCAGTTTCAAATCTGGACTAAGGACATCATGAGCGACGCACATAACGAACAACAATCAGCGATCAAAACGCCTAAACAATTGCTTGCAGCCGTAGCCGGCTTCTTTTTGGTGACCGTCATCGGCATTATCTTGCTGGTGCAATTCGTCACGACGCAAAAACACGAGAGCGCCGGCACGGACAGCCAGTCGCCGGAAGCCATCGATGCACGTCTGAGCCCGGTGGCCAATGAAGGCTTTACCTTCAAGGACGCCAGCGGTCCGAAAGTGCTGCAAGGCGGCGAGGCCGTGTACACGGCCACCTGCGTGGCGTGCCACGGCGCCGGCGTGGCCGGTGCACCGAAGTTTGGCGACGCGGGCAGCTGGTCGGCCCGCCTGGCCCAGGGTTACGATACGGTCCTGAAACACGCGATCGAAGGCTTGCGCGCGATGCCGGCCAAGGGCGGCAATCCCGACCTCGACGATGTGGAAGTGGCGCGCGCCGTCGTCTACATGGCCAATGCGTCGGGCGGCAAGTTCAAGGAACCGGAAGTGCCTGCACCGGCCGCTGCCGCTGACGGCGCCGCCGCACCAGCCGCCGAGCCTGCCAAATAAGCACTTGCGCTGCATCAAGAAACCGCCCGTTGGGGCGGTTTTTTTTCGCCCGCAGAGGATGCCGGCAAAGGCTGGTCGGACTACGCGATGGGAGCGACGGGCGGCGGGCATGAAAAAGCCGCCCGGCTTGCGCGGGGCGGCTCGGTACTAGCGCGTCAGAGCTGCTCTTACCACATGATGACGCGGTCTTTCGGTGGCAGATACATCTTGTCGCCCGGCTTCACGTCAAAGGCCTGGTAGAAGCCTGGCTGGTTGCGCATGGTGCCGTTGGCGCGGAACTGGCCTGGCGAGTGCGGGTCCGTTTTCAGCAAGACCAGTTGCTGGGCTTCGCGCATTTTCATGCGCCAGACCTGGGCAAAGCCCGCGTAGAAGCGCTGCTCGCCCGTGAAACCGTCGATGATCGGCGCTTTCTTGCCGTTCAGCGACAATTTGTACGCTTTGTAGGCGATCGCCACGCCCGAGTTGTCGGCGATGTTCTCGCCCAGGGTCAGCTCGCCGTTGACGAAGTGGCCCTTGACTGGGCTGAAGCCGTTGTACTGCGCCACCAGCTGCTTGGTTTTCCTGGCGAAGTTTTTATGATCGGCCTTGGTCCACCAGTCGCGCAGGTTGCCGTCGCCGTCGTACTGGGCGCCCTGGTCGTCGAAGCCGTGGCTGATTTCATGGCCGATGACGCCGCCGATGGCGCCATAGTTGACGGCGTCGTCCGCCTTGGCGTCGAAGAACGGCGCCTGCAAAATGGCGGCCGGGAAGACGATTTCGTTCAGTTCCGGGTTGTAATAGGCGTTCACGGTCTGCGGCGTCATGCCCCACTCGTCGCGGTCGATAGGCTGGCCCAGCTTGTTCAATTCGCGGTTGTAGTTGAGCAAGTGCGAACGCTGGATGTTGCCGATCAAATCATCGGGCGCCACCGTCAGGCCCGAGTAATCGCGCCATTTGTTCGGATAGCCGATCTTGGTGGTGAACTTGGCCAGCTTGATTTGCGCCTGTTTCTTGGTAACGGGACTCATCCAGTCGAGCTTGTCGATGCTTTGCTTGTAGGCCGTCATCAGGTTTTTCACCAGCGCTTCCATGCGCACCTTGCGCTCGGCCGGGAAGTATTGCTCGACGTACAATTGACCGACGGCTTCGCCCAGCGCGCCTTCGACGGCGCCCACGCCGCGTTTCCAGCGCGGACGCATTTCCGTCACGCCCGTCAGGGTGGTGCCATAAAACGCGAAGTTTTCATCGACATAGGCTTTCGGCAGGTAGCCGGCGTTGGCGTGCAGCAAGTGCCACTGGAAGTATGCTTTCCACGTTTCCAGCGGCGTCTTGTTGGCGATCTCGGCAAAACCTTTCAGGTAGCTGGGCTGGCTGACGATCACATAATCGACCTTGCCGGCGATGCCCGTGTCCTTCAGGTAGCGGGCCCAGTCGTAGCCTGGCGCCACGGCGGCCAGTTTCGCCAGTTCCACCTTGTTGTAGGTTTTAACCGGATCGCGGTTCTGCACATTGCTCCATTGCGCCTTGGCCAGCTCCGTTTCCAGCGCGAGGATGGCTTTCGCATTCGCGGCAGCATTCGCGTCGCCGGCCAGGCTCAGCATTTTTTCCACGTGGACCAGGTATTTGGCGCGCGTATCGGCCTTGCCCTCTTCCAGGTAGTAGTCGCGGTCAGGCAGGCCCAGGCCGCTTTGCACGATGTCGGCCACGTATTTGGTGGAATCCTTGGCGTCCTGGTGGATGCCGAAGTCGTAGGGCGAGGTCACGCCCAGCTTGCTGAAGTGGGCGATAACGGCCGGCAACTCCGCCTTGTCCTGCAGCGCGGCGATCTTCGCCAGCTCCGCGTTCAAGGGCGTCAGGCCCAGGCTTTCCAGCTTGGCTTCATCCATGAAGCTGTTATAAAAATCACCGATTTTCTGGGCGTTCGAGCCGGCCGCGCGGGCCTTGTCGGCGGCCGCGCCTTCGACGATGCCGCGCAGCTGCGTTTGCGTATCGTCGGCCAGCTTGGCAAAGCTGCCCCAGCTCGACTTGTCGGCAGGAATCACGGTTTCCGCCAGCCATTTGCCGTTCAGGTGCTGGAACAGGTCGTCCTGCGCGCGCACGGCAGGATCCACGTATTCGACGGCGATGCCGGACGTCAGCGCGGCGGCAGCGACGGCCGTGGCGGGAGCGGCAGCGGCTTTCTTGGCAGAATCAGCGGCGCCAGCCATGCCGGACACGCCGGCCAGCAAACTCAGGGTCAATGCACTTAACAAATAACGATTCACGGTTGTCCTCTATATTGTATTGTGTGAAATATAAGGGTCAGAAGGCCCAGGGCTTCTGGCCCGGTTTTTGACTGTAGCATACCGGCCGAAACGACAGAAAAAACTTTGGCAGGAATGCAAAAAAGACCACGCGAGGTGGTCTTTCTTGTTGCTACAGTAATACGTTTTCCGCGATGAAGCGCAGCCGCTTACCAGATGATGACGCGGTTTTCCGGGGCAACATACATCTTGTCGCCCGGTTTCACGTCAAACGCTTCATAGAAGCCAGGCTGGTTGACCATGGTGCCATTGGCGCGGTACTGGCCCGGCGAATGCGGGTCGGTCTTGATCTGCACGATCTGCTGCGCTTCGCGCATTTTGCTGCGCCACACCTGGCCAAAGCCCATGTAGAAGCGCTGGTCGCCCGTCAGGCCGTCCAGCACGGGCGCCGGCTTGCCGCCCAGCGAGATCTTGTACGCTTTATACGCGATCGCCACGCCCGAGTTGTCGGCGATGTTCTCGCCCAGGGTCAGCGCGCCGTTGACGTGGTAGCCCGGCAATGGGCTGTAGCCGTCGTACTGCCTGGTCAGCGCGTCGGCCTTGGCCGCGAAGTTCTTGCGGTCGGCCGGGGTCCACCAGTCGCGCAGGTTGCCGTCGCCATCGGACTGGCTGCCCTTGTCGTCAAAGCCGTGGCTGATTTCATGGCCGATGACGGCGCCGATGGCGCCATAGTTGACGGCGTCGTCCGCGTTGGCGTCAAAAAACGGCGGCTGCAGGATGGAGGCGGGGAAGACGATTTCATTCATCGTCGAGCTGTAATAGGCATTCACCGTCTGCGGCGTCATGCCCCACTCTTCGCGGTCGATCGGTTTGCCCAGCTTGGCCACCTGGCGCGCGGAACCGAAGTTGGCGGCGCGCATCATGTTGCCCACCAGGTCGCCCTGCACGATCTGCAGCTTCGAATAATCGCGCCATTTGTTCGGATACGCGATCTTCGGCGTGAACTTGGCCAGCTTGGCTTGCGCTTCCTTCTTGGTTTCCGGACTCATCCAATCCAGCGTGTCGATGCTGTCCTTGTAGGCGGCCAGCACGTTTTTCACCAGTTCCTGCATGTGCGCCTTGCGTTCAGCCGGGAAATATTGCGCCACATACAGTTTACCGACGGCTTCGCCCAGCACGCCTTCGACGGCGCCCACGCCACGCTTCCAGCGCGGCTGGTTTTCCGTCACGCCGCTCAGCACCGTGCCGTAGAAGGCAAAGCTCTCGTCGACGAAGTTTTTCGACAGGTAGCTGGCGTAGCTGCGCAGCAACTGCCATTCAAAATACGCTTTCAGGGTGTCCAGGTCGGCGGACGCCAGCACCTTGTTGTAGCCGGCCAGGTAGCTCGGCTGGTTGACGATGACGTAATCGACCTTGTTGGCGATGCCCAGGGCGGCCAGGCCGGATTTCAGGTCGTAGCCGGGGGTCAGGTCGTTCAGCTTGTTGATGTCGGTCTTGTTGTAGCGCTTGACGGGGTCGCGGTTCTCGACCTTGGTCCATTGCGCTTCGGCCAGCGATGTTTCCAGTGCGACAACTGCCTTGGCGCGGGCGGCGGCGTTCTTGTCGCCGGCCATGGCCAGCATCTTTTCCACGTGCGCCTGGTATTTTTCCTTCACGCCCGCCTGCTTGGCTTCCAGGTAGTAGTCGCGGTCAGGCATGCCCAGGCCGCTCTGGCTCACATACGCCGCATACTTCGTCGAGGCGCGCGCATCCTGGCCCACGTAGACGGCGTATGGCGTCGACACGCCCGTCTGGCTCAGGTGGGCGATCAGGGCCGGCACGCCCTTCTTGTCGCGCAGCGAGCGGATACGGTTCAGTTCGCCTGCCAGCGGCTTCGTGCCCAGCGACTCCAGCCTGGCTTCATCCATGTAGCTGGCGTACAGGTCGCCGATTTTCTGCGCTTCGGAACCGGCCTTCTTGTTCTTGTCCTTTTGCGTGGCTTCGATGATGCCGCGCAATTGCGGCGTCGTGTCGTCGCGCAGCTTGGCAAACGAGCCCCAGCTCGACTTATCCGCAGGAATCTCGGCCGTGGCCAGCCACTTGCCGTTCAAATGGGTAAAGAAATCGTCTTGCACGCGTACAGCGGGGTCGATGTACTGCACATCGATGCCGGAAACGACGCCGGCGGCGGCAGGCGCGGCGCCGGGCGCCACGGTTGGCGCGGCAACGGCGGATGCGGCGGAGACGGGTTCAGCGGCATGGGCAAACGCAGCCAACAGGGTCAGGGTCAGGCTGCTTAAGAGATATCGGTTCACGGATTGTCCTTATGGGGCATGTCAAAGAGATCGGGCGGATAGCCCGCCGCGCCAGGCGCTACGGGAATGTAGCACGCGGCCATGCCATTTGACCATCCTTGCCCCGGGAACTACCCGGGAATCGCCGCTCAGTTCGGCCAGACTCAAGGGACTTTCATTGTCCAGGCCGGCGAGCATGGGGCGGGCTGGAGCTTATCCATACAGATACAGCAGGTCGTCGATCAGCGCCCGCTCCTGTTGCGTGAACTGCGTGTCGCTGACCTGTCCGATATCTTCGAGCACACCCCGAATCGGCACTTGCCGTGACGGATCCTGAACGATGTCGATCAGCAGGCCGGCATCGGGATACCGCCCCTGCAGATACTTTTCAATCAGCGCTGTGAGCGCGGCACGTGCCTGCAAATCAGTTAACATTTTTTATCTGCTGCCAAGGAGGAAGCGCCAGTCTAAATGAGACTGCGCCCGCCGATAAAAAAAAGCCTGCGTCCGCGGACGCAGGCAAAACCACTTCGGGTCGAGAATGCGAATTCACTATAGGCCCGCCGCACATGCTTTTTTTCGACTCTTACAAATGCTTACTCCCCTCAAGAGTAACTATACATCGCATACAAAACCGCAACATATGGCAAGCCGGCAGCCCCGTTTTCACGCGTAGACTGGCTCCAGGCACGGATTTTCCACGGCCGGCCCACATGGGCAGAGATTCAGGTCTATACTTTCAGGAAAGCGCCGCTCCACGGGGACTGGCGCTTGTGCACGACATTCACAGGTGGAAATATGGGCAAACTCAAAAATACCGGCTTGATCGGCCTGGGCGTGGTGGCCGGCGTCGCCGTCTCGCTGCAATTTTCGGCGATGGCGCAAAAAACCGTCGAACCGCCCCTGCCCCTGGAAGAGTTGCGCCAGCTGGCCGACGTGTTTGGCCTGATCAAGTCCGATTACGTCGAGCCCGTCGAAGACAAGAAGCTGCTGGAAGACGCCATTGCCGGCATGGTCGCCTCGCTCGACCCCCATTCCGCCTACCTGGACAAGAAAGCCTACGCCGAGCTGCGCGAAGGCTCCGAAGGCAAGTTCGTCGGCCTGGGCATCGAAATCGGCCTGAGCGAAGACGGCTACATCCGGATCGTCTCGCCCATCGAGGATTCGCCCGCCTACCGCGCCGGCATCAAGGCCGGCGATTTGATCACGCGCCTCGATGGCCAGCCCGTCAAGGGCATCAGCCTGGACGACAATGTCAAGCGCATGCGCGGCGAGCCGGGCACCAAGGTGTCGCTGACCATTGCCCGCAAGGATGAACCGCAGCCGCTGGCCTTCACCATCACGCGCGAGGAAATCCATCAAAAGAGCGTGAAGGCGAAGATGGTCGAGCCGGGCTACGCCTGGCTGCGCGTATCGCAGTTCCAGGAACCGACCGTCGACGACATGGCCGCGCAGATCACGGCCCTGTACCAGCAAGACCCGAACCTCAAGGGCATGGTGCTGGACCTGCGCAACGACCCGGGCGGCGTGCTGCAGGGCGCCATCGGCGTCTCGGCCGCCTTCCTGCCGAAGGACGCGGCCATCGTCTCGACCAACGGCCAGTTGCCGGACTCGAAACAGGTGTTCTACGGCCGCGCCGAATACTATACCTTCCGCTCGGAAGGCGACGCGCTGGCAAAATTGCCGGCCGCCATCAAGAAAGTGCCGCTGGTGGTGCTCGTCAACACGGGGTCGGCCTCGGCCTCGGAGATCGTCGCCGGCGCCCTGCAGGACTACAAACGGGCCACCATCATCGGCACGCAAACCTTCGGCAAGGGTTCCGTGCAAACCATCCGCCAGCTGACGGCCGACACGGCCGTCAAGCTGACGACGGCCCGCTACTACACGCCGAACGGCCGCTCGATCCAGGCCAAGGGCATCGTGCCCGACCTGCTCGTCGATGAAAATGCGGACGGCGACGGCTTGAATGGCTTGCGCATCCGCGAAGCGGACCTGACCAAGCACCTGAGCAACGACCGCGACAAGGAAAGCGCCAAGGCCGCCCCCGTCAACGACGAAATGGAAGAGCAATTGCGCATCATCGCCCTGGAAAAGACCCGCAAGCCGCTGGAATTCGGCAGCAAGGACGATTTTCAATTGCACCAGGCGCTGAACCACCTGAAAGGTTTACCGGTGCAGCTGGCCAAGGCGGAACCGGTGGTGGTGCAGGCCGACGTCAAGAAAGAACAGCAGAAGTAAGCCGTCCCACGGGGGGCGCCATGCCCCCCGATCAGCCGTCCACGCGACAAAAATCAATCTTCCGCCACACTTCCCCCTGCCCCGCAACACGAAACTCTCTACAGTCGAGCCCGTTTGTGTAAAATTTGCTTCACTTATCGGCGCCGCGCCGATTGCCAAATTTGAAAGTTTAACCATGAAACAAGTCGTCATCAGCGGGACCGGACTGTACACGCCGCCATTTTCGATCTCCAACGAAGAGCTGGTCACCTGCTTCAATGCCTACGCAGAAAAGTTCAATGCCGATCACGCCGACGCGATCGCCGCGGGCACGGTGACGGCGCTGGACCTGTCGAGCGTGGCCTTCATCGAAAAGGCGTCCGGCATCAAGTCGCGCTTCGTGATGGAAAAGGAAGGCATCCTCGACCCGGCGCGCATGGTCTCGCGCATTGCGGAACGGGGCGACGACGAATTGTCCTTACAGGCGGAAATGGCGGTCGCCGCCGCCAAAGACGCCCTGGCGCGCGCCGGCCGCGCGCCGGCCGACATCGACATGGTGCTGGTGGCGTGCAGCAATATGCAGCGCGCCTACCCGGCCATGGCCGTGGAAGTGCAGGATGCGCTCGGCATCGATGGTTATGGTTTTGATATGAACGTGGCATGTTCGTCGGCCACCTTCGGCATCCAGCAAGCCGTGGCCGCCGTGCAAAGCGGCCAGGCGCGCGCCGTGCTGGTCCTCAATCCCGAAATCACCAGCGGCCACCTGAACTGGCGCGACCGCGACAGCCATTTCATTTTCGGCGACGCCTGCACGGCCATCATCGTCGAAGCGAAAGACACGGCCGTCTCTACGCACCAGTTCGAAATCATCGGCACGGAACTCAAAACGCGCTTTTCTAACGCCATCCGCAACAATTTCGGCTTCCTCAACCGTTTTGACGAGTCCGGCGTGGGCAAGGCCGACAAATTGTTCCGCCAGCAAGGGCGCAAGGTCTTCAAGGAAGTGTGCCCGATGGCGGCCGAGATGATCAAGGCGACGCTGGCCAAGGCCGGCGTGGAAGTGGCGCAAGTCTCCCGCTACTGGCTGCACCAGGCCAACCTGAACATGAACTTGCTGATCGCGCGCCTGATCCTGGGCCGCGACGCGCAGGAGAACGAGGCGCCCGTCATCCTCGACACCTATGCCAACACCTCGTCGGCTGGTTCGATCATTGCCTTCCATAAATATCAAGATGATATGGCGGCGGGCAGCACCGGCGTCATCTGCTCGTTCGGCGCCGGCTATTCCATCGGCTGCGTGGTCGTGCGCAAGGTGTAGGCGCCTGGGGGGCGAAGCGCCTGATTGCTTGAATTGGGCGCTGTTCGCGGTGGATAGGCGGGCGTTCGCGGCCAGCTGGACGAAGATATAGCACGGGTTTTTTGCAATAAAGCCGCAGGAAATTTTCCGGCACGGCCTTTGATGCGTTTATACTTGGCCGCTGAGCAACATCTTTTTCCATCCGCACCTCTCCATGAAGGAACCCCACACGCATGCCCCATGACATCAGCCTGATCACCACCATCGCCGCCGCCCTCGGGTTCGGCCTCATCTTCGGCTTCATCGCCGCGCGCCTGAAACTGCCGGCCCTGGTCGGCTATCTGGCCGCCGGCATCATCATCGGACCGGCCACGCCCGGTTTTGTGGCGGATGCGGAAATAGCGGGACAATTGGCGGAAATCGGGGTGATGCTGATGATGTTCGGTGTCGGCTTGCATTTTTCCGTCGAAGATTTATGGGATGTACGCAAGATCGCGCTGCCTGGCGCCATCCTGCAGATCGGCGTCGCCACGGCGATGGGCATGGGCCTGGCCCACTGGTGGGGCTGGAGCCTCGGCGGCGGGCTGATCTTCGGCCTGGCCCTGTCCGTGGCCAGTACCGTGGTGCTGCTGCGCGCGCTGGAAGAACGGGGCATCCTCGATTCGCTCAATGGGCGCATCGCCGTCGGCTGGCTGGTGGTGGAAGACCTCGTCACCGTCCTGGTCCTCGTGCTGCTGCCGGCCTTCGCCGGCGCGCTGGGCGGCAAGGTCGCGCCGGGCGCCGAGGCGGCCAGCCTGTGGCAAACCCTGGCAGTTACCTTGGGGCAGGTGGCCGGTTTCATCATCTTCATGCTGGTCGTCGGCCGCAAGCTGTTCCCGTGGATCTTGTGGCAAGTGGCGCGCACCGGCTCGCGCGAGCTGTTCACCCTGTGCGTGATTGCCGCCGCCGTCGGCATCGCCTACGCTTCGACCAAGCTGTTCGGCGTGTCGTTCGCGCTGGGCGCCTTCTTCGCCGGCATGGTGCTGCGCGAGTCTGAACTGAGCCACCGCGCCGCGGAAGAATCCCTGCCCCTGCGCGACGCGTTCGCCGTGCTGTTCTTCGTCTCCGTCGGCATGCTGTTCGAGCCGACCATCCTCATCGACAAGCCGCTGCAGGTGCTGGCCGTGTGCGCCATCATCATCTTCGGCAAGTCGATCGCCGCCTTCCTGCTCGTGATGGCCCTGCGCTATCCGCCGAAAACGGCCATCATCGTCTCGGCCAGCCTGGCGCAGATCGGCGAATTCTCGTTCATCCTGGCCGCCCTGGGCCTGTCCCTGGGCCTGATGCCGCAGGAAGGGCAAAGCCTGATCCTGGCCGGCGCCATCCTGTCGATCGCCCTTAACCCGCTCGTGTTCAGCATGGCCAAGCCGCTGCTGCGCGTGATCGGCAACAGCGATTTCGCCCGCAAGTTCGAACGCACGACGGACCCGCTGGCCGAGCTGCCGATGACGGTGCCGCAGGAAAAGCTCTCGGGCCAGATCGTCCTCGTCGGTTACGGCCGCGTGGGCCGGCGCATCGCCGCCGCCCTGATGGAGCGGGGCATCCATTTTGTCGTGGCCGAGGAAAACCGCGACATCGTCGACCAGTTGCGCAAGCAGGGCATTCCGGCCGTGGCCGGCAATGCAGGCGAACCGGCCGTGCTGATCCAGGCGCACATCACGCACGCCACCATGCTCGTCATCGCCACGCCCGACACCTTCCACGTGCGCGCCATGATCGAGACGGCGCGTGCGCTGAACCCGTCCATCATGACGGTGGTGCGCACGCACAGCGAGGAAGAGGCGGAATTGCTGCGCGCGGAAAACGCGGGCAAGGTGTTCATCGGCGAACACGAACTGGCCAATGGCATGGCCGAGCACGTGCTGCAGAGTTTTGATGCGGCGAAGAAGGGGCATGGCCATTAATAACGGCACGTGCAGCGCTATTTGGGGTCAGACCCGGCGGGACTCGGCGTCCCCGTCTGACCCCGGCCTTCGATTTATAAACTCGCGGCCAGCTCCGCCCCTTCGCGTATCGCCCGCTTGGCGTCGAGCTCCGCCGCCAGCGCGGCGCCGCCGATTTTATGGAAGCGGGGGCCGCCCGACGCAAGCGGCTTGCCGTCCTTGCCGACTGGCGGCATGAGTTCCGTCAGGCTGTCCTGGCCGGCGCAGATGACCACGTTATCGACCGCCAGCAGGCGCTGCTCGCCGCCCACGGTGATGTGCAAGCCCTGCCCGTCGATCTTGTCGTAGGTGACGCCGGCCAGCATGGCCACGCCGTTGCGGGCCAGCGCCGCGCGGTGCACCCAGCCCGAGGTCTTGCCCAGGCCCGCGCCCACTTTCGACGTCTTGCGCTGCAACAGGAAGATTTGCCGCACGGGGGTGGACGCGACGGGCGGCACCAGTCCGCCGCCGCTGGCCGCATCCAGGTCCACGCCCCACTCGCCGGCCCACGTGGCGACTGGCTGGGGCAGCGGGTGCGCCGGGTCGTGCAGCAGATACTCGCCCACATCGAAGCCGATGCCCCCCGCGCCGATGATGGCCACGCGCGCCCCGACAGGCTTCTTGCTTTGCAGCACGTCCAGGTAGGACAGCACTTTCGGGTGGTCGATGCCGGGAATGGCGGGCAGGCGCACCTTGATGCCGGTGGCGATGATGACGTCGTCATAGCCGCCGGCCAGCAACTGCTCGCGCGTGACGCGCTGGCCCAGGCGCAGCTTGATCTTCGACAAGGCGATGCGGCGCGCAAAATAGCGGATGGTTTCCGTGAATTCTTCCTTGCCCGGTATCTGCATGGCCACCTTGAACTGGCCGCCCACGCTGTCGCTGCTGTCGAACAGGGTTACCTCGTGCCCGCATTCATCGGCCACGGTGGCGGCCGACAGGCCGGCGGGGCCGGCGCCGACGACGGCCACCCGGCGCGGCACGGCCTTTTTCGCGTAGACGAGTTCCGTTTCATGGCAGGCGCGCGGGTTGACGAGGCAGCTGGCGCGCTTGTTGGCAAAGGTGTGGTCGAGGCAGGCCTGGTTGCAGCCGATGCAGGTGTTGATCTCGTCGGCGCGGCCCGAAGCGGCCTTGGCGACAAAGTCAGGGTCGGCCAGGAAGGGGCGCGCCATCGACACCAGGTCGCAGTCGCCCCGTTCCAGGAGGGCGTTGGCCTCGTGCGGCATGTTGATGCGGTTCGACGCCACCACGGGAATGGTCACTTCGCGGCGCAGCCGGCCCGCCACGGAGGCAAACGCGGCGCGCGGCACCGAGGTGACGATGGTGGGGACTCTTGCCTCATGCCAGCCGAAGCCCGTATTGAGAATGCTTACGCCGGCCTGCTCCAGCGCCTTGGCCACCGTCACCACGTCGTCCCAGCTATTGCCGCCCTCGACCAGGTCGAGCAGCGAATGGCGGTACATGATGATGAAATTGGGGCCGACGGCGGCGCGGATGCGGCGCACGATCTCCACGGGCAGGCGCATGCGGTTCCCGATCGTGCCGCCCCAGCGGTCCTGGCGCAGATTCGTGCGCGCGCACAGGAACTGGTTTAGCAGATAGCCCTCGCTGCCCATCACTTCGATGCCGTCGTAGCCGGCCTTTTGCGCCAGGCGCGCGCAGCGCACGTAGTCGCAGATGGTGCGCTCGATGCCCCGTTCCGTCAGGGGACGGGGGCGGAACGGCGAAATCGGCGACTTTTTTGCCGATGCCGAGACGACGAAGGGCTGGTAGCCATAGCGGCCCGCATGCAGGATCTGCATGACGATCTTGCCGCCCTCCTCGTGCACGGCGCGCGTCACCTTGCGGTGGTTCGGCACGTCGCCGAGGAAATTCAAGGTGCCGCCGAACGGCAGCAGCCAGCCTTGCCGGTTCGGCGAGATGCCGCCCGTGACGATCAGCCCCACGCCGCCGCGCGCCCGTTCGCGGTAAAACGCGGCGAGCTTGCCATAATGATAAAAACGGTCTTCCAGGCCCGTGTGCATGGAACCCATGATGACGCGGTTGCGCAAGGTGGTGAAGCCCAGGTCGAGCGGGGCCAGCAGATGGGGATAGGCAGTCATGGTCGGTCCGATAGAGATAGGTCAGCAGGCCGTACGGTAACAAGCATTGACGATCACCGCAGCGACTTTCTCTAGACCGGGAGTTCTAAAACCACGCCGGCGCCGCCGCGGGCGGCACACGCAGCTTGTGCCGGGCGGTACTTTCCCGTAGGCTAGGTAGCATGAAGCGACTCTTCCTCTGCCTGCTGCTGCTGTGCGCCGTCCCCGCTAGCGCGCTGGCGCAGGCGCCACGCCTGGAGCGGCTGAAGGTCGACGTCAAGCGCATCGAGGTCGACGGGCAGCGCATGTATGAAGTCGATGCCAGCGGCAGCGTGCTGGCGCCGCCGGCTTCCGTGTGGAAGACCCTGACCACCTACGAGCGCATGAGCGAATTCGTGCCCGACCTCAGTTCCTGCCGCGTGCTGTCGCGCAACGGCAATGAAGTGATCATCGAGCAGCAGGGCGTGGCCCGCTTCCTGTTCATGAACCACGGCATCCACCTGGTGGTGCGGGCCACGGAAACGCCGTTCACGGCCATCGACATCGCCCTCATTTCGGGCGACATGCGGCACTACGAATCGCGCTGGAATCTGTATCCGGTGCCCGAGACGGGCGGCACGCGCATCGTCTTTTCCAGTCGGCTGATGCCGGGCTTCTATGTGCCCGGCATGCTGGGCACGACCATGATACGCGGCGATATCGAGCGCATGATGGCGGCCGTGCTCACCCGCATCGACAGCCAGCACGCCGATAAATCCGGATAAATCAAGCCAGATAGGTGTCGCGGTCGCGGATTTCCGCGAAGTTTTCCAGGCTGCCCAGCTTCACGGTGACAGGGTTGAGGCTGGCCTGCGGCTGCATCGAGCGCCAGGCGAACAGCCATTCCTGTTCCAGGGCTTCGGCGCGCGTCTTGGTGAAGGCGGCGCCCAGGGCGGCGCGCTGGCCGTATTCGACGATGCCGTCAATGCCGGCCCAGCTGGGCAAGGTGCGCTGCACGGCGCGGTGCAGGCGTTCGCCGAATTCTTCCGTATTGTGGATGATCAAACAAGCGTCGGCCGGGGCGAACAAATCGAACAGTTTCTTGTCCCATACCTGCGAAAAGCTGAGGGTCAAACAATTGCCCGCCGGCGTCAGGCGGAACTGGCCCTGGCTCAGCGCCAGTTCGAGTTCGCTGCGCTGGCCGTAGCGGTGCAGGGTGGGGGGGCGTTTGTAATCGTGCATACGGGACTCGTTCTTCAATAGTAGGGTAAAACCGGCGCGGCCGCTTAACGGGGCGGACGGATATGGCGCCGGATGCGCTGGGCCCTGGCGGCCAGGTAAATTTCGCGCAGTAAATAAATAAAACAGCCGATCAGGCAAACCACGGCCAGCACGAAGAAGGCGGCGATGTATTTGTCCAGGGTCAGGTTCAGAATATCGCCCAAAAACAGCATGGCGATGATGACGCAGACGAAGAAACCGCACGCCGTGCTGAGGGAAATCGAATAATTGATCAGATGGGTACGCTTATAGAGCGTATCCAGCTCATCCATATAAAAATCGTTGTAGCCGATGTCGAGCCGGTCTTCCAGCACGCGCGTGCGGTCGATGATGCGGCCCAGGCGGTTGGTCAGCACCACCAGCATGGTGCCGATGCCGGTCAACAGAAAAACCGGCGCGATGGCCAGCTGGATGATATGGCCGATGTCGCCGATCTGTATGTTCATGGATAAAAAGTCGTGGGTTCACACCGGCGCCCGACCGTGGCGCCTGTACAGGCCATAGTGTAGCAGGTGGCGCGCGCCGGCCGGGCGCTTTGCGGCCTCATGCGAAGCCGCGCCCCGGCGCGAAACGCCCGGTGGCGCGCACCAGCGCCGAGGCGATGCCATGCTCCAGGGCGCCATGGCCGGCATCCGGAATCATTTCCAGCTGGGAACCGGGCCAGGCCTGGTGCAGGCGGTAGGCCGACAGCGGCGGGCAGATGGCGTCGTAGCGGCCCTGCACGATGACGGCCGGTAAATGCGCGATGCGGCCCATGTCGCGGATCAGCTGGTCTTCTTCCATGAAACCCAGGTTGGCCATGTAATGCGATTCGAGCCGGCCCACGCCCAGGTCCAGCGCGTCGTTCGGCGCATCTTCCGCTTGCGGCAGCAGATACACGCGCCGCCCTTCGAAGCGGCTCCAGGCCCGCGCGGCCGGCCAGTACACGTCCGGATCGCTGCTGAGGATGCGTTTCACGTAGGCCGCCAGCAGGTCGCCCCGTTCCTCGAGCGGTATGGGCGCGGCGAATTCCTCATACAGGTCCGGATAAAACCAGCGCACGCCGTCGATGAACCAGTCGATTTCCGCCTGCGTGCACAGGAAAATGCCGCGCAGCACGAAACCGAGGCAAGCCTCCGGATGCGCCTGGCCGTAGGCCAGCGCCAGGGTCGAGCCCCAGGAACCGCCAAACACCAGCCATTGCGCGATGCCGAACCGGGCGCGCAGCGTTTCGATGTCGTCGATCAGCAGCTGCGTCGTATTGTTGCGCCACTCGCCCAGCGGCGTGGACTTGCCGGCGCCGCGCTGGTCGAACAGGATCACGCGGTAGCGCTGCGGGTCGAAAAAGCGGCGGTGCTGCGGCGACAGGCCCGCACCGGGGCCGCCATGCAGGAACAGCACGGGGATGCCGTCGGGGTTGCCGCACTCTTCCCAGTAAATGGTGTGCACGTCATCGACGGCCAGCATGCCGTGCCGGTTCGGCGACAGGACGGGGAACAGGGGAGTGAGGGAATCGGGCATGGCGAGCGGTCCTTGGAATGGCGGTCAGGCTGCCAGGCACAATTGCTGGCAACCGGTCCAATTATAGTGCGGCCCCGGTGGCTCAGGCCAGCGGCAAGGGCAGGCGGTTCGACGACTTGATTTCGCGCATGGACAGGCTGGACTGGATTTCCGCCACGCCCGGCAGGCGGCGCAGCACGGTCGAGACGAATTCGCCGTACGCTTCCAGGTCGCGCGCCACCACTTGCAGGAAATAATCGGCTTCGCCCGCCACATTGTGGCAGGACAAGATCTCGGGTATTGTCGCGATGGCTTGCTCGAACTGCGACGGCTGCTCGCCGCCATGGTTGGCAAACACCACGCGCACGAACGCCACCAGGCCGATGCCCAGC
Source organism: Janthinobacterium sp. GW821-FHT03A03 (assembly GCF_059421435.1). Lineage (NCBI taxonomy): Bacteria > Pseudomonadati > Pseudomonadota > Betaproteobacteria > Burkholderiales > Oxalobacteraceae > Janthinobacterium > Janthinobacterium sp. GW821-FHT03A03. The sequence goes on along the minus strand of NZ_JBWKUZ010000019.1, from coordinate 31,485 downwards.
TTCTTGCGGTTGAGCAAAGCCTGGTAGCCGGTAATAAAACCCTCGTCTTCCAGGCGGCGCAGGCGGCGCCAGACGGGCGTTTCGCTCAGTTTCAAGCGCTCGGCCAGGCGCGCGTTGGACAGCCGTCCTTCATCCTGCAACAGGCGCAGAATCTGCAAATCGGTGGCGTCGAGGCTAACTTCTGAAATTTTCATCTAATTATTATCGCTGCGGGAGTGGAATCTACCCGAATACTAGGGCATGGCGGGCAGGAAAAGCAAGCACATTTCATCACAGCAAGAAGATAATGGAGTCCGGCGAGCAGGCGGCAAGCTGCCGTTGCTCCCGCCCTTACTTTTGCCTGTGACCAAGCTGCGCCATGTCCGATTCTACCTTCCTGATGTACCTGCTGGCACTGGCCGGCGCCTTTTTATTGCCGGGCCCCGACATGGCGCTGGTGCTGGCGACGGGCGCCGCGCGCGGCGTGGCCACGGCGCTGGTGACGGCGCTGGGCATCGCCGGCGCGCGCGCCGTGCATGTGGCACTGTCGGGCGCGGGCCTGGCGGCGCTGATGGTGACGCATCCGCAAGCCCTGCAATGGGTGAAATGGGCGGGCGCCGCCTACCTGCTGTACCTGGCGCTGCGCCTGCTGCAGTCGGCCCTGTCGAACAGCACGGCGCGGGAAGATGCCGCGCCCGCCACGGCGCACGGCGCCGGCGCCAGCCTCGTGCGCGGTTTCCTGACGAATCTGCTCAATCCGAAAGCCTTGCTGTTTTGCAGCATGTTCCTGCCGCAATTCGTCGCCGGCAGCGACGGCGTCGGCCTGCAATACCTGCGCCTGGGCGCCATCCTGGTGCTGGTGGGCCTGCTGTTCGACGCCCTGTACGCCGTGCTGGCCGCGCGCCTGGCGCGCCGCCTGCGCGGCAAGCCCTCGCCTTACGGCAAGTTCGTGCTGCCGACCGTCTTCGTGCTGCTGGCGGGACGGCTGGTGCTGGGCTGATCCTTCAGCGGCAGCGGCGCCCCGCCGTCAAAAAAAGCGGGGTAATCCCGCAGCAAGTCCCGCTCCAGGTCGTTAACCTTGCGAAATTGCCGCAAGCCGGGCGCCAGCGCCCGGCCCGCATCCCAGCTGCGCCAGGCGTTCGGCGCATCGAATTGCGCGTAAAGCGCGTCGCCCAGGTCCTGGTACGCGGCTGCCATCTGCGGCCTGGCCTGCAGTACTTGCAGATACAAGGCCATCGCTGCCTGCCGTTGCCCCAGCCTGGCGCGCAGAGTTCCCTCGAACAAGGCCAGCACGGGCTGGGCCAGTCCATATTGCTGGCGCAAACCCTGCACGGTGGCCAGCGCGGCCTGCATGCCTTCCTTGTCCTTGGCCAGCAGTGCCCGCGTCAAGTCATGGATGGGCTGGCACGCCTGCATGGCCAGCTGCTGCTGCGGCGTGAGCTTTTCCACCAGCGCCCCCGTGGAAAAATGGTCTTCCAGCATGGTCAAGAAAGCCTTGAAGGGCTGGTCTGCGGCAAACAGCTTTTCCGCTTCGGCCCGCAGCGCCGGATGCGCCCCGGGTTCCAGCGGCGGCAGCAGCGCCGCCTGCGCCAGTACGCGTTCGAGTACGGGCGCATCGGCCGCCAGCGGGCGGGGCCGGTACGCGGACAAGGCATAGGTGGCCGGTGCGCCCGCCGTCATGGCGCTGATGCGGAAATGGCGCGCGACTTTGCCGGCAATCTGCTGATGATGCAAGGTGAATGCGGCGGGTATGCGCTTGCCGTCGGCCAGCATCTTCAGCACTGCCGGGTGGCCGCCCCAGGTGTAGCGCAACCACTGGGCAAACGCGTCTGCCTCGTCGCCGCTGACGGGGCTTCCAGCAATCTCCAGGCGCAGCAGGGGCTGCCCGTCGAGCGACCACAGTACGGCGCCGTCGAGCACTTGTGGCAGCAAGGGTCCACGCCGCTTGTTGTCCAGCACCGACAAAGCTTGCTCCTCATACACGGGCGGCGTTGCGTGCTGCTCAAGGCCGCTCACCTTCAACATGCCGGCGATCCCTTGCCGGTGGCCCAGCTCAGCGGCGCGCGAACCCGCCACGTCGAACAGCGAATACGTGTCGTAGGTGGACGCCGCCGTATCGATCATGTAGCGGCGGCGCGTGGCAAAATCGAGCACGGACAAGGTGTGGCCGTCGCGGACGCTAATGAAATGTTCGCCCAGCACCACATCGCTGTCCTGCGTTTCGCGCGCGGGCAGGCTGGTTTTCACGCCGGGCTTGTTGACGCGCTCGGTAGTCACCGTGACGTGGAACGCGACGCTGGCCTGGGCCGCGCTGGCGCCCAGGAAAAGGAAGGCAAGCACGCTGGCGCGGCGCAAGGCGGGAACAAGGGTCATGGCGGATGATTCAGTAAAGAAATAATGATTCTAAGGCAAATCCGGCGATCTCCTTGTTTTGCTGGCAAGCATAAAAAAAGACAGCCGCAGCTGTCTTTTTGCTTTACCGCAATACCGCTTACGACATGTGCTGGCCGCCGTTGATCGAGATGTTGGCGCCCGTGACGAACGCTGCCTCGTCGGAAGCCAGGTAGGCCACCAGGCCGGCCACTTCTTCCGGCTTGCCCAGGCGCGCCATCGGAATTTGCGGGATGATTTTGCTGTCGAGCACTTCCTGCGGAATCGCCATGACCATCTTGGTGCCGATGTAGCCGGGCGAGATGGTGTTGACGGTGACGTTCTTGCGCGCCACTTCCAGCGCCAGCGACTTGGTGAAGCCGTGCATGCCCGCTTTCGCGGCCGAATAGTTGGTCTGGCCGAACGCGCCCTTCTGGCCGTTCACGGACGAGATATTGATGATGCGGCCCCAGCCGCGCTCCACCATGCCGTCGCAGACGGGCTTGGTCATGTTGAAGACGGAATCGAGGTTGGTGCTCATCACGGCGTCCCAGTTGGTCTTGTCCATCTTCTTGAACGTCATGTCGCGCGTGATGCCGGCGTTATTCACCAGCACGTCGACGGGACCGATATCCTTTTCCACGGCCGCCACGCAGGCGGCGGCCGAATCGTAGTCGGCCACGTCGCAAGGATAGGCCTTGAAGTCATAGCCCATGTCCTTGGTCGTCGCCAGCCAGTCAGCGACCTTCGGATTGCCCGGGGAATAGGTCGTCACCACGCGATAGCCAAGCGCCGCCAGCTTGAAACACACCGCTTCGCCCAGACCGCCCATGCCACCAGTTACCAATGCAACTCTTGCCATTTTCATCCCCTCAGTGTCGTATTATTGCTAAAAAGTTAATTATTTAGATAAAACAATCCAAAAACGCCGCATGACGGCGGCGTACCGCATCGAACCAGGCCGCCGCGCGGTACGCGCAACAGCCTGGGTTCGTGCTAGCGCTTAATCCCGCTCGATCGCTAAAGCGACGCCCATGCCGCCGCCGATGCACAATGCGGCCAGGCCTTTCTTGGCGTCGCGGCGTATCATTTCGTGGATCAGGGTGACCAGGATGCGCGCGCCCGAGGCGCCGATCGGGTGGCCGATGGCAATCGCGCCGCCGTTCACGTTGATCTTGCTGGTATCCCAGCCCATTTCCTTGTTGACGGCGATCGCCTGCGCCGCAAACGCTTCATTGATCTCCATCAAGTCCAGTTCTTCATGCGTCCAGCCGGCCTTCTTCAGGCACAGACGCGAGGCCGAAACGGGGCCCATGCCCATGACGGCAGGGTCCAGGCCCGACGAGGCGTAGGCCTTGATGCGCGCCAGCGGCTTCAAGCCCAGTTCCTTCGCTTGCGAGGCGGACATCATGATGACGGCGGCGGCGCCGTCGTTCAGGCCCGAGGCATTGCCGGCCGTGACGGTGCCGTCCTTGGCGAACGCGGGACGCAGGCCGGCCAGCGATTCCAGGGTCGAACCGGGCTTGATATATTCGTCGCTGTCGAAGACGACCGTGCCTTTTTTGTTGGCGATTTCCAGCGGCAGGATTTCATCCTTGAACTTGCCCGCTTTTTGCGCCGCTTCCGCCTTCAGCTGCGACTGCAGCGCGAATTCATCCTGCTCGGCGCGCGTCACTTCGTATTTCTTGGCGACGTTTTCCGCCGTGATGCCCATGTGGTACTGGTTGTACACGTCCCACAGGCCGTCGACGATCATGGTGTCGATCATCTTGAAGTCGCCCATGCGGAAGCCGTCGCGCGAACCGTTCATCGCGTGCGGCGAAGCGCTCATGTTTTCCTGGCCGCCGGCGATGATGATGTTGGCGTCGCCGCACTTGATCGCCTGCGCCGCCAGGTGCGTGGCCTTCAGGCCGCTGCCGCACACCTTGTTGATGGTGAAGGCGGGTATGCTGCTCGGCAAGCCGGCCTTGATGACGGCCTGGCGCGCGGCGTTCTGGCCGACGGCGGCCGTCAGCACCTGGCCCAGGATGGCTTCGCCGATCAGGTTGGGGTCGATGCCGGTTTGTGCCAGCAAGCCCTTGATTACGTGCGCGCCCAGTTCGGACGCAGGAATCTTGGCCAGACTGCCACCGAATTTGCCGACTGCGGTACGGCCGGCGGCCACGATTACGACATCATCCATTTATTTCTCCGATATGCAGGCCACGAGGGCCAAGGTCAAGGTACGAATAGAATCCAGTGAATCCGGGAAGACGGGCTGTGTTTCATTCTAGCGCGGCATGCGCCGCAGTTCCAGCGCCACACCGCAGGCGGCGGCGTCAGCCTGCTTGCGGTGGCGGCGGGCGGCCTGGCGCGGCGGATAGCCGCTGCCGGGCTGCAATACGCTTACGCCCGGCGTGCAGGGCGCGTGTTTTTATTTTTATCATACCCTTCATCGGCGCCGCCGAAAGTGGTTTTTAGAAAATTATTGAAGGGAATAATCAGGGGTACGGGTGTTTGCTTTACCACCTGCAACAGCTCGCCAAATTTTTGACGCGATGCAGCAAACTCACCCTTTGTCACCGTATCGAATTTCTCCTGGGTTTCCTGAGCAACATCCTTTGCCTGGCGGCCATATGCACCGATGCGTTCGATGGCCAGCTGCGACTGCGCGCGCGACAGTTGCAGCAGCGCTTGCGGGTCCTTCACGGACAACAGCTGATTGCCCGCTACCGTAGCGGCAGCCAGCGCCGTGCGCGCCGCATCGATCTGCAAGTCCAGTACGCTGGCACCGCTGTCGACGGCGGCCCGGGCATACGCTTGCGCCGCGATCAATTGTGCTTCCGCCACGGCCTTGCCGGCCAGTGCCCATTGCTCGGAAAATGAAAACATGTCGTCCCTCCCCAAAGAGTAGGCGGCGCCATGTTGCGCCGCACAGTGCTCAACTGTAAGCGGTGGTTCATTGCTGAACCTTGATATTTATCAAGCTTTGCTGTTGGTTTGTTTCCAACTCAACGTTGATCAGGACAACAACTTGATACCGTCCAGCGTAGCAGCGCACTGTTCCCGTATCACGCTGACGAAGTCGCGCACATAAGCCTTGTCCTGCAACGGCTCGGGCACGGACACGTACAGGTCGCTCCACAGGCCGTGCTCGCCGACGGGGCGCGCCACCACATAATCGTAGTCGACGTAATTCTTGATGGCCCAGTTCGGCAAGGCGGCGATGCCGCGCCGGCTCGCCACCAGCTGCAGCACGGCCACCGTCAGTTCGGCCGTGCGCCGTTCAAAGGCGATGCCGGCCGGCTTCAGCACTTCGCGGATCAAATCGATGCGCTCTTCCGGCACCGGATAGGTAATCAAAGTCTCGCCCGTAAAGTCGGCCGCCACAAGCCGGCGCTGCGCCTGCAGCCGGTGTTTTTGCGCCATCACCACCAGCATTTCAAAGCGGAACAGGGGAAACACGGTGAAATCGGGACCGTACGGCGAGCCGATGACGAGATCGGCCTCGCCCGAACGCAGCAAGTCCGCCGGTTCGCTGTGAAAGCCCGACACCAGGTCGATTTCCACTTCCGGCCAGCGCTGGCGGAACGCATCCATCACGGGCATGAGCCAGTCGAAACACGTATGGCATTCAAGCGCCACGCGCAGCTGCCCCTTGTCGCCCTGCGACAAACGCGCCACGTCGCGCTCGGCCAGCTCGATCTCGGGCAGCAGCTTGTCGGCCAGCTCCAGCAGGCGGCTGCCGGTGGCCGTAAACGCGATCGGCATCGACTTGCGCTCGAACAGGGGCGCGTTATAGCGCTCTTCGAGCAAACGGATCTGGTGCGACAGCGCCGACTGGGTCAGATTGAGCAGTTGCGCGGCGCGCACCAGGCTGCCGGACGAACGCAGGGCACTCAGGGTGCGCAGGTGGCGGATTTCTAGCATCGGGGAAACAGGCTCTGTGCGTGAATTATTTTCATGTTATTCGGCAAAATGTTTCGTTTTGATTATAGACCAAGTTGCCGCACACTCTAGCGCATTCACATTAAATCTCGATGACATCATGACCATTCGCACCCACATCCTTGGCTTTCCCCGTATCGGCGCCGCGCGTGAACTGAAATCGGCACTGGAAAGCCACTGGCGCGGGGACGTCTCCGAGGCAGCCCTGGAAGCGGTCGGCCAGCAATTGCGCGCGCGCCACTGGGCGCAGCAAAGGGACGCCGGCCTGGCCTGCGTCACCGTGGGCGACTTCGCCTTCTACGACCAGGTGGCCAGCCATATCCAGCTGCTCGGCTGCGAACCGGCCCGTTTCGGCTTCGACGCGGCGCAATCGCCGCTGTCGCGCTATTTCACGATGGCGCGCGGAGCCGGCAGCGACGCGGACCACGCCGGCTGCTGCCACGGCCGCCATGCACACGACGCCAGCGGCCACGCGCTGGAAATGAGCAAGTGGTTTGACACGAATTACCATTACCTGGTGCCGGAATTTTCACCGCTGACGCGGTTTTCGCTGGCCTGCGAACGCCTGTTCGACGAAGTGGCCGAGGCGCAGGCACTGGGCCACGAGGTCAAGGCGGCCCTGATCGGCCCCCTCACCTTCCTGTGGCTGGGCAAGGAAAAGACCGCAGGCGGGTCGGAATTCCACCGCCTGGCCCTGCTGGAACAGTTGCTGCCCGTCTACGGCGCCCTGCTCGACCGCCTCAAGCGGCAGGGCGTGGCCTGGGTCCAGCTCGACGAACCCATCCTCGGCCTGGACTTGCCCAACGCGTGGCGCAGCGCCTTTGAAAGCACGTACTGGCAGCTGAACCAGGTGGGTATCAATATCCTGCTGGCCACGTATTTTTCACCGCTGGAAGAAAACCTCAGCCTGACCTGCCGCCTGCCCGTGGCCGGCCTGCACGTGGACGGCATCCGCGCGCCGCATGAACTGATCAGCGTCACGGACTGGCTGCCCGCGCATAAAGTCTTGTCGATCGGCATCGTCGATGGCCGCAATATCTGGCGCACCGACCTCGACGCGGCCCTGGCCGTGCTGCGGCCGCTGGCGGCCAGGCGCAATGGCCAGCTGTGGCTGGCGCCGTCGTGCTCGCTGCTGCATGTGCCGTTCAGCCTGGAGGCGGAAACGGACCTCGATGGCGACATCAAGAGCTGGCTGGCGTTCGCCACGGAAAAACTCGCGGAACTTGCGCTGCTGAAGGATGTGCTGGCCGGCCATCCCGACGACGCCGCGCTGGCCGCATTGGCCGTTTCCCGCCGGGCCATCGCCGGGCGCCGCGCCAGTCCCCGCGTCCACCGGGCGCCGGTCGCGCAGCGCCTGCAGGCGCTGTCGCCCACGGCCGACCGCCGCGATTCCGGCTTCCCGCTGCGCCAGGCCGTGCAGCACGCGCGTTTGCAGCTGCCCCACTTCCCCACGACGACCATCGGCTCCTTCCCGCAAACGCCGGCCATCCGCGCCGCCCGCGCCAGCCATCACCGGGGCGACTTGCCGGCGGCCGAGTACCAACGGCAGATGCGCGCGGAAATCGCCCATGCCGTGGAGCGCCAGGAAGCGCTGGGCCTGGACGTGCTCGTGCATGGCGAAGCGGAGCGCAACGACATGGTCGAATACTTCGGCGAACAGCTCGACGGCTGCGTGTCGACCCGCCACGGCTGGGTGCAATCGTACGGCTCGCGCTGCGTCAAGCCGCCCGTCATCTACGGCGACGTGCAGCGCCCGGCCGCCATGACCGTCGCATGGACCGTGCATGCGCAAAGCCTGACGCACAAACCCATGAAGGGCATGCTGACGGGCCCCGTCACCATCCTGCAATGGTCGTTCGTGCGCGACGACCAGCCGCGCGCCACGACGGCGCTGCAGATCGCCCTGGCCATCCGCGACGAAGTGCAAGACCTGGAAACGGCCGGCATCGGCATCATCCAGATCGACGAGCCGGCCATCCGCGAAGGCTTGCCGCTGCGCCGCGGCCAGTGGGATGCCTACCTGGCCTGGGCCACGCGCGCCTTCCGCATCGCCGCCAGCGTGGCGCAGGACGCGACGCAGATCCACACGCACATGTGCTACGCCGAGTTCAACGACATCCTGCCGCAGATCGCCGCCATGGATGCCGACGTCATCACGTTGGAGACGAGCCGCTCGGACATGCAGCTGCTGGCCGGCTTTGGCGCCTTCCAGTACCCGAACGAGATCGGCCCCGGCGTGTACGACATCCACTCGCCGCGCATCCCCGCGACCGCCGACATGGTGAAATTGCTGCAAAAGGCCAGTACGGTGATTCCCCCGGCCAATTTATGGGTGAATCCGGACTGCGGCTTGAAGACGCGGGGCTGGGCGGAAACGGAGGCTGCCTTGCGCAATATGGTGGAGGCGGCGCGCCAGATGCGCGCGGCTTGATCCAGGACAACGCCGTCAGGGCGCATGGGCGGCTGCGTTCGGGGCGGCGCAGCGGTTTTCCGGGGCGCCGCCCTTGTTTTTTGACAAGAAGTCGTTGTTGCCCTGCGGAATAGCACACTTCAGGCCCCTGACGCTGATTTTTTTGCAGTAGAATGCAAGAAATTTACTGCTCCCCAATGTTGCCGTACGGAACAGCTGGCCTGCCGCAGTTTCACTTTGATAAATGTTTATGTCCAAAAGCCCGTCGCAGAAGCCTATCGAAATCAAGATTTCCACCGTCGTCGCCGTCTCCGCCATTGTCCACAGCGCCGATACGCAGGCACTCGATGCCGCCTTGCGCGACATGACGGGAGGCGTGGCGGACTTTTTCGAGGACGACCTGGCCGTGCTGGACGTGGCTGACTTGCCGCCCGGCAGCACGCCAGTCGACTGGGCCGGCCTGGTGGCGCTGCTGAAAAAATACCGTTTGAATGCCGTGGCCGTGCGCAATGCGCCGGCCGAGATGCATGACGCCATCCTGGCGCAGGGCCTGAGCCTCGACAGCGGCAAGACGCGCGATGATGCGCCGCCCAAGGATGGCCCCAGGGATGCCGCGACGGCGGCCGCCCAGTCGGGCGCCGAAGCGCAAGTAATGGTGGTCGACACGCCCGTGCGGGCCGGCCAGCGCATTTATGCGCGCGGCTGCGACCTGATCATCACGGCCGTCGTCAACAATGGCGCCGAAATCATCGCCGACGGCAGCATCCACGTGTACTCCTCGCTGTATGGCCGCGCGCTGGCCGGCGCCTCGGGCAATCCCCAGGCGCGCATCTTCGCGCTGTCCATGGAACCGGAACTGGTGTCGATCGCCGGCGTGTACCGCACGTTTGAAGATGGTTTCCCTGCAGAAATGGCGCGCGGCCCCGCGCAAATTCGTTTGGCCGGCGACAGAATCGATATACACTCTGTCAATCCGGTCACTCCCGTGAACCGCTCTTAAGCTGCACAATTCAAGAGATATCTGAAAAGGATTATTTGTGGCAAGAATTATTGTTGTGACGTCCGGCAAGGGCGGTGTCGGCAAGACGACCTCTAGCGCCAGTTTTTCCACTGGCCTGGCCATGCGCGGCCACAAGACAGCCGTGCTCGACTTCGACGTGGGCCTGCGCAACCTCGACCTGATCATGGGTTGCGAGCGCCGCGTCGTCTATGACCTGATCAATGTGATCAATAAAGAGGCCACCCTGAACCAGGCCTTGATCAAGGACAAGCACTGCGACAACCTGTTCATCCTGCCCGCGTCGCAGACGCGCGACAAGGATGCGCTGTCGGAAGAAGGCGTGGAACGCGTGTTGAACGACCTGATCAACATGGGTTTCGAATTCATCATCTGCGATTCGCCGGCCGGCATCGAGCATGGCGCGCTGATGGCGCTGACGTTTGCCGACGAAGCCATCATCGTCACCAACCCGGAAGTGTCGTCGGTGCGCGATTCGGACCGCATCCTGGGCATCCTGCAAGCCAAGTCGCGCCGCGCGCAGACGGGCGGCGAGCCGGTCAAGGAGCATTTGCTGATTACCCGCTACTCGCCGAAGCGCGTGGAATCGGATGAAATGCTGTCCTACCAGGACGTGCAGGAAATCCTGCGCATCCCGCTGGTGGGCATCATCCCCGAATCGGAACAGGTGCTGGCGGCCTCGAACCAGGGCAATCCGGCCATCCATTTCACGGGCACGGACGTGGCGCAAGCCTATGAAGACGTGGTCTCGCGTTTCCTCGGCGAAGATGTCGAGTTGCGCTTTACCAACTATGAAAAGCCTGGATTACTCCAGCGCATTTTTGGGGCGAAGTGATATGGCCTTGCTTTCTTTCCTGTTCCCCCCCAAGCCGAAGACGGCCACCGCGGCCAAGGAACGCCTGCAGATCATCATCGCCCGCGAACGCAGCGGACGCGATGGTCCGGACTTCCTGCCCGCCCTGCACAAGGAATTGATCGCCGTCATTTCCAAGTACACCAAGGTCAATGCCGACGACATCAAGATTTCGCTGGACCGCCAGGGCAACCTGGAGGTGCTCGACGTCAACGTGGTGCTGCCGGACGCGTAAGACCTACTCCGGCCTGACCGTGAGCAATTCCTGCGCCACCGCGGCGCAGGCATTCACGTGCTGGTTGCCGATCTGGCGGAACACGGCGTAGCCGATGGCCGCCGCCACCGCCTGGCCGGCGAACGGCACGAAGCGTGCCACCTGCTTGGTGGCAATCTTGACGCCACTGCGCTTGAGCAGCTGGAGTATCAGTTCGCGCGACACCAGCTTCCCTACCAGCATGCCCCCCATGCCCACCGCCGCGCGGTAGGCCATCAGCTTGAACTGCGGGTTGAGGCGCTCGATCTGCTCGGGCGTGAGGCCGAATTCGTGGTTGATATCATTGATCAGCATGGAAAACAGGCCCACGTCCGACATCAGGTCGATGCCGGGAATGGGGATGGCCGAGGCGCCGGCCGACATCACGGCGCGCCGCTGCACCAGGCGCCGGCAACGCTCGCGCACCTGCTCGATTTCCGCACTACTGGCCGGTATCAGGGTCCAATCCGTGGTGCTCTGGTCTGCCATGCCCGTTTCTCCGCTGGTGGGGGTAGATGAACAAGTGTAACGTAAAGAATGCGGCCGCCGATTTCACTGGACACAGTTGCAATCTCTGTTATATTTCACTTGAGCATTCCTTAACATTACGATAAGCAGAGCGGACCGTCTGTTTGTTGCTACACACTCCAGCCAATTATGCGAATTGCCGTACTCGATAGCGATCACAGTCAGGCAGAACTGATCTGCCAGGTGCTCACCGCTGCCGGCCACGCTTGCCACGAGTTTCAGAGTGGCAAGGAAATGCTGGGCCAGTTGCGCAAGGACAGTTGCGACATGCTCATCCTCGACTGGCATGTCAGCGACCTGGACGGCGCCGAAGTGCTGCGCCGCGCGCGGGAAAAACTGGCGCCCAAGGCGCCTGTGTTGTTTATGACCAACAGCTCCGGCGAAGACGACGTGGTGGCGGGCATGACGGCCGGCGCCGACGACTACATGATCAAGCCCTTGCGGCGCAGCGAACTGACCTTGCGCACCCAGGCGCTGCTGCGCGTGGCCTATCCGAGCCAGAATGGCGCCGAGCAATTGCAATTCGGACCATACACGTTTGAAATGCGTCCCGGCCGCCTGCTCAAGGATGGCGAGGCGCTCGACGTGACGCACAAGGAATTCGCCCTGGCCCTGCTGTTTTTCCGCAACCTGGGCCGCCCCCTGTCGCGCGCCTATATCCACGAAGCCGTATGGCAGCGCGATACGGCCCTGCCTTCGCGCACCATGGATACCCATGTTTCGCGCGTGCGCAACAAGCTGCAGCTGAAACCGGAACACGGCTACCGCCTGGTGCCCGTCTACAGTTATGGTTATCGCCTGGAAAAACTGGGGGGGTGACGCCAGGGCGCCAGGGCGAAAACAGGCGAACTGCTCAAAGAGAGGGCACAAGGCGCTATAATGTCGGCATAAGAATTCCCAATAGTCCTGAAATGCAACTGCTTGCCGTCGGCCTCAACCACACCACCGCCCCAGTGTCGCTCCGCGAACAGCTGGCGTTTGCGCCTGAGCATCTGGGCCAGGCGGTGATGGCGGCGCGCACCTGGTTCCAGCGCATCGACTTGCGCGACAACGACGAAGCGGCCATCCTCTCGACCTGCAACCGCACGGAATTGTATGCGGCCAGCCATGTGCCGAACCCGCTCGACGCGGGCGCGCATTTCCTGGCCGACTACCACCAGCTCAACTACAGCGAGCTGCGCCCCCACTTGTACATGCTGCCGCAGCACGATGCCGTGCGCCACACTTTCCGCGTCGCTTCCGGGCTCGATTCGATGGTGCTGGGCGAAACGCAGATCCTGGGGCAGATCAAGGACGCCATCCGCACGGCCGACGAGGCGGGCGGCCTGGGCACCTATCTGCACCAGTTGTTCCAGCGCAGCTTTTCCGTCGCCAAGGAAGTGCGCAGCAGCACGGAAATCGGCGCCCACAGCGTTTCCATGGCGGCCGCCGCCGTGCGACTGTCGCAGCGCATTTTCGACAAGATCGCCGAACAGAATGTGCTGTTCATCGGCGCCGGCGAAATGATCGAATTGTGCGCCACGCACTTTGCCGCACAAAATCCGAAAAGCATCACGATAGCCAACCGCACCATGGAACGCGGCGAAGAGCTGGCGCACCGCTACAGCGGCACGGCCATCCGCCTGGCGGACCTGCCGGAAAAGCTGCACCAGTTCGACATCGTCATCTCGTGCACGGCGTCGTCCCTGCCGCTGCTGGGCCTGGGCCTGGTCGAGCGCGCCATCAAGGCGCGCCGCCACAAGCCCATGTTCATGGTCGACCTGGCCGTGCCGCGCGATATCGAGGCCGAAGTGGGCCGTTTGAACGACGTCTTCCTGTACACGGTCGACGACCTGGGCAAGGTCGTGCAGACGGGCCTGGAAAGCCGGCAGGCGGCCGTGGCGCAAGCCGAAGCCATCATCGAGACGCGCGTGCAATCGTTCATGAGCTGGGTCGACGACCGCGCCATGGTGCCCGTCATCCAGCATTTGCATGAAAACAGCGAAGCGCTGCGCCTGCTGGAAGTGGAACGGGCGCGCAAGATGCTGGCCAAGGGCGCCGACATCGACGCCGTGCTCGAAGCGCTGTCGAAAGGCTTGACGGCGAAGTTCCTGCACGGCCCGCAACAGGCGCTGCACCATGCGCAAGGCGACGAGCGCAAGCAGCTGGCCACCCTGCTGCCGAAACTGTTCCGCCCGCGCCGTTAGCGCAGCCCCGCTGGCCGCCCGCGCGGCCGCCCCCTGCCCGCCCGCCGGGCGCGCCGCCCCTTTATCTCCTCTTTTACCGCGAACCGCTATGAAACCATCCATGCTGGCCAAACTCGATCAACTGGCGAACCGCCTGGTCGAACTCGACGAACTGCTGATGCATCCCGACGCCACGTCGAACATGGACAGCTACCGCAAGATGACGCGCGAACACGCCGAACTGGGCCCGCTGGTGGCCCTGTACCGCTCCTACCAGGAAGCGGGCAACGATATTGCGACAGCGCAAGAGATGCTGGCCGATCCGGACATGAAGGAATTCGCCCAGGAAGAGATCGAGGCGGCGAAAGCCACCATGGCGCAGCTCGAGCGCGAGCTGCAGACCATGCTGCTGCCGAAGGACGTCAATGACGAGCGCAATATCTTCCTGGAAATTCGCGCCGGCACGGGCGGCGACGAGTCCGCCCTGTTCGCCGGCGACCTGTTGCGCATGTACACGCGCTTTGCCGAGCGCAACCGCTGGCAGGTGGAGCTGGTGTCGTCATCGGACTCCGACCTGGGCGGCTACCGCGAAGTGATCGTGCGCGTGGTCGGCAATGGCGCGTATTCCAAGCTGAAGTTCGAGTCGGGCGGCCACCGCGTGCAGCGCGTGCCGGCCACGGAAACGCAGGGCCGCATCCACACGTCCGCCTGCACGGTGGCCGTGATGCCGGAAGCCGATGAAGTCGAAGACGTCAACATCAACCCGGCCGACCTGCGCATCGACACCTACCGCGCCTCGGGCGCCGGCGGACAGCACATCAACAAGACGGATTCGGCCGTGCGTATCACCCACTTGCCCACCGGCATCGTCGTCGAATGCCAGGATGACCGCAGCCAGCACAAGAACAAGGCGCAGGCGATGAAAGTGCTGGCCGCGCGCATCAAGGACGTGCAGCTGCGCGAACAGCAGTCGAAGGAAGCGGCCACCCGCAAGAGCCTGATCGGCTCCGGCGACCGCAGCGAGCGCATCCGCACCTATAACTTCCCGCAGGGCCGCCTGACGGACCACCGCATCAACCTGACCTTGTACAAGCTGGACTTCATCATGGATGGCGATTTGACGGAGCTGACGAATGCGCTGGCGGCAGAGCATCAAGCGGAGCTGCTGGCTGCGCTGGGCGATTAAAAAGCGTCCATGGCGGCGTTGCATCGCCTGGCCGACCATGCGTACTGCCTGCGGCGCTGCGCCTTGCCCTGAACCCTTTTTAAAGCGCCCGGCCAGATCAAGGGCTTAAGTAGCGGCTAAGCAACAAAAATCGGCCCTTGTGCGAAAATGACCAGCCCGATTCCATCCACCTCACCGTGTCGCCCATGAAAAATTCACGCACCGTCCTCCTGTTGATCGCCGCCCTGTGTTTCCTGATGCTGGGCGTGGCCATGTATTTGCAGCACGCCATGAACATGGCGCCCTGCCCGCTGTGCGTGATCCAGCGCTACCTGTTCCTCGCCATCGGCATCGCCTGCCTGGCCGGCGCCGCCGCCAACCGCCCGAAAATCGGCGCCGGCATCGGCTTGCTGGCGGCCCTGGGCGGCCTGGGCGTGGGCGCCAAGCATCTGTACGTGCTGGCCCATCCCGGCTTCTCGTGCGGCATCGACCCGGTGGAAACGGCGCTGAACAAGATTTTCACGGCCGAGCTCATGCCGTTCATGTTTGAATCGTATGGCGCCTGCGAAAACGCCGGCGAGCCGTTTTTCGGCCTGTCGATCCCGCAATGGGCGTTCATCTGGTTTGCCATCTTCGCCATCGGCCTGCTGTGGACCTTGCTGCGCCGCAAACAATAAACTTACCTATGCCAGAAACACTGATCCCCGCCGGCAGCACTGTCGGCGCCCTGCAAATCCGTCCGCTGCTCGATCCGCTCGACAACCGCATCCTGCTGGGCCACGCGCTGGGCCTGTCGCGCGTCTCGCTGATCACGCAATCGCAGCGAGTACTCACTTCAGAAGAGACCGAACGCCTGTCAGGCCTGCTGGCGCGCCGCCTGCAGGGCGAGCCGATCGCCTACATCGTCGGCCGGCGCGAATTCTTCGGCCTGCCGTTCGAAGTGAACGAGGCCGTGCTGATTCCCCGTCCCGACACGGAAGTGCTGGTGGAGCTGGCGCTCGAGCGCCTGCCGCCCGGCGGACGGGTGCTCGACATGGGCACGGGCAGCGGCGCCATCGCCGTCGCGCTGGCGTACACGCGGCCCGACGCCGTCGTCACGGCCCTCGATGTCAGCAGCGCGGCGCTGGCCGTGGCGCGCCGCAACGCCAGCGCCAACGGCGTCAACATCACCTTCATGGCCAGCGACTGGTTCGAAGCGCTGGGCACGGAAAAATTCGACCTGATCGTCTCCAATCCCCCCTACATCGCCAGCGGCGACCGCCACCTGGCCGAAGGCGACCTGCGCTTCGAGCCGGCCGGCGCCCTGACCGACCATGCGGACGGCCTGTCGGCCCTGCGCACCATCGTTGCCGGCGCCGCGCGCCACCTGGCGGCCGGCGCCTGGCTGCTGATGGAGCACGGCTATGACCAGGCGCCGTCCGTGCGCGGCTTGCTGGCCGACGCCGGCTACAGCAAAGTGCAAAGCTGGCGCGACCTGGCCGGCATCGAGCGTGTCAGCGGCGCCCGCCTGGGCTGACGTTGCCGCCTGCGCAAAGCTTGACCCGGCCGCGCGCCAGATCCCCCGCAGTTTGTTAAACTATCAAGCGAATTCCTGACCGAAGCGCCGTCCCCTCTGCCCGGGACGGACGCTGGCGACGCGGCGTTTTTTGGGCCGGCGCCGACGCATTTGCCAAAATTCGGTTAATCTCAGCACAAATTATTTATCTGCTGCACAAGAAAGGAAGCTCAAATTGCCCAACCTGTTGACTCGCCGCCTGGCATTGCTGACTGAAGATGCCAACCGCGCGCTGCTGGGCGGCTTGCGCGGCATCGAGCGTGAAACCCTGCGCGTCGACCACGCCGGCCATCTGGCTTCCACGCCCCACCCCGCCGCCCTGGGCTCGGCGCTGACGCACCCTGAAATCACCACCGACTACGCCGAAGCGCTGCTCGAATTCATCACCCCGGCCGAAGCCGATATCGCCGTCACGCTCGACAAGCTCGATACCGTGCACCGCCACGCCTACAGCCGCCTCGGCGACGAGTTGCTGTGGAGCCAGTCGATGCCCTGCCAGCTGCCGCCCGAAGCGGACATCGAGATCGCCAACTACGGCAGCTCGAACATGGGCATGCTCAAGCACGTCTACCGGCGCGGCCTGGCCTTGCGCTACGGCAAAGCCATGCAGTGCATCGCCGGCATCCACTACAACTATTCGCTCGACGAGCAGCTGTGGCAAGTACTGGCCAGCCATCCGGACACCAGCGCCAGCCCGGCGCAGGCGGCCGCCACGCCGAAAGACGTGCAGTCGGAAAGCTATCTGGCGACGATCCGCAATTTCCGCCGCTACAGCTGGCTGCTGATGTATCTGTTCGGCGCCTCGCCGGCACTTTCCAGCGGTTTCCTGCGCGGCCGCGCGCACAAGCTCGACACCTTGTCCGACGACACCCTGTTCCTGCCCTATGCCACCAGCCTGCGCATGAGCGACCTCGGCTACCAGAACGACGCCCAGTCCGGCCTGCGCCCGCACGAAAACAGCCTCGATGACTACGTCAACGCCCTCACGCACGCCGTCAACGACCCGTATCCGCCGTACGCGGCGCTGGGCACGAAAAAGGATGGCGAGTGGATACAGTTGTCCACCAACGTGCTGCAGATCGAAAATGAATACTATTCGACCATCCGCCCGAAACGCGTGATCCGCACGGGCGAGCGCCCCATCCAGGCCCTGTGCCTGCGCGGCGTGCAGTACATCGAAGTGCGCTGCATGGATGTGGACCCGTTCGAACCGGTGGGCATCAGCCTGGAAACGGGCCGCTTCCTCGACGCCTTCCTGCTGTTCTGCGCGCTCGACGACAGCGCGCCGATTTCTGCCGAGCAAAGCGCCTGCTACACGAACAATTTCGCCCGCACCGTCAAGGAAGGCCGCAAGCCGGGCTTGAGCCTGCGCCGCGACGGTCAGGAAATCACCCTGCAGGCGTGGGGCGAGGAACTGCTGGCGCGCATCGCGCCCGTGGCGGCCTTGCTCGACGCGCGCCAGGGCGGCACGCAGCATGCGGACAGCCTGGCGGCGCAGGCCCGTAAACTGGCCGACGCGGACGCGACGCCATCGGCAAAGGTCTTGGCCGAGCTGCGCGCCAACGGCGGCTCGTTTGCCGCCTTCGGCCTGCAGCAAAGCGAACGCCATGCGGCGTTTTTCCGCGCGCATCCGGCAACAAAGGAACAAAGCGCGTATTTCGACCAGCTGGCGGAAAGCTCGCTGGCCGAGCAGCGCGCCATGGAAGCGGCGCCCGCCGGCAGCTTCGACGACTTCGTCGCCGCCTACCGCGCCAGCACCCTGTGTTCGCACACCTGAGCCTGACCTTGCGCAAAGCGCCCCCATGCTGACCTTCTATAATGAATTGCACGGCCAGCACCGGGGCCGCTTCGAATGGTTTCGCGGCGCCATGGTGCCCTGCTTCGAGACGCCGGAACGGGCCGACATGGTGGTGGCCGAGCTGGGGCGGCGCAACCTGGGCCGCATCGTCACGCCGCACGGCGTGCCGCTGACCTCGCTCGAACGCATCCACACGCCCCGCTACCTGCATTTCCTGCGCCACGCCTGGCACGACTGGCTGGCGCTCGACCCGGACAATGCGGGCAAGGACGCCTTGCCATCCGTGTGGCCCGTGCGCACCCTGCGCAGCGATATCGAGCCGGAGAACTTCGCGGCCAGGCTGGGGCTGTACTCAATGGACAACGGCACGCCGCTGACGGCCGGCACCTGGACGGCGGCCAAGACGGGCGCCGACTGCGCCGTCAACGCAGCCCACGCGCTGCGCCTGGGCGAGCGGGCCACCTTCGCCCTGACGCGCCCGCCCGGCCACCACGCGGGCAGCGATTTCTTTGGCGGCTACTGTTTTCTGAACAACGCGGCCCTGGCCGCGCAGCACCTGCTCGACGACGGCGCCCGCAAGGTCGCCATCCTCGATATCGATTACCACCACGGCAACGGCACGCAAAGCATCTTTTACGGACGCGACGACGTGCTGTTCGCTTCCATCCACGCCGACCCGCGCAGCGAATATCCGTTTTACCTGGGCCATGCGGATGAAACGGGCAGCGGCGCGGGGCTCGGCTACAACGTCAATTTACCGCTGCCGGCCGGCAGTTCCACGGCCAGCTGGTTCGCCGCGCTGGAAACGGCCTGCCTGCGCATCAATATGTATGCGCCCGACGCGCTGGTGGTCTCGCTCGGCGTCGATACGTTCGCCGGCGACCCGCTGTCGCAGTTCGCCCTGCAAAGCGGCGACTACCTGCGCGTGGGCGAGCGCCTGGCGCATCTGAACCTGCCCACCGCCTTCATCCTCGAAGGCGGCTATGCGGTGAAGGAAATCGGCATCAATGTGGTGAACGTACTGGAAGGCTTCGAGACGGCAGACTAAGCGTCTGACGGCATGAGTTTGTGCAACAAGGCCGTGTGCGGCTGGCTCACGGCCCAGGCTGCCGGATGCGTTTTCCGGCGCAGCGGACAAGGCGGGCTTATGCTGAAGTGTTACGGCGGCGTCCCCGCGCAAGGTACATGAGCGCCAGGCCCGCAGGCAGCATCAACGCGACCGTTGGCTCAGGAACGGGCGCCGGAGAAATCGTGAAGGTCGTCTGGTCGGTCCAGTTATAACGCCGTTCCCAACTTGTGCCCTTCATAAAATCTCCTCCACCGCTGAGGAAGTGACTGCCGATAACGGCATCGCTATACCAGGACATGGAACCTTCGTCATTGCCGCTGGTGCTGGCTTCGTAGTGAAGTTTACCCGTCAGTGTATAACTGAAATTCTTGACGTCGCACCGGAGGTAAGAAGAAGTATTGCACCCATATTGGCCTGGCCAGACTGGAAAAAACAGATAGCCATTGGTAATGAAATAGCTCAGCTCATCCAACGCAATCACGCCGTCCAGATTGCTGTCCTCCCCGACAAAACTGCCCCCGAACTTCGTGCCGGAATCGAATACGCCGGTAGCCGCATCGACAAAGCCTTGATAAGTAAAATTCCACGTCGTCGGCTGCGCATGGGCAGCGGATATTCCGGCGACAAGCAATGCGGCGCACAACAGGTTCTTTTTCATGGTTTCCTCATATGTTTGCAGAGCGTTAAAAAGCGCTTCAGGAAGACGTACCCATCACATCTGACGGCATGCCGCCATGTTAATATTATCATAATTAAATATAAATATGATAATTATCAATGGTCAGGGAGGAGATGAAAAAGCAGGCGCGAGATTGTTGAAATGGCGCGCAATCATGGCTACATAGTGCGGAACAAGGCCATGAAAGGCTGGCTCACGGCCAGGGTTTCCGGCCGCGATTTGAGGCGCAGGGCACCCCGTCCCACCTCGTCGCGCGTCACCGACGCCACCATCTTCATGTTGACGATGGTGGAGCGGTGGACCTGTTTGAAGATGGCCGGATCGAGCACGTCGAGCAGTTCGCGGATCGGCTTGCGCAGCAGCGCCTCGCCGTCCGCCGTCATGACGGCCGTGTATTTGGTGTCGGACTGGAAATAGGCGATGTCTTCCACCATGATCAGCCGCGTATCCTTGCCGCTGCTGGCCGTCAGCCACACCAGCGGCGGCGACTTGGCGGCCGCCGGCAAGGCGCTCGTCAACTGCTGCAGCAAGCCGGCCAGCGCGCCGTCGCCCGCCCGGGTCTTGCCGGCCCGTGCCTGCAGGCGCTGCAGGGTTGCCTGCAGGCGCTCGCGGACGATCGGTTTCAACAAATAATCGACGGCGCCCTTGTCGAAGGCGTCGATCGCGTACTGGTCATAGGCCGTGACGAACACCACCTGCGTGGCGGGACTCGCTTCCAGCACGCCGGCCGCCACTTCCAGCCCCGTCAGGCCCGGCATGCGGATATCGAGGAAGGCGACGTCGGGCTGGCGCGTGGCGATGGCCTCAAGCGCCGTGCCGCCGTCGTCGCAGGCGGCAACGATGCGCAGTGCCGGCCACTCTTCAGCCAGCAGGGCCACCAGCGCGTCGCGCAGCAGGATTTCATCTTCGGCGATGACGCACGTCATTTCAGGGTTAGCCATATGACACTCCTTGCGCCGAGCTGTCCGGCACCGTGATGGTGGCCGTCACGCCATCGGGGAAATTGGCGACGATGGCAAACGCGGCGGCATTGCCGTAGGTCAGGCGCAGGCGTTCGCGCACATTGCGCAGGCCGATGCCCGTGCCGGCGCCGTCGTCGCTGAGCCCCTTGCCGTCGTCGGCCACCGTGACGATCACCGTGCCGTTGCCGCTGCGCGCCATGATCCAGATGGTGCCGCCGCCGCTTTTCGGCTCCAGGCCATGCTTGATGGCGTTTTCCACCAGGGTTTGCAGCATCATCGGCGGCAGTTCCACCTGGCGCAGGTATTGCGGTACCTCAATCTGCAGGTTCAGGCGCTCACCCATGCGGATTTTCAGGATGTCGAGGTAGGCGCGCGCCCGTTCCAGTTCCGTGCCCAGGGTCGACATGGCTTGCTCCGTGCGCGGCAGCGAGTGGCGCAGATATAAAATCAGATTGCCCAGCATTTCATCGGCGCGCACGGGGTCGCTGCGCGTGAGCAACTGGGCGCTAGCCAGCGTGTTGTACAGGAAGTGCGGCTCCACCTGCGCATGCAGCAGGCTCAGTTTGGCCACCGTCAGTTCCTTTTCCGTCACCGTCTGGCGCGCCTCGGCCTGCTCGCCGCGGCGGCGCTGCGCCACGCGGCGCGTCATCGCCCGCGTCACCGCTTCCGCGTTTTCCAGGTTGCTGCCATGGTCGACGAGGAACCAGTCGGTCCAGGCGTTGCGCGACGGCTCGCAGATCAGGGTCACGCTGCCTGCCTCGCCATTCGGCGTGACGGTGGCGAGGATCTGGTTCGGTCGCGGCTCGAGGAAACCCAAAAAACGCATGCGCGGCAAGCCCGTGTCCGTGTACGGCGCCGCGCGGCGCACGCGCGCCTGCACCTGCAGGCTGTCGCGCGCGCTCTCGACCACTTCGCTGCCCGGCAGTTCGCGGATGGCCGCGTCGACCATGTCGAACGCTTCGCCGGCCTCGAACGGAATCTCGATCTGGCGCCGCTGGCGGCTCGACAGGGTGCCGGCATTGACGGCGCCGGCGATCAGGCGCACGCGCCGCACGTGCGAAAACGCATTCGTGATGACGGTGCCGGCCAGCAGCGCGCCGACGATGACAAAAAAGCCTTCCGTGTGTCCGAAAATATGGCGCAGGAAGTTCTCGACCAGGAGGGCGGTGGCGATGATGTAGGTGAGCATCGTGGCCGCGGCGAGGCGCAGGATAAAGAACAGGCTGGTCATGATTTTTCCTTGGGTATTGAAGTGGGCCAAGCATAGCGATCGGCGCCGGCGGCGGTGGCCATTATGCGATGGAAGCCCCATAGTGGCGACAAAGGCAAGAAAATAAAGCACAAATCCGCATCGCCTGAAAATAAAATCGCTTGCAATTAAATAGCGCACGATATATATTGCACGCATGGACGCCGGAATTGCTTCTTCAGACGGGCATCCTGGGACACTATCCCATGAAACAAGTAGTACACTATTTAGTCGCCAACTATTTACCTACCAAAAGGAAACCATCATGTCGATCAAACAAGTCCTGTACCGTGCTCAAGCTACCGCCACCGGGGGCCGCGAAGGCCGTGCCGTGTCGTCCGACAAGGTACTCGACGTCAAGCTGACCACGCCAAAAGAACTGGGCGGCAATGGCGCCGTGGGCACCAATCCGGAACAGCTGTTCGCCGCCGGCTACTCGGCCTGCTTCATCGGCGCCATGAAATTCGTCGGCGGCCGCGACAAGATCGCCGTGCCGGCGGACCTGTCGATCGAAGGCAACGTCGGCATCGGCGCCATCGACACGGGCTTCGGCATCGAAGTGGAATTGAAAATCTCGCTGCCGGGCATGGAGCGCGCCGCCGCCGAAGCGCTGGTCGCCGCCGCCCACATCGTCTGCCCGTACTCGAACGCCACGCGCGGCAATATCGACGTCACCCTGACGATCGTGTAATCGGGCGGCAACGTCCTTCATCCGCTCCGGCAGCGCAACGCTGCCGGAGGTTGAGCATGGCACTACCATGGAAATGGACGGATCTTGCAAGGTATGTATACTGGTGCTGGTGCGCCATCCATGACTGCCAGGCCCGTCCACATCGATCAACGGCGCGCGCCGCACGGCGCATGCGCGGCCAGACCGGCCTGATCAAGCAGGGATCTTACGGCGCCGTACCCGTGCCAAGCACATGAGCGCCAGGCCCGCAGGCAGCATCAGCGCGACCGCCGGCTCAGGGACTGGCAGCAGAGAGATGGTGAGAGTCGTCCGGTCGGACCAATTATATTGATCTGACCAAGTTTCTCCCGTATGCGTATTGCCGCTTAGACTGCCGAAGTTATAGCCAGTATCGGCAGAGCTACTCCACCAGTGGACATAAACTTCGTCAGCGCCGTAAGTGCCGACTGAGAAGTTTAGCTTACCCGTCAATGCATAACTAAATTCACGTACTGTACATTTAAGATAGGAACTGCCGCAGTCCCCGCTGCCAATAATGATCTTTTCAGGCAAATACTCATGGCCCTGGGATTCGAAATAGCTGAGTTCATCAAGTGCAACAATGCCGTCCAGATTACGGTCTTCGCCGGTGAAACTGCCCGAGTACTTCATCTTGGAATCGAACACGCCGGTAGCGTCGTCGACGAAGCCTTGATAGACAAAATTCCAGGTTCTCTCATCGGCATGGGCAGAAGAGATTCCGGCAATAAATAGAGCGGCACATAACAGTTTCTTTTTCATGGCTTCCTCATATTTTTGTAGAACGTTACAAGGGTCATTCAGGTGGATGCCCGAATCACAAGTGACGGCAAAACCGCCATGAAGAGATTAGCATAATTACAATGATCTTCCGAAAACGGCCTGATTTCGGCTTGCTGCAGAGTGCGCGAAAAGGCTTGCAATTCGGTAGCTGTACATAAAAAAGCGCTTCCTGCGCAGCTGCGCAATCCACGACTGCATGGCTCGTCCACGTCGAGCAAACGTGTGAGCTGCAAGGTGCAAGGTACATGCAAGGCCAGACCGATCGTCTGGGGAAGTTCGACATTGGCGCTCGCCGTGCCCTGCATCATCTGCCGCGCAAGATGGAGAGCGCGCCAATGCCGGCGCTTCAATGTGAGACCCGTACGGCGGGATCAGGCAGGAATCTTACGGCGGCGTGCCCGTGTCAAGTACATGAGGGCCAAGCCCGCAGGCAGCATCAACGCGACCGTTGGCTCCGGGACTGGCGCCGGAGAGATGGTAAAGGTCGTCCGGTCGGACCATTCATAGCGATAGAACCAACCTTCGCCACCCGTGCGCGAATTTCCGCCTTCGCCGCTGAAAGAACTGCGGGTAGCACCGCTGCTACTCCACCAATGGACGCGAAGTTCGTCAGTGCCGAAAGTGGCGACTGAATAGTACAGTGCCCCCGTCAGTGCATAACTGAATCTATATACTGTACATTGCAGAGTGGAACTGCCGCATCCCCCGCCGCCAGAAATGATTTTTCCAGGCACATAGTCATGGCCCTGGGATTCGAAATAGCTGAGTTCATCAAGTGCAACAATGCCGTCCAGATTACGGTCTTCGCCGGTGAAACTGCCCGAGTACTTCATCTCGGGATCGAACACGCCGGTAGCGGCGTCGACGAAGCCTTGATAGACAAAATTCCAGGTCCTCTCATCGGCATGGGCAGAAGAGATTCCGGCAATAAATAGAGCGGCACATAACAGTTTCTTTTTCATGGCTTCCTCGTATGTTTTGCAGAACGTTATAAAAGTCATTCAGGTGCATGCACCAATCACAAGCGATGGCAAGCCGCCGCGCGAATGTTATCCTAATTATAATTTTCATTCAAATATGGCATGGTGTCGGCGTGCTGTAGATTGTGTGGAAAGACTTGCAATTCGGTAGCAGCGGCAAAACCACTATTTTTCTTGTACGCCAGCGACAACTGGTCCGCCAAGGCCGGCGCCGAAGCGCAATTGCGCGCCTTGCTCAACGCTGGCGCCCTGGAGCCGGTAAAATCACGGCCACTCTCAATCAAGGATGACCCATGATCAGCTGGCAATGGAACACGTTCGACGAACTCGGCCCCCACGATTTGTACCAGGTGCTGGCCTTGCGCCAGCGCGTGTTCGTCATCGAACAGCAGTGCATTTATCCGGATCTCGATGGCCATGACCAGCAGGCCATGCATCTGCTGGGCTGGCAGACGGTCGACGGCCAGCGCCGCCTGGCCGCCTACCTGCGCGTGCTGGCGCCCGGCGCCAAGTATGTGGAAATGTCGCTGGGCCGCGTGCTGACGGCGCCCGAGGCGCGCAGCACGGGCGCCGGCAGGCAGTTGTTGCTTGAGGGCATCGCGCGGGCGGAACGCCAGCATCCGGGCCACGCCATCCGCATCGGCGCGCAGCACTACCTGGAGCGCTTCTACCAGTCGTTCGGCTTTGTCACCGTCAGCGCACCGTATGACGAAGACGGCATACAGCACGTCGACATGCTGCGCGCGGAGAAACCGGCATGACGACGGCGCTGATTTCCTGGAGCGGCGGCAAGGACTCCTGCCTGGCGCTGTGGCGCGCGCGCAACGCCGGCCTGGCCGTGCCGCTGCTGATCACGGCCATGGATGAAGATGGCCGCAAGTCGCGCTCGCACGGCGTGCCGCCCGAGCTGCTCGAGGCGCAAGCGGCCAGCCTGGGCGCGCGCCTGCAGCGCTATCACGCCAGCTGGGCCAGCTATGAAGAACGGTTCATCGCCATGCTGCGCGCGGCGAAGGACGAGGGCATAGACCACGCCATCTTCGGCGACATCGACCTGCAGCCGCACCGCGACTGGGAAGAAAAGGTCTGCGCGGTCGCCGGCCTGACGGCGCACCTGCCGCTGTGGGGCGAAGAACGGCGCGCGCTGGT
The DNA here is from genome assembly GCF_059421435.1 of Janthinobacterium sp. GW821-FHT03A03. Classification (NCBI taxonomy): domain Bacteria; kingdom Pseudomonadati; phylum Pseudomonadota; class Betaproteobacteria; order Burkholderiales; family Oxalobacteraceae; genus Janthinobacterium; species Janthinobacterium sp. GW821-FHT03A03. The sequence goes on along the minus strand of NZ_JBWKUZ010000019.1, from coordinate 5,887 downwards.
CGATGAATTCCTCGCCGCCGGCTTCAAGGCCATCGTCGTCTGCATCAATGGCCGGCACCTGCCGCGGGAATTTTGCGGGCGCGAATTCGACGCCGCCTTTTTGGCCGACCTGCCGCCCGGCGTCGACGCCTGCGGCGAGAACGGCGAATTCCACACCTTTGTCTATGACGGCCCCGCCTTCAGCGCCCCGGTGGCGCTGCGCCGCACGCAAGTGCTGCAATATGACGCGCCGGCCGATCTGGGCGGCGCCACATATTACTTCCAGGAACTGGCGCCCGCCTGACGCAAACGGGCGCCACAAAGCAAAAAGGGCGATTCCGTGGAATCGCCCCTGGTATTGGCTGCCTTGCGCCTGCTTACTTTTTCGTCACGCCGATCAGCTTGACTTCAAACAGCAAGCCCGCATAGCCGGGAATCACCGGCGGCTTGCCCACCTTGCCATAACCGAGGTCATATGGAATGGACAGGATGCGCGTGCCGCCCACCTTCATGCCGACCAGGCCGCGGTCCCAGCCCAGGATCACCTGGCCGATACCCAGGACGAATGGGAAACCTGCGCCTGGCAGGGTCGCATCGAATTTTGCGCCCTTGTTCTCCGGCTTGCTTGCGTCATACAGCCAGCCCGTGTAGACCACGTCCAGGGTATCGCCCGCCGCCGCGGCCGTGCCGGTGCCGACCACCACGTCGGGGAAGGTGAATTCCTTCACTTGCGTATTCGGGTCGAGCACGACCGGCTTTTCCGTGTTGGCGGCGGCGCCGCAGGCGGTCAGGACCACGGCACAGGCAATGGTGGCGATCATTTGAAATACCGATTTCATGGTTTCCCTTTAAATATTGAGTGTGGCTCGACCCGTACGGTGCGGACCGGTGCGAGCAGCAGTTTAACAGGTGTCGCCAGCCGCATTTGTAAGCAGACGTAAGCACGGCGGAAGATTATGCACCAATACAACGTTGACACAATAACCATTCCACCGCGCCGTCGCGCCTAGATTTCCACCTGCGTGCCCAGTTCGATCACCCGGTTGCTCGGGATCTGGTAGTAGTCGGCCGCCGTGCGCGCATTGCGCGACATGGTGACGAACAGGTGTTCGCGCCACGGCATCATGCCGGCGCCCGGCGTCGAAATGATGGTCTGGCGGGCGATGAAGAACGACGTTTCCATCATCTCGAAGTCGAGTCCCTGCTCGGCGCAGCGCGCCAGCGCAGCCGGAATGTCGGGTTCATCCTTGAAGCCGTAGTGCACGTTCACCTGGAAGCACTGGTGGCCCAGGTCCACCACGCGCACCTGCTCGGACGGCGCCACCCATGGTTCTTCATGCATGAAGACCGTGAGGAAGATCACGCGCTCGTGCAGCACTTTGTTGTGCAGCAAGTTATGCAGCAGCGCATGCGGCACGCCATCCGTCTCGCCGCGCAGGAAGATGGCCGTGCCGGGCACGCGCAGCGGCGGCGCGATGAACAGCGACGAGAGGAAATCGTCGAGCGGGATCGCATGCTTTTCCAGGTTCTGGAACACCAGCTGGCGGCCCCGCTTCCAGGTCAGCATGACGATGAACAGGATGGCGCCCAGCAGCAGCGGGAACCAGCCGCCGTGGAACAGTTTCAGGGCGCTGGCCGAGAACAGGCTGACGTCGATGACCAGGAAGAAACCGGTGGCGGCCCAGCACAGCAGCAAATTCATCTTCCAGCGGTAGCGGATGACGAAGAAGGTCAGGATGGTGGTGGCCAGCATGGTGGCCGTGACGGCGATGCCGTAGGCGGCGGCCAGCTTCTCCGACGAACCGAAACCGACGACGGCCAGCAGCACCACGGCCAGCTGCAGCCAGTTGACGGCGGGGATATAGATCTGGCCGATTTCGCTTTCCGACGTGTGGCGCACGCGCATGCGGGGCAAAAAGCCCAGCGCGATGGCTTGCTTGGTCATCGAGAAGGTGCCGGAAATGGTGGCCTGCGAAGCGATCACGGTGGCCATGGTCGACAGGATCACCAGCGGGTACACGCTCCAGGCGCCCAGCTGCTGGTAGAACGGATTCGAAATGGCTTCCGGGTGCGCCAGCAGCAGGCCGCCCTGGCCCAGGTAATTCAATGCCAGCGCGGGGAAGGCGATCAGGAACCAGGCCATGCGGATCGGCTTCTTGCCGAAGTGACCCATGTCCGCGTACAGCGCCTCGGCGCCGGTCAGCGCCAGCACCACGGCGCCCAGCGACAGGAAGGCGATGCGGCCATTGTCGAGCAGGAAGGCCACCGCATGCAGCGGGTTGACGGCGGCCAGGATGGCCGGCGACTTGACGATGTTGACCACGCCCATGCAAGCGAGCGCGACAAACCAGATCAGCATGATAGGGGCGAAGAAACGGCCGATGCCGGCCGTGCCGTGCGACTGCACCGAGTACAGGGCCACCAGCACGGCGATCGTCAGCCATACCACGTAGGGACTGAAGGCGGGCGTGGCCACTTCCAGGCCCTCGATGGCCGACAGCACGGAAATGGCCGGGGTGATCACGCTGTCGCCATAGAACAGGGTGGCGCCAAACACGCCGATCACCATCAGCGGCACGTGCCAGCGCGACGACTTGCTGACGGACGACAGCACCAGCGCCATCAAGGCCATGATGCCGCCCTCGCCGCGGTTGTCGGCGCGCAACACCAGGGTCACGTACTTGAGCGAGACGATCAGGGTCAGGCCCCAGAAGATCAGCGAAACGATACCCAGCAGATTGTTATGCGTGACGGCCAGGCCATGGGTCGGGTCAAAAACCGTTTTCAGCGTGTACAGCGGACTGGTGCCGATATCGCCGTAGACGATGCCGACGGCAGCCAGTGTCAAGCCGACCAGGCTGCTTTTTTTGTGTTCCGACGTCAAGATTGCACCCGTTTCTGTTTTGTTGCATCGCACAATATGATAGGTATTAGCAAATAGCAAGAGTATTTTTGCATGGTTCCGCAGCTGCCCCAAGGTCATTGTTTTATGCCGCCGCGCCGGCTTGCGCGGGCGTGCGGATGTTGATTTGCTGCCATTCTACGCCTCGCCAGCGGCGCCGGGCAGCCCCGTGCGTTTTCAGCGATAATGACAGACTGTCTACTCTGAAGCGAACGCCATCATGAATCCAGGCATGTTGTACGCCTCCCTCGCCTTCCTGTGCTGGGGCCTGTTTCCCCTGTATTTCCATGCCATCGACGATATTGCCCCCCAGGAAATCCTGGCCAACCGCATGGTCTGGTCGCTGTTGTTCCTCGGCATCGTGCTGACCGTGCGCCGCCAGTGGGGCTGGCTGGGCGCCCTGCGCGGCCAGCCGAAGGTGGTGGCCAGCTTCATCGCCAGCGCGTTTTTGCTGTCCGCCAACTGGTTCATCTATATCTGGGCCGTCAACAATGGCCATGTGGTCGACGCCAGCCTCGGCTACTTTATTACGCCCTTGATCAACGTCATGCTGGGCTTTTTGCTGCTGCACGAGCGCCTGCGCCGCCTGCAGTGGCTGGCCATCGGCCTGGCCGCCTGCGGCGTGGCCTGGCTCACCTGGCAGGCGGGGCAGGTGCCGTGGATCGCCCTGCTGCTGGCGGCCACCTTCGGCGGTTACGGCTTGCTGCGCAAGACGGCCGCGCTGGGCGCGCTGGAAGGCCTGTCGTTTGAAACCCTGATCCTGTTCCCGCTGGCGCTGGCTTATATGCTGTGGCTGGCCTGGCATGGGCAAAGCGGCTTCGTCAACACGGAGTCGGGCGCCACGCGCGCCCTGCTGCTCGCGTCCGGCCCCATCACGGCGATTCCCCTCCTGCTGTTCGCGGCCGGCGCGCGGCGCCTGCCGTTGGCCGTGCTGGGCTTGCTGCAATATATCGCCCCCACGGGCCAGCTCCTGATCGGCGTGTGGGTCTTCCACGAATCGTTCACCCACGAGCGCATGCTGGGCTTCCTCGTCATCTGGACGGCGCTGGCCCTGTATGCGGCCGAAGGCCTGTGGACGGCGCGTAAAGTGCGCGCCGCCGCCTGAGCCTGCCCCAGGCGTCCGTTTCCGCAGCGCACAGCGCTGGCCGGAAGCGGGCGTTTACCGTATCCTGTCCGTCTTTGTATATCACCCGAGATTTCTAATGGCAAATTACGTCTACACCATGAATCGCGTGGGCAAAATCGTCCCGCCCAAGCGCCAGATTCTGAAAGATATTTCCCTGTCCTTCTTCCCAGGCGCGAAGATCGGCGTGCTGGGCCTGAACGGCTCCGGCAAATCGACCCTGCTGAAAATCATGGCCGGCATCGACACCGACATCCAGGGCGAAGCCGTGCCGATGCCGGGCCTGAACATCGGCTACCTGCCGCAGGAACCGCAGCTGGACCCGGAAAAAACCGTGCGCCAGGAAGTCGAGTCGGGCCTGGGCGAAGTGTTTGAAGCGCAAGCCAAGCTGGAAGCCGTGTACGCCGCGTATGCCGAGGAAGACGCCGATTTCGACGCCCTGGCCACGGAACAGGCGCGCCTGGAAGCGATCATCTCGACCTCCGACGGCGGCAATCTGAATTTGCAGCTGGAAATGGCCGCCGACGCCCTGCGCCTGCCGCCCTGGGACGCCAAGATCGGCGTGCTGTCCGGCGGTGAAAAGCGCCGCGTGGCGCTGTGCAAGCTGCTGCTGTCGAAACCGGACATGCTGCTGCTCGACGAGCCGACCAACCATCTGGATGCGGAATCGGTCGACTGGCTGGAACAATTCCTGCTGCGCTTCCCCGGCACCGTGGTGGCCATCACCCATGACCGCTACTTCCTCGACAACGCGGCAGAGTGGATCCTGGAGCTGGACCGCGGCCACGGCATCCCATGGAAGGGCAATTACTCGACCTGGCTGGACCAGAAGCAAGCGCGCCTGAAGCAGGAAGAAGCGACGGAATCGGCGCGCCAGAAGGCGCTGCAGAAGGAACTGGAGTGGTCGCGCCAGAACCCGAAAGCGCGCCAGGCCAAGTCGAAAGCCCGTCTGGCCCGCTTCAACGAGCTGTCCGAGCACGAATACCAGAAGCGCAACGAGACGCAGGAGATCTTCATCCCCGTGGCCGAACGCCTGGGCAATGAAGTCATCGAATTCAAGAACGTGTCGAAGGCCTTCGGCGACCGTTTGCTGATCGACAACCTGAGCTTTACGGTGCCGCCAGGCGCCATCGTCGGCATCATCGGCCCCAACGGCGCCGGTAAATCGACCCTGTTCAAGATGATTACCGGCAAGGAAACGCCGGACAGCGGCGAAGTGGCCATCGGCCAGACGGCGCGCGTGTCCATCGTCGACCAGAACCGCGATTCCCTGGCCGACAACAAGTCCGTCTTTGAAGACGTGTCCGGCGGCGCCGACATGCTGACGGTGGGCCGTTTCGAAATGCCGTCGCGCGCCTACCTGGGCCGCTTCAACTTCAAGGGTTCGGACCAGCAGAAGCAGGTGGGCAACCTGTCCGGCGGTGAACGCGGTCGTTTGCACCTGGCAAAAACGCTGTTGATGGGCGGCAACGTCCTGCTGCTCGATGAACCGTCGAACGATCTGGACGTGGAAACCTTGCGCGCGCTGGAAGACGCCCTGCTGGAATTTGCCGGCAGCGTCATGGTCATTTCGCATGACCGCTGGTTCCTCGACCGTATCGCCACGCACATCCTCGCCTTCGAAGGCAACTCGCAAGTGACCTTCTTTGACGGCAACTACCAGGAATACGAAGCCGACAAGAAGAAACGCCTGGGTGAAGAAGGCGCGAAACCAAAACGTATCCGCTACAAGCCTTTGACGACGTAATTTACGTACGACAATACAAAAAGGCAGTTACCTCGCGGTAACTGCCTTTTTTTTCAGCATTGACCCGTCCTGGAATAAGTTGACACTTTTTCGTTACAGAGAAGGAGTGTCCGATGGAACAAGGGTTTCGACGCAG